>CAZTZR010000001.1:0-274325 GCA_964618145.1 uncultured Kofleriaceae bacterium
GGCAACCGGCACTGGCCCACAATTATCACTCAGCGCTCATAATGCGTTTGCCCTGTTTGGAATAACTGTTTACTGGATTTCACGGCGGAATTCGGGGGGATCCGCAGCCGGACGGTAGGGTTCCGGGGGATCCGGAAGCGGCGCATCGGGATCGGCCGGTTTCTTCGTACCCTCCCGGATGATCATGGTGGTGGGCGGATAATACAGGGTCCAGGTTTCGGCCTTGACTTCCACTCCCTCCTCGTCAAAAAAGATCCGCCGTCGCCGGACGTTGTATCCTTTTTGCCCCCTCTGATCCAGTCGATAGGTCCCCACCAGCATGTTGTCGTCCGGACGCATGGTGGTGGAAAAGGGTACCTCCCCGATGATGCGCCGTTCAAAACCTATTTTTGCATAAGGCTTTTCCCGGCCCAGGAATTCCGCACGGATCCGGCCACGGGAGACATCCATTCGAAGGGCCACGGGGAACGGATACGGATTGCGGACCACCAAATCCACGCCGGGATAGACCACGGTGGCATCCAGGGCCAAATCAATGTATTGGGAAACCTGGGTGTGCACCTTGAAATCCACGATATCCAGTCCCGCGAAAAATGCGGCGGCAAAAATGGTGGAAGCCACCTGGCACATACCCCCGCCAATGTCGTCCACCATTTCCCCGAGGGAAATCACCGGGGCCATGCGATACCCCTCCTTCGTGGTCCTGGGACCCACCACCTGGTTGAACGAAAAATCCTTGCCCGGAAGAAGCACAGAACCCGTGACCTTGGCAGCTCCCATCTTGAGGTTGTGGGCACGGTAGGCGAAACGGCCATAGTCCGCGAACGAGGTTTCGTACCAGCCCAGCACCGTGGAAAGCGCCAGATCCGCCAGATCGTCCGAAGACATCGAGGGAGCAATGATCTGGATCGCTGGCTTCATCTCGTCACGGCCGGCCAGGATGGCACGTTCGGCGGCGGCGATGGAAGCCGCCACGTCCAGCAACCGTCCGTCCCGGCTGGGAACAACCTCCCGCCTGAGCAGGTCCAGACGGGCTTCTGCGGCCGGATGATCCACCTTCTCCTTGAGTTGGGTAAAAAAGGCCTCCATGGCAGAACGGTCATACGAAAAAGGCGTGAAAAACAAAAAACGCCCGCGTGCCAGAGATCGCTTCAGGGCATGCCGCTGCCAGAAACCGGCGTGCCGGACCAGCAGATCCGATATTTCCCGGCGTACCGGTTTCGTGTCAAACCGCATGCCCAGTTTTTTCACCGGCACTTCATGTCTGACATCGTCCAGAAGAACTGCCAGGGGTCGGGCCGCATGCTCTTTGGCACGGGCTTCAATGCGCATCTCCAGTTCATCCGGTGTGATGGCGCCGAACACCTGCCCGTCCACCCGGATCCCGGGCGGAATACTGGAAAACGGTACCGGCTGCAGGCGCCAGATGGTGATACCCACCGACACCAGCATGGCCAGACTCAAAAGGATGGACTGCCTGTTCATGGGAGGTGGATGGTTCCTTTTCGCGGGGGACCTGGATCCAGTTTCATCTTGTCCAGGATTCCGTCAAAGCAAAGGATATCGGATTCCAGAAACCGTTGATCGGGAGCCAGAAAGACAACCCCGTCCGGACTGACCATCACCTCCACGGTCAAGGCTTTTTCCCCGCATTCGGACAACTGTTTGTGTACCCGCTTTTCCTCTTCGGAGGACAGTGGCCGCACAAAGGACCGCACCTGGGGTTCCCGGAGTTCCGGTACGGACGGCTCCTTGACGCGCGGAACCACGGGATCGTAATCTTCGGGCAACCGCTGGGCCTGTTCGTATTCCCTCTCCTGCCGGGAGAGTTCATCCATTTTGGCGGCGATTTCCTCCGGAGTCATATCCGGGGGAGGAGCCGGTGGATCCTCGAATCTTCCTGCCTGATTCTTGCATGACAGGAAAAAGATTACACAAAGAAAGAGAAAAAACGTTTTCATGCGGTTGCATCCTGGGCATCACCATCCAGGATCAGCGCCCCGGAGATCACCCGGCGAACACGATCCATCAGATCCGTCATGGACTCCGGAGCATATTCCGCAGTTTCAATGGCTGGATGAAAGCGCACCTGCACAGAGGTGGTGTTCAGTTTCAGGGTGTGTTTGGGCATGATTTTCCAGGAGTGGGCAATGGACACCGGTACAATGGGCACCCGGGCGGCCAGGGCCAAATGGAAAACACCTTTTTTGAAAGGTCCCATTGTGGGTTTTCCGGATCTCGTCCCTTCCGGAAAGACCAGCAGGTTTTTTCCGTCTCGGACCATCTGTGCCGCACGTTCCAGACTGCCCATGGCACTGGATCGGTCATGGCGGGCTATGCTGACATGACCTTGCCTCCGCAGTTGCCACCCGATGACGGGCATGCGGTTCAGGGTATGCTTGTACAGCCAGAAAAAGGGAACCGGAACGGTGGCCCCCAGAATCAGGATATCGATGTTGCTCTGGTGGTTCACGAAAAAGATCTGGCTGCGCTGGTGGGACACATGCTCCAGACCGGAGGCATTGACCCGGATGCCCAGAATCTCCAGCGCCCGGCAGGACCATCCGGGAAGCGCCGCCTGTTGTCCGGCCGAAAAGGGATTGAACGGGTCCAGCAGCCCATAGTGCAGGGTGGTACCGATAAACCGGACCCACTGTCGGGCATGCAGCGGAATTTCACCGATGTTCTGCATCATCTGCCAGATGACTTCTGTGGAGGGCAGTTTTTTCTTCACACCATCACTCCGGGACATGCCGGGAATTCACACCGGGTGGAACCGCAGGGAAACGGAACCCACCCGGGGGAAAAGGCACCCCGCGCAACAGTGTAGCCAGTTTCTGCCTCCGGTTCAACCTTTCGGTGAAGACAAATGTGCGACTTACCCGTTCCGGTTTTTCAGGCCCGCAGTCAAAAGGCGGTTTCCTTCGCAGACCTCCGCCTCGGGATCCTGCTGCATGCGACGGATGACCTGTGCCAGATTCCCTTGCCGCACATCCCCGTATTGTTTTTTGAGAAATGGACAACGGCAGAGTTGACCCTGAGGATCCACATACACAAAACTCCGCCCTCCCTGGCAACCCCTCACGGCTTCCCAGACATCGGGCGTGTAGGCCAGGGGCCAGGGTTTGCGACTGGCATTGCAACGCCGGGCAAGGGAATGCAATTGCAGGTATTCGTCCACGCCGAACGGGGCAATTTCCCCGGGCAGATCTTTCCGGATGCGTCGTGGGGCATAGAAATTGACGAAAGATACCCCCAGTTCCCCGGCACGACGGATGAACCGGAAAAACGACTCCTTGTGAAGCAACGAGCGACTGGTGACCGCGTTGATGGCTGTCAGCAGACCGGCAGACCGGGCCTGCACCAGTACGTTCACGGCCGTTTCCAGAACCGCCGGATCTCCTTTGATGCGCCGGATCGCTTCAGGATCAAAGGAATCCAGGGACACCATGATCCCGGTCAATCCTGCCCGGGCCAGTTTTTCCAGGGAATCTGCGCAAAGACCATGTCCCGTGGTAAGCATCCAGAAGAACCGATCCGAAGCGGCACAGGTATTCATGACCTGCACCAGATCTTGCCAGCGCAGGGCCGGTTCCCCTCCGGAAAAATGGAACGTCCGTACCTGGGCCCTTGAAAGTTCTTCCACCGCCTGGACCAACTCTTCGACAGACAGTCCCGCAAAACCCTCCGGAACCGGTGCCACATAGCAATACGGGCAAGAATGGGGACAGGAAGCGGTCACGGACAGGATGGCCGTCACGGGCATGACCGGCATCTGCCGGATGGAACCTGAAAGCTCCCGTTCCAGACACTCCAGGAACACGGAAGAATCCATGGGAGGCAGATCCGGAAGGATCCAGGGCCGGTGGTCATGCCGCACCAGACGCGAAGGAAGAGGAAACTGCAGGGTCGCGTTTTTCCAAAGTCCTGTCAGGGTGTTTCGCCATCCCTCCTGCCGGATCAAGCGGGGCAAAAGGCGCTGCCAGATGCCCGCCATGACCCGGATCCGTTCCAGTCCCGTATAAAAATGTGGGTTCATGGTGTTTCAGTTGCGACAGGCTGGATTTCCCTGGGGTCCCACAATGCAGTTGGGACGATTCGCAGGACAAGGGGCGTCCTGCCAGACGGCACAGCCATCCATATCCAGGGCACAGGTTTCAATCCCGTTTGCCCCTGCGTTGCACTGCCTTTCGCCCAACGCACATTCGTCCACACAACCTTCTCCTGTGCAGGTTGCGTATCCCCATTCATCGGAGCACAGGGGTGCATCCTCCCAGCATTCATAGACAAAAAACTCATAACATCCGGTAAACGTGTTGTACCAGCACTCCTCCACTCCGGTGCCCTCTGCCGTACATACACTGTACTCCTCTTCACACTGGTCTTCGCAGGGTGTGTTGTCGATGCACATGGGATACCCCTCGTCAACCACGCAGGCGGGATCATCACCCCAGCAGTCATACCGGTACCAGGCCGTGCAGCCGTTCACCAGATAGTCACACCATTCCACGGCGGCCGTGTTCTGGGCACACCTGGAATCCATGTATTCACACTCATCCACGCATTCCCAGGAGTAACACACGGCCACCCCCTGGGGCATGTCGCAAACCGGAGTTTCCTCGGGACATTCCCCCTCGACAAACACCAGACAGCCGGTTTCTCCATCCAGTTCGCAGGCGAAATATCCCGAGTTCATGAAGTTGCAATAACTCATTCCCATTTCACATTCGTTGGAACAGTCATCCGTACACAGTGCCTCTTCGATGGTGCAGGATTCCGTGCAAGACAAAAGACCCCCGGCATATCCCCGCAATTCGCATGTCAACCCTCCGAGTTGGGCACCGTCACATTCTTCACCCGGATCCAGGACCCCGTCTCCGCAGCTTCCATTGTTGGTGTTGTTCACGTTGTTGGTGTTGTTCACGTTGTTGGTGTTGTTGACATTGTTGGTGTTGTTCACGTTGTTGGTGTTCTTCTTTTTTTCCTTGTCACAGCCAAAAACCACAAGCAAAGCCAAAAACAGACCGGACAAAACGAGAATGTTTTTCATGACGAAACCTCCATTGGGCGAAAAATACTGTTATCGTGACCTGACTCCGGACTGTCCGGGTCAAGGGAATATAGCATGGAAAACAGAATTGCGACAAGTATCGCATTTTTCATTGGACCCGGTTTTCCGGTATCTGCGGCTTGACAGGAACCCCCGGCTGAAACACAATATCCGCATGAATCGATGTCTTTCCTTTTTTTGCATACTGGTGGTTCTTGCCTGCACCCCCACCGAAAAAACTCCCTGCGAAAACGGGTCGTGTGATCCCTGTGGGGAGGACTGTGAACAACCCTGTGTGGCATTGGCCGACATCAGTGACATGATTGGCAACCCGGTCCTTTTCATCGGGTATCCCGCTCTGGCAACGCCCACGGAAAAGGTATCCTGTGCTGCTTCCAGGGGCCGGCAAATCAGCCTTTCCTTCACCCCCCGGTTTTCCGGGGATCTGGTTTTGACCACCGAACACCCTTCCACCCGGGCCAACACACACCTGGAAGTGACCGAAGCCACCTGTGACGGCGAAGTCCTGGGGTGTCAGACTCCCATGGAAGGAAACCGGACCCGACTGCAGGTGACCGTGACGGCAAACAGGACCTATTTCGTGAATGTGCAGGTTCCGGCCGGTTCTGAAGAAGTGTTCGCCCTGTCCCTGCATCCGGCGGGAACCTGTGAATCCACCCCGTTCGAGGACATCACCTCCCTGTTGTTTTCCGGACAACTCACGGGAGACACCACCGGCGGGTTTTCCAGTTTCACCGGCTCCTGTGGCGCCGAATTCCGTCCGGAACGCCTGCTCACCTTCACTCCATCCTTTTCCGGAACCCTGGCGGCCACCACCTGGCATCCCGACACCCTTTCTGAAACGGTTCTGCACGTCCGGGAGGATCGCGGCCCTGGATCCTGCAGTTCCCCGGAAACCGAAATCGCATGTCATGCCGCCACCTTGGAGCCTGAGGGAAATTTCATGCACTTTCATGTCACCGCAGGCCGGCAGGTATTCCTGTTTGTGGACGGAGATGATCCGGATGGATCCGGTTCCGGTCCCTTTGTCCTGACATTGGGCCCGCTTCACACCAGTCCTGCCCTGGAACACCTGCAGTCCTGCAATCACACGGCGAACCGGGACCAGTTTTTCTTCTTTGCCACACAAGGGCAGGCGGTCCAGACCCGGGTGGATACCGTGGATGCTGCGACTGCAGCCGATACCCGGTTGCTGATCCGCACACCGGACGGATTGCCGTTCCACGAAGCGGATGACGAAGTGGACTGCTCCTTTCCCCCGCCGCAATACCGCTGTCCCGCGCATTCCTTTCTTGCCCCGGTGACCGGACTCTACAGCATCGAGGTATATGTGGGTTCCTCCGAACGGTGTTTCGACCGGAACCGTGTCAATTATGAACTGACCCTCACCGTGGAAGGGGAACACAATGAACTCATCCTGGCCCGGGATAGATGATTTGGTCACGTTCGTTGTCCGTAACGGGCCACCCTTTTGCGGGCGGCCCTTTGGAAGGTGTGCCATGAACTGTTTTGCCCTTCTTCTCGCAAGCGTTTTCTTTTTGCCAAATATTCCGCTGTTTTCCCGGTCGGCGCCTGGTCCGGTGAATGCATCATCGCTTTCCCCCGACAGCCCCGAAACCCTTTTGTTCCTGGCATGGGATGAAGAGGTGGGGCGGGTGTCGGGCCAGGAATCCGACAGTTGGGGACCCATGAGTTTTGCGGTCCGTTCCGACGGAGGCCTGCTGGTGCTGGATCAGGTAAACCTGCGGGTGCTTGAATTCGATCCCGCTGGACGATCCCTGGGCAGCATTCCCCTTCCGGGAGCCACCTTCGATGACATTGCCATCATGAACGACCGGGTCATCGTGGTGCTGGATCGTCTGGTGACCCGCACCCTTCTGGTACTGGATTCCAACGGAGCCATCCTGGACGAGTTGTTCCTGCCCGGGCGGGGTATTGTAAATACAGGAAACATCACGGCAATGTTTTCCGGACCTGACGGTATCTGGCTGGAAGTGGCCAATGAATACAGCGTGCGGGTTCTCGACCGGCATTTGCGCCCGGAACCACGCCTGATCATTCCCGGGCGGCCCGCCTCGGGCCACCGGAGCCTGAACGGAAGCCTGACGGCAGATGGCGGTGTAACAATCGGGTTTCAGGACCGACAGGCGCGTCGCCCGCAAAATCGCCACAATTTCACCCCCCGGACGGATCCGGCCCGTCGCATTGTGCATCTGGACGCCGATGCCATCGTCTGGCATGAGACCCTCTTTGATTCCGTTTCCCCCTTCCGGGTGCGCCGGGAAGGATACATTCTGGTCTTTCTGGACAAATCCGGTAATGAACTGGACCACCATTTCAGTCCTTGGGTACTCACGGATCTCGATCAGCGGGTGGAATTCCGCTCCACCTCCGAAGGGGATCTGGTGCAGATGTTCTTCTCTTACGACGGAGTTTTCTTCGTGAAGTGGAACAGGAGGAGGCCATGAAAATGCTGCTTCCAGGATTCCTTGTCATTTGTCTGTTGGCTTTTTCCGTTCGTGCAGCCCCTCCGGAGGAAAGCCCCGATGCCATCATTTGCCGCGGACTTTCAGCGGTGGGTTTTTCCTATGAATGGGGCGGCGAATGCTGGTGCAGCAACGGTTGCGAACCGGATCTGGTGAACTGCGAACCCGGCGTATGTACTCCGAATCCCGGCTCCACGGGATGTCCGGAATGCACCCATAACGGCCGCTATGGCGCGGATTGCTCCGGATTCGTGTCCAAGGCGTGGCAGGTTCCCAACCCGTATTCCACGGAAGCCTGTGACGTTTCGAGATACCGTGCCACGGATTTCACGACAAACCATGCCTACTGGA
This sequence comes from uncultured Kofleriaceae bacterium, assembly GCA_964618145.1. Lineage (GTDB taxonomy): Bacteria > Myxococcota_A > Polyangia > HGW-17 > HGW-17 > HGW-17. The sequence goes on from CAZTZR010000001.1 coordinate 7,909, forward strand.
ACGTGGTGCCCATGGGCAGCCTGCTTCCGGCGGATGCGGCGGCCAATTCTTCCCACGTGGTGTTGATCGTTGGTGAACGCAACGCCCATGGAAACCTCGAGGTGGTGGAAGCCAAGGGTTGCGTCTACGGAATCGTGCGCCAGCACCGGACCTTTGCTTCCACCTACAGTGGTGCCCGCCGGATTTCCCTGACCTCCTGCGAATGTGACGATGGAGAAACAGAAGTCCGGGACTGCGGAGACTGCGGCACCCAAACCCGCACCTGCGTGAACTGCATGTGGCCGGCCTTTGGCCCGTGCCAGGGCACGGATACCCCAGGGGAATCGTGCACCGTGGAAGGCGGCATCGGGGAGTGTGCCCGGGGAATCCGGCGCTGTGTGGCCGGCTGGCTCAGTTGCATCCCCAACGCCCCCGCCACCGAAGTGTGCGACGGGCTGGACAACGACTGCGATGGCCTCGTGGACAACGGTTCTTCACTCACCCTGGGAGAGGGCTATCCTTGCACCAACGAGTGCGGAGAGGGTGTGTCCCAGTGCATCGAAGGGGCCGTCCGCTGTGTGACTCCGGGCACCGTCTGGCCGGATGCCGCATGCAACCCCGACAATGGCCACCGGGTGACCGAAACAGGCTGTTCCTGTGCCACCATCGGAACCTCCCGCCCCCTGCCTTTTGCCCTTCTCCTTTTGCTGTCCGGTCTGGTCTTCTGGTTCCGCAGGCGTCACCGCACTGGTCAGGTTCACTGATAACATCTCCCGAAATGGGATCAATGAATTATTCCGGCGACGTTGTCGCCTCAAACGGGACACCCTTTTGCGGGCGTCCCTTGCATTTCGTCAAAGTTATACTTGATTGTTCAGGGTTCAATGGACTTGACCGACGCTCTCAATCCATCAACTGACGGAATTTCTCAATGGACTCGAAGGTGCCCAACAGGACAAGTTCATCTTCCGGCTGGATTTTGTATTCCGGACCCGGAATCACGATGAGTTCGTCACTGGCCTGCTTGCGCACGGATACCACGAAAAGACCGAACTTTTCCCGCCAGTGGAGTTCCGAAAGTTTTTTTCCATATTCGCTGGACATGGGAATCATCCGCAGCACGCTCATGTCCTCGGCCAGATCCGCCAGTTCAAACAACCCCGGATGATGGATCCGCCGGGCCAATCTGCGGGCGGTTTCCGTCTCCGGAAAGATCACGTTGTCAGCCCCCAGGGATTCAAGGATCCGTCCGTGATCCTCGGTCAGGGCCTTGGCATGGATGACCCGTACCCCCAGATTTTTCAGATGCAGGACACACAGGATGCTGGCTTCAAGGCTTTCCCCGATGCTCACCACCACCTCGTCCACATCCTCGTTGATGAGGGCCGCCAGGTTGGCAAACTCCCGGGCATCGGCCCGGATGGCCAGTTCCACTTCGTCGGCGATGTCATTGATTTTGGACTGGTCGATGTCCACCACCAGTACCTCACAGGTAGTGGCCAGGGTCAGCGCCAGGGAACGTCCGAACTGTCCCAGGCCAATGACGGCGATTCGCTTTTTCTGTCTGGTCATCCGATCATCACCCTTCCTTCCGGATACTGCAGGTTTTCCTTCACGGGCTTGAGACTGCTCATGGCAATGGTGATGGGACCGATCCGTCCCACGAACATGGAAAGGATGATCCACGCCTTTCCGGCAGCGGACAGTTCAGGAGTCAGTCCCATGGAAAGACCCACGGTGCCAAAGGCACTTGCCTGCTCGAACAGGACATGCTCAAACGGAGCCCGTTCGGTAATCAACAGGATGAACAGTCCCAACAGGTTCCACCCCAGGGAAAACCCGATGATCATGGTCACTTTCCGGCCGATCTCCTCCGGAATGTACCGTCTGAGCAAAATCCCCCGGAAGGAACCCCGGAACGTGGCCAGAAACCGGGTCCACCACACCGCCAGGGTGGTGGTCTTGATGCCTCCTGCACAGGATCCGGGGGACCCCCCGATGAACATGAGCACCACCAGCACCCAGATGGAAGCCACCGGCAAGGCCCCCACGGACAGGGTGGAAAGCCCCCCTGACCGGGCGGTCACGCTCAGGAACAGGGCGTCCTGCACCCGGCCGGCCGGGGATTGGGATCCGGAACCGCCAATGAAAATCAACAGGGTTCCTGCCACCAGAAGGAAAAAACTGACCCGCAATACCACCCGGGTGTGCAGGGAAAAACGGTGCAGGGGTGTACCTTCCCGGCGGTGACGCCGCCAGGCTCCGAAGGCATCAAAGCACTCCGTGATGACAACGTGCCCCAGACTGCCGAAAAAAATCAGGCCCATCACCACCAGAATGAACAGGTGGTTGTTCCTGAGTCCCTCCAGACTGTCCGGGTAGATGGAGAACCCGGCATGGGTGAAGGACGCGATGGCATGAAAGAGGGAACTGTACAATGCATGCAGCGGCTCGTGGGACGGAACCAGTGCGATGAACAGCAGAATCATGCCCACCAACTCGATGGAAAACACCAGTTTGAGGATGTGCACGAAACTGTTCCGGAAAGCCAGGGCCACGTTCTTCTGGTACAGGGCATCTTCCACGGCCGCCTGGGACTGCAGATCCAGCCGCCTTCCCATGGCCCTGAAGGCCAGAGCCAGAAAAGTCAGGATTCCCAGGCCACCCAACTGGATCAAACCCAGAATGATCCACTGTCCTGCAAGGGAAAAATCTGTTCCCGTGTCCAGGGTCACCAGCCCGGTGACACACACGGCAGACGTGGCGGTGAACCAGGCATCCAGAATGCTCACACGACCAACCCCGTGGGAAAAGGGCAGGCTCAGTAAAAAGGTTCCCGCGCAAATCAATCCAACGAACCACTGAATCAGCAGTTGTCCCGCCGTGGGATGCCGGAAAAACCGGTCGAGGGAAAGGCGGATCCGGGTGGAATGCTTCTTCATCACCTGCAGGGATACCAAAGAATGCCCGAAAATCAAACTGTTCCGTGGGGATGCTTTTTTTTCTGACAATTTCCGCCTTTTGCGGTACATCCTTGTTCCTGTGGACAGCAGGGTCGGCGTGGAAAAGGGTCCTGGCCTCCTGAACTGTCATTGGCGGGAACTCTGGTGATCCGGACACTTTTTCTTCTTTTGACAACGCTATTCCTGTTGCAGTGCCAGAAACAGGAACCCCTGCGCACCCAGCAGCCCAAACAGGCCCCAGTGACCCAGGAACCGGTCATGGCACCCCGTCCGATGGCCGAAGAACCCCCGAAGGACGGTCAACCGGATGTACCGCTGGAACCGAAAGTGGATCCGCCTCCGGACCCGCCTCCGGCAGACCCCATTGAAACCATGACCATCCCCGAAGAACCCCTTCCCCGGGCCCGCCTGTATTATGAGATGGGGTACGGGGCTTCGGCCCTGCAGGTTCTTGGCCAGTTGCCCGAGTCCGAACGGGAAACGGGCGAAGTGCAGTTGCTTTTCGGCCTTGCAGCGGCCCTGCGGGGACAAAACCGGCATGCCGTCACCGCCTGCCGCAAGGCGGCTGAACTGCTGGAGAACAATACTGAAAAAACAAAGGCACTTTTTTGCCAGGGACGCGCCCATCTGGCCCTGCGGGAACACGCCAATGCCCTGCGCACCCTCGAAGAAGCCCTCAAATTGTCTCCTGAAAATCTTCCGGTGAGACTGGCCATGATGGACATTTACCTGCAACTGAAAAACCGGGACGTTTTGCACCGTTTCATCCAGGAAACCCTGCAGTTGCATCCGGGAAACGGAGCAGTGCTCCTGGAACTGGGATCCTGGCACGAATTGTCCAACCAGCGGGAAAAAGCACATGAAACATGGGAAAAACTCACCATGAACGACCAGATTCCCTCCTGGATCGAGGCCGAGGCCTTCGACCGGATGGGAATGCTGTGGATCCGGGCAAATCCCCGCCGCGCAAGGGAAATCCTGGAACGCTGCGAAAAGCGTGTTCCGGGTGTGGGCTGCCCACGCACCGAACTTTCCCTGTCCCCCCCGGTTCCCCGACATCCCGAGCGCAAGGTCCGCAACGTCACACGTCCCGGACGCTACGGGACGAATCCGTAAGGGCTTCATGTCCGAGTCCGCCACCCACGACAAGACATGGACGGTCCGGGATGTCCTGCGCTGGATGACGGACCGTTTTGCCTCCATTGAAGTTTCCTCCCCCCGGCTGGATGCGGAATTGCTGTGCGCCAGGGCACTCGGCTGCGACCGCATCGGGATCTACCTGAACATGGATCGGCCCCTGACAGGGGAAGAACGCCGGCACCTGCGGGAACTCGCGCGACGTCGCATTTCCCGGGAACCGGTGGCCTATATCCTTGGAACGAAAGAATTTTACGGGCTTTCCCTGAAGGTGACCCCGGACGTCCTGATCCCGCGCCCGGACACCGAAACCCTGGTGGAAGTGGTCCTGAACCTTCATGGAGGGGAAACCTCTCTGTCCGTTCTGGAAATCGGCACCGGATCCGGTGCCATCACCCTGGCACTGGCCCATCGGAGACCGGAATGGTCGTTCACGGCCACGGACATTTCCGAGGCCGCACTTGACGTGGCTTCAAATAACGCCCAACGCCTGGAAATGAATATCGAGTTCCTTTCGGGGGACCGCTTTTTTCCTGTGTCAGGAAGGACTTTTGACCTGATTGTTTCAAACCCACCCTATATCCCGGACAACATTCTCCTTCAGGAGGAAATCCGGCACGAGCCCGCCATCGCCCTGTTTGCGGGATCCCGTGGACTGGACGTACTCGCGGACCTGATCCGTTCGGCCCCGGACCATCTCGCCAGGGATGGTCGACTCCTGCTGGAATTCGGGGACGGGCAGGAAGATGACCTGTCAGCAATGGCCCGTGAAATGCAAACATGGGATGACTTGCGGTTGTTTTCCGATCTGTCGGGCAGGCCCCGGGTACTGGCCTTGCGGAAAACATGACATTTCCACGGTTTTTCTTTTCAAGACATGGAAATTCGGGTAGAAAAGGCCGGGTCCACACACCATAAGGAGGTTCCCTTACATGTACGGAAAACTCAAAGAAATCCTGAAAAACGAGATCACCGGCATCCGCGACGCAGGCCTTTACAAGAAAGAACGCGTGGTGGTCACCGAACAATCCGCCAACATCCGGGTCCGGGAACGGGACACCCCCGTGATCAACCTGTGTGCCAACAATTACCTTGGACTGGCCAATGATCCGCGTCTGGTTCAGGCTGCCAGGGAGAGCCTGGAAAAATACGCCTTCGGCATGGCCTCCGTACGGTTCATCGTCGGCACCCTGGACATCCACAAGGAACTTGAACAGCGCGTTGCCTCCTTCGTGGGCCAGGAAGACGCCATTCTGTACTCCTCCTGTTTTGATGCCAACGGGGGACTCTTCGAAACCCTGCTGACCGCCGAGGACGCCATCATTTCGGACTCCCTCAACCATGCGTCCATCATCGACGGGGTCCGGCTGTGCAAGGCCAAACGCTTTCGCTACCGCAACAACGACATGAACGATCTGGAAGACCAGTTGAAAAAGGCTGATGCAGAAAATGCCCGCCTGAAACTGATCGCTACCGACGGCGTGTTCAGCATGGACGGTATCATCGCCAACCTCAAGGGTGTCTGTGACCTGGCAGACCGTTACAATGCCCTGGTGATGGTGGATGATTCCCATGCCTCCGGATTTGTGGGGGAAAAGGGCCGAGGTACCCATGAATACAACCAGGTGATGGACCGGGTGGACATTGTCACTTCCACATTCGGAAAGGCCCTGGGCGGTGGTTCCGGCGGTTTTACGGCAGCCCACGGTGAAATCGTGGAAATCCTCCGCCAGCGCAGCCGTCCCTATCTGTTCTCCAACACCCTGGCCCCCACCATCACATCGGTGACCATCAAGGTGCTGGACATCCTGGAAGAAACCACCCAACTGCGGGATCGCCTGGAACAAAACCACCGGTATTTCCGCGCGGAAATGGAAAAACTGGGATTTACCCTGGGTGGCAAGGACCATCCCATCTGCCCGGTCATGCTGGGTGATGCGCGACTGGCCGGACTGATGGCTGATGATCTGCTGCAGGAAGGACTCTATGTCATTGGATTCAGTTATCCCGTGGTACCCAAGGATCAAGCCCGCATCCGGACGCAGATCTCCGCCATCCACACCCGGGAAGAACTGGACTTCGCCATTGCCGCATTCGCCAGAATCGGCCGCAAGCATGGTGTGATTTCTTAAGTCCCTTCAAGTATTTTCCAAAAAAACATCAAAAAGTTGGTTTAGGTGTAGGTATGTGGTATACATGTAACCAGAGGTGTGTCATGCGACGGACCACAACACTATTGCTGTTTCTTTTCCTGGGAATGAATTCCTGTGCAACTTCCACATCCCGCATGGAAGAGTCCCTGAAAAAACTGGTGGAAGATCAGAAGACCCTTTCCATGCAACTGGAAGCCATTTCCCGTCGACTGACGATCCTGGAAAATGTCGGACGGACTTCCGGTCCCCGGACGCAGAAACCATCCAGAAGGCGCGAACTGCATCCCCACGAACTTCCCACTGTAACCCTGCGACCGAAACAGACACCTGTTCCTGCACCTGCCAACTCCCCGGTTCCCGACGATGAGGATGACACGGAAGAAGATGACCAGTCCGCAAATGACAACCAGGATGGAAACCGGGTGGTTCTCCGCCTGACAGGAGATCCCCGTCCCCGCCATCCACCGGGAATGCCTCCGCAACATCCTTCTCCGGGTCCGGTCCGGGATCTGCGGGACGCTCCCAATCTGCCTGCACCTCAAAAACCTTCTCCCCGACCGGCAGTCACGGATGCCACCCGGGAGGTGGCAGCCGAAACCCTTTACCAGACAGCCATGACCCACTTCCAGGAAGGGCGATACGCCATGGCCCTGACACTGTTTGCCAGGGTGGAGAGGGATTTTCCGTCCCACAACCTGCTGTCCAATGCCATTTTCTGGCAGGGAGAATGCCACTTCCAGGCAGGCCGGTATCCCCTGGCCATTGCCCAGTACGAGCGCGTCATTTCCCGGCATCCGAAAAGCCCGAAATTCTATGATTCCATGTACAAACTCGGAATCAGCCTGGACAAGAACGGATATCCTGCCCGGGCCCGGGAACTGTTGTCCAAAGTGGTGGAACTGGTACCCCAGACACCCACGGCGACCAAAGCCGCCACCTATCTTCAGAACATGAGGTGACCCATGAATCACATACAAATCCTTGTCATCCTGCTTGGTTCCCTGCACCTGCAACAAGCCACGGGAGGAGATACCGTACCGGGGACATTTCCTCCGGTTCCCCGGAAATACTGGTCGGTCACCCCAAAACCCGATCCGGCAGAACCCGAGCAGCGAACCACCATCGAACGGCGCACCGTGATCCGGGAACAATCCAGCCGAAACCCGGAAGAAGACCGGGAAGCCGCGGATAATGCCGAGTGGGATCTGATCCATGCTTCCGGAATCGTCAAGGGACGAAGTCCCCGCCAACCGGGAGCCACCAGTCATGTGGTCAGACAGGGAGAAACCCTATGGGATCTGGCGTCCCGGTATTTCGGTGACCCCTGGTTCTGGCCGGAACTGTGGTCATGGAACGCCCATGTCACCAATCCCCATTGGCTGTTCCCCGGAACCGTGATCAACCTCACCAGCCGGCCCGTGGAGGCATCCCCGCAAACCGTTGCCGAAACGGAACAGCCCCAGGATCTCTTCCACGGGCTGAAGGTGGACCGCAACCAGGTGATCGTGCGAAACCGTGCATTCATTGACGCAGAAACCCTGGAAAAAAGCAGGCCCATCAGTGGTTCTCCCGAGGAAAAGAGTATGCTTTCCATCGGGGATCAGGTGTATATCCGGGATGCGGACAAAAAACTCAAGCCAGGAAACACTTATGCCATTTTCCGTCCTCTCAGGAAGATCAATGACCCCAGGGACAAAAAATCTTTGGGACAACTGGTACAGATCCTCGGAGAGGTCAAAATCGAGGAACACCGTCCCCGGGGTGTTTTGCGGGCCACCATCACACGCTCGCTGGATACCATCCGCCGCAAGGATCTGGTGGGACCCGTGCAAACTTCCTACAAGCAGGTGGCACCGGTGGTGGTGAAAACCGACAAACGGGAAATCGGGCGAATCGTAGCCACCATAGAAGAAGGGACCATGCTCAGTGCAAACGACATGATCATCCTGAATCTCGGGAAAAATCATGGTATCCGGCCAGGTGCCGTCCTGCCCGTCATCGTTCGCGGAGACGGCCTGCACGCGCACCTCGAACCCCTGGATCCTGCCAGAAAACAGGATGATTCCTTCCCCTACGAGGTCAAGGGCACCCTGGTAGTGTACCAGGTGCACGAACGTTACAGTTTTGCACTGGTTCTGCGGTCCCATGTTCCCCTTGCCATCGGCGATGATGTCCTTTTCGGGGAAAAACCGGACACCCCTGAAAAAGACGATACAAAGCCGGGTAATATGAAATAGGGAACCCTGAAACATTTCATTTCCTTTTACTTGACACAAAATTGATTGTGCATACCATCGGTTCATGAGGTTCGGGTGGAACCCTTTGAGGAACCATGAAGCGGAAAGACAGGAATCTCTGGTTTTTCAACCTTCCGGGTGTCCGCAACGACCCATGGACTCATCACGAGGGAGGATTCATAAATGAGCGGCGAACGTCCGTGCCCCCAGTGCAGTAACCCCATTCCCGCCGGATTCAAGTTCTGCGGTAACTGCGGGTACAAGGTAGTCGAAGGTGAAGCCCAGCCGGCCGCCCCCCAGGCCAGCAAATCTTCCACCATGTACTTTGGTGCGTTCCAGATGCCCGGCAGGGCACGTCTGGTTCTCATCAAGGGAAGCGGTCAGGATGGTACCACCTATTACCTTTCCGGTCAGGAACACATCATCGGACGGTCCGAAGGTTCCATCCGGCCGGAACAACCGGATCTCCTGCTGAGTCCCAGACACGCAAACTTCTTTTACGACAACGGGCAACTCATGCTGCGGGACGAGAACAGCGCCAATGGCGTTTTCATCCGCATCAAGGGCACCGTGGACATTCAACCCGGTGACTTGTTCATGGTGGGCAAGCAGTTGCTCCGCCTGGATGAAACCCTCGAATACACCGAACCGCGACCGGAAGCCGATGGCACCTACTATTACTATACTCCCCATATTCCGGCGGCCTTTCTGGTAACCCGGATCCTGCAGGGAGGACTTGACGGCGACGTCTATCGTGCCGAAGGCAATTCCATCACCCTGGGACGTGCCGGAAACACCGTGGATTTTCCGTCGGACCCATTCATTTCCGGAAACCACGCCCGGCTGGATTTCTCCGGGGACGGTTTCAGACTGACCGACCTGAATTCCAGGAATGGAACATTTTGCCGCATCAAGGGAGATCACCTGCTTGTCCATGGTGATTTCGTCTTCATCGGCCAGCAGTTGTTCCGAGTGGAAATTACCTGAACCACCACGCGTGCGGCCTGTCGTTTTCCAGGACGACACCTCAAAGGAGTTGGACCGTGTCAAGTGTGATTTGCAAACAATGTGGCAGAGAAAATCGCTCCCATTTCAAGTTCTGTCTGGGTTGTGGTGTCGAACTCAACAAAGACAATGTGATTGTCAAGGCTGAACCCACCATTCCGCCCGTGATGCCGCCTCCACCGACTGAACCACCCTCACACAAAATTGCAAGTGCCCCCACCATGGCTGCCACCCCCGGATCGGAGTTGGCCGAGTATCTGAAAAGCCAGGGTGTCCCCATCCCCAATGCTGGTCCGCCGGCCACCACCCCCGCGCCGTTCGCTGCGCCGCCACCCGCGGCTCCCGCACCGTTCGCCGCGCCACCATCCGCGGCTCCCGCGCCGTTCGCTGCGCCGCCGCCCGCGGCTCCCGCGCCGTTCGCTGCACCGCCACCCGCTGCGCCCGCACCGTTCGCTGCGCCACCGCCTGCGGCTCCCGCACCATTCGCCTCACCCGTGCCGACTCCCGCACCGTTCGCTGCCCCGCCGCCCGCTGCGCCCGCACCGTTCGCCGCGCCACCGCCCGCTGCGCCCGCGCCGTTCGCTGCACCGCCACCCGCTGCGCCCGCGCCGTTCGCTGCACCCGTGCCGACTCCCGCGCCGTTCGCTGCGCCGCCACCTGCTGCGCCCGCACCGTTCGCCGCGCCACCATCCGCGGCTCCCACCGGCACTGACAACAGCGATGAATTACCCTTCACCCCACCTCAGTCCAAGGGCTTTGAAATGGCCGATACGGTGGTGGCGGACGATGAACTCCAGGCCAGCATCCGGCCCCAGACCGGAGCTCCGAAAACCTGCACGCAATGCGGCACTGCCCTGGTTCCGGGGTTCAAATTCTGCGGTAACTGCGGAACCCTTGTGGCAGACATGACCTCCATCCAGGAGACCATTCCCGCTCCGGCTCCCATTCCTGCTCCGGCTCCCATTCCCGCTCCGGCTCCCCAGCCGGTTCCTGTCGCCAAACTCATTGTCCAGCGCCCGGATGGATCCACGGCTCCGGTCCTGGACCTTTTCGAGGGTGAAACCATCCTGGGCCGGGACACCCACCCCGCTTTCGCGAACGACTACTACATGTCCCCGAAACACTGCAAAATCATCATCGAAAGCGGGTCCATCATCGTCGAAGATCTGGGCAGTCTGAACGGAACCTATTTCCGGCTTTCCAAAGAAGAAGTCCTCCATGATGGAGACGTGTTCCGTATCGGGACGGAAGTGCTCCGCTACCGCTCCCTCCCCTCTCCGGAACCCCTGGCCGATGGCACCATCATCGGAGGCAGCCCGAATCTGGAAGCCTGGGGTCGCCTGGATTTGATCATGGGCAAGGATTTTCCCGGACAGGCCTTCAGTTTGACGGGTGACAAGATCCGGATTGGCCGGGAAGAAGGGGACATCACCTTCTCCGAAGACGGGTATGTCTCCGGAGAACACCTTGAAGTGGTTCGCATGGATGACACCACCTATCTCATCGATCTGAACAGTTCCAATGGAACCTACCTGATTCTGAAGGAAGCCAAGGAACTGGATCCCTCCACACCCATCCTCATGGGGTATCAGTTGTATCGTGTGGAACTGCTTTAGACAATCCGCTGTTTTACCGCGCCCTCCCCTCAAGGGACCGGAAATCAGAATGCCCTTGTTTCCATACAGGTGTACCTGATTATGGACAAGGACCGCCGGACCCTCCTGCTGGATTGTGCCAAAGAACTGTTTGCCACCCGCGGATATCACTCCACGGGTGTTTCCGACATCATCGAAAAGGCCCAAGTGGCGCGGGGAACCTTCTACCTGTATTTTGATTCCAAGCGCGCAGTATTTGATGTCCTGCTGGACAGTGCCCTGGAAACCCTCATGTCTTCCGTCAAACCCGTGATCGTGGGAGCCCGGCCGGATCGCGAAAACATCCTCAAACAACTGCGAATCAACCTGGGAAGAGCCATTGCCCCGCTCTTTGCCGACCGGCATCTGGCACGCATCGTGGTAAGCTATGCCGAATCCCTGGACGAAGCCGCCGCCGCCCGCATGGCAGCCTTTTACACGGCACTGATTCAGTGGCTCGAAGAAAGCCTTCTGGAGGGACAGGAAAAACACGTCATCCGGCCGCTGAATGCCCGAATCATCGCCACGGCTGCCGTTGGCATGCTCAAGGGAATTGTCTGGACCCATGCCACCGGAGCGGATACATTTGACTATCATGAAGTGGTGGAGGAAATCGTGGACTGGGCCTCCAAGGGAATTGTCAGGAACTGACCGGGAGTCTGACCCATGCTCTGGTGGATCGCCTTTTTGTTGACCACTCAAACCATTGAAATTCCGTCCCATGAGGAAGTCTGGGGAGAAAGCACCCAAAGTGGCATCACCGACTGGCCCGCTGCACGGGAAAACGGAAGGCGCATGGGTCTGGAATCCGTCCTGCGGGAGATCTGGCAGAAACGGGCAACTCCCCACCTGTTCCAGGGAATTCCCGCCGCCGAGGTGGCACGGATCCAGAAATTGTTGTTCCGGCGGCCGGAAACCTATCTCATCGGCCTCTCCCAGATACAGGAAAACCGGCATGCCAATGGAGACTACACTTTCAGGGCATTATACAAAATCGATACCACTGCCCTGCTGTGGGAAATCAAGAGGCTCCTTTTGTTCAACCGCCTGCAAACGGTGAACCTGTATGCGGGACCAACCGAACCTCCCTGGATCAGTTCCGACCTGCTCTCCCGCCTGCATCGGCCCGGTCTGAACGCCGTGTTGCGCAAGGAACGCTTCCCGGAGCACTGCCCTGTGGATTTCTGCCTGTATTATGAAAGCAAATCCTTTGCGGAGGGATGGGAAGCCCGATACCTGCTGCGCACCACCGTGCAAACCAAACCTGCCAAACCCGCCAAAGGCAAACCCGCCAAACCCGTATCCGAAACCAGGACCCGGGAATGGACCACCACAGCACCGCTGAGGGAAAACATCCTGCATGTTTTCCCCGAAGATCTGGTCACCGTATTCCAGTTGCCCCAGGCACGGTCCGTCCGGATCCAGGCGCCTGCCAACCTGGACTTTTCCACCTGGATGCAACTGGTGATGCAGATCCAGCGTCAGGAACCCGAAATCGTGCATCTGAAAACCATCGGCCTTCTTTCCGGCCAGAACGCAGCCGTTTTCACCGTGCGGCCGGGCGTGCTCAAAAGGGATGTGTTCATGAAGGGACTGTATTTCGGAAACGATGTGAAAGTGACCTGGAAAACACGGGTGGACGGCATAGTTGAACTGGACATCACCCTGCCGGAAATTCCCCTGGAACTGAAGGAAAAGCCATGATGTTGGTGGTCTTTCGATTGGCCTTTCCCGTTCTTTTGATCGCCACTTTGGCCGGTGCCTGTTCCCATGTTCAGATTGCCCGGTCCAGGCAGGGATTGATGCTGCATTCCATGCCTCCCAATGCCCAGGTGTATGTCAACCGGAAATACTGGGGTTCCGGAGCCGAACTGGAACGCCAGGCCCGTGAATTGTCCGCAGGATCCCATGAACTGCTGATTGTGGCCCCCGGGTACTACCCATATTATTCCCGTTTTGCCCTGAAAAAGGGAGAACTGTTGCGAAGGAAACCACATCTGGTGGAAAAAAGGGAGAAATGATTCGATGCAAAAGCCCTTCGGATTCGGATCCTCCGCCCGAACACACCTGTTTTTACAGGTTACTTTCATCCTGGTGGCACTGGTTCTGGTTTCCCGGGTACTGACACTGCTGATCCCCCTTTTGATACCACTGCTCATCGCGTTCATCCTGGCCTATGTTTGCAACCCCTTCGTAAGCATGCTGGAACGGAAAAAAGTCCCCCGCACGGTTGGCATTCTCATCCTGCTTTTGCTGTTCATCCTGTTCGTGTTCGTGTTCGTGCTGCTGGTGGTTCCCCTTCTGGCAACCCAGTTTGACGATTTCATCAAGAAAATCCCGTCTTATACCGGAATGATCAAGTTGTGGTTCATTCCCCGCATCGAGAGGCTTCTGGACACCACAATGCCCAATGCTTCGGAAATGCTCACCGCTGCCACCGACCGTTTCGGCTCGGACCTGGCGCAACTGGCAGATGCTGCAGCCATGCCCCTGCGGGAAGTAGCCAATTTCGCTGCAGCCGGCACTTTCTTTCTTTTCAGTTTGGTTGCCACGGTTTTCATCATTCCCTTTTTCCTGTTCTTCCTGTTGCGCGATTTCGACCGGATAGGCCAACTCTGGCCTAGCCTCGTTCCCGAACGACATCATCTTTGGATGCGCGAACTGATCCATGACCTGGATCACACCATGAGCGGGTGGCTGAGAGGACAGTTGCTTGTCATGCTCATTTTGGGCACTTTGTATAGCATCGGATATACATGGGTCGGTATCACCCTGAGCCTCTTTATCGGTCTGGTGACCGGGTTTCTGGCGTTCATACCCTACGTGGGTGCTTTCATCGGCTTTTTTTTGGCATTGATTATGGCCATCCTGGACGGTCGGGGATGGGGTCCCATTCTGGGTGTATGCGGTGTTTTTGGAGCCGTCCAACTCCTCGACACCATTTTGATCACACCCAATGTCCTCGGAAAAAGTGTCGGCCTGCACCCGGCCATGGTGGTCAGTGCATTGATGGCCTTTGGTGTTCTGTGGGGATTCTGGGGAGCCCTCATTGCCGTGCCCACCACGGCCATGCTGGCCGTAATCGCCAGACACCTTCTGAAATCCTATCACCATTCTGCATTTTACACGCGCCCGGATTGATGCAGGTTTCGTTCCCGGCTCACATACCAGTGGTCAATTCAATGTCTCTGTGATACACATTGCTTTCAGGAGGATCTCCGGATGAACGACAAAACCATTCCCAGTGTTGCCGAAATCGCCCGACTGCAGAACCGGGACCTGTACCGCGCCATTTCATGGAAAGGAACCTTCCAGGATTACCTGCAGATCGTACATGAAAATCCCGATGTCCTGCGAACCGCTTACCAGCGGCTCTATGACATGATCATCAGTTACGGGACGGATATCTATACGGACCAGAAAAAGGAGATCACCCGGTATCTGTTCTTCTACGACCTGGCCAACCACGAACGGGAAGCCGTATACGGGCTGGACATTCCCCTGATGCGACTCGTGAACATTTTCAAGGGAGCCGCCTTCGGATACGGCCCGGAACGTCGCATCATCCTGCTGCACGGCCCCGTGGGCAGCGCAAAAAGTTCCATCGTCAGACTGATCAAGCGTGGTCTGGAAGACTACTCCCGATCGGAAAAGGGCAAACTGTACACCTTCAACTGGATACTCCCCGAGGAACTGACCCATGTCAGCGGAGGGGAAACCGTCTTCGCCAATCCCATGAACCAGGATCCCATCCTGCTGATTCCGCCGGAATGGCGTCGCTCTGTCATCACCGACCTCATCGGTGAAGACCGTTTCCGCTATCCCGTGGAAAGCCTTCCCCTGGACATTGATCTGGACCCGGCCAGCCGCCAGATTTTCACCGAATTGCTCAAACACTACGATGGTGACTGGGAACAGGTGGTCAACAACCATGTGCAGGTGAAAAGACTGGTACTCAGCGAAAAGGATCGCATTGGTATCGGAACCTTCCAGCCCAAGGACGAAAAGAACCAGGACTCCACGGAACTGACCGGGGATCTGAATTACCGGAAGATTGCCGAATACGGTTCGGATTCCGATCCCAGAGCCTTCAATTTCGACGGGGAATTCAACATTGCCAACCGGGGCATTGTGGAATTCATCGAAATGCTCAAACTGGATGTGGCCTTCTTGTATGACCTGCTGGGAGCCACCCAGGAACACAAGATCAAACCGAAAAAATTCGCACAGACCGACATTGACGAAGTCATCATCGGGCACACGAATGAAGCCGAATACAAGAAACTGCTTGGCAACGAATTCATGGAAGCCCTGAGGGACCGCACCATCAAGGTGGACATCCCCTACATCACCCGGGTCAGTGAGGAACAGAAAATCTACGCCAAAAGTTTTCATGCCGGACGCATCAAGAAGCACATTGCTCCCCACACCCTGGAAATGGCCAGCATGTGGTCCGTGCTGACGCGCCTGCAACCACCGAGCAACCAGAACATCTCGCTCCTCCAGAAGATGAAACTGTATGACGGCAAACTGATCTCCGGCTATACCGTGGACACCATCAAGGAACTGCGCAAGAACTCGGACGGCGAAGCCATGACCGGCATCTCCCCCCGCTATGTGCAGGACAAGTTGTCCTCCGTGCTGGTCAGCGAAGAAGTGACCGGTTGCATCAATCCGTTCATGGTGATGAACGAACTTGAAAAGGGGTTGCGCAACCATTCCCTGATCACCTCCGAGGAACAGCGGGACAACTACCGGGAAATCCTCGCGCTGGTGAAGGAGGAATATGAAAACGTTGTGAAGCACGAGTTGCAGCGTGTCATTTCCGCGGACGAGGAGAGCATTTCCCGGCTCTGTTCCAAATACATCGATCATGTCAAGGCCTACACCCTCAAGGAGAGCATCCGGGACAAGTACTCCGGAAACCGGATGGATCCGGACGAAAAACTCATGCGCTCCATCGAGGAGAAAATCGACGTACCGGAATCCCGCAAGGACGATTTCCGCTCCGAATTGATGAATTTCATAGGTGCCCTCGCCCTGGAAAAAAAGCAGTTCGATTACAAGCAGAATGAACGCCTGCTGCGGGCACTGGAACTCAAACTGTTCGAAGATTCCCGGGACACCCTGAAATTCAGTTCCCTCGGGGGTTCCGGCGTCATGGACAAGGAAGACCAGGGAAAACTCGAAGTCATCCGCAAACGCCTGATCACGGAATACAACTACTGCGAAGACTGTGCCGGGGACATCCTGCATTATGCCACATCCATCTTCGCCCGCGGGGATACCAAGATTCCCTAACCCTGTTGCAGGTATGCCATGAGTCAGCGAATCGATCCGGACCACAGCCGCTTTCGTCAGATTGTTCGAGGCCAGATCAAGAACAACCTGCGCAAGTTCATCAGCAACGGGGAACTGATCGGAAAAAAGGGCAAGGACCGGGTCACCATTCCCATGCCCAGCATTGATCTGCCCCGCTTCAAATATGGCCAGCAGGATCAGGGGGGCGTCAGCCAGGGACCCGGGGATGTCGGTGACGGAATCGGCCAGGACCCACAAGGGGAAGGCCAGGAGGGGCAGGCAGGGAACGAACCGGGGCAGCATGATCTGGAAGCCGAATTCACCCTCGAGGAACTGGCCAGAATTCTTGCCGAAGAACTGGAGTTGCCAAACATCCAGCCCAAGGGCTCCAAAACCATTCGGGCTCCCCACGACAAATACAACGCCATCCGGCGGGTGGGTCCGGAGGGGCTCAGACATTTCAAGCGGACATTCCGGGAAGCCCTCAAGCGGCAGATCATCATGGGCTCGTACAACCGGGACAATCCACTGGTCATTCCCCGCAGGGAGGATCGCCGCTACCGTTCCTGGAAGGAAAGCGTGGTTCCCCAGACCAACGCCGTCATCGTCTACCTCATGGATGTTTCCGGCTCCATGGGAGACGAACAAAAGACCATGGTGCGCATCGAGAGTTTCTGGATCGACACCTGGTTGCGATCCCAGTACAAAGGCATCGAATCCCGTTACATCATCCATGACACCAAGGCCAGGGAAGTCGATGCGGAAACCTTCTACCGAACCAAGGAGAGCGGCGGAACCATGATTTCCTCCGCCTATATCCTGTGTGCGGACCTGATTGAAAACGAATATCCCTCGGACACATGGAATGTCTACGTTTTTCATTTTTCCGATGGGGACAACTGGTCCAGGGATGACACCCAGAAATGTTTTGATGTACTGAATGTGCGGTTGCTTCCCCGGGTGAACCTGTTCGGGTACGGCCAGGTAAAAAGTCCCTACGGTTCAGGGCAGTTCATCAACGACCTGCAGGAGGCCTTTGTCGAGCCGGACAACCTGATCCTGTCCTCCATAGCGGACCGCAATGCCATCATGGATTCCATCCGGGATTTCCTGGGAAAGGGGAAGTAATGACCCTGTTGCCTCCCTACCTTCAAGAAATGCAGAAACAGGTGGAACAGTGTGCCCGGGAAGTGGGTCTTGATTTTTTTGAGACACGCTTTATCCTGGTGGACACCAAAACCATCAATGAAGTCGCCGCCTATGGCGGATTTCCCGCACGGTACCCCCATTGGCGTTTCGGCATGGAATATGACCGCCTTGCCAAGGGCAGCAAATATGGAATCAGCAAGATATACGAACTGGTCATCAACAACGACCCCTGTTACGCCTACCTGCTGGAGGGGAACAATCTGGTGGATCAAAAGATGGTCATGGCCCACGTCATGGCCCACAATGACTTTTTCAAGAACAATCAGTACTTCAAGTTCACCCATCGCAAGATGATCGATGAAATGGCCAATCATGCGGTAAAGGTTCAAAAGATCATTGATCGTCAAGGGGTGGAAGCAGTTGAAAATTTCATTGATGTCTGCCATTCCCTGGACAACCTCATCGACCCCCTTGGAATGTTTGTTTCAAGACCTCCCGTTTTTCGCAGGGACCTGGAGGCGCTGCTTCAGGCAGAATCCCAAAGGGACGCCAACTCCCAGGAACTTTCTCCCCAGGTACGTTCCTACATGAAAGGGTTCCTGCAAACCAGGCAACCCGACCCCAATACCGAAAAAAGCGGCACCACCTTGGTGGAAGAGCCCGTTTATCCCACCCGGGATGTCTTGACATTCCTGTTGCGTCGGGCCCCCCTGGAGGACTGGCAGCGGACTATTCTGGAAATCATTCATGAAGAAGCCGTGTATTTTGCCCCCCAAGCCATGACCAAAATCATGAACGAAGGCTGGGCCACCTTCTGGCACTCCCGGTTGATGACCCACCACCTCATGGATTCCTCCGAGGTGATCCAGTTTGCCACCACCACCTCCGGGGTGACCGCCCAGGGAAAAGGTCAATTGAATCCCTATAAACTGGGTGTGGAACTTTTCCGGGACATTGAACACCGGTGGAACCGGGGCATGCATGGCAAGGCATACCGGGATTGTGATGATTATCTGGAAAAGAAGAACTGGAACACCCACGCCAATGAAGGTTTGGCAAAGATTTTTGAAGTACGGCGAAACTACAGTGACATCACTTTCATCGATGAGTTTTTGACACCGGAATTTTTATCCGAGCGGTTTTTCTACACCTATGATTACAGCAGAACCCGCAGGGAATATGTCATTACCTCCCGGGAATTCAAGGACATCAAGGAAAAACTTCTTTTCCAGTTGACCAATCGCAGTCATCCCATCATCGAACTGGTGGAATCCGATTACAATAACCGGGGAGAATTGCTTCTCAGACATCGGCATTTCGGGGTGGACCTGGAGGTTCCCTATGCCCGCAGCACCCTGGAAAACCTTTTTCGTATCTGGAAAAAACCCGTGAACCTCCACACTGCTGTCCAGAACAAGAACGTTCTATTGTCCTTCAGTGGTTCCGAACACCAGCAAAAGGAACTCGGAGCTTCTCCCCCGGCCTTTTGACGCCATGTTCCAGGTCGGCCAGCGCATTCAATGTACAATAGAGAACCTCACCGACAAATATGTCGGGCAGGCCACTGTTCAAGGAGAGATCATCCGGGTCCCGGACACCTGGCCCGGGGATCGGGTGGAATGCACACTGACTGCCCTGAGCCGTCAGCATGGACACTGGTTCGCCGTGGTTCACCGAATGGTCCAACCCGGCATGACCCGGGTAAAGCCCCCCTGTGCCGTGCAGGCCATCTGTCCCGGTTGTCCCTGGATGGTCATTTCTCTCCAGGCTCAAAACCAATGGAAAAAAAGCCTCGTTCAGGAGATTTTGCCATCCGGTGAGTTCCATGCTGCCAATCCCCTGGGATTTCGCAACAAGGTGAAATGGGCGGTACATGGGAATCATGGCCGAACCACAATGGGAATCCTACATCCCCAAAAACGGCGCCTGGTGCCTGCTGCCTCCTGTGCGGTGCTGGTTCCTGCCCTGAACCGGCTTCACACCGAGTTGTCCGAAATCATCCGCCCGCTTCCGGCAGCAAATACGCCGGGAGGTCTGCTCCGGGCTGTTTTTGCCAAGGTGGTCACTTCCGGAGACATTGCGGTCACCTTTGTGGTGAAACGGCTTCCGGATGCCAGGGAACGGGAAATCCTGTCAAAAAGTTTGCAATGCACAATGGTGAGGGGAGTGACCTGTAATGTACATCCAAAGGAAACAAACCGGTTGGCTGGAACCGAGGAGTTTTTGCTGGCTGGTTCGCCTTTCCTGAAGGAAACGGATCTTCCCTGCCCCATTTTTGTCAATGCCACCTGCTTTTCCCAGACCCATCATGCCATGGCCAAAAAGGCCGTGGAACTCATCACGGGGTTTTGTCAGGGTTCCTGGCCCATCCTTGACCTGTTCTGTGGCGTGGGACCCACAGCAGGGGCGCTGGCGCTGAAAGGACTGCCTGTACGGGCTGTGGAAATGGATCCGGTTGCCATTGATTTGGCGCGAAAAAACCAGGCCCCGGTGGAATGGTTTTGTCAGGATGTCCATGATTTCATTCAAAAACCCGAAGGACATCTCGACGGGAAATTCCGGCTCATCGTGAATCCCCCCCGACAAGGGCTTTCGCAAACCCTGCGAAACTGGATTCTTTCAAAAAAGCCAGAGACATTGACTTATATGAGTTGCAACATACACACCCTGCAAAGGGACTATCGGTTCCTGGAACAGGATGGGTACCGGGCCGTTGAAGTCCACGGACTGGACATGTTCCCGCACACCCCCTGGTTTGAAACAGTGTTGCATCTGGTTTTGCAGTGAAACCGGAATCACCGGAATTCAGCCTGTGGCTGACCCGAGGTCCTGAAGTTGACGAATGAACCCGGCACGGTCCGGTGCAGTGAACAAGGCGGAACCGGAGACCAGCAAATCGGCTCCGGCATCCACCACCTGAGGCGCCGTGTGCAGATCAATTCCCCCGTCCACCTCCAGAATGACATCCATGCATCCGGCTTCATCCAGCATTTTTCGACATGCCCGGATTTTGGAAAGCATGGCGGAAATGAATTTCTGACCGCCAAAACCGGGATTCACCGTCATGATCAAAACAAGATCCACCGTTGAAAGGACGTGTTCAATCATCGTCAAGGGCGTGGACGGGTTCAGGGACACACCGGCCTTGATCCCCCTTTTGCGGATATGGGTCAGGGTCCGGTGCAAATGCACGTCGGCCTCGGCATGAATGGTCAATATGGCTGCTCCCGCATCCATGAAGGCATCCACATGCCGTGCCGGATGGGAGATCATCAGATGCACATCCTGGGGTATTTTTGTGCCGGCCAAGGCCCGGACAAACCCGGGACCATACGTGATGTTGGGAACAAAATCCCCGTCCATGACATCCACATGGAGATAGTCACAACCACGTATGCTGTCGATTTCCCTTTCCAGATGAAAAAGGTCGGCACTCAAAAGGGAAGGGGCCACTTTCGTGTTCATGTCGCGTTTTCATCCTTTTTCAGGAGGGCCACGTAAAAGCCGTCCGTGTCATGCCGATGGGGAAGCAAAAGCAGATCACCGTATTCATTGAGACATCCAGACCAGTCAACTTCCTGGGTCAGGGATCTTTTTGCACGGGAAAACTCTGGATGCAATGCACAGAATGCCTCGATCTGGGCAGTGGTTTCCGGGGGCCAGAACGTGCACACCACATAAGCCAGCATTCCACCGGGTGCCACACACCGGGCCATGGACTCCAGCAACTGGGACTGTCGTTTGACCAGAGTGCGCGTTTCCTCCAGGGTCAACCGCCATTTGGCTTCCGGATGTCTTCGCAATACTCCCAGACCGGAGCAAGGCGCATCCAGCAAAACCAGATCAAACCGGCCTTCCGGTTTTTCCCTGACAAGGTTCATGGTACTCGTTTCAATGCAGGTAATGGATGCCCTTCTGGCACGTTGCAGCAGGGCATCCATCTTGGAAGCCTTCAGATCGGCGGCGACAATGCGGGCTTCGTTGTGCAGGCGGGCTGCCATGTGGAGGGATTTTCCCCCTGTGCCCGCACAGGCATCCAGAATGCGCTGTCCCGGCTGGGGATTCACGTAAAACACCACCAACTGGGAACCTTCATCCTGTACCAGGTAAGCGCCTTCCCGGTGCAGGTCCTGCCGGATGGGATCCGGCAGTTGTCGTACCTCAATCCCCACCGGCGACCGGGACGTGGGTTCCACACAGGCTTCGGGAAACTGCTGGCGGAGACGGGCCATGAGCATTTCCCGACCGGTCTTGACCACGTTGGTCCGCAAAATCACCCTGGACCGCTGGTTCAGGGCATCCAGCAAGTCGGACGCCTCGTCCTCGCCGACGGTATCCATGGCGGCCTGAACCATCCACGGGACAAAAGAATGCACCGTGGACAGGTGTTCCGCCCTGTTTACCGGAGCATCAAAAGGCAGCTCCCCCTGGTGGGAAAGTTTTCGCAACACCGCATTGACAAACCCGGCAGGACTGGAACCGACATGCAGTCGAGTCAGTTCCACGGCCCGATCCACGGCAATCGCGTGGGGAATGTTTTTCATGAACAGGATTTGATAGGCAGCAATCAGCAACTGTCTGCGTATGAAAGGATGACTGTGTTCCAGCGGAGAGTTCATGTATGCGGCAACCGCCCGTTCCAGGCGGGAACGGTGACGGAGCACTCCGAAAAGGATTTCCTTGCTCAGTGCTCGCACTTCCCGGGTGAGGTTTCCGCTCATGGCCACCGCGTCAAACGCGATGGAAGCGTAGGCATTGTGCCTTTCCACCCGCGCAAGGACTTCCTGGGCAAGCAGACGGGGTTCATCGGACAAATTCATTCTTTTCCTCGCAGTACGGTTCCTTCCGGCATTGGATGACCAGTCAGCACATCCTTCGCGGAACACCTTCTTCTTCCGGGCCATTGCAATTCCCCCACGGCGACGGCATGTTCCCTGCAAGCCACCAGCAATTTCCCCGAATCAAGACCCATCACCGTTCCGGGGGTAACGGAGATTGCCTCCCAGGGAACCACTTTCGGGCAAAAGAACTTGATTCTCTGGTCCTTAAAGAACGAAAAGGCTCCAGGCCGACAGTCAAAGGCACGAATCACCCGGGCCACCTGCACCGCCGGCTGGTTCCAGTTGATCCATGCCATTTCCGGAGTGATCAATGGCGCGATGGTCGCCAGCGCATGATCCTGTGGAGTTCGCGTACATGGATTGCCAGCCTCCTCTTCCTTTAGAACCTCCAGAAGCAACCGTGCTCCTTCACAGGACAGGCGACGCAGCAGTTGGTCCGCCGATTCGTCGGGAAAAACCGGTGTCCGGAAAAACCGGACAATGTCTCCGGCGTCCATCTCCGCATTCATCTGCATGATACTGACACCTGTCTCCCCATCTCCGTGATAGAGGGTCCATGCCACCGGTGCAGGTCCCCTCCAGCGGGGCAACAGGGAAGGATGAATGTTCAGTGCACCCTGTTTTGCGGCAGCCAAAACAGGCTCGGGCAGGATTCGTCCAAAAGCCACTACCACCAGATAATCTGCCTGGCAGGATTCAATCCTTCGAAGGAATCCTTCCGTCCGCACGGCCCGGGGGGTGATCACTTCCAAACCCAACTCCCTGGCTGCGGTTTCCACAGGTGTTGCACGGCATTTCTGGCCTCTCCCGCAGGGACGCTCGGGTTGTGTCACCACCAACACAATCTCATGATACCCATGCAGGGCATGCAATGCCGGCAATGCAAATTCTGGTGAACCGAAAAAAACGACACGCACGTTGAACAACCACGGCCCGGGGGAAAAACAACCCCAAAGCTCGGCTAGAATGACAGAAGGGACAATGCCTTGTCCATGCTTTTTTTCAACTTCTCGATATCCAGGGCCAGCAACACCTGCAGGGGAGTTGGCAACGAGGAAAGTTGCACCAGGATTTCCTGATGGACCCTTCTGGCAGCGATGGGGTTATCTCCGAAAAACGATGCATTCGGACCTGTACGGAAACTTTCTTCCAGGTTTCTGAAACGCCGTCGGAGAATTTCCGCGGCGGGCACCTCTTTGGGCAACCTGGGTTCACAAAGGTCAAACAGCCGGCTGGCATAGGCCAGCGTCCAGGATTCTCCCTGGGAGAGGCCGGCCCGGATGCTGGACTCCATCCATTGACCGGTGTCTGCAAACAACCGGATGGCCCGCACCCACAGGGGATCAAACTCCGTATCGGAAAACAGGGGATTCCATTCCGGCTTGGCCACCTGTTCCGGAAAGGCACAATCACACCAGGCACAGGCAGCATCCGGTGCCATGGTTTCGACAATTCCCCGGAACAACAGTGGACGTGGGTCCAAAAGGGGAAGTTTTCGGGAAAACTCCACGTTCTCCACCATGACCGGACCTTTTTTCTCGGACAGTGCCAGAATGAAGGCCTCCTTGCGGCAACGCGCCAGCCAGGTCAATTCTTCTTCCGGAAGTATCAGTTTTCTTTTCAGTGCAAGTTCCAACGGGTCTGAAAGCGTCCGTGTAAGATCCCCCGTCAGGGTGACGGAAGCTCCGGACAACTGCAAAAGATGTTGCAAAATGGGTCCGATTCCATCCACATCCCCCATCATTCCACTTTCCCAGGCAAGGCGGATCCTGTGATGGGACAGGGACAATTCCATGACACCCGTCATGCGGGTTTTCCAGGCCCGCAAGAATGCCTGGGCCGGTTCCTGGGTGTCAGCAGGGAAAATCCCCTCTGGTTCCTCCACCGGATCCCTGATGTCGGCAACCATGGTATTCCTGCGCAGAATTCCGGGTGCCGTCACCTGTTCTGCGGGAGAGTTCGCGACTGCACCCGTTTCAGAAAACCCCAGATTGAACAGTTCATCGGAAAGAACTTCCTGCTCCTGCATGGAATCCAGGGTATTCTGGACGGACAGGGACGGCATTTCAACGGGATACCCGGAATCCTCTTCTTCCAGATCAGGTTCACTGTCCTCTTTTTGTCCGGAAAGCTCACTTTGTCTGAGGGAAAGCCCCCCCAGGGTAAACAGTTCATCTCCCAGTGCCGGCAATTCCGCAAACGATTGTGGATTGCGCTCACCCAGTCCACCGGACAGCGCGAGCCTGGCCCGGATTTCTTCCTTCATGAGTTCCCATTCACCGGGCAGCACAAACACTTCATCCTGACCATCCAGGGAAACGGGAGAATACAAAACCACCCGGCCAGAAGGAACTCCGGAACCGAATGGAGCCAACACCAGATCGGCCTGATTGTCCGGTCCTTCGTCGTCCAGTATCCGGACATCCGGAAAAGCCCTCTGCACCGCCTGACAAAGGTCAAATGCCATTTTCTCGGCGGGTTTGATGAGTATGCGTACCATGGCTCTCCTCATCGACTCATAATGGTCTTTGATTCATCATGACTCCTGCGGATCATGCAAGAATCCGGGTGAATGACAACTCCCCCTTGCCCCGCAGCTGATTGAGTTCGGAATCAGTCAGTTCCCTGCCCCCCACTTCCAGTTCCATCGGCTGGAAATACCGGGACTGGGGAACATACCGCACGGGTAATTCTTCTCCCAGAATCAGACGGGTCAGTTGGGTGCCCTTGGGAACGATCACACGATCATTGACAATCAGTCCTTCCGGAGACAATTTCAGGGTACGGTGCAACTGAACGGGAACCGTGGTGCTGCGAAGCATCAGAATCTTCCGGATCAAACCCTTGAGGTGATAGGCACTTTTCTGGTGCCATCCCAAAGCAGCCATGCCCGCACGGAACACGGACATTTTCAGCGGATCAAAAGTCTGTGTATGCAAAAGAAGTCCTCTGGCACGAACCGTGGCTTCCACTCCTTGGGCGGAAAAAGTCCGCTCCGGATCACACCAGGCGGTGGTAAATACGGACCCATCTTCAAAAACACCTGACATGGAACAGTCGGATGCCAAGGGAACACCACCACCATCCTGCAAACGGAAGCACTTGAACACCCCCCCCCGTGCCAGATTTGCAATGGCATAATAATTTCCCCTACGGCCACCCCAGATCCCCGATTCCTGGAACAGGAACTGCCCGGGACCGGGTGTCTGCCAAGGCAAAAGTGGAAGATTGTCAGGGCGGGGTGCGGCATCCATCGCCGAGAAAAGGAACTCCGGAATGCGGTAGACAAAATATCGGTCCGACTGGAGTCCCGGAATGACGCTTCTTTGCTTTCCGAAAGACCGAAGCATGAAATCCGCCTGGGCCAGGGCCATGGGATTTTCTTTTCCCAACAATTCATATCCGTGACTGTAAAAATGGAACGTCTCCCTGGAACCCAGGGTACCCCCGTAATGCCCATCCGGATAGACAAAATACTTGGTGAATTCAGCTGCCTTTTTCGCCACGTCCATCAGGACCGGATCGGGCCGGGCCTGGTTCAGGCGAGCCAGAAAAGTCACGGTGGCGCTCAGATATCCCGGATCCACGCCATCATATTCCAGACACCATCCTTCATCGTGACAGGTTTCCAGAAACACTTTCTTGCGTTCTTCATAAAGCCCTTCCAGATGATCCGCCTGAAACAGTTCCATGGTCTGGGCAATCGGCAGAAGGGCCATGGCATGATGATTTGCCAGCACCCCGATTTCATCGTTGGATGCCAGAAAACGGGCTGCCCGCAGCATGCATGTGCTGATGCGTTCCTTTTCACGCACACCCAAAAGGGGAAAAACAGCCTTCCACCCCTGAACCATTGCATGAAGCAAAAATCCTGTTGGACCAGCCCACCCCCGTTCATTGGGATAGAACTCATCAAAAGAACCGTCCCCGTGCTGAATGCGGGCCACATAGGACATGGCTGCCATCAGCCAGTTAGCCACCTTGGGATGCCGGTAATATGGATTGTCAAAAAACGGTTCCTGATACACCAGCGCCAATGGCAGGATGGCATATTGCGCAATGGCGGACGGAAAATCCGTACTGCGGGCCAGCCAGTATTCCCGGTTGGCACATCCATAGGTGGGGGAAAGGGGATTGCGATCAATCAGGGAGAGGCACCGTGGAATCTGATCGAATGCAAAACGAGCGTATTCTTTTTGTATTTCCTGATGATTCATGCCACATGTTCCTGCAGGAAAAGGGTGTACAGGATCGCGTCCTCGTCCGTGTCAGGATAGTATCGCGGGCGGACACCAACCCTTACAAATCCTGAATTCTCGTACAATTGTTGTCCCGGAGTATTGGATTCTCGCACTTCCAGATCTATGCGGTCACAACCCAGTTCCCGTCCCATCTCCACCAACACCTCCAAAAGGGCACTGGCACAACCCTTCCTGCGGTGGTCCGGATGCACTCCCAGCGACAGGATATGTATTTCCGTCAATACCACCCAGTACAGGCACACGGCTATCACCCTTCCATCCAACCGGATTCCCAGAAAGGACGAATACGGCTTTTCAAATTCCGCCGCAAACGCCTCCGGGGACCAGGGATGGGCAAAGGAAAGTCGCTCCACTTCCATGATGTCCGGCAAATCCTCCGGAACAAGGGAGACGAGGGAGTACATGCTCATTTCACCATCAGGTTCCCCCAGGGGCATCCGTGCAGGCACGGTGGATTTTCTTCCACACATCGCCTATGCCCGTCTTGTTGAGGGATGAAAACAGGATTCCCCGGGAAAAACCCGGGCCAAATGCCGAACGAACCTGCTTTTCCACATTTCCCCATTGTGTCTTGGGAACCTTGTCAATCTTTGTAATCACCAGTTGGACCAACACTGAACGGGAATGCATCCAGTTGGCAAACTGGATTTCCACCTCAGTAACTTCCCTGCGTGCATCCTGCAAAAGAAGAATCATGCGCAGGGGTGGACGGGTTTCCAGATACGAACTGACGAAAGTCCCCCATTCCTCCTTCAGGGAACGGGGGACTGTGGCATATCCGTATCCCGGCAAATCCACCAGGAAAAGCGGATCCATATCCTTGGACAGAACTTCGAAAAAATTGATTTCCCTCGTCCGTCCAGGAGAGCGGCTCACCCGCACAAGCCCCCGGTTGTCCAGCAAAAGACGCAGCAGGGAACTTTTTCCCACATTGGAACGACCGGCCACGGCAATTTCGGGACAAGACCCAACGGGAAACTGGTTTGCCGATCGTGCCCCCACCACAAAACGGGAGGACTGGATGTGAGGAAATTGATCCTGTGACATAACCGAAGGATTACAATTCTTCCATCAGGGCCTTGAGTGCCGGATGGTTTGGATCCTCCGCCAACCCACGCTGTACGGATGACTTGGCTTTGGCTGCATTCCCGGTGGCGATCTCGATGCGGGCGATTTCCAGGAAGATCTCCGCCTTGGTGATCACTCCGTCAATACGCTGGAACAGAAGTGCCCGGAACATCCGCTGGGCCTGATCGGGATTCTCCATCTTCATGTACAGGCGGGCCATCGCTATCAGGTTGGGAACATAGGTCGTATCGGCTTTCTGGCTTTGCGTGTACAGTTCCATGGCACCGGCCAGGTTGCCCTGGCTTTCCAGTATGGAACCCTGTCTCTGGAACAAGGGAGCCATATCCTTGCGGGGTGCCTTGGCAGCGATCAGTTCATCCAGCAACTTCTGGTAGACTTCACCGGCGGAATCCATATTTCCTGCGGAAAAATAGGCATCCCCGAGTTTCCTCTTTACCTCCAGATTGGAAGGCTCCAGACCCATGGCCTCTTCCAGGTGCGGGAACGCCGCCTCGGATGCTCCCAACTCAATGTACAGATCGGACAACTGTATCAGAAGTTCCATGCGGTCCGCGGTTTCCTGAACCAACGGCAGGCGGGTCTGCATCAGGCGCAAAATGGCCTCCTTGTCCCCTTTGGCCCGGGCCTTCTCCGAGAGTACATCGAATGTATCCTGATGTGCCGGATACAGGCGGATGGCCTCTTCCCAGCAGGATTGGGCCTTTTCGGCATCCCCCAGTTTCTCGGCGACCTTGCCCCTGCGGAAGGCCAGTTCAGCGCCGTCCTTGCCCTGGGGTTCCAAAAGCGCGGCTTTTTCAAGATACTGCTGGCAGTGCTCCCAGTCCTGCATGTTTTCAAAGATGCGTGCCAGTCCGGTCAATGCCGTGACATTGGCCGGATCGGATTCCAGAATCCGCTCGAGGATCCTGCGGGCCTCGGTGGGACTTTCCAGTTTTTCCTCCCACAATCGGGCCAACTGGTCCAGCATGGAAAGTTCATTCTCCCGATCATCACTGGCATGGAAGATGTCAGCACGCTTCTGCAACAGGTCCGCCAATTCATAGTAGCGTTCACCATCGGTAAGCACCCGGGCCAGTTTTCCGAAAATTCCCGGAACCATTGGATCCATATCCAGAATCTGCATCCAGTAGGAAACCGCATCATCCACATCCTGCAGTTGGTTCATGGAAAGATTGGCCAGATCCTCCAATACTCCCAGCCGTTCGCTGTCCACGGACGCCTGGCCCAGGCGGGTGAAATACAGATCCTTCACCGCATCCCAGTCCTGCTTGCCCCTGTAAATATCCAAAAGCGCAAAATAGGCCGGTTCAAAAGCGGGATCCGAATCATAGGCCTCCCGCCATTCCTCCTCGGCAGCGTCTGTATTTTCCAGTTTTTCCCCGTAGATCTCGGCAATGCGCTGGCGGAACCGCTGCTGCTCGCCGGCATCCATCGTGTAGTTGATCCTGAGTTTGAGGATTTCGATGAGGGATTCCCATTTCTCCATGCGCTCGTACAGGCGTATCAACTCTTCCTGGGCCTGGGAATCACTCTCGTCGGATTCCAGAAGGTTCTTCCAGGCTTCTTCCGCCATGGACGGGTTCTGGAGATGTTTCTCCGCCAGGGATGCAATCTCCCCACAAATGGATTTTTTCTTAACAGGATCGTACTCCTGGGCAAACCGTTTCTGCAGCACATCGACCAGTTTGCCGGTATCATCCCCCACACGATAGAGGTTTTCCAACGCGCCAAGAGCATCCAGATTTTCGGGTTCCCGGGCCAGTATGGCCAGATAGAATTTTTCCGCGGCAACCATGTCGCCCACTGTCAGGGCCAAAGGTGCCACCCGAAGAGCCATGGCCACGGCGGACATGTCATCCAGATCGGTATCGAGGATGGCTGTCACCGTCTGCATGACCATGGGAATCTGGTCTGTATTTTCCGCCAGATGGATGAAGGCTTCCAGCAAGGCCGGGTTTTCCGGTGACAATTTTACTGCCTGTGCCCAGAAGGAAATGGCCTTTTCCATCCATCCCATGGTGCTGGAAAGAATGGCCGCCCTTTCCAGATATCCTGCCTTTTCGGACGGATCATCGCTCAGGGAGACACGTACCTCCAGCACCAGAATCAGTTTTTCATTTTGCCCCATGCGCTCGTAGGCGGGTTCCAGCACTTCCAGGGCGGATTCCACCAGGGGACCTCCGGATTGAAGCAACTTTTCCAGTTCCTGGAAGATTTCCGGATGACTGTCATTGAAGTTCAGGGCCTCCTGCCAGATTTCCACAGCCTCTTCTCCCTTTTCAAACTGGTGCAGCATGAGGCTGCCCAACCGGAAAAGGAACTGCGCCTTGGCTTCATTTTCCACAGAATCGGCCTCAATCCGCAAAATCTCCAGAAGGTCCTCATTGCGGCCGGTGGCCGTCAGCAGACGATCCAGTTGACCCAGAATGTCGAGATCCGAAGGAACGGCATCGAGCCCCTTCTTGAGTGAGGAAATGGCAGCATCCACATTTTCCAGGGAAATTTCATGGAGATTGGCAATGGTCAGGATCAACCGCTTGCGCAATTCAGGCTCGTAGACATCTTCGGCAGCCGAATCCAGAAGTTCCACCAGACGCAACCACTTTCCGGAGGCTCCGCTGATCCGCATCAACTGTGCTTCCACTTCCAGATCCGCCGGATTTTCCCGGTACAACAGACCCCAGTATTCAAAGGCATGATCCAGATCGTTCCCCTGCTCGTAGATCGTGGCAATCGTACGCAGCAATTGGATTTTCCGTCCGGGTTCCACAGCCACTTCCAGAAGCAGTTTGTTCAGATGTATCAGTTTTCCGGAACTGGATTTTTCCTGGTAGAGGGGTTCCAGAATGGCGGCCGCCTGCTCCCGGAAATCCTCTCCGTTGAGCAACTCTTCCAGTGCCGCAATGGTGTTTTCATGACCCGGATCAAACTCGAGAATGTTCTGGTACCTGGAAATGGCGTCGGGAACATTCCCGATTTCATTCTGCAGAACCTGGGCAATGCGGAAAATCAGTTCATTCCGGGCACCATCGGCGGTTTCGAGCATTACCATGCGGTTGAGAATCTGGATCAACTCCATCCAGTTCTCTTCCTTCTCATACAGCCGGGCACAGGATTTCAGTGCAGGCAGATGATCGGAACTGCTGGCAAGAATGCGTTGCAATGTGGAAATGGCCTCATAATTGTCCTCCAGTTTTTCCTCCTGGACGCGGGCCAGTTTCAGTGCCACCTCGAATTCTCCCGTTTCGGCTACTTCCTGGAGTTCCCGCAACACCTCCGCCAGTTCCGCCCAGTTTTCTCCCCTTTCATACAGGGATTCGAGCGCCCGCAAGGCTCCGGTTTCACCGGGTTGGACTTCCAGAAGCCGTTTCCAGGTTTCCACCGCAGACGGACCCAATTCCAGTTTTTCCTGAAGAAGGGCCAGTTGCCGAAGTGTCCGGACGCTTTCCTCCGGTTCATGAATCAGGTAGGAACGACGATCCAGAATGGTATTGAGTTCCTCCCAGTTTTCCATTTCTTCCAGGAGAATCGAAAGTTCGGTCAAGGCATCAAGATGGTCTTCTTGTACCTCCAGAACCCTGAAATAACTCTTGCGGGCGGATTCCGGGTCCGTAAGTATTTCGGATTCGACACGGGCCACACGCAAAAGCACTGCCACCTGCAGATCCGTGTCATATGCATCCTGAATGCCCTTTTCGTATACCTCGATCAACTCCTTCCAGTTTCCATGGCGTACACTCAACTGATAGAGTGCCTCGAACAAATCCCTGTCCGTGGAATCCAGAAGCCAGGCCTGGCTCAGGGAATGGAATGAACGGTCCAGACGGTTTCCGCGCTGGTCATACAAAGTCGCGCATTCCTTCAGGTATTCGATCTGCTGGAACTGGTCATCTTGTCCTGCAATCTGGATTTCGTACACACGCACCAGATCTTCCCACTGGTCCAGATTCATATAGATGGGCTGCAGCATGGCCGCTGCACGCATCTGGATGTCTTCCTTGTCAAGCAATCTTTCCAGGAACAAAATGGATTTTTCGTGGATCGGTTCCACCAGGAAAATTTGCTCAATGCGGTCAACAGCAGAAATGGGATCTTCCAGTTTCTCAAAATACAATTCAGCCAGTTTCAGGTTGAGTTCACACAGTTCCGCCGGCTCATGCTGCTGTTGCTGGACCAGCACCAACAGATGCTCCACCAGATCCTCCCACCGCTCCAGCCGGGTATACAACCTGCGAAGCGCCTGGTTGGCCCGGGTGTCCTCGGGAACGCCTACCAGGATTTCCCTGTAGGATTCCACCGCATCTTCAAACCGGTTCAGTTTGTCTTCAAAGACTGCAGCCATCTTGAACAGATACTGGTTTTTCTTTGCGGGATCATAATAGGCTTCTGCAGCCTCCCGGTAAATGGTCAGAAGATCGTCCCACCGTTCGGCGGTCAACAGCATGTTCTCCAGTTCCGCAAAAATGTCCTGCCGGTTGTGGTCCGCATCCAGAATCCGCTTGTAACATTTGCGGGCGTCCTCCACCCGATTCAGTCGACCGGAATATATGCGTGCAAGATGCTCGGCCACTTCGAGGATATAATCCAGATCGGCATAGGCCTCTTCTAACACCCGGGAAAGAACCGTCGAGACATCCTCCCATTTGGAAAGCGTATCCGCCAGGGAAAGAAGCCGGCTGCGCACCGTCTTGTCCATGGGTTGTTCCACAAAGAGATAGCCGTACCATATAAAAGCCTGTTCCAGATCTTCGAGCACCGCATCATAAAGACTGGCTATCTTTTTCGTGATGGGAGCCCTCTCCTCTGGAGTCTCCATCATCTGGCGTTGCAGGGAAAATACACGGATCAATTCCTTCCAGTTCTGCCGGGAGGCATAGATGGGCACCAAAGTTTCAGCCGCACTTGCAGCATAGGATTCCATGTCCAGGAATTTTTCGAGCCGGCGAATGGTGTCTTCACGGGTGGGATCACCCCCCAGGGCCGCCTTGAACATTTCCAGGGCCCGCTCGGTTTCATTGACATAATCCTGGAAAATTTCACCCATGTTGTAGCGGATTTCCACGGCTTCAGACAGTTCATCCACAAACTGGATGCGATGTTCGTACAGTTCAAGCAATTCTTCCCAGGCCTCCTGATCAAAATACAGTTCCTCCAGCGCCCGGAATATCCCTGCATCTTCTGGCCTGAATTCAATGATTTCGCGGTAATGGGAGATGGCATCCGCCGGTTTTTTCAACTGATCCCGGCAAAGGGTAGCCGCCAGCACCAGAGCCTGATAGCGCCGTTCCGGCTCGTTGTACCCCAACTCGGCCCTTTTCAGGTGAATACCCAGAAGGGCTTCCCAGTCCTGCATTTCCTTGTAAACAAATTCCAGCGCATCCAGCGCGTGGGCGGAATCCGGACTGTTCTCCAGTACCTTCTGGTAATACACCCTCGAAAGTTCGAGATTCTTCAGTTCATCACGGGCAATGTCGGCAATGATCAGGCATACCTTTTCCTGGAGTTGGGTATCCAGAATCTCGTCGACATTTTCCTTGTACATTTCCACCAGTTCCGACCATTTTCCTTCCATGGCCGCAAGCCGCTGCAGATTTTCCAGAATATCCGACAACATGGGCAGGGAAAGGCTTTCCCTGAGTGCCTGTCCATAAAAGCCGAAAGCAGCGGCCGGTTCGTTCAATTGCAGTTCCTTGATCTGGGCAATCTTGACGAACAGTTCCACCTTCTCCTGGGAATCCATGGAATAGCCGGCCTTGAGAACATACAGGCCGGTGAGTTTTTCCCAGTTGTCTTCCAGTTCGTAGATTTTCTCCAGGATGGAGGCGGCTTCCAGGGCCAGCAACTCTTCTCCCTGAAGCATGGTTTCCAGCGCCTGCTTGGCTTTTTCGTGCTCAGGATCCTGCTCGATGACCTCCCGGTAGAACGAAATGGCACGCTCCGGTTCTTCCAGATGTACCTGCAGGATGTACCCCAACCGGTACAGAAGGGTGTGGCGGTTTTCCAGGCTTTCTGTCAACGTCAACTCACGCTCGACCAGGTCGAACACATCGGACCAGCGGCCCAGCGCCTCGTTGAGCCGGGCCAGATACCGGAGGGCTTCCCCGTCTTCCGGGAATTCCTGCAGGATGGCATCCCAGGCTTCCGCGGCTCCCTCAATGTCCTGAAGGCTCTCTTCCCGGAGAATGGCAATCCGGCTGTAGAAATCCTTGCGGGTCCGTGGATCCGTGGAAAGATCCGCACGACGGGACAGCACATCCACCAGTTTGGCCCATTTTTCCAGACGGGAATAAATGTATTCCAGACGATCCAGCGCATCGTCATCCTCCGGAAATTCCTCCAGCAATTGATGATATGTGTTTGCCGCATCCTCCAGGGCGTCCAGCATGTCTTCCTGCAGGGATGCCACCTTGCGGTACACGCTCTTGCGTTCCCTGGGATTGTCCAGCCAGTTCAGTTGCCGGCGATACAGATCAATGACATCAATCCATTCATCCATCACCGAAAGCAGGTTGATCAATGCAGTCGTGGCCTTGGCCTGTATCTCCACATAATCCGTGGCTGCCTCCAGCAGTTTCCTGTACCAGACAACCGCGCGTTCGGGGCTTGCCAACTGGATTTCATACAATCTGGCAATTTTTTCCATGTACAACATGGCCAGTTCCGGGTCTTCCCCGGCAGTGTCCACGGCCTCGTTCCATACCTCAATCAGGGCTGCATGGTCTCCGCTGAGGTCCACGAGTTCCTCCAGCGCACTGCGGACTTCCAGATTGGATGGTTCGAGTTTCAGGGCCCTGCGCCAGGCGGAAAACGCCTGCTCCGGCCGGGCCAGTTGCACGGTGAAAATCTTGCCCTGGCGCGAAAGGATTCCCACCGCCTCATCCACACTCCCTGCCGCCTCCAGTTTGATTTCCAGGAGTTTGACGATCTTTTCAAAATCCGTCTCGTGTTCATGAAGGTTGAGCAATATGTCCGCCGCGGACTGGCGGGTATTATCCTTTTCCAGGGCTTCATTGAGCATTTGGCGTGCAGCAATGTGGCTTGCATTCAGAAGAAGGATCTCCTGGAGCAAGGTGACTGCCTCTTCATCCATCTGCAGTTTGTGAATCAGGAGATCCGCCCGCTGGATCATCAATAAAATGCGCTGTTCGTTGTTTTTGACGTAGGCCAGTTCTTCTTCATAAAGTGAAGCCAGTGATGCCCAGTCTTCGGAAAGATCGTACAACCGGACAAGGGCAACAAATGCATCCTGTGAGCCGGACTCCAGTTGACGCAGTTTCCGGTAGGCACCAATGGCTGCATCCACATCCGCCAGAATGTTTTCGTTGAGGGAACTCAGTTTCAGAAGCATGGACTTCTGTTGATCAAAGTCGGAGAGCACTTCGACCCGGTTTTCAATCAGTGTGCGCAGATCCAGCCAGCGTTCGGATTCCGTGGTCATGCGTTCCAGGGCAAGAAAAGCCCCTTCATGGAGGGGTTCCTCTTCCAGAACGATTCGGTAATATTTCTCGGCCTCCTCCTTGTCATGCAGTTCCTCTTCCTCCAGAAGGGCCAGTTCCCAGGCAAGCACCAGGCGCAAGGGTGCCATTGTTTCCAGTGACTGGATATACAGTTCCTTCAACTGGGGAATCTGATCCTCCAGAATGGCCAGCCGCCGCATCTCCTGCCGGACATCGGCATTTTCCGGGGACAGCCGGAAGAGAATCCGGGCAATCTCCAGTCCCCGTGCCGGATCACCCACACGCCGGACCGTGATGTTCAGAAGTTCCAGGTAATGGGCGATTTTCTGTTCCCCTTCCCCTTCCATCTGGGCGATGACTTCCAGTGAGCGGGCATAGGATTCCCAGTTTTCCATCTGGGAGTAGCAGGGAGCCAGCAGGCCGGCGGCCCTGAGCCGCACCATGTCGTCCACGGAAGGTGCCAGCATGTCTTCCAGGGCCTTGAGGGAATCTTCATGGTCCGGCATTTCCTCCAGAATGGAGGCAAAACATGAAAGGGCCTCCTCAAAATCCTTCAAGGGACCCTGATACAGGCGTCCCAGGCGGAAACGCAGCCGGATGCGCTCTTCATTTTCGGACAAATTTTCCTGCCGCTTCAGGACAAATGCCAGGTTTTCAAACATGGACCCTGCTTCATACAGCCGGTCCAGCGCCCGGAGTGCGGGAATGTAATCCGGTTCCAGATCCACGATCTTTTTGTACATTTCGATGGATTCACCGGGTTTTCCAAGATGATCCTCCAGCAGGGAGGCCATTTTCATCATGGCATTGATCCGGTCCTCCACCTGTGGGGCGTTGTGAATCTGCCGGTCCAGAATCTCCAGCAATTCGGGCCAGTTCTGACGCAATTCGTAAATGGAAGCCAGACCCATCAGGGCTTCCCCGGATTCCGGCTCATCATTCAGCACCAGACGCCAGATGGCTTCACCCTGTTCCAGTTGCACCAACTGGTTGACATACAGATTGGCCAGACGGGACATCAGCCGGATTTTCCGTGAACCCTCCATTTGCTGGATCACGCCGGAAATCAAAGCAGCCAGTTTTTCCCATTTCCCTGCACGTTCCGCCAGGGATTCCAGTTTTTCCAGGAATTCATTGTCAGAAGGATCCAGTTCATACGCACGGGCACACCAATCGAAAGCCTTTTCAGGAATGTCCAGTTTCCCTTCACAGACCGTCACCAGT
This sequence comes from uncultured Kofleriaceae bacterium, assembly GCA_964618145.1. Lineage (GTDB taxonomy): Bacteria > Myxococcota_A > Polyangia > HGW-17 > HGW-17 > HGW-17. The sequence continues at coordinate 44,340 of CAZTZR010000001.1, forward strand.
TTTCGCAGGTGATCCAGTTGCGCTGCCGGTTCAGTGCTTGTGGAAAGAAGGATCTCCTCCATGCGGGCGACGTCCTTCCACTTGCCGGCTTCCTCGTAAATGGGCAGAAGAAGTCCTGCAGCCCGGGCATTTTCAGGCTCCACCTCCAGAATGCTTTCATAGGAACGGATGGCCCTCTCGGGCTTTCCGAGCCGTTCGGTGAACACTTCTGCTATCTTGAAAAACAGGTGGACCTTTTCTTTTGCCTCCTGAACCTGGCCGGCACAGTCCTGCAGGGTTTCGATGTATCCAACCCAGTTTTCGCGTTCCGCGAACATGTTTTCCAGGGCTTCCCAGTTCCGGTTGGCACTGTACAGTTCCTTGAGGATTTTTGTGGCCTTTGGATGCCCGGGCCTGAATTCCAGCACGGTCCGCCAGGTTTCCATGGCCAGTTGGCCGGTCACACCCATCTTGTCCGTCAGGATGGCACCGGTCTTTTCCAGCAGCAGCAATGCCTCGTCTCCCACACTCATGGCAATCTTGCGCCGGAGCATTTCCACAAGTGCCGGAAAGCGTTTTTCCCTTTCATACAGCGCAATCAGGCTCTCCATCGCATCAATGTCACAGGAATCATATTCCAGCACCCGGTTCCACATTTCGATGCTCAGTACGGCATTTCCCAGGGGCTGTTGGGCAAAACGGGCCAATTCCACAATGCGAGGAAGTTTCTCGTGTTCTTCCAGCAGTTCGATTTCCTTGAGTTGCAGATCAAACAAACCCTTCCAGTTCCTGCGTTTCTCATAAATGTCTTTCAGGGAAGCGATGACTTCCAGATCGGTGGCGTCCACCTCCAGAATCTGTTCCAGGGGTTCTGCGGCCTTGTTGGGATTCGACAGTTTTGTCCCCCACAAACTGGCGATCTGCTTGAGATAGAATTTTTTCTTTTCGGGATCCGTTTCCCGGGAGTTCTTCTCCTCGTAGATCACGATGACATCACGCCAGCGACCCATGCTTTCATATTTTTCCGCCAGGGCATCCATGGCCAGGGAGTGTTGGGGATCCAGTTTCAGGATGGCGTTGTACACGTTCACCACCATCGCATCCACGTGCATCTTGTCCTCGATGAGCCTGGCCATGTCCATCAGGACGGCAATCCTGCCTTCGATGTCATCGGAAGGCAGACCATGCTCGATATCCTTGTACAGTTCCATCAGGGCATTCCACTTTTCACCCTTCTCGTACAGTTCCTTCAGGGCGTGGATGGCGTCCTGGTTCGATTTGTCCATTTTGAGAATGCGCTTCCAGACATCAATGGCCTTTTCCGGACTCTTGTCAATGGAAATCACGGATATCTTCCGGGCCAGTTCGATGCTCTTGTCCAGGTCGTTCTGCACCGAACGCATGGCCTGCTGCAGCATGGCCAGATGCCGCATGTAATCGTCCTTGGCCGTGTAATAATCACTGTAGAAATTCATGACCAAAGGAGACATGGAGTCCCCCTTGCGCAATTTCTGGAAATACGTCTCCGCGGTGTCGAGATCCCCCACCTTCTTCCACCAGAGCATGCCCAGTTGCAGACTGATTTCCTCGGGGTTGGCCACGTTCTTGTATTCGCCTTCATACAGGGCGATGAGGTCTTCCCATTTTTCCTGCTGGGTGAAGGCGTCCACCAGTAGCGTGATGGTGCGGTCCATCCCGGGAATCAGGGACATCACCTCCTTCAGGTGTTCCTCGGCCAGGGCGGGTTCCTGGGTGTGTTCCAGTTCCAGATAGGCCAGTTCCAGCAGACAGGCAGCCCTTTCCTGTCCATCCTCGATGCGGGGAAGTTTCAAGCGGAGGAAATCCACCAGATCCCGATAACGCTTCTGAGCCCGGTATAAATATTCAATATGTTTCACGGTATCGGCATGGGTGGGGTCCAGATCCAGTGCCTTTTTCAAAAGTGATTCCACCTGTTCCGGGTCATTCCCGTATTTTGCGGCGACTTCCGCTGCCCGGAAATACATATGCGTGGCCCATTCGGTTTCCGATGCACCTTCGGCTTCGGAAATGTATTTTTCAAGGATCCGGTTCCAGTTGGAAGCTTCCTGTTCCAGGGCTTCCAGACGGGAGGAGGCTTCCTCGTCGGAAGCATCCAGTTCCACCACCCGCCGGTACATGGCCAGGGCTTCCTCTCCGGACCAGAGTTCCTCGTCCAACATCGCGGACATGCCCTTCAACAAGGGAACATCATCCGGTTTCGCTGCTTCGGCGAACCGGAAAAACCGGTATGCCAACTGCAGTTGTTTCGCCTGCAGTGCACGCTCTGCCGCCCGGACCAGGACAGACGCCAGTTCGTCCGGGGAAAGACCTCCGGAACCGACAAGTTCCTCCAGTTCTTCCAGCAGGTGGGTGTTGCTCGGGGTATTGAAGAGGTTCGCGATGACTGTCTTGATTTCCTTCAGCATATCAACTCTCTTTGACTACGGGATCAGTTGGTTGTGATTTGACACCAAAGACATGTGCGGATGTTACCGCCTATCTAAAATGGATGCAATGCCAAAGGTGAGGAAAAAAAGTTTTTCAGAAGGGGAAAAGGAAGGAATCAGAGACCACTGACAAAAAGCCACTTGTCTTCGTGCTTTTCCAGTGTCAGTTTCATGTAGTCTGTTTTTTTCTCCCAGTGATCCTCGTCTCCAACATGGATCTGGTAGGAACCGTCGAGATAAACCTCCACGGAAACCCGATCCCCCTTTTCCCACTGAATGCGACGGTACTGGATGTCCAGCCGGACACTTTTCAACTGGGCGAAACGGAGCCGGGCAGATTCCACAAGACCCTTGTAATCATACGCCTTCCCGTCGGCATGGGTCTTGGGCTGGAAATAGTTCGGATGTGCCAACTGGATGAACCGTTCCACGTCCAGGGCAATCATGGTGCGGCGAAACTCCTCCACCACCTCGATGATTTCCTTGTTTTCCGGTGTGGAAACGATCCGGGTTCCGGCGATGTACTGCGGCTTCGAGCAGGCTGCCGGGAGCAGAACACCCATGACTGCGACAAAAAGAGTGACAACCATTTTTCGACTGTTCATTTCATGATTTCCTTACTCGGACTTGCCGAACACCACCAACTCCCATTCTCCGGACCGGTCCCCGTGCAGGACAACAAGCGGTGTCTGTTCCCGGATCGTTTTCACCTGATCGTTCAGGAGACCGGAAAAAACCATTCGTCCGCCGGGGGCCAGAATGCGCAAAAAGAAGGGATTCAGTTCCAGCAGCACATCCAACTGGATGTTTGCCAGTAAAAGATCCACGGAATTCGCTTCCAGGTCACCGGAAGTCAGGGAAATGGACACCCGGTCGGACATCCCGTTGTCCGCAAGAACGCCCAGGGCGGTTTCCACTGCGTCCGGATCGTTGTCCACGGCAATCACCCGGGCTTTTGGATACAATACCGCCGCCGCCATCGCAAGAATTCCGGTACCACAACCCATGTCGAGCACCGTGGATGGCTTGAAACCGGCTTCGGGGAGTTTCCCCAGATATTCCAGGACCAGACGGGTGGTGGCATGCAGTCCCGTTCCAAAAGCCATTCCCGGATCAATGCAAAACACCGTTTCCCCGGGACCGGGTTCGGCCTCCTTCCAGGAAGGACGGACAATGAATCGGCCAATTTTCTGGATATCAAAGGTCTTTTTCCAGAATTCGTTCCATTCCTCGCGCCGGATGGGCACCTGACGAAAGGCTGCGGACAATTCTTCGTCTTCTTGCCCGGTCACCGGACCCAGCACGGGTACAAGTCTTTGCATAAAAAGGAATTCCGTCCCCTGCTCCACCCAGGCGACCACGCGGACCGACCCTTCTGGCTCGAAAAAAAGGGTGGACCTGTCCCGCACTTCCACTCCCGATGCTCCGGCCCATACAAACAGTGCCGCCACCTCGTCCTCCAGAACGGCAGGGACCGTCAGGGAGATCTCCATCCACTCATTTGCCATGGCGGGATTTTTCCTTTTCCAGCAGCCGCTTCATGACGTGATCCACCCGTTCGAAGCGGGTCAACAGAATCATGGCAGCAATGACAAAAGGCTTGTAGGATGCTTCCGCATAGGTAGGAAGACGGTATTTTTCGAACACACCGGCGGACACTTCCCCTTCCTTGCATGAAACACCGCTGATGTCCGCAGGAAGGCAGTGCATGTACAGGGCTTCCCCGTTTCTGGTCAATTCCATCATGGATTCGTTGCATTCCCAGTTCTTGTGGCGGGCATTCTGTTCCAGGGCGGAACGTTCGAGATCCTTGAGTGCCGCATTCTCTCCGGCCCGCAATAGCCGGGTACGTTCTTCCATGACAGCCATGGGAGCCCAACTCTTGGGATACACGATGTCCGCATCCCGGAAGGCCTCTTCCATGGAATGGGTCTGCCGGAAACTGCCTCCGGATTCCTGCGCCTGTGTTTGGGCCATTTCCAGGATGTCCGGCATCAGGTGATACCCCTCGGGATGCGCCAGAACCACCTCTGCACCCATGCGGGTCATGAGTCCGACAATGCCCTGGGCCACGGAAAGGGGTTTTCCGTAGGAAGGCGAATAGGCCCATGTCATGGCGATTTTCTTTCCGCGCAGGCCCTCGAATCCTCCCCGGGTCTGCACCAGATAAGACAGATCCGCCAGGCTCTGGGTGGGATGATCCTTGTCGCACTGCAGGTTCACAACGGCAGGACGCTGGGCCAGGATTCCGTTTTCAAAGGCATCGTCCAGGGCCTGGCCCACCTCTTTCATGTAGGAATGGCCTTCATGGATGAACATGTCATCCCTGATACCAATAACCTCGGTCAAAAAAGAGATCATCGCGGCCGTTTCCCGGACCGTCTCTCCATGGGCTATCTGGCTTTTTGTCTCATCCAGATCCATGGTCTGCAGACCCAGCAGGTTGGTGGCACTGGCGTAGGAAAAACGGGTGCGGGTGGAATTGTCACGGAATATCGACACCCCCAGTCCGGAACGGAACACCCCGAGATGCAGTCCCTGCCGGTGGAGTTGGGACAACATGCGGGCCAGTTCCACTGTGGCATGAATGGTGTCCTGGTCCTGTTCCCAGGTCAGGAGGTAATCCTTGTTGTACAGTTTTCCTGAAACTTTTTTCAGCAGTTCCAATTGGGCTTCAAATTTTTTATACAAACTCATTATTGCACCATGACTTCCAGTTCATCAAAAAGGGGTATCAGGATAATGACCCTCCCACGGGTCTGGTCAACCAAGAATAATCCAAAGTCATTCCGATTCAAGCTGAACTTCGATCCCCTGCCGGAAAATCCTCCGGGCATGACTGACACCAAAATGGTAGGGAAGCACACCGAAGTGATCGAAATCCCAGATGACCAGATCCGCCGACTGACCCGGAGCAAGGGTTCCCCGGTCCGGAAAGCCGGCCGCCCGTGCTGCAAAAACGGTCATCGCATCCCATGTTTCCTCCACGGAAAGTCCCATTTGCATGCAGGCCAGCGTTCCGGCAAGTGGAAGATTTTCCGACATGGAGGTTCCCGGGTTGCAATCCGTTCCCACTGCCACAGGAATTCCCCTGTCCAGGAATGCCCTGCCCGACGGCATGGGCAGTCCGAGGCTCAGGGCGGCTCCGGGAAGAAGTACTGCCGTGGTGTTCCCGGACTTCGCAAGATCTTCCAGTTCCGCTTCGGATACCTCTTCCAGGTGATCCACACTCAGGGCTCCCAGCCGGGCTGCCACGGACACGGCCCCCAGGCTGTTGAACTGCCCCGCATGGACCCGCACCTGCAGGCCAGCGGCGACCGCTGCCTTCAGAATGGCTGTGGTTTCCTCCAGGGTAAAGGCTCCGTTCTCACAGAAAACGTCACAGGAAACCGCCAGATCCCTGGATTGCGGAATCAGTTTTTCGACAATCATGCGGACATATTCCCCCCGGCAATCCGCGTATTCGGGAGGCACGGTATGGGCAGCAAGAAGCGTGGGCGAAACTCCCACCGCTGTCCGGTCCGACAACCGGTTCAGCACCCGCAGCATCTTCAGTTCGCCGGCTTCATCCAGGGCGTAGCCGCTTTTGCCCTCAATGGAGGTCACCCCGAAACGAAGCATCCGGGCGAGGCGCCGCGCAGCCGATTCGAAGAGTTCTTCCTCCGGTGCCGCCCGGGTGGTGCGCATGGTGGAGAGTATCCCTCCTCCGGCCGCCTGGATTTCGGCATAGGTGGCACCGGCCTTGCGCATGGCAAATTCCCGGGCCCGATGGGTGGCAAACACCGGGTGGGTATGCGGATCGATCAAACCCGGAGACACCACCGCACCACCGGCATCCACCGTTGCAGGAGAACTTCCGTCCAGGGCGGGATGGGAGAGAACCTGGTCGGCTGGTCCCGCTGCCAGAATCCGGTCATGCCGCATGAGGACCGCGGCATCCCCGACAACCATGAACCTGTTTTTCCCGTCGCGGACAAGAAGTTGACCGATGCCATGCAACAGCAGGGTGGCCGGCCCCCCGGGCTGCAGTTCTTCCAGGGAAACCCGGGTGCATTCATTGTCCTCAAAACGGACCGTCAGGTGGCTGCCAGAACGGGAAACCACCGCATCCCGGATCGGCGGGGCCAGGAAATGCCCCCTCCCGTGGAGCCTCCATGCAGACAGAACACCCGCAAAACCCGTAGTTCGGAACCGGATTTTTCCGCCGGTGGATTCAGGATGGCATTCCAGAAACATGGTTTCACCGGTTCATGGAAGATTTTTCTTCACACACTGTACATATTTGAATCGCAGATCGAAGAGGACCGAATCAATCAGTTCCCGTTCTCCCTCGTCCAGATTGCCCCGTGTTTTTTCCTGAAGCATTTCAAGGATCTGGATGGTTTGTTTGGCAAAACAAATGTCCAGGGAAAGATCGCCGGTGTCGGGATGGGGAATTTCCCCCAGGGAGATCAGCACCGATGAGGACAGTGATATGACGAAACTGTTGAAATCAATGGGGGCATCGGCGAGATCGGGATTGCAGGGCATCTTATTCCTCTTCTTCGGGATTCTCCCACAGCACGCCCAGGGGCCGGACTTCCAGCGACACCGTTTCATGTTCCATGTCTGGCAGGCCGGCAAGGTGCTTCTCGTATTCTTCCCGGGTGATGAATCCTTCCCGCAGGTTGCGATCAGCAAGGCGGGTATCAAACAACATTTTCCGGGGGATGTATCGGCGGGCAACTGGTTCCATTTGTCGATTACTCCTGTCTTAGGCAATTTCCGGACCCTGATGTGTCCGGGGTTCCGTCGACCCCGTTGAATAACCGCGATTCCCCCCTTCTGTCAAGGGAGCACTTGCCGATTCCGGAAAAGTCTGGTATTTTTCTTCATCCGGTGTTGTCTTCCATGGCAATCATGGCAAGAAAAACAGTCGAAAGGACGGAAAACCCATGAAAATCCTGACTTCCATTATTCTTTTTTCCTGGTTCATGATTTCCTGCAGTGTGGGAGGGTCCGGAAAACAGAACAATACCAACAACATCAACAACATCAACAATGCCAACAATACCAACAACCAGAATGTCCCGGAATGGGTGGGATACGAAACCACGGAATGCAAGAACGGGCTGAAAACCATTGATACCGATCTGTTCCACGGTTTCGAATGCCTCGTGTACCTCTATGACGGGTCAAACCATCTTGAATTGCGTCACGTCAATGTTATATTCAATTGCTGTCCTGATGAAGTACTGGGAGTGACCGGCGAGGTGGCCATTTCCGGAAACACCTTCACCCTGACGGAAAGCGACAACGGCCAGAACTGCCGTTGTGAATGTCCGTACGATCTGACCTATCAACTGCAACATGTGTCACCCGGCACCTATGAGGTGGTGGTGGCTCCCTTTGACGTTCCCATTGTGATGGATCTCTCCGCGGCCACGGAAGCATGGTTCTGTATCGATCGCCTCTCCGATCCGAATGTCTGCATGGGTTCGGGCGAACGGGGTTGTTTCTGTTCAGAACACGAACAGTGCATGGGCGGCGATGGTTACTGCCTGGAATACGACTCTTTCGATTTTGTCTGCGTGAACACCTGTGAAACCGATCTGGACTGTCCCATGCCGGATCTGGAATCCTGCGTGGAAGATGAGGACCAGATCAGATACTGCTCTCCCCTGAGCCTCACAATTTGATGCCTGGAAAACCCCTGGAATCCACTTTCTGGAAACCGGAAAACCAACGGGAACTGGAGAACCTCCTGGCGTCAGGACAACGGGAATCCACCGATCCTGCCATTGCCCTGTTTGACTGGGACCATACGCTTTTTCATGGAGACATCGGGGACAGCCTGTTTGCCCACATGGTCATGGAGGATCATCTCTTTTGTCCCGAAAAATGGGAACTAACCCCTTTTCTGACTCCCCAGGCAACCCTGGCCCTGGACATGCTGACTTCCGTTCATGGAGATGGCCGTCTACGAACAAGGGATTGTCCCGAACTGCGCCATGAACTTTTTTCCATTTACTTCCGTCACCGGACAACGGCCAACCTCCCGGCCTTTTCCGGATTTGATCCCACCTGCACACACCCTGCCTATGCATGGTTCGCCGCCCTTTGTGCGGGACACTCCCCTGCCGGTCTGCAAAGCCTGACCGACATTCTATGGGAACACCTCCTTCATGCGGCCCCGGGTTCCGGCATCCCCCTTCCGGGCGATCACCCGAAGGTGCTTCCCGACTGGGGTCGGCCGGTGACACCCCTGGTGGAATTGTATTTCCGGCTACTGGAAGCCGGTATCACACCGTGGATCGTCTCCGCCTCGCCACAGTTTGTCGTGGAGGCCTGCGCCCGGAAACTGGGGTTGTCCAGGGAACGGATCATCGGGGTGCGCAACACCCTGTGTTCCATGGGCGAAACCCTGGGTCTTTCACTGATTCCCTGCGGACATCATTCCGGAATGATCCCCTATCACCGTGGCAAACGCTGCTGGGTGCAACATCTCGTTTTCGGCAAACCGGATCCCGACCCGGACCATACCCCACCGGAACTGGCTTGCCGAATCCGTTTCGCCGCCGGGGACAGTGACGGGGATCTCTCCATTCTGGAAGACGCCCGACTCCGACTGGTCATTGCGCACTCGGAAAACCGCGCAGTATCCAGGGCCAGGGTGAATCCCGACAACCGTTGGATGTTGAACAGACCCCTGTTTTCTTCGTAGATTCACCCGGAGGTACCCATGTGGCTGCATCTTGTTTCCCTGCTCTGGCTGATTTCACCCGTGGACCTGTCTGCACTCAATGAATGTCACCGGGCGGCCCGGGCCAGGGACCATCGCGTCGGCGGGGATTTCGAAGTCCGTCTGACCCTGCAGCCCAACGGGGGAGTGACGGGTCTGTCCATCAGGAAAAACACCTCCGGCAATGAAATTCTGGAACGGTGCGTCCGGTACAACCTGAAAAAGATGTTCTTTCCCGGTCGCAAGGATTCATTGACCCTCCGGTTTTCATTTCCCTCCAATCTGCCGCAGTTCGTCGTCTGGGCCCAGGATGTCGCGATTTCCCGAACCCCCGGCAACGGGGCCGCGGCACGGGTGCTTTTGCATCCGGGATCCGTGCGGACGAAAAACGGCAGCCTCTCCATTGTGCGGGTGGAAAAGAATGGCAGGCTGGTACAGCATGTCCATCAGAAAACCGACATTTTCTTCTCCGTGCTGGAAGGAACCGGTCGACTCGAAGTCTGGACCTCCGCGAAAGGAAGCCGGTTTCACCCCCTCTCCGCAGGAACCTCCGGTTTCGTTCCCGCAGGACTTGCCCGGGAAATCACCGGTCCTTCCGGTGAAGAGCCCCTGGTGCTCCTGTTCTGGACCCGTCCGGCCGGAGTGGAGCAATTTTTCCTGCACGGCAATTCCCGACAACATGATTTTCATCTGTTCCCTCCGAAAAACAGCAGCGAATCTCCCCCTGCCACCCGTTTCGATCGCCTTTCCGAGTTGAAAATCGCAGATACAGCCTTGCCGAAGGGGGAACCCCGACGCGTGGAAAAGATCACCCTGGTTTCCGTTCCCGGAATCGGTGAACTCGTGCGCATCACCGCACCGGCTGCAGTCAAGGTGCAACTTGATCCTCCCCCGAAAGGCGAGATGTTCGCCTTTCTGGGCCGGGGAGGCGGAGAGTTGACCCTCGACAGGGAACAGATCGCGGTGCAACCAGGTTCCGGCTGGTTCCTTCCGAAACGGACCACTTATGTTCCCGGGGTGAAAAATGCACCCTTTTTCTTGATTGCTTTTTGTTCAAACGGTATATGTTCGGCCCGATGAATCCACTCCTCTGTTCCCATCTCGGACGGGTCCCCTACATGGAGGCCATCAGTGTCATGGAAAAGGCCGTCAATGACGTGTCCCGCGGAGGGGATCCCCGCCTTTTGCTCCTGGAACACGAACCGGTGATCACCCTGGGCCGCAAGGCGGACATGCAGCACGTCCTGTGCACGGAACAGACCCTTGTGGACGAGGGAATCGATTTGGTGGAAACCACCCGGGGGGGGGATGTCACCTTCCATGGACCCGGTCAACTGGTGGGTTATCCTGTCATGCCGGTGGGGAGATTGGTCCGTCGTCATGTGGAACGCATCTTCGGAACACTGACAGACCTTCTGGCCGGGGACGGAATTCTGGCCACATTTGACGAAAACAATCCCGGACTGTGGGTCGAAAATCGCAAGATCGCCGCGGTGGGCATTGAAATACGCCACGGAATCTCCCTGCACGGGTTCTGTCTGAACGTGCGAAGGGATCATGACGGATTCAGGCACATTGTCCCCTGCGGCATCGCCCACCGGGGAATTGCCTACTGGTCGGATTTCGGCAACGCCCCCACCGTGGAAGAAACCGCCTGGGCCTTTGCTTCCCGGTTTGCCGCAAGCTGCCGCCTCCGGATGGAGAAATACTGAAAAGTCATGCATACCTTTTACAGGAATACCGGCATCCAATGCAGAACCCTGCGACATTCATCCATCCCTGTCGGATCCGCATTCGTCCTGTGGATGCTCTGCATGGCGCTCCCCGTGCATGCCCAGGAGTTTCCCCGGTCACTTACCGTGCCGGCACCATCTTTCGGACAGGGATCCTTTCTGTCCCCGTTTTCCATGAACTCCCCGGCAGCCCTGCCGGACCTGAAGGGATTCCATGTTCTTTTCCATGCTTCCGAATCCCTTTCAAACCAGTCTGAATCCTGGCGTGTTTCCACTGAAACCCTCTGGCTGGCCCAAAGTCTTCCGCTGGTCCAGGCGGCCTGCTTCGTGTCCGCCACCAGCCGACGGGACCCGGAAGGATTTACCGGAGGACTTCTGGGTGCCGGTTGCGGATGGAACATGAACCCCATCTGGTCCATGGGATTCCGTGCCGTGTCCTCCACTGCCCCCACCCATCCGGCCACCGATGGTGCACTGGATTTCGCCCTGCAACTGCGCTTTCGGCCAGCAAGGTTTTTTTCCATGGCCTGGCAAGCCGAGAGCCTGTTCATGCATCCTGTGGCGGATCTTCCCCAGGAACGCATTCACCGACTGGAATTTGTCTTCGGGGAAAAAGGACAGTTCTGGAGCGGTTTTCACCTGTCCGAACGACGAATGGACTGGGCCGTCACGGGCGGTTGGCGCTGGGAGATCCTGCGGGGCCTCCATCTGGTCCTTTCCGGAAGATATGCCCACCTGGACCGACAGGCCCATTGGGGCGGCCGGACGCGCGATTTGCCAAAACCGGAATCCTTCACCATTGGTGCCAACCTGCAATTTCAACTGGACAACCTGTCTTTTTTGCAAGGATTTTCCTATCCGGATAACCAACTGCATTTCACCATCGCCTGGTCGGAAAAACCCCTGGAAAAATCCATCCTGCCCGATACTCCATATCTTCTGCTGCTGGACCTTTCCGGGGAACTTTCCGAAACCCATCATGCAAGATTCGCGCTGCACCTGACCGGCTGCCTTGTTGATTCCTCCTGCAGGGGTGTATTGATAAAAATTGGTGACAGGAATCCTTCCTGGGCCCAGGTGGAAGAGTGGGCAGACTGGATACAAAGACTGCGAAACCGGAAAAAAATGTCCTTCGTGTATGCCTCGCAATTGACCAACCGTACCTTTGCCCTGGCGGCCGGGGCGGATGTCATTACCCTTTTTCCCGGCGGGAGCCTCCGCATCCGGGGACTGCACAGCACCCAGTTGTATTTTGCCCAAGCCTTGTCCCGCCTGGGCGTCCGGGCGGATCTGGTTCCGGTGGGCACCTATAAAAGTGCCCCGGAGATTTTCACCCGGCAGGGACCTTCGGAACCTGCGCTTTCCCAAAACCAGGCCCTGATGGATGCCGTCAGGGATCGCTTCAGAACATTGGTACTCCAGCGAAGGAACATGACGCCCGAAATGCTTCAGCGACTCATGGATGGACCGGAACTCTCCGCAGAAGCCGCCCTCGCATCGGGACTGGTGGATGGAGTTCTCTACGCCGATCAGGTACCCGCCTTTGCATTCAGAAAGGCGGGACGTGTCCTGTCATTGCGCAATGCCGGTGAAGTCCCCCTGCCCGAACCAGGAGAAGGCGGAGCCGTTGCCCTTCTGGTGTTCCATGGTGAAATCGTTTCCGAAAAGGGAACCGTCCCGAACCCCCTGACCCAGGGCAGGGTGGTGGAACTGAAAAAGGCGGCCCAGGCTCTTGCCCGGGTGGCGGCTGACCCTCGTTTCAAGGCCGTGGTCATCCGGGTGGATTCTCCCGGCGGTTCCGCAACGGCTTCCGAGGCCCTCTGGCGGCTGGTGGCACGGTTGAACAGCGCCAAGCCTGTCTTCGTGTCCATCGGCGACATGGCCGCATCCGGCGGATATTATCTGGCGGCAGGAAGCCGCAGCATCCATGCATCCGCAACCAGTTTTGTCGGTTCCATCGGCGTGTTCGGAGGGAAATTCGAAACCAGCGGTCTTCTGGAGAAACTCGGCATCACCACTTCCACTGTATCCACGGGACCCCATGCAGATTCCGAAACCCCCTATCGTCCCTATACGGAGGAAGAACGGGCTCATGTGGAACTTTCGCTGAAGAACACATACCAGCGTTTCGTAGCCGCGGTTGCCGCCGGCAGGAAATTCAGCCAGACCCAGGCCCTGCGCCGGGCGGACGGCCGTGTCGTGGCAGGCATCGAAGCCCGCCGACAGGGACTGGTGGATCACATCGGCGGACTCTTGCCTGCACTGGAAACCGCCAGAATCGCGGGACGCCTGCCAGTCAATGCACCTGTACACATCGTATTTCCACCCCCCGAACCTGTATGGAAAAAGATGATCAAAACCGTCATCACGGATCTTCAGATGCCGGAGATGCAACTGTTGTTCCAGTTTGCCCAGTCAATTTTCTCTTCTGGTCCATGGGCCCTCTGGCCAGAGATGCCCGTCATCCACTGATGACATTCCCGGGACCATCCTGCCCGTGCTGGAACATGAAAGGAACACGCACTCAGTTCTTGTGGGAAGGAACCGTTTGGGGTACATTTCGGGGCGGTGGGTGGACCGAATGAAACAACGAACCCTGATACATGTGCTGTTCTGGGCTTTTCTGGCCGCCTCCTGCAGGAAAACAGATACAGCCGAAATATTCAAAAGAAGCGAAACCGTCATCGTCGCATGGTCCAAGGATGTGAATACCCTGGATCCCGCTTGCGCCGTGGGCATGGAAAGTGCCGAGGTAGTCGCCCAGATGTACGAACCCCTGGTCACCACCGATCCGGTTACCCGCCAGATCAAACCCCTTCTGGCCAGGGAATGGAATCAGAGTTCGGATGGTCTGGTATGGGACTTCACGCTGCGCACGGATGTTCTCTTTCATGACGGAACCCCCATGGAGGCCGAAGCAGTGGTGTTTTCCTTCAGGCGGCAACTGGACGCCATTGAACAACTTCGCTCCGGCAAACGGGATCCGGCTTCCGATTGCGGTTTTGAATACTGGAAGGCCTATTTTGACGGGCTGGTACTCAGCGTGAAAGCCCTGGACAGGTACAGGGTCCGCATCGTCCTGAAATATCCCTATGCCCCTTTCCTGAACAGCCTGGAGATGTTTGCCGTGCGGGTGGTTCGTCCATTCGACACTTCAAACAAGGATTTGCTCAACCACAAGTCCCTGGGAACCGGAGCATTCCGGCTGGCTTCGCGCGCACCGGAACGGGTGGTTCTGGAACGCTTCGATCAGTACTGGAACAAGGAAGGACTGCCGGCTTATCGCCATCTGGTTTTCCAGACCATCCGGGAAAACCGTCAACGCCTGCTGGCACTGGAAGGGCAGCGCATTGACTTTGCCTTTCATCTCAGCCCGTCCCGCCACCTGACCAGTCAACTCCATCCGCGCCTCCAGTTCAAAAAGGAGTCCAGCAACAATACTGTATACATGGCTCTTAACACCGCCCGGGAACCCTTTGCCATCCGGCAGGTACGGCTGGCTGTCAACCACGCCATCAACCGGGACAAAATCGTCAAGATCGTCTACCAAGGCATGGCGGATCTGGCCCATACACCCCTTTCGGGACAAATGACCGTGCAGGGCAAGCCTGTCTTCCAGGAAGAGGATTCTCTGGTCAACTGGTATGGATATGATCCGGAAAAAGCCATGAGACTTCTGGAAGAAGCCGGTTACGGTACAGGAAACCCCATCCCGCCTTTGACCCTGTACCTCAATCACAGTCCCCGCAATTACCTGCCGGATCCCATCCTGCTGGCCAACCTCATCCGCAACGATCTGGCCCGGGTGGGAATTTCCGTGGAAGTCAGGGCCATGGAATACACGGATTACAAGAATGCCCTGAAACTGGGGCTGCATGACATGGCCCTTCATGGCTGGGTTGGCGAGATCTCGGATCCGGACGAATACCTGTACGGACTGTTGCACGGCTCCAACGTGGTCCGGGCCACAGGCATGAACCACGCTTTCTTCCAGAATGGCAAATTCGATGATCTGGTCAAGCGTGCCAGGCAGGAACATGAATCGGTGGACCGGCGGATCCAGTTGTACCGCCAGGCCATGGAGGTGTTCCGCCACGAGGCTCCCTGGGTACCCCTGGCCCACTCCAAGATGGTGCTGACCGCCAGCATGAGGTTGAAAAACATCGAAGTCACTCCCGCAACCTTCCTGGTGTACCAGAACATCCGCCTGGTGGACCCATGAAACTCAAAATCCGCCACAAACTGGCTCTTCTGATGTTGATAGTGGGGGTGATTCCGGCTTTTGTGGCTTCCCGGTTCGGGGTGACGATCATTGCCGACCGTTTCCGGGATACCCTGCAGGACGAGTCCGAAAAGAACCTGCGCATCGGAATCAGTCTGGTGGTGGACCACCTCAACAGTGTCAAAAACGCAGCCGTTTCCCTGTCAAAAAAGCCGGAACTGGAAAAAATGGCATCCAGAAAGGATTTGTCCCGGCAGGAAATCGAACGCATCCGGAATGAATTCGCCATGCTGGGCAATGGCATGGTTCACGTGGTGAATACATCCGGACGGCTCAGCGGTTCCGTACCGCTGGGGGAACATGGCGCCATCGTTTCCGGACTGAATCAGGAAAGGAGTTATGAAGAACTTCTGGAAAACAGCCGGGAACAGTGGATGAACATCCTTGAAAACTTCGCTTTCACCCTCAATCTGTTCAGTGTGGAGGGACAGTTCCAGGGAAACAAGAACCAGCGCCTCCTGTTTGTGCAGGCAGGTGCACCCATGTTCACTGCCGATTATGAACTCCTGGGCGGTGTTGTCATCACCATCGCCCTCGACGATCTTTTCTGCACCAATTTTTCCACTATCCTGGGTTCCCACATCCTCCTGTACCCGGACAGCCCCGAACTTTTCGGCACATTTGCCACATCCTTCGAAGATCCGGAGGATTTCTCCCGGCCCAAGGAAAGCCCCATCCGCAAAAAGGCCCTGCTGGAAGCATGGAACCATGACCATGGCCGGTCCTTTTCCGAATTTTCGTGGAACCGGAACCGCTTTGCCGCCTCCATGCAGGTACTCCACGACATTGACAACAAGAAGGTGGGGATGCTGGTGGTGGCCCTGGAAATTTCCAAGATGCAGAAGGGTACTTCCGATGCGGTGTTCACCCTTCTTCTGTCCGCAATGCTTGCACTGGCCGTGGTGGTGGTGCTGGCCACCTGGTTTTCCAGGACCCTGGCCAACCCCATTGCCCGGCTGGTGCGCGGGGCCAAGGAAGTGGCCGATGGAAAGCTCGATCAGCAGTTGCCAGCCACCAGCGGGGATGAAATCGGCGAACTGGCACTGGCATTCAATGACATGATCTGCAATCTCAAGGAAAGCAACAACCGGCAGAACGAGCAGATGAGCGAGATCCAGACACTCAACGAGATCATCAACGCCATGAGTGTCCAGGTGGGAGTTTCCGGGGTCATCTCCGAAGGCATGGAGGCCATCTCCCTGGCCCTGCAGACAAGTTCCGCCCAACTGTGGCTCAGGAACGAGGAGACCGGCTGGAAAAAGGCCCACCACATTGGCACGAACGAAGAAGCGCTGGCCGGAATCACCCGAAACTCCCTTCCACTCTGGGAATCCGTCGCCAACGAGGATGAACTTCTCCTGCTGGTGGACATCCGGGAACTCTGCGAGGATCTGACCGGCCCCTTCATGGCCACCCCGGTCCGCTACCAGGGCCGTGTCATTGCCGTCCTCATGCTGTTGCGCCCGCTCAACTCACCGGCATGGACGGAAATGCACCGAAGCATTGTCCATTCCATTTCAGACCAGATGGGCATTTACATCGTGAACGCACAGTTGTTTGAAAAAATCAGCCGGTTCAACGAGCAACTCGAATACATCGTCCATCGCCGCACCCTGGAACTGCAGGATGCCAACCGGAAACTGGAATCCACCGTCACTGAACTGCAGGACACCCAGGCCCAGGTGCTCATCAGTGAACGTCTGGCTGGCCTCGGTTCCCTGCTGGCCGGGGTGGCCCATGAAATAAACACGCCCATCGGAGCCATTGATGCAGCCGTCGAAAACCTGATGAAAAGCCTGTCCAGCATGCTTGACTCCCTGCTGTATATTGTCGATTCGGAAAAGGATCCCAAGATCCTTACCTATCTTCTTACCCTGGTACAAAACCATCTTGAAAACACGGGAATCGGCTACATTCCCCGGGAACAGGGCCGGGAACGCATCCGGGAAATGACCCAGATCCTCTCCGCACGCAATGTGGAAAACGCCCGTTCCATGGCCCGGAAACTGGTGGAAAACGGAACGGATGCCTTCGTTGAGAATTTTCTGGCACAGCATGAACAAATCAATGCCGGAATCTACCTGCAGTTGATGAACGAAATTTTCACCATCAACCGCACGGCCGTATCGACAGCCAAGGCCATTCACGCGGTCAAGCGCATTGTCATGGCCCTGCGCTCTTACAGCCACGTCAAACAGGACATTCCCGAGCCAGTCAACATCCATGATGTCATCGAAACATCCCTGATCATCCTGGCCAATCGGCTCAAGCACCAGATCACCATCGACCGCAAGTATGGCGATCTTCCACCGGTCACGGTCTATGGGGACGAGCTCAGCCAGGTCTGGACCAACCTCATTTCCAATGCCGCCCAGGCCATTGAAGGACCAGGGACAATCACCATTGAAACCCGCAACCTTGGCAACCGGATCGCGGTAAAGGTCCGCGACACGGGCCGAGGCATTCCTCCCGAGTTGGTACAAAGGATTTTCGATCCCTTCTTCACCACCAAAAAGAAAGGCGAAGGAACCGGACTGGGACTGGGCATCGTGTCCCGGATCGTCCGGGAACGCCACGGCGGTGAGATCGAAGTTGAATCGGTCCCCGGAAATACCTGTTTTACCGTCTATTTACCCATCACCGTGGCCCAGCGCTCGCCGGAATCTCCAACCACCGAGGATATTCCATGACATTTTCCCTTGACACCTTCCGGGTCTTCCGGGTTCCGTTCACCCTTTTGGTCACCCTGTTACTGATATCCGGCGCCTGCAAAAAGCACGAAAAAGGTTCCGCAGAACGGTTCTGGGCGGAGGGAAAACGGTTGATGGACGAAGGAAAGGGAAACGAGGCCCTTTTGCCTCTGGAGCGGGCCTATTCCCGGGACAAGAACCACGAGGATGGCATCGTGTACCTGGCCAGGGCCTACCTGCAGGCCGGCAATCCCCGGGAAGCTTCGAAGGTGCTGGCCACCTTTTTGGCTGCGAGACCCGGAAAGGCTGCCACCTGGTACATGCTGGGACTTTCCCGCTTTTCCGAGCGCAAATTCAATGATGCCGTGGAAAGTTTGGAGGAAGCCCTGCAATTGAGGCCCCGTTTTCCCGAAGCCATCCTGCTTCTGGGAACGATTTACGAAGAATACGAGGAGTGGGCCGCCGCCATCACCGCTTACAGCCGCATTTCCGAAGACCTTTCCCTGGGACCATCCCTCGTTCCCGTACTTCTTCGCCTGGCGGCCCTCCTGCAGAGGGATCTGCAAAAGGACGATGAAAAACGGATTGAGCAACTGCTGCTTTCCGCATTCAGTTTGTCACCGGAGAACCCGGATGTGCTGCGGGCTTCGGGAATCTGGTACATGGACAAAAAGAACTGGACCGAAGCCGAACGGTTTTTCAACCTGTGGGCCGAACAGGCACCATCCTCCGCTTTTGCACACCATCACCTTGGTCTGGTATCCGCTGCCCGTTCCCGGCATGCCGAGGCAATTCCCCACTTTGAAAAGGCCATCTCCCTGGAAGCCGATCATACGGATATCCATCTGGCGTACGCCGACAGTCTGGCGGAACTCAAGCAGACAGAAAAACTTTTTTCTGCCCTGGTTGCAGCCTCGGCGTCGGACCCGTCGAACCTGCTGGTGAAATGGCGCCTGCTTCCCTTTTACATCGAAAAGGGCCGATTCAACATGGCGGAAAAACTCTTTGAAGAACTGGCCGCCGAACGGGGCACCGACGCCGAATTTTTCCGGCTCAAATCCCGTTTCCATGAAAATCGCGGGGAATACCGGATGGCCTACGAAAACCACATGTCACTGCTCTCCGTCACGGGGCAAAGCACCGACGCCTTTACCCGGGAGGCCGGAATCCTTGCCCGGCATGCCGGTTTGTATGCCAAATCCGTGGAAATTCTGGCCCCCTTGGTCGAATCCTATCCCCACGACCGGGAACTGCATCTGGAATGGGCCCTGGCCCTGTGGTTTTCCGGCAAGACCATCGAGGGAATGGAAAAGGTCCGCAGCCTGTCCGGACAGTTCCTGCGCGCCCGCATCTGGTTGGCATGGCTTTTGTTGCAACCCCCCGCACAATTGTCCGCAGCCGGAAAGATCCTTGATGAAACGGAATCACAACTGGAAACGAACGTGGATCGCCTGTTTCATCTGGATGTGCGAATCCAGTTGTCCCTGGCCAAAAAGGACACCGCAGCCGCCATCGGGCAACTGAAAAAGGCCATCTTGCTTGCTCGTTTCGACGAGGAACGCAATTCCCTCCAACTCCTTCTGGACAACCTGTCCAAACAGACAGTGACCAAACCCGGAACAAAGCAGCCACCAGGAAATTGAACCAAAGAACCCGATCCGGAGACTTCATTCCATGGAACCCAAGTTGACCGTACTGATTTTCGGCGCCTCAGGGCGTATGGGACAAGCCATAAAAAAGATCCTCAGCACCGATCCCGATGTGAAATCCTTCATCGAAGTCGATGCCCGGCAACAGGATGATGTAGGGACCGAACTGGCAAAAAGCCTTCCACTTACTTCCCTGGTACTGGATTTTTCCTCGCCGGAAGGCACGGAAATCCTGGTTGGGCAACTGGTCAAAACACCGGTTCCCACCGTTTTCGGCACCACCGGACTTTCTCCTGAAACCATGTCTTCTCTGGAAATCCTGTCTTCGACCATGCCCTGGATTCATGCCACCAACTTCAGTGTGGGCATGAACCTGCTGTGGCTTCTTGCGGAGCAGGCCGCCTCCGTACTCGGACCGGATGCTTTTGATGTGGAAATTGTCGAAATTCACCACCGTTTCAAAAAGGACGCACCCTCTGGAAGTGCACTCACTCTCATGGAAAGCGTTCGCCGTGGAAGAAACGAACCTGCCTCCCCGGTAACGTTTCCCCGTTCCCCGGATTCGGGAGCCCGCATGTCCGGCACCATCGGAATGGCGGCCTTACGGGGAGGTGATGTGACAGGGGAACACACGGTGTTCTTTTTCGGGGAGGCCGAAAGGGTGGAATTGACCCACCGAGCCACGGACCGTTCCATTTTCGCCCGGGGTGCGTGGCGTGCGGCCCTCTGGCTTTTGCACCGTCCCCCGGGCCGCTATGGCATGAAAGATGTTCTTTTTGACCCCTGAACAACCTTCTGCCACACCCACCATTGCCTGACAGCGCTGCCACCGGCACTGGCCCCAAATTATCACTCAAACCCAGTATGCGTTTGCCCTGGGTGAAAAAACGGCTGGATCCCCTTCAACCTCCATGCTATGTATAGATGGGGTGTTTCAAGGGAGATATGTCTATGTACAAATATTTTCTTTTTTTCCTTCTGTTTGGCATTTTTTTCTCGTGCGAAGGGGTCAGTTACATCAATGATCCTGACAGCGGCCTGTTCAACAACCTGAACAACCAGAACGGCCGCGAAATATGCACGGACGGTATTGACAACACCGGCAACGGGCTGGTGGATTGCCAGGATCCCGACTGCTTCAACCATCCTGCATGCACCGGTCAGAACAACCACAACAACCACAACGACGTACCCAACAACAACACCAATGAAAATCCCTGGTTCTTCGATGTGGACACCGGCGACTGCCCGGACGATCTTCGAATTCCCTGCACGGATCCTGTTCCCAGCGGCTGTCTGTCCGAGGAGATCCCCAACAACGGGCTGGACGACAACTGCAACGGACTGATTGACGAAGGCGGCCCCACCATCTGCCTGCCCGGCGACGTGCGGCCCTGCTTTCTGGGCCCTCCCGGAAGACGAAACGTGGGGGCCTGCCGCGACGGACAGCAGATCTGTCTCCGTACTTCCGGTGAATTCGGCAACTGGGGTCCCTGTGAAGGCGGCATCTGGCCTACCCCCGAGGTCTGCAACGGACTGGACAACGACTGCAACGGATGTGCGGACGACGGTCTGTGCTGCGAACCTCCCATCCTCTGCCCCACTTCGGATGATGTCACCCTCCAGGGTATCGAACCCTACCGCAATTTTGAATTGCGCGGTTCCAATTACTATCAGGGACATGCCTTTCGCTGGGAATGGCGCATTTCCACCGGCCCCTGTGACGAAGTACTGGGGGTCACCTCCTATTCCGTGAATGGTCACCGGATCCTGGGATATGTGGCCACCACGGAAGATGTCACCCTGAACTTCACCCTCTCCGGGGAATACACGGTCATCATGCGCGTGTGGTATACCCCGACCGAGTATTTCGAATGCGTTTTCATCCTGAAGGTGGGCGGGCCCGGCCTGCGTGTGGAAGCCTGTTGGGACAATCACGACATCACGGACGTGGACCTGCACCTGATGAAGCAGGGTCTGGGCACCCACTGGTGCTCCGCTTCGGACTGTTCCTATGACAACTGCAAGGCGGACAACTGGCTCCAGTCTGCCTGGAACCTGCCGACCACGCCCCTTTCCTTTTGTGAATACACCAAACTCGGACATGTCTGGACCAACGTTCATGGCCAGTGCAAAAGTCCCCGCCTCGATCTGGACAACATCTTTGACAGCCAGGGCATTGTTCCTGAAAACACCAACATCGACATCCCGGGCAACAATGAAACCTACCGAATCGGTATCGACTATTACTTTGGCACCCCCGGCACCATCACCCACCCGGTGGTGAACATTTACTGTGGCGGTCGCCGGGTGGCCACCTATGGGTATCCCATCCAGAACCAGGTGGAACTGACGGACTCCGGGGGAATGGGTTGTGCAACCGGACAGTTCTGGCGGGTCGCGGATGTCACCACCTACGTCGGCACCGACGGAGAAGTCACCTGTACCGTGCAATCCCTTGCCGACGGCATGGGCAATCCCAACATTTCTTTCGGGAATACCCAGTATTGATCCCAGGAGGTTTGAACATGAAACACCTGAACACCAGCCTTGTGATTACAGCCCTTTTCATCCTGGCCTCCTGTGGCGACGGTGTGTCCGGCATCGGCATGCGCCGGGTGAACAACACCAACAATGTGAACAACACCAACAATGTGAACAACATCAATAATGTGAATAACATCAACAACATCAACAATGTGAACAACATCAACAATGAACCGGGCCTGTGCGGCAACGGCGTGATCAATGCCGGCGAAGACTGCGACGGCGAATGGTACTGTGATGATGAATGCCGGTTCAAGGATTCCGATGAAGACGGTATCCCCGATCACATTGAAGGGCAGGAAGACACCGACGGAGACGGTATCCCGAACTATCTCGATCTGGACTCCGACGGTGATGGCATCCCCGATGCCATCGAGGCTGCCGGATGCGCCAGTTGGACCCAGCACGGCATCCCCTGCGATACCGACGGCGACGGCATCCCCGACTATCTTGATCTGGACTCCGACGGCGACGGCATCCCCGATGCCATCGAGGCTGTCGGATGCGCCAGTTGGGATCAGGACGGCATTCCCTGTGACACCGATGGCAACGGCATCCCCGATTTCCGTGATCTGGATTCCGACGGCGATGGCATCCCCGATGCCATCGAGGCTGCCGGATGCAGCAGCTGGACCCAGCACGGCATCCCCTGTGATACCGATGGCAACGGCATCCCCGACTATCGTGATCTGGACTCCGATGGCGACGGCATTCCCGATGCCATGGAGGCCATCGGGTGCGAAAGTTGGCTGCTTTCGGGCATCCCCTGCGACACCGACGGCGACGGTATTCCCGATTTCCGTGACCTGGACTCTGATGGTGACGGGTTTCCCGATTCCGAGGAAGGCGCCGTGGACACCGATGGCGATGGCATCCCCGACTACCGCGATCTGGACTCCGACGGAGACGGGTTGCCCGACTCCCAGGAAATCTACTGTCCCAACCTGGGTCGCCATGGGCGGATCTATCCCGACACCGACGGCGATGGTTTCTCCGACCTGGCGGAATTCCTGATTGGTTCCAACCGTTGTGATCCCAACGACGGGGTACTGGATCATGGTATTGAGTTCTTCTTCGAGTTGCCCTACAAGGGAACTCCCCAGCATGATTTCCTGTATTTTTCCCCCACCGTTCAACGCACGGATATTTTCTTCAATATGGATACCACCGGTTCCATGAGTGGGTCCATCAACAATCTAAAAAGCAGCCTGAGTTCCACCATCATCCCCCAGGTCCGGACACGTGTGACCGACAGTGCCTTCGGTGTGGGCTATTTTGACGATTATCCCATGTCTCCCTTTGGCCAGATGAATTACAACGCCAACCACGACCGGGTATTCCAGTTGCTTCAGACCCCCACCACCAACACCACCACGGCCCAGAATGCCGTCAATCTTTTGAGTCTGGGATATGGCATGGATGGACCCGAGGCAGGCTTTCAAAGCCTTTACCTGATTGCCACCCCACCACCCAACAACGTAACATGGTCCTACACCCCACCCACCCTACCGGCCGGCACCCGGGGCGGTGTAGGCTTCAGGCAACAATCGGTGCCCATCATCCTGCATATTACCGATGCCGTATCCCACGTTCATACCACCTATTTGTCAGGCGGGATTCCCAACCCCCACAGTCGTGACCAGACGATCGCTTCCCTCAATGCACTGGGAGGTCGCGTCATCACCATTGACGCAGGCGGTGGGGGAGACAATCAGGGACAACTCACCGATATATCCAACAATACCGGCGCCCGTCTGCCTGTATGTTCCTTCAAGGATTCCAGCAACAACTGGCGCTGTGGTACCAATATGTGCTGCACCAACTGCTCCACTGGATCCTGCGCCGGGGTATCTCCCTCCGGCGGACTGTGTACACTGAAGTATCGTACCGCAAGCAACGGCACCGGTCTGGGACCGGCCGTGGTGGACGGCGTAGACGGCATCATCAAATACTCCACTTTCAACGTCTACACTTCCTGGCGGCGGGATCCCGACAACACGGCGTTCGACACCTCCTGCTTCATCAAGCAGGTGGTGGCCTACGAATACGTGCAACCGCCCCTGGAACCCGAGCGCTCCTGCAACCCCGTCGCCACCCCGGCGGCCTTCAATGGCGCATCCTACAACAACGGATTCGCCAATTTCGCGGCGGGCACCTCCTCGGCCTCCCGACAGGGCAGCCAGTTGATCTTCGACGTGGTGGCCGAAAACATCAACTGTGCGCCTCCCAGCACACAAACGCACACCTATCGTGTGTTCATCGATGTCATCGACCAGATCACGGGATCCGTCCTGGACACCCAGATCGCCTTCATCCTCGTCCCCCCCGTGATGTAATTCCCTTTCGTTCATTCACGTCAAAGAGACAAAATACCTTGCAATCCCTTACAAATCCGTGAACAACGGTTCTGCGTTCGCAGGACGCACCCTTTTTGCGACTTGTATTTGAACGATTGTTTTTTCAGGCAGGAAAAACGGAAACTACATCCGCTTGGAGTAGTATTCAACCACGGCCTGCAGGTCCACTTCAAAGGGAATGCTTTCGACCGTGGGAAGCGCCCGGATGCGGGCTGTCTTGCGGCTGTTGTCCATTTCCATCCAGTCGGGGATGGACAAAGAGGGCTGACCCAGGTTGGCTTCCACGATCTTCAGGTCTTTGGAACGATTCCGCAGGGTGATCTCGTCGCCCACCTTCACGCGGAAGGAAGGAATGTTCACCTTCTTGCCGTTGACCAGGAAATGGGAATGATTCACCATCTGCCGGGCGGCAGGAATGGTGGGAGCAAAACCCGCACGGAACAACACGTTGTCCAGGCGGCGTTCCACCAGTTCGGCCAGTTTGTCGCCGGTGGCTGCCTTGGAACGGCGGGCTTCCTTCATCAGACGACGCAGTTGGCGTTCCCCCAGCCCGTAGTTGTACCGCAGTTTCTGCTTTTCCACGAGTTGGATGCCATAGTCCGAACGACGACCCCGACGGCGCTGGCCGTGCTGGCCGGGGGGGAACGGACGCTTCTGCATGGTTTTCCGGGAAAGGCCGGGGAGATCCAGGCCCAGGGCTCGCATTTTTTTCACTCGGGGACCAATATAACGACTCATGCTGAACAACCTTCTTTGTGCTTCAAAAAAAAAACGGGGAGTCCCCTCCGGACTCCACGAAGCTGAACTATTAGTATTGGAATTTTTGCAGGAGTCAAGATCAAATCGGTCGAAAAAAACCAAAAAGCCGATCCCGTAGCACCTTTGTCAGGGAATGAAGAGGGTCATGAGCAGATCCGGTATCACGGAATCAATGATCATGTCCTGATCCCTATCCGGAATTCGCACAGTGCCCGAAACGGTTCCGTCCGGTTGTCCGGGTTCCTGCCACGGTTCCGGAAGGGTCAGCCCCAAAAGCGAAAAAGCCCGTTCCCAGTCCTGATCCGCAAGCCATAACCCCGTTTCTTCCCCCAACCAGTCTGACAGGGAAAGCGGCCAGGCGGCATCCAGCAGGGCTCCTTGCAGCAAGGCGGCAAAATCCGGTCCATGCAGGGGAATCTGCCAGTCATCCAGGTATTTTGCCCGGACAAACGACAACAACCGGTTCTGCCAGCCAATGGAAACCATCGCCGGTTCCAGCGTGCAGATCTCCTCCGATCCCGGACAGAACACCCCAACTCCCACCGGTGAAACCAGGTCCAGAAACTGGAATTCTCCCGGGACCGTCTGGACCCCAATTTGTAGAATTTCCAGTCGCATGGCGTCTTGATCCGGAACCAGTCTTCCCGAAGCCAAAAGGGAGTTCAGTGTGCCTGAACTCAGGAAGGTGCGCATGGACTGGAGGGCTTCTTGGGTTTGATTCCAGAAATCCGTCTGCATCAACCGCGCCTCCAGGGAGGGCCTGTCGGCTGCATCCCTGGTGGACCGGCAACCGGACGCATCGGAAACTCCCCGGTGATCCATGATCCATTCCGTTTCGACCGTGGGAATGCCTCGCTGGCATCCGGTGAGGTTCCCTCCCTCCATCCTGGATACCAGACAATCCAGATACTTCTGTGCAATTCCCAGGGGACAGCGGCCTGATTCCCGCCAGGGTCCCAGCAGTTCACTGATGCGCCCCGAAACCATCGAGCCATCCACTGGAAGGTACATGTTCCAGTGACCTCCCAATTGCCGGAAATAGTCATGCAGGGGAATCACCAGATCCACCGTGGCATCGGGAACCAGCCATTGTTGCAGGGGAACCATGCACCCATGCAGCAGAGGGCGACCGCTTTCCGAAAAACCACGCACCACCAGGGAGAAGGGAATGTCCACCGGCAGTTCGGGGTATTCCACCCCTGCATGAACAGATGGGACAACGCGCTGGTATTCGAGTTCGGCAGTGTAGGGGTGTATTCCGGAACAACCCTGCAAAAAGGCGATTCCCACCTCCAGTCCATCGGGTTCTTTGTCCATGAGTTCCCCCTCATGCTGAAAGGAAATCCTGAACCGAACCAGACCAGTGGAAGAAACCAGAACCTGCAGAACCAGTGGAATGGCCCTGGCATTTTCAATTTTTACCTGGAACCTGGCAGGGCTGCGCCCGGCAAACAACTGGAAGGAAACTGTCCCGCCTGTACCGGAAACCACTGCACTCTGGGACAGGGTTGATCCTCCGGCCGATCCGATCATTCGCAGATCCAGCCGGGCTCCGGAAACCGGGCGCAAAAGGGCATCGGTTACCTTCAGATCCACCCGGGCACGCTGTCCGGTCAACATGGCCAGTTCTCCGCCCACCGGCTGGGTGAATTCCAGCGTCAGGTTCCCGGATGGTTCGTTGTTCTGGCTGTTGATGGTGGTGAATTTGGCGTTTTCACAGGCGAAAACGACCAGAAAAAGCATCCATGAAAAAGCAGGTTCCCGAAACCTAAGCATCCCTCCATTTGTACCACCGATCCCCCACATGTCCAATGGATGATTCACACCCCATCCGGCGGCGACATCCCCGGAAGGATTTTTCCGGGATTCAGAAGTCCCTGCGGATCCCAGGCCTTTTTCATGGCCAAAAACATGTCCAAAGCGGGGGGAGCGTGTTCGGCGGGCATGAATCGTTTCTTGAGGGTGCCAATGCCGTGTTCCCCCGAAAGCGTGCCCCCCAGAAGAAGGGTCACCCGGAACAGTTTTTCCACCGCCCGGGAAAATGCCCGGGGGTTTTCTTCGTCCGTCAGGAAGTTGACGTGGAGGTTTCCATCCCCGGCGTGACCGTAGCATGCCGACGACAATCCCAGTCCGGTGGCAATTTCCTCCACGCAGGTCACCAGTTCGGGCAACTGGGCCCGAGGGACGGCTACATCCTCGCTGATCTTGTGGCGATGGCGCTCCTTCAGGCGGGTACTGACCTCTCTTCGGGCGTTCCATGCCACATCCGCAGAAGCGGGATCCCGACGCAAATCCACCTCCACAGGAGACAGGCTGGCCCGGGTGAGCACATCCAGAACCTGATCTGCCGGTGTGCGCACGTCTGCCAGTCCCTCCAGTTCGCAAAAGACGGCTCCTTTTGCCCCTGCAGGCGATTCGAAACCGTTCCCGCCAGCCGCATCCAGACTGGCGCGATCCAGAAGTTCCAGCGCCATGGGGAACAGCCGGTTCTGCACCAGCACTGTCACGGCCCTTACCGCCGACCCCACATCGGAATAGTACAGGATCAAAAGGCCTGGCGGTGCAGGTTGGGGTACCAGTTTGAACAGGATTTTGGTGAACACCCCGAGGGTGCCTTCGGAACCGGCCAGAAGCGATGCAAGGTCGTAACCCGATACACCCTTGACAGGCCGGTGTCCCACGTCAAAACGATCCCCTCCCACACGCACCACTTCCATCCCCAGCACATACTCCCGGGTGACTCCATAGCGGAAAGCCCGGGGTCCGCCGGCGTTTTCCGCCACGTTTCCCCCCAAGGAACAGGTGTCCAGGGAGGCAGGATCCGGCGGGTAAAAAAGGCCGGCTTCCCAGGCGGCTTTTTGAAGCGTCTGGCAGGTCACGCCGGGTTCCGCCACGGCCAGCAGGTTTTCCCTGTCCAGTTCCAGGATGCGGGCCATGCGTTCGAAAGACAGCACCACCCCCCCGCAAATGGGCACGGCCCCCCCTGACTTGCCGGTACCCAGTCCCCGGGGAGTCACAAAAAAGCGGTGCTCCTGTGCCAGACGCAGCAGGATCTCCACCTGCAGGGCATTTTCCGGCATCACCACCACATCCGGAGCCACCGGAGGCTGTTCGCTTTCATCAACCGCGCAGCGGGCCAGCGTTTCTTCGTCACACAGAACCGCCTCTTTGCCCAGGGCCCCCGCAAGGAGGGTGGACAGATCGGTCATGACAGACCCCGGATCCGGGAAACCGCTTCCTCCAGGCGGGAATCACTGACGGTCAGGGATGCACGGAAATATCCTTCGCCCCCATCCCCGAAGAGAACACCGGGGGTTACAAACACCCCGGCCTGATCCAGCAGGAACTCGGTGAAGGAAGTGGAAGTGAAGGATTCAGGCACCTTGCCCCAGAGAAAGAACGTACCTGCCGGAATCGGACACGTGGCACCGAGCCCCTGCAAGGCCCCTGCCAATAGTTTGATGCGGCGAAGGTAGGTTTCCCTCTGATGTAGCCCGAAGGAGTCCACCAGACTCCCCAGGGCCCAGGCGGCCGACAGTTGCAGCGGCTTGAACTGGCCGGAATCCATGTTTGTTTTCATCACTTTCAGGGGGGCCAGATTCTTCGGCGAACCATTGACAAACGCCAGACGCCATCCGGTGATGTTGAACATCTTTGAAAGGCTGTGGAATTCCAGCACGTGATCCAGGGAATCCGGCAACTCCAGCAGACTGCGGGGGTTTTCCCCGAAATGGATTTCTTCATAGGCCGTATCGTGAACAATCAGGAATCCGTATTTCCCGGCCAGTTCCAGTGCCTTTTCATACAAGGAAAGCGGTGCGCAAACCCCCGTGGGATTGTTGGGATAGTTCAGGTACATCAGACCCGTGCGCTCCAGTACATCCACGGGGATGGAATCCAGATCCGGAAGGAACCCGTTTTCCGGATTCACAGGCATGTTCCATACCTCTCCTCCGGCAATGCGGGTCATGGTGGCGGGAATGGGATACGCCAGGGAGGGAACCAGATTGACACTGCCCTCGCCCGTAAAGGCCAGAAAGAGGTTGGCTATTCCCTCCTTGGATCCAATCAGTCCCACTGTGTTGGCCACCGGATCCAGTTCCACCTGATAGCGGCGGGCCATGTAACCGCAGGCTGCCTGGCGGAATTCCAGTGTTCCCTCATATGGACTGTAATTATGCAAATCGGGGCGGGACACCAGTTCCCGGAGTTTGTCCAGCAGTCCCTCCGGAGGGGGCGAAACCGGATCCCCCACGCCAAAGGAAATCACGTCCACTCCACGAGCCCGCAGCCCGGCCAGTTTTTGGTCGATTCCCGCAAACAGGTATTCCGAAACACGGTCGGTACGAAGCATGGCAAACACTCCTTTCCGGTACCGGAAGGTATCTACAACAGGAGATTTGCGCAAGCTGAACTTGTGTCCAGGTCAACCCGCAGGCAGGATATCCCTGTTCCAGATGGGGTTTTTCTCGTCTTCGGCATTCAGCAGGTGCCTTTCCGGATTCACATGCCAGAAACTGTAGTCAATGGCCCCGTCCGCATAGAGTTCCTTGCGGTCGTGGTTGAACGGACACCACCAGTTCTCGACAATCTTCACCAGATACGCCATATAGGAAAATGCGCCCACGCTCAGGGGACAGTAGAGTTTGCAGTTGAACAACCAGAACAGTTTCGTCTTGCAGAAGGCCGAAATGATGGGGCTGCGGGTGTTCTCCAGCACAATCTGGGTGTTGTAATCATACCGGTGGGTGGCCCAGGAGGGGACGAAATCCCAGTACCCCTTGATGTTCATGCCCCCCACCATCTTCAGGTGCGTCTTGACGGTGAGAATCGACGGAATCATGAAGGGAATGGTCATGATCAGCGGCAGGTAAATCAGGGGAACCCCCACCACAATCTTCCACAGGGGTTGCCGAGTGTAATTGCAGCCAATCTGCACGCGATCCATGACGTCCGGCATGGGTGCCGTCCACTCCGGAACAACCGTTTTTTCCGGCTGAATCCGGAATCTGGATACATGGTTGAAAAAACTGTCGAACACTTTTCCCGCCCGGGGAATCCACACATCCGGACGAACCAGATTCAGGACTTTTTCCGTGACAGGTCCAATCACCTTGGCAAACAGGGAAAACATGGGGCCTCTTTTTCTCCCGGGATGCACGGTGGCCACCGTGGCCGGGGTGCAATCCTTTTATCACGGTTTTATCAGCATTGTCACGACTTGATGACACTTTTCAGGGAATTCCCCGTTCCAGTTGTGCGAAAAACCACATATTTCAAAGAAAAATTTGCCAAAATTAATTGGAACACTGGCATTGACACCCTTCCTGTGGTAATAGGTATCGTCCGGCTAGGAGATGGATTTGAACATTCCAATAACAGGAACGAGAGGTCATTCTCATGAAAAATATGTATTTCGTTTGCATCATTTTCTTTTCGTGCCTTGGCCTGGCCTGCAGCACCGCCCAGGTGCACCGCGCCGCCTATGTCCCCCTTCCCCAGCCTTCCCTGCGTTCCGGTGCTCCCTCTGAAGGTCGCAACATGCTGACCTTCGGCAGCATGCTTCTGGCGGGACAGCAACCCGTGGAAGACGTTACCTCTGTCCAGGCCAACACCGAAACCATCAGTGTCACTGCCGGTTCCGCCAACTGGGTCCCCCGCTCCCAGATGAACCTGAATTTCCGGCACCGTTTCACCAAGAATTTCGATATGGGCATTTCCGGAGAATGGGGAGTAGCCAACGGCAAACAGAAAACCTACAAGGATGACCTGAACCTGACCCCGGAAGGCAATGTACTGGGAATCGGAATTTCCTTCGGCTACAACATCCGGATCAACCACGAATGGGCCCTGGCCCTGGGCGGTGAATATCTCAGTTTCAACATTCCCTATGTGCGTCAGATGACGGAAGTGGATATGGTCACAAGAATTGGAGAAGAGGAACACGGAACCGAAACGGTGGGGGTGTTCTCGTTTTCCATCATTCCCCGCTTCGAAATGGGAGGCACCACCCTGTTCGGAGGGGTGACCTTCCGGAACCACCCCACCACCCCGAAACTGGAAATCTACGCCAGCGAACTGCATTTCGTCAATGACGACAATGTGGATGGCGGCCCTGTCTACACCATCATCTCCTTTGGAGCCGAGTTCCGCCTTTCCCACGCCCTGCGTTTGCTGGTCATGGCCTTCCAGCCATTAAATTCAACACCGGTGAAATACTACCCGATGTTCGGGGTGGGGGTTTCCTGGGACATGGATGCCCCGGCACCCCATGCTGCGGCCCCGGAACACCACGATCCCCATTACGATGGTTCGCAACCGCCCACAATCTGACAGCGCCGCTCAATTCCATTGATGGCACCCCCGGTAATGAGTCTTGTCAAACCCCGCCCGTGTGGTGTAAAGTGCCCGCCATGAATACGCCACACCTCCTTTCGGAAAGCACACAGTTCATCTTGTCGAAAACCGGTATTTCGCCCACCATCGGGCTGATTCTCGGCTCCGGGCTCGGTGCCTTCGCCGACAGCCTGGAAGACCGGCTGGTTTTGCCCTACCGTGAAATTCCCCACTTTCCGGTTTCCCACGTGGCCGGACATGCCGGCAACCTGGTTTTCGGTCGACTAGGTCCCCATCAGGTGGCGGTCATGCAGGGTCGGGTCCATTATTACGAGGGCCATCCCATGGACACCGTGGTGTTTCCGGCGCGGGTATTGGTAAAACTCGGCTGCACCCGCCTGGTGATCACCAATGCGGCCGGCGGTATCTCCCCGGACCTGAAACCCGGAGATCTGGCCCTGATCACCGATCACCTGAACCAGATGGGGGCCAGCCCCCTGAGGGGACCGAACTTCGAGGAACTGGGGGTTCGTTTTCCGGACATGACCTACCTGTATGACCCCAAACTGAGGGAAATTGCCACCGATGCCGCCCGGCACCTGGGAATCCCCCTCAAACAGGGCGTGTATGCGGCCATGCCGGGTCCCAGTTACGAAACCCCTGCGGAAGTGCGCATGTTGCAGACCTGTGGAGCCTCCATGGTGGGAATGTCCACAGTTCCAGAAGCCATTGCCGCTCACCACATGGGGGCAAAAATCCTCGGGATATCCTGCATTTCCAATGTGGCAGCCGGACTGTCCCCCACCCCCCTGACCCATTGCGAAGTCCAGGAGACCGCGGATGCCATCGCCGCCGTGTTCCGTTCCCTCGTGAAGGAAATCGTCATTCGTTTCCCCGTATGAAATCTGAACAGGAGTTTACATGAAAACAGTTTATAAATTCTCCGTTGTCCCCTCTTTGCCCCCCCGGCTGAGCCGGTTGCAGGAACTGGCCTACAACATGTGGTGGTGCTGGAATTTCGACGCCATCGAACTGTTCATCCGGCTGGATCGGGATCTCTGGGAGGAATGCGGACACAACCCGGTGGCCCTGTTGGGAAGGGTTTCCCAGGCCCGGCTGGAAAAACTGGCCCAGGACGATGCCTACCTGCACAGCCTCAAACGCATTCTGGGTCGCTTTGACACTGCCATGCAATCCGGACGCTCCTTCAAGTTGCCCAATGGCGTCCAGGATCTGCTGGTGGCTTACTTTTCCCTGGAATTCGGACTGCATGAATCCATTCCAATCTACTCGGGAGGTCTGGGCGTTCTGGCGGGGGATCACCTGAAATCGGCCTCCGACATCGGGTTGCCCCTGGTAGGGGTATCCCTTTTGTACCGGGAAGGTTACTTCCGACAGTATCTGAATCCGGATGGATGGCAGCAGGAAACCTACCCTGACAACGATGTCCAGAACATGCCGGTCATTCCCCTGTACAACGAGCACCACCAACCCATGGTCATCGAGGTGGAACTGCCATCGCGCATGGTCAAGGCACGCCTCTGGAAAGTGCAGGTGGGACGCACCCCCCTGATCCTGCTGGACACCAACCTGGAAGTTAACACCATTGAGGACCGGGAAATCACCGCCCAGTTGTACGGGGGCGATCTGGAAATGCGGCTCAAGCAGGAGATCATCCTGGGGGTCGGCGGGGTCATGGCGCTGGAACGCCTGGGGTATTTCCCCACCGTATTCCACATGAACGAAGGACACAGCGCCTTTTTGGGACTCAAACGCATCCAGGATCTCATCGAACGGCAGAAACTCACCTTCGCCGAAGCCATGGAGGCCTGTTCGGCCGGTTCCGTTTTCACAACACACACACCCGTACCTGCCGGTATCGACAAGTTCCCTCCTGCCCTGATGGACAAATACTTCTGGAAATACCGGGAGGCCGTCGGCATTTCCCGGGAGGCATTTCTGGCATTGGGCAGGGAAAATCCCACCGCCGTGGATGAACCCTTTTCCGTGGCGGTGCTGGCCCTTCGCCTTTCAGACCGGTACAACGGGGTGTCCCAACTCCACGGAAAGGTATCCCGCCACATGTGGAAAACCGTCTGGCCGGAACTGCCGGAGGAAGAAATTCCCATCATCCATGTCACCAACGGCATTCACAACAAGACCTGGACCTCCCATGAACTGGCCAGCCTCTTCGAGCGCTATCTGGGTCCACGGTGGGTTGAATTCAGCGAGGATCCTGAGGTATGGCGCTACATCGACCAGATCCCGGACTCCGAACTGTGGCGAACCCACGAACGCCGGCGTGAACGCCTGGTGGCCTTTGTCCGCCGGCGGATGCGGGCACAACTGGTCAAGCGCGGAGCCCAGGAGCATGAACTTCTGGCCGCGGATGAAACGCTGGACCCGGATATCCTGACCATCGGATTTGCCCGGCGCTTTGCCACCTATAAAAGGGCCACACTCATCTTCCATGACGTGGACCGCCTGATCAAACTGGTTTCCGATCCGGAACAGCCGGTTCAGTTCATTTTTGCCGGCAAGGCCCATCCCAAGGATACGGAAGGAAAGGAATTCATCCGTCGCATTGTACACCATGTACGACGCGATGAATTCATGCGCCGGGTGGTCTTCCTGGAAGACTATGACATGAACGTGGCCCGGTACATGCTGCAGGGAGTCGACGTTTGGCTGAACAACCCCCGTCGCCCCCTGGAGGCATCCGGCACTTCAGGCATGAAGGCCGCCGCCAACGGCGTCCAGAACCTTTCCATCCTGGATGGCTGGTGGGTGGAGGGCTATGCGCCGGACAACGGCTGGGCCATTGGCCGTGGAGAAGAATACACGGATCTGAAATACCAGGACGAAGTGGAAAGCCGCACCATCTACGACATCCTGGAAAAGGATCTGGTCCCCCTGTTCTACCAGAGGGGACGGGATGGACTGCCCAGGGGCTGGCTGGCCCGGATGAAGGCCACCTTCAAAAGCCTGGCCCCCGTGTACAACACCAACCGCATGGTGGATGAATACGCCAGGAAATTTTATCTGCCTGCCACCGAGCGCTGGCATGTCATGAGCAACGAAGCCTTTGCCGGAGCCCGGGAGTTGACCGACTGGAAAAAACGGGTGGAAGCCTCCTGGAAGGACGTCCACATACTGGCGGCCCTTACCGACGTGCAGGACGAAGTCAAGGTGGGGCATACTGTACATATCACTGTTCCCGTCCACCTCGGAGCCCTGATGCCTTCGGATGTCCGGGTCCAGGTAATGTTCGGCAAGGTGAACCCGGACGGGGATCTGGAAGATCCAATCATCCAGGATTTGACCCGGTATGTGACGGACCCGAACGGAAAAGTCATCTACGAGGGGGACCTGGAATGCAAAAAAAGCGGTCTTCAGGGATTTGCCGTGCGGGTGCTTCCCAGCCACCCGGCCCTCTCCACCCTCCACGAAACAGGCCTGATCCGTTGGGGATGACCCTCACAGATGTCAGTAATGGGGGGGACGGGAACGGGGAGGCTCCCAGGGTCGCTGTGGATTCTCGATCACATGGTGTCGGGGGGGATCCCCGGGCGCCGGTTTTTCCGGCGGCTTTTTGGGAGCATCCGCCGATTTTGAAGTTTTGATTTTTCCTTCTTTGGCTTCCTTCTCGAAGATTTTGAGATCCACCTTCACCGGTAGTTTCTTGTCCCTGGCAGGGGAATCAATATGGAAATGATCCCTGTGATACCGGTCATGATCCGGTCCCAGAACCGTGTTGAACAGGCCTGTGCCCCGCAGGGCACTGACCACTCCGCGAAGGGCGCGACCCCGGGGAGTCTTGCATCCTCCCCGGCCGCATTTCTCCCAGTGATTGACCAGGGCGGCATATCCAAAACCACCATCAATGGCGGTCACATCCAGTGCCTCCCCGTAGGCATGCCGGCTGAGACGGTTTTTCCCCTTGACCATGGAAACCCGCCAGGCCGATGTCCAGTACATGGAAGCCACTCCTGCCTTGCGCAGGTGGGGTCCTGCAAGAATCAGGTTTTCCACTGTCTTGCATTCGAAAATCCAGGGTGCGTCCGGATTGTTCCACGCCCGCCGGTACACCACCCCCCCCAGGCGATCGGTCAGGGGCCGGATGGGGGTCCGGACATGCGCAACGTTGTCGTACAACTGGTAGGGAATTTTGGCCGCTTTGAGTCGGGCCAGACACTCCCTGTCCATGCTGCGTGTCGGCACGGATATGGGACGGATGTCCTTGAGCAACAAAGGTGTGCGGTTCCAGGGTTCCTTTTTTTGTTCGGTTTTTTTTGTATCTTTTTTTTTCGCGCCCATCTGGGCATGAACAATCAAAGGAAAAGACAACAAAATGCAAAACAGGATGAACTTCATCATACACTTATTTCAGGAATAGTTGATATATCAGGAACATGGCCAAAAGAGCCGTCACTCCCGTCAGAATCCAGTCCATTTTCCGGTTCTTCACGGGTGACTTGCCGGTAACCGAGTTTGCAGCCTTCTTGAATCCGCTGCGCATGCCCATCATCATGCCGCCACCGGACCCATCCTTTCCGGATTTACGCTTTTTCCGTTTCCCCATGTTCCTCATCCTCCCCGATCAGGCAACATACCTGTCGCTTTTCATCCACCCGGATGATCCCGCCTTGCACGAAAAACTCATGCACCCCGGATCGGGTCCGGACCTGTAAAACTCCCGGATACAGCAGACCAGCCCAGGGAACATGGCCGGCCATGATACCGATTTGTCCCCAGGGTACCTGGCATTGTACCAGGATGGTGGCGGATTCCTCCAGCAGGCGTCCCTTTTGTGCATGAAACACACGGGTGGCAAAGGTTTTCATGGGTTCTCCCTGGAATGGTCACTCATGGGTTCGCCAGGTTCCGGATCCGCCAGGAGTTTTTCTGCTTTTTCCCGGACCGAGTCAATGGTTCCACACATCAAGAATGCCTGCTCCGGCCAATTGTCACAGCGACCCTCCACAATGTCACGGCATCCGCGGATCGTTTCGGAAACCGGAATGAAAACACCGGGAATCCCGGTAAAATTCTCCGCCACAAAAAATGGCTGGGAAAAGAACCGCAGCAATCGCCGCGCACGGGACACTACGAGTTTATCCGCTTCGCTCAATTCATCAATCCCCAAAATGGCGATGATGTCCTGCAATTCCTGATTGCGCTGCAGCATTTCCTGTACCCGGCGCGCCAGTTTGTAGTGTTCCTCCCCCACAATGTCAGGGGAAAGCAGGCTTGAACTGCTTTCCAGGGGGTCCACCGCCGGATAGATTCCCATGTCCACAATGCGACGGGAAAGAACGGTAATGGCGTCCAGATGGGAAAAGGTGGTGGCGGGCGCAGGATCCGTAAGATCGTCAGCCGGAACATAAATGGCCTGAATGGATGTGACCGAACCCCGAAGGGTGGAAACAATGCGTTCCTGCAACTCTCCCATCTCCTGGGCCAGGGTGGGCTGGTAGCCCACAGCCGAGGGCATACGTCCCAGCAGTGCAGACACCTCGGAACCAGCCTGGGTGAAACGGAACACATTGTCTATGAAAAACAGGACATCCTGCCCTTCCACATCCCGGAAATACTCCGCCACGGTCAGGCCGGACAGGGCCACCCGGGCGCGAGCTCCGGGCGGCTCGTTCATCTGCCCGTATATGAGTGCCACCTTTTCCAGCACGCCGGAATTCTTCATTTCGACCCACAGGTCGTTTCCTTCCCGGGTACGTTCACCCACCCCGCAAAACACGGAGGTACCCCCGTGATGATGGGCCACATTGTGGATCAACTCCTGGATGATCACTGTCTTGCCAACACCGGCTCCGCCGAACAGGCCGATCTTTCCCCCCTTGCGGAATGGAGCCATGAAATCAATGACCTTGATACCGGTTTCCAGAAAACCCACCTTGGTATCGAGTTCCACGAAACTGGGTGGTGGACGGTGGATGGGGTTTTCCCGGACTCCCGGGATGGGTCCCAGCCGATCCACGGGTTGGCCAATGACATTCATGATGCGACCCAGCACCCCCGGACCCACCGGCACGTGGACCGGAGCCTGGGTGTTCAACACCGGCTGACCACGGCGCAACCCGTCGGTCATATCCAGGGCAATGCAACGAAGGGTTCGTTCTCCAATGTGCTGGGCCACTTCCACCACAAGATTCCATTCGGTGTCATCCAGAACCGGATTGGTGATTCGCAGTGCAGTGTATATGGGAGGAAGATCCGGACCCGGCCAATGGACATCCACAACCGGACCGATGACCTGCAGGATGATTCCCTGGTTTTCACTCATGACTCGCCTCCGCCCCACCAATGATTTCCATCAGTTCCATGGTGATCCGGTTTTGCCGGACCCGGTTGTATTCCAGACGAAACCTTTCAATGAGTTCCCGGGCATTCCTGGAAGAATTCTCCATGGCAGTCATGCGGGCCGCATGTTCAGACATGGACGCTTCCAGAAACGCCCGCCGGAACTGTCCGCGGAAATACATGGGCAAAAAGACCTCCAGATATTTTTCCCTGTCAGGCTCGAACAGGACATCTTCCGCCATGCCCGGTTCGGGGGGATAAATGGTCAGTTTTACCGGAATCTGGGACAGCCGGTTCCGGCTGGAGGCAAAAACCGCATCCACTCGCCAAAGATGCTGCCCACGGATTTGTTCCAGACACCAGGTGGCCAGAGCCTCCGGTTCTGGGGTGCCGGTGTCCTGGTCCATCATGGTGGCCCGGAAAAAGCCATGCATGCGAAACAGGTTTTCACCCTTTTTTCCCACCAGGAAAACCTTCTGGCTTTTGGCATCCGGGTACCATGCAAGAAATGCCGAATACAGTGTCTGTGTCAGGGAACCACACAGCCCCCTGTGGGGGAAAAATGCGAGTACCAGGTGTCCGTTGGAACCACCCTGACCGGAGGTATTCCCTACGGGTCCGGCAGGAACAAACCGTTCGATTTCACTGCAAAAAGCACGGGAAGCCATCAGGGGTTCCAGAATCCTCCAGTAGCGGACCGTGGAAACCCTCTGCATTGCATCTGCAATTTTCTGGGTATTGCGGGCCACCGTCATGCGCTGGCGGATGGTTCTTGGATCACTCATGCCGGCCCTACTCCTCCCGTACCATGAAACGTTCCCCGAAGGAATCCAGCAGGTGGTTCACATCGGTCTCGAGTCCGGAGTCCATCCCGCCGGACTGTTCAAGCCTTTGCACGATATCCATGGCCTGGACCGTAAGATGAATATGGAACTCCTGAATGAAACGGGGCACCTGATCCACAGGAACCCGATCCAGAAGGCCTCGGGTTCCGGCCATCAGAAGAAGTACCTGCCTCCCCATGGAAAGTGGCTGTGCCAGGGGCTGGCGCATGATCCGCATCATGCGTTCGCCGCGCACCAGTTGCGCCCGGGAAACGGGATCCAGGTCCGATCCGAACTGGGAGAACGCCTGCAGTTCCCGGTACTGGGCCAACTGAAGGCGCAAGGGGGAAGCCACCTTCTTCATGACCGGTTTCTGCGCGGCGCCTCCGACACGGGAAACCGAAAGGGCCACGTTGATCGCCGGCCTTTGCCCGGAATGAAACAGGTCATGTTCCAGGAAGATCTGGCCATCGGTGATGGAGATGATGTTCGTTGGAATGTACGCTGAAATGTCCCCGGACTGGGTTTCCACCACCGGAATGGCGGTAAGGGATCCACCCCCTCTTTCTTCACTGAGTTTCGCAGCCCGCTCCAGCAGGCGCGAATGCAGGTAGAACACATCTCCCGGATAGGCCTCCCGCCCCGGTGGACGGCGCAGCAAAAGGGAGATCTGGCGGTAAGCCACTGCATGCTTGCTCAGGTCGTCAATGAAAACCACCGCATGTTTTCCCTGGTCACGATAGTATTCTCCCATGGTCATGCCTGCATAGGGTGCGATGAACTGCAATGGTGCACCCTCGGAGGCCGAAGCACTGATTACGGTGGTGTAAGACATGGCATGGTGCTGGCGGAGTTTGTCCACGAGGGCAGCCACCGTGCTCTGCTTCTGGCCCACGGCAACATAGATGCAGTGGACATCCTTGTCCCGCTGGTGGATGATGGTGTCCAGAAGAATGCTGGTCTTTCCTGTCTGCCTGTCCCCGATGACCAGTTCCCGCTGGCCCCGACCGATGGGCACCAAGGCATCAATGGCCCGAAGCCCGGTTTCCAGAGGTTCGCAGACACCCTGCCGATCCACAATCCCCGGAGCTTTGGCCTCCACGGGGGCATGGTACCTGGCTTCCAACGGGCCCTGCCCATCAATGGGCCTCCCCAGGGCATCCAGCACGCGCCCCTGCAATCCCTCCCCCACGGGCACCCGGACAATGTCCCCGGTACGGCGGACCATATCCCCCTCCCTCAGATGCCCGGATGAGCCAAACAGGGCACAACCCACCGTGTTTTCCTCCAGATTCATCGCCATTCCGGTCAGTTCGTTTCCGAAATCCACCAACTCCCCGGCCATGACATTCTCCAGACCGTATACCCGGGCAATCCCGTCCCCGACGGACAACACGGAGCCCACCTCGCTGACCTCCACGCGATGCTCGAAACCGGCGATCTCCTGCAGGATGATGGAACTGATTTCATCCGGGCGAATCTGCATGGGAACCCCCCTTGTCCAACCGGATGTTCAGACGGTCACACATCCGGCGTATGGATCCTTCCAGGGATCCATCAATCAACTTGTTACCCACCCGAATCCGTACCCCACCGACCAGGGCCGGGTTGATCACCTGGCGGATCAGGGCGCTTTCGCCGTATTCCGCCTGGATTTTCCTTCGGTACTCCGTGAACAGTTCCGAAGGCAGGGCATGGGAAGACACCACGGACACCACAATACGGCCCATCTGCTCATCCAGCAGGGCTCGAAACAACCGGAAGATGTCCGGAAACAGTTGCATGCGGGAACGGTTGTGCAAAAGTTGCAAAAACCTGGCGGTGACAGGAAGAAAACCGTGTTCCTCCACAATCCTGGACAAAATGTTCTGCCGTTCGGCACCCGAAAAGGCAGGGTGATCCAGCATCTGCTTCAGTCCCCGGTTGTAATGGTCCAGAAACACCAGGCATTCGCGGGCCATGCGTTGCCCGGTACGAACGTCCTGTTGCGCGGCCATCATCAAGGCACGGGCATAGCGGGTGCAGACCAGATCACGGTTCATGACGACTCATGGGTCCAAACGTGGAATTCAGGCCCTTTTCAAAGAGTTCCGGGCAGGCACTGGCCTGGATCCTTCCTGGCAGTTCCGCTTTCAGGTGAAAAAGTGTGCGTGCCAGCAAATCATCCCGGATCCGCCGAATCACCAGATCCCGTTTGGCCGCCATCTGCCTTACGGTCTCCCGGTGACGCAAATCCATGTAATTCCGCGCCCGGTTCAGTATCAGTTCCTTCTCCACCTCCGCCTCCCGCAGGATCTGTTCGCGAACCAGACTTTTTGACGGTTCCAGATCCCGGGACAGGAGTTCCACCTGTTCCTGCAGACGGGCGGCCTCGGCTTCCAGTGCCTCGGCCTGGGCCACCTCGTCGATGAATCCCTGGTTTTCCGAGCGGGCCCTGCCCAGCAGTCCCTTCCAGAACAACCACTTGCAGAGGAAAAGAAACAGGGCAAAATCCAGCAGCACAAACAGGATTGGCGGACCCAGATAATCCCCGGGAGCAGGCTTTCCGAAATGCGGGTAATGGATCAGATCCACCCAGTTGACTCCGGAGTATGCAAGAATTTCCATCATGACGCCCGCCCGTGTGTTCCCCCTTCGGGATCCAGCATCCTTTCCTCCAGTTTCCCCGAAAAAAACTCCACCTTCGCAGCCAGTTGACGGGTGACCTTTTCCGCTTCGCACGCCAGGATGCGGTCATTTTCCGCCAGATCCCGTTCAGCCTCCCGGTCCGCTTCCCGCTTCATCCCTTCCGCCTCGGCAACGGTCCTTTCACGTTCCAGTTGTCGTTTGGCGTGCATTTGCCTGGTGTATGAAAGAAGCTCCGCTTCCAGTCCGGCTTTTTGCTTGCAAAGAACCTCCATGGCTTTTTGGCTTTTCCGGACACGCCCTTCCGTTGCGGTTTTCCGGGCCTGTTGGAGGGACAGGAAGGGCGAAAACATCAGGCGGTTCAGACCGGCCATCAACAACAGGAAAAACACCAGATGGATGAAAAAGGTGCTATCAATGTCAAACAACATCCGAAGAACCTCTTATCGGGAATTGAACAGGTTTCCCGGTCCGGGAGGATGGATCAGCCGATGATGACGGGATCCGAGCAGGTCTGGATTTCCATGATCAGGTACATCATGATTTTTTCCTGCAACAAAAGATCGTAGTTGAAGCCGGAGCCGCTACCGGAATGTGTGTGGTACACTGTATAAAGTACCTTTCCGCAATAGAAATTCCAGGACACGGTCACAGGATTCATGGAGTAGCTGCCCCAGGTTCCGTACATCCATACTTTGGGGGGGGCGATGTAATTGCCATCAATGCAGTTGGGATCGCTGTCTTCCGTGCAGGTACCCTGCAGACCGGGAGTCATGTTGGCGATGACATCCCACGCCGCCTCCAGGTGGATCTGACCCGACGGATTGATGTGGTTGAGCCACATTTCCAGATAGGGATCGCCAGGAGTGCCGGTGGGATTATACACACTGTAATTGTTGCATACTGCAACCGTAGAGGGAGGATTTGTACCATCTCCACAGATTTGATTATCCTTGTAAAAAGACAAAAATTCCGGGAACGGTTGTTCTGCAAAATCATATGAGAAATCGTCCACATACAGTTTGCCTCCTTCATACACATACTGACGCAGGTTGGCCCGGATGTCCGGTTTCGTCAGGAAGGTGGCTCCGTTTCCGCATGTGGTGACAATCAGGTTGAACTGACGCAACTGGTTGAGATCCGCAAAAATGGACTCGGCACTGCTGTCGCGCACTTCCACGATTTCCACGCCATAATCAAAACCCAGGGCATTGAACATCACACTCATGTCTTCGAAGGTACCCTTGACCACCAGGATCTTTGGAATCCAAGCCCCCTGCAGGGGATTGTGGCGGTTCGGAAGGGTGGTCACCGGGTTGCGGGGCTGACCCATGGGGGGTTCCAGATCCAGTTCCTCCTGGGGACCGCCAGCAGTGATTTGGGTCACGCGCCGGAACTGTCCCTTTTGCACCACCAGCCAGTAGTTGATGTTTGGATACAATCGCAATTCAAAAGAACCATCCGTATCGGTGAACTGGTGGACCACCCCAAAGGGCACTTCCACACATTCCGTACACAAACCACCGGGCAACGGTTCCGGAGCCGGCGGTTCATAAGAGTAGGCTGCCACCAGAGCCTGGGGAACAGGAATTTTGTTGGAATCCCGCACCTGGGCATGATCCGCCCCGGGTCCCCACACCCGTCCACGCAGGGTGAACAACTGGGTGGGAATGTTGTTGCTGTTGTTGTTGTTGCTGTTGTTCCACCCCTGGCAGGCAGGATCCCCGAGACAGTCCAGATCCTCGCAGTCGATCAGCCCGTCACCGTCATCATCAATCCCGTTGTCACAGATTTCCATGGGAGTGTTGTTGAACCCGTTGAACACGTTGTTTCCCTGTTTTTTCTGGGGGTCGTTGCAACCCTGGAACGAAACGAGAAACACAAGAATAAGGGGAAGTGTCAATTTCATGGGAATTCCTTTCCACTTTCCGGTCCGGTCTGGTGCCGACCCGGTAAGCTCACGGCAAAATATACCCCAATTGAGTTTCTTTTCCATTCATTTTATTCCCGGCAGGCATCCCCCGTTCAAGAAGTTTCCGGAGGAGGACAAAGATCAGCCGATAATGACGGGATCCGAGCAGGTCTGGATTTCCATGAGCAGGTACATCATGATTTTTTCCTGCAGGAGAAGTTCGGTACCACTGCCTGCGCTGGTGTGGTACACAGTGTACAACACTTTTCCGCAAAAATAATTCCAGGAAATGGTGAGGGGATGATTGACATAACTGCTCCATGTCCCATACATCCACACCTTGGGATAGGCAATGTAATTACCGTCAATGCAATTGGGATCACTGTCCTCAACACAGTTTCCCTGCAGGCCCGGGGTCAGTGTATGGATGACATCATAGGCCCTCTCCAGGGTGATGACTCCGGAAGGATTGATATGGTTGAGCCACAACTCCAGGTAGGGATCACCGGGGGTACCGCTGGAATCATAGGACGGTCCGCCATTGCAGATCCCCGTGCTGTCCGGAGGGTTGGGACCACCTGCACACTCCCCGTTCCTGGCAAGGGACATGAACTCGGGAAACGGTTGCTCCGCAAAATCATAGGCATAGTCGTCCACATACAGTTTTCCGCCCTCGTAGACATACTGGCGCAGGTTGGCCCGGATGTCCGGTTCCGTCAGGAAGGTGGCACCACTGCCACAGGTTGCCAGAATCAGGTGGAACTGTCGCAACTGGTTCATGTCGGCAAAAACCGGCCGGGAGGAACTGTCGCTGACCTTCGTGATTTCCACTCCGTAATCAAACTTGAGGGCATTGAACATGGCACCCATGTTGTCAATGCTGTTGTAGGTACCCTCGACCACCAGGATCTTCGGAATCCAGGCCCCCTGCAGGGGATTGTGCCGGTTCGGAAGGGTGGTTACCGGATTGCGTGGCTGTCCCATGGGGGGCTCCAGATCCAGTTCCCCGCCAGGTTCCCCTGCAGTGATCTGTGTCACACGGCGGAACTGCCCCTTTTGCACCACCAGCCAGTAGTTGATGTTGGGGTACAGTTTCAGTTCAAAGGAACCATCCGTATCGGAGAGTTGGTGGACCACGCCATAGGGAACTTCCACGCATTCCGAACACAGACCGCCGGGCAAGGGCTCAGGAACTTCCGGTTCGGACGAATAGGCCGCCACCAGCGCCTGGGGAACGGGAAAACGGTTGGCGTCGATCACCTGGG
This sequence comes from uncultured Kofleriaceae bacterium, assembly GCA_964618145.1. Classification (GTDB taxonomy): domain Bacteria; phylum Myxococcota_A; class Polyangia; order HGW-17; family HGW-17; genus HGW-17. Next base: position 88,805 of record CAZTZR010000001.1, read on the forward strand.
CATGATCCCCGCCAGGTCCCCACACCCGCCCGCGAAGGGTGAACAACTCAGTGATGTTGTTGTTGTTGTTATTGTTGTTGTTGTTGCTGTTCCATCCCTGGCAGGCAGGATCCCCGAGACAGTCCAGATCTTCGCAATCGATCAGTCCGTCGCCGTCATCGTCAATCCCGTTGTCACAGATTTCCATGGGGGTGTTGTTGTACCCGTTGAACACGTTGTTGGAGTGGTCTTTCTTGGGATCATTGCAGCCCCCGGAAGAAAAGACAAGAACCAGAAACAAGGGAAACAACCTTTTCATTTGAAACCTTTCCACTTTCCAGCGCGGTCTGGAACCGGTTGAAAAGTCCGTAGTGTTATATAACCCAAACCTCTTTCATTGCCATCATTTTCTTCCGGGAAACTGGCTTTTTTTCCATCTTTGGAGTATGGGAATACTGGAGGTGACCCATGGTAAAAATATATTTCGCCCTGTTTGCCTGTACCGTTGTTTCCCTGGCGGGTTGTACCGGTGGAAACGAACCAGAACAAGGCATTGAAGGGGCCTATTGTGCCCTGGTGGAAGACTGCAACTATGGATCCTTTGACGTATGCTTCAACAGTATCCAGACCAATCTGGAGCAGTCCCCCTCCGCCGAATGCCGGGCCGCCCGTCTGTTGCTTCTGGACTGCCTGGGCAGACTCACCTGTACGGAATACCTCACATGGAGCGAGTCCCATCCTGAACAAAACATGTTCTATCCCTGCCGGGAACAGGATCAACTAGTGGATGTCGCCTGCAGCATCGAATAGTATCCCACAATAAGCTTGACTTGACTTTTTCCCTCCACTATAAACCCGCAGTTCCCGGGAACGAATGATTCGACCGGGGTTTTTCATGGAGGTTTCCGATGGGCGTTTCCAAAAACAACCCGAATGCGCGTGACAATCAACGTCTGGCTGTTTCCTGCCCCGAGTGTGGCACGGAGATGAACCTTATCAAGAAAGTTCCCGGTGGCATGGTCTATCTGTGTCCCAAGGACAACAACACCTATCCGATTTTCCGCAAGTCCTATATGGACCTCCCTCATCAGTGGGTCCGCAAATAACCTACGGCAGGATTCCTTCCACCGGGGTCGGCACGTTCACCTGGGAAAGATTCCCGGTCCCGAGTTGACCCAGGACATTGTTCCCCCAGCAATAGATCTGACCCTGTTCTGTACCCAGTCCGCAAACATAATACCAGATTCCTGCCATGGCAATGGACATCGGCGGTGCCGACTGCAATTCCACCGGGTCCAGGGAGTCGGATGTGCCCTGGTCTCCCAGTTGGCCGGAATTGTTGTTTCCCCAGCACCACCAGGAGTTGTCCGCCTTCATCACGCAGGTGAACTCCCCTCCGCCACTTACACGGGATCCCAGGATCGTCCCGGCCCTGACAGGTGTGGACCGGTTGGTGGTGGTCCGATCCCCCAGTTGACCAAAAGAGTTGCTTCCCCAGCACCAGATGGTTGAATCGGTCTTGCGTGCACAGGCGAAATCAAACCCCAGATCCACCTGGGAAACCTGGGACAGTCCTGAAACCTGTATGGGTGTATTCCGGTTCTGTGTGGAGTTGTTCCCCAGTTGCCCGGCATGATTCTGCCCCCAGCACCAGACGGTTCCATTGGAACGAAGGGCACAAGTAAAATAACTATTGGCGTCGATCTGCACAACATCATGCAGGGCCACTGCCACCGGCACCCGGCTGCAATCCACCCCCGAGCAAGTGGTGCCATGGCTGGAATTACCATCTCCCAGTTGACCATACTCGTTGCTTCCCCAGCAATACACACTGCCTGATGTTGTCAGGGCACAGGCATGATCATATCCGGATGCCACGGAAAACACCGGGAATTCCAGGGATACCGGAACGGGAATCAGGCTGCAGTCATCGTCATTGCAGGTAATTCCATGGTTGGCGCGCCCATCCCCCAATTGCCCGGTCCGGTTGCTTCCCCAACACCAAAGGGACTGGTCCGGCTTGATGCCACAGGAAATGCTCGTTCCCGCGTGGATGTCCGCCAGTTCGTCAATGCCCAGCACCCTCTGGGGTTCGGGATCACAGGCGAGGTTGAACAGGCAACTGGTCAGTCCGAGCCGGCCGTTTCCCAATTGTCCGGTATTGTTGAATCCCCAGCAATAGGCCTTTTTCGTGGCTGTCAGTGCACACACATGGGCCAGTCCCAGGCTGATCTTCACGGCCCCGCAGTCTGCAGGACAGGCTTCACCGGGAGCACAAACCCCGTCACCACAATAGGTGCAGCCTGCAGTATCCAGTTGGCAATCGGACAGACAACCCAGTTCCCCGGCGTCATAACCCAGGGACGTGCACTCCAGACCCCTGAGATCCGCGCCGTCACATTCCTCATCGCCCGCGGCTATCTGGTCCGAACACAGGGCAGCATCACAGACCGAAGGGGAACCCTCACAGAACCAGCCGGGTTCCACGGTGCAATCCGGAGAACATCCGTCCCCACTGTCGGTATTTCCGTCATCGCATTCCTCCTCCCCGGCCCTCACCTGGTCCCCGCAGGTGGTGATGCAGACCGAAGGCATGGCCTCACAGGAATAGCCCGGTTCCACGGTGCAATCCGGAGAACATCCATCTCCCCCATCGCTGTTTTTGTCGTCACATTCCTCCAGCCCCACGACCAGCCCGTCCCCGCACACCGGGGTGCAGACCGTGGGAAAGGTTGTGGAGCATGTCCAGCCCTGTTCAAGTTCACACCTGGAAGAACAGCCATCTCCCGACAGGGTGTTGCCATCGTCACATTCTTCGGCTTCATCCGGCAAGGCGTTTCCGCAAGGAGGTGGCATCTTTTTGCTGGAACTCCCGGCACACCCGAAAAAGATGAATGAAATCAATGTTATCAACAAAAACATCAGGTGTTTGTTCAACATGGAATGTCCGACTCCGTTCGGCTTGTTGCCCCGTTCAGCTTACCGCATTTTTTCATGTCTTCAAGAAAAAACCGGGTCACTGCCCATGCAGGACGATTTCCGGAGGTGCCTGGTCAAGGACAGTCTTTTCGGTAACAATGACCTTTGCGATGTCTTCCCTGGAGGGAATGTCGAACATGACCTCGATCATGAGTTTTTCCATCACCGAACGAAGTCCCCGCGCCCCGCTTCCCAGTTCCATGGATCGGCGGCAAATCTCCACCAGGGCTCCTTCGGTGAATTCCAGTTTCACACCGTCCAGTTCAAACAACCATTTGTATTGGGATACCAGTGCATTGCGCGGCTGGGTGAGGATGGTGACCAGAATTTCCTCATCCAGATCGTGCAGCGGAGAGATGACCGGGATGCGGCCGACGAATTCCGGGATCATTCCGTAGCGGTGAAGGTCTTCGGCCTGCACCTCCTTGAAGGTCTCCCAGGTTTTCATCTTCGACTTTTTCTTCCGCATCTTTGCCCCGAAACCGATGGAATGCTCCCCGATGCGCCTGAGAATGATTTCATCCAGTCCGGAAAAGGCACCTCCGCAGATGAACAGGATGTTGGTGGTATCCACAGGGATGAATTCCTGCTGGGGATGCTTGCGCCCCCCCTTCGGAGGTACCGCGGCAACGGTTCCCTCCAGGATTTTCAAAAGACCCTGTTGCACCCCTTCTCCTGCCACATCCCGGGTAATGGAAGGGTTCTCGCTCTTGCGGGCAAGTTTGTCGATTTCGTCAATGTAAACAATACCTTTTTGCGCCCGTTCGATGTCATAGTCGGCATTCTGCAAAAGACTCAGGATGATGTTTTCCACATCGTCTCCCACATATCCGGCCTCCGTCAGTGTGGTGGCATCGGCAATGGCGAAGGGAACATCCAGTATTTTTGCCAGGGTCTGGGCCAGGAGGGTCTTGCCGCTCCCCGTGGGACCGAGCAGAAGGATGTTGGACTTCAGAAGCACGACATCCTCGTATTTACCGTTCTCCTGGACAATCTTCTCCGGCTGCTGCTGTACCTCTATGCGCTTGTAGTGGTTGTAGACCGCCACGGAAAGGATTTTCTTGGCCCTTTCCTGACCCACTACATATTCGTCGAGTTTCAGGCGAATTTCCTTTGGCGTGGGCAACTGTTTCGAACCGGTTTCATCATCGGCTCCGGAAACGGGCATGTCATCATGGATGATGTCCATGCACAGGCGGACGCAGTCGTTGCAGATGTACACTTCCGGACCCGCCACCATGCGTTTGACTTCCCTCTGGGTCTTTCCGCAAAACGAACAACTCACGTTCGAAGCGGGAGGCTGCAGGGTATGATCCAGCGTCATTTTCCTTCGGCCGTTTCCGTGTTTCCCGCAGGCAGCATGAGGGAATCAATCAATCCGTATGCCACCGCCTCGTCCGCCGACATGTAATAGTCGCGGTCCGTGTCATTGCGTACTTTTTCGACGGTCTGGCCGGAATGCTGCGACAGGATCTGGTTCAGACGTTCACGCAGTTTGAGAATTTCCCGTGCCTGGATATCAATGTCAGTTGCCTGCCCAGAGAATCCGCCCAGGGGCTGATGAATCAAAATGCGGCTGTTCGGGAGCGCAAAGCGCTTTCCTGGCGCTCCGGCCGCAAGCAAAATGGCGGCCATGGATGCCGCCTGCCCGATACAGAATGTATTTACCGGACAGGGAATATGCTGCATGGTGTCATAAATGGCCAGACCCGCGGTAACCACACCACCCGGTGAATTGATATACAGCATGATGTCTTTTTCCGGATCTTCAGACAACAGATAAAGAAACTGGGCGATGATGGTGTTCGCCACTTCATCGTTGATGGCAGTACCCAAAAAAATGATGCGATCCTTCAGGAGCCTGGAATAAATGTCCCACAGGCGTTCCCCGCGATGAGTCTGTTCAATGACGGCCGGAATGATGGGCATGGCAACTCCTCGGATTTGGTATCAGGAATGATCGTGGTCACACTCGGGACCACACTCGTGCTCTTCCATCGAACCCTCTTCCTCTTGGGGATTCGGCAGTTCATCCACTTCGGATTCGGTAATGACTGCCCTGGATTTGATGAGTTCCAGGGTCCGCTCCATACGCAACATATAGCGGATTTGCTCGATCTTGCCGTCCCTTTGATAATCGGCACGGATACGCTCCAGACTCTTGTTGGCCTGGTCGGCGATTTCCTGGAGTTTCTTCTCCATTTCCTCATCCGACACCGTGACATTTTCCTTTTTGGCAATACCTTCGAGCAACAGGTTGTCCCGGATCTCCTTTTCGGCCTTTTTCAGGTAATTGCCGGCCAGGGAGCGGCGGGTTTCAGCAAAGGCCTCGTTCTCCGGGTCCACGCCGAGTTGCATCAGGACCTGATCCACCTTCATTTCGGCCTGCCGGCGAATCAGCCCTGAACCAACCTCAAAGGCGTTCTTCTCGTTGATCCTGTCCAGAAGTTCCCGCTCCAGCAAGTGATCCGAACGGAGTTTCAGATCCTTTTCCAGATCCTCCCGGAGCGCAACGCGCAATCCTTCCAGATTGTCCGCGCGGCCGGTCTCCCTGGCAAAATCGTCATTCAACTCAGGAGCCAGAACCCGGTTTGCCCGGTGGATTTCCACCAGCACCCGACCTTCGGGTTGATCCCCGTCGGCCGGCAGTTCCAACTCGGCTTCATACGGAACCTCGGGCAGTTCAAATCCCGCAAGTGCGTTGGCCATGCGGACCAGAAGTTCCGCATTTTCCCCTGTCGGTTCCTTTCCGAGAACCAGCATTGCGTTTTCCAGGGACACCGGTTCATCCCCCACCTTTCCCATGGCACTCAGTTGCAGATGGACCCCGTCGGACAGGCTGCCCTGGAAGGATTCCATGCGGGTGTGACGGCTCAACAGTCGTTCCAGTTCCTTTTCGACCGATTCATCCTTGACCTTGGCCACAAGTTTCGTCGCTTCCAGGGCATCATAGTGCTCCGGAGCCACTTCGGGGATCAGTTCCAGTTCGGACACAAAGGGTAATGACTCCCCTTTCTGGAATTCGCCAGGGGTGATCTTCCATTCCCTGGGACTGTCAGCCGGACGGATGTCTTCACGCACCCTGAGAAATTCCACAAGGGCTTCCCGGGTCAGTTCCTGCAGGAGATCATCCTTGACGTGCTTCTGGAACATCTTTTCCAGCATCTGGCGGGGAACCTTCCCCTTGCGAAAGCCACGGAAACGCATATTCTTTGCAATTTCCCGATAGGTTTCGTCAAACTTTTTTTCCACTTCACGCCAGGGAACCATTCCCTGAATGCGAACATGGATAGGGTCAATGCTTTCTATAACAAAACTTTCCTCGTTGAATTGCATGTGTATATCCTCTTGACAACATGCGCAGGCGCAAGGTCAATGACAAGGGTTCAGGTTATTGCCGAAACGCCGGCCCGGATTCGGGGACGAATCGGACGTCAGAGCTGTTGTATATTCTCCTACTTCCGTTTTGTGTCAAGAGAAATCGGGTTTTTCGCGTTTTTTCACCTTTTTCCAGAAGACGGAGGACCCGGGAAGCGTCAAACTCCCGTTTTGCATACCCCAAAAACGCCCTTTCCCGAGTCCCCTGTATACTTTTTCAGACAGGTCCAATGCACAATGGATTGACTTTCCATACAAACCCTGTCAGAAAATGCCGGTCTAGCCACGCCGGTTTTTTTCCTGCCGGTGATTTCAGGTAGCACGGAAAGGTAGGTCATAACATGAAGATTTGTGTAATCGGAACAGGATATGTGGGACTCGTTGCCGGGGCAGCATTTGCGGATTTTGGCAATCAGGTACATTGTGTTGATATTGACGAACAAAAAATCATCAAACTCCGCAAAGGAGAGATCCCGATTTATGAACCAGGTCTTGATTTACTGGTTACCCGCAACGCCGAAAAGAACCGTCTTGTTTTCGGTACCGACATTGCCCTGGCAGTCAAGGATGTGCAGGTTGTGTTTCTTGCCGTGGGAACTCCCCAGGGAGATGATGGCAACGCGGATTTGTCAGCCCTGAAGGCTGCTGCAAGGGTGGTCGCCGAAAACATCAATGGTTTCACTGTCATTGTGGACAAGAGCACCGTCCCCGTGGGAACGGCGGATGTCATCCAGGACATTTTCAACCAGCACGCCACGACCGAAGCCGTGGTGGTATCCAATCCCGAGTTTCTCAAGGAAGGGGATGCCATCAACGATTTCATGCGTCCCGAACGGGTCATCATCGGCACCAATGACCCCCGTGCCCGCCAGATCATGCATGAATTGTATCAACCTTTCGTGCGTTCCCGGGAACGGATCATCGACATGGATACCCGCAGCGCCGAGTTGACCAAGTATGCCTCCAATGCCTTTCTGGCCACCCGGATTTCCTTCATGAACAACATCGCCAGACTGTGCGAAACGGTGGGTGCTGACGTGGAACTGGTCCGCAAGGGCATGGGTTCGGATTCACGCATCGGACCCAAGTTCCTGTACGCGGGAACCGGCTACGGTGGATCCTGTTTTCCAAAGGATATCAGTGCCCTTCTGTATCTTTCCCGCAGTCTGGAACAGTTCCTGGACGTGGTGGAAGCCACCTCCGTCACCAATGACCGGCAAAAGGGAATTCTCGTCGAAAAAATCGAGAAACATTTCGGGAAACTGGACAACCTGGTCATTGCCGTGCTGGGACTGGCTTTCAAACCCAACACCGATGACATTCGTGAAGCCCCCGCTCAGGTGATTGTCAACAAACTCGAAAAGGCCGGAGTTTCAGTCCGTCTGTACGATCCTGTGGCCATGCCGAACTTCCGGCAACTTTTCCCAGAGAATGAAAAACGCAGTTATTTCAACAATTTGTATGACACCGTTTCCGGTGCGGACGCCGTCTGTCTGGTCACCGAGTGGCATGAATTCCAGAGGCCCGACTTCGGCCGCATCCGGGAACTGATGCGCGGCAATGCCCTCTTTGATGGACGCAATATCTGGAACGTGAATGAAATCCGGAAATTCGGCTTCTCCTACGAAGGAATCGGCCGTCCCGTCATTCGTCCTGAATAATCGAGGAAACGAGATGGAAATGACAACCGACAAACCCGTAAGAACCCGTATCGCACCGAGCCCCACGGGTGACCCCCACGTGGGCACCGCCTACATCGCCCTTTTCAATTACGTTTTTGCCCGGAAAAATGGTGGCCAATTCCTTTTGCGCATTGAAGACACCGACCAGAGCCGCGCCCGGGGAGATTCCGAGCGTGCCATCATGGAATCCCTTCGATGGCTCGGACTCAGTTGGGATGAGGGTCCGGATGTGGGGGGACCCTTCGGACCCTATCGCCAAAGCGAGCGGCAGGAGATTTACCGGGAACACGCTTGTCTCCTGCTGGAAAAGAACGAGGCCTACCGTTGCTTCTGCACCCCCGAACGTCTGGGTCAATTACGGGAACGGCAGAAGGGGACAGGTGCCCACGGGTACGACAGGCTGTGTCGTGATGTGGATCCTGAAGAAAGCCGTCGGCGTGCCGAAGCCGGCGAACCTTTCACCATCCGCCTGAAAATGGAAGTGGAAGGTGACTCATCCATGTTCGACGAACTGCGTGGCACCATCCTGCGGTCCTACGAGGAACTCGATGATCAGGTCATCCTGAAAAGCGACGGTTTTCCCACCTATCACCTGGCCAACGTGGTGGATGATCACCTGATGGGCATCACTCATGTCATCCGGGCCGAGGAATGGATCCCCTCGACGCCAAAGCACATCCGCTTGTACGAAGCTTTTGGCTGGGATCCTCCCAAATGGATCCACATGCCGCTTCTGCGGAACCCCGACAAGAACAAATCCAAGATATCCAAACGGAAAAATCCGGTTTCCCTCTTGTTCTACCGGGAATTCGGCATCCTGCCGGAAGCCTTGATGAATTTCCTTGCCTTGATGGGTTTTTCCTATGGAAATGACATCGAAAAATTCACCCTTGAGCAGATGATCGAGGCTTTCTCCTGGGAAAAGGTCAGTCTCGGAGGTCCGGTTTTTGACATGGAAAAACTGGTCTGGCTCAACGGACTGTACATACGGGATCTGTCCTGTGAAAAATTGCTTGAGCAGATCATGGGACTCTGGATCAACCGGGACTATTTTGCCAGAATCATGCCTCTCGTTCATGAACGGATGCGTACCCTGACGGATTTCATCAATGTGTCCTCGTTTTTCTACAACTGCGAACTGGATTACAACACTGAAGACGGAAACCTGCTGGTTCCGAAAAACCGCACCGCAAAGGACATGATTTCCCTGTTCGAGGACTTTGTGGAGGGAATAGACCTGATGGAAGAGTACGGTGCGGAAAACCTCGAATCCCTCCTGCGGCGACTGTCGGAGGATCGCGGATGGAAAACCAGGGACGTCTTCATGCCGGTGCGGGTGGCCGTTACCGGTCGCAAAGCAAGTCCTCCCCTGTTTGAAAGCATGCAGGTCATTGGCCGGGAACGATCCCGGGTGCGTCTGCGCCAGGCCATTGCCCACCTGAAACAAAATCCTGGGGCCCCCCGGTAAATTCCTGGATTGCCATCGAACACAGCCTGCCCCTGACAATAATGTCGCGTTTTGATGTATACGAATGTTTTCCTGTAAAAGATGCTTGAAAAAATCCCTTGTTGGGCTAAGAAAACAGCAGAATGCCTGACAAGACTTTTTTTCTGGCATGATTTCTGCTTAATGGACCTTCCAGAACGGAGGTTGTCATGAAAAACCTGCTTCTTAGCCTGATCATCACCCTTTCTTCCATCACCCTTTTTTCCGCCTGTGCCGCTGATAGCGGCACCAAATCCGCCAACACCCAAAACAACGGATACAACACCGGAAACATCAACGTAGGCGGAGTCCAGGACATCGGTGTCTTTCGGGACATCGTGAACTCCGGCGGGATTCCGGGACCGGATACACTGGATCCAAACGGGTTCTTTTCCGAACATTACATGGAGTATCCGTTTGAGGATTGCGGCGAGGACATCTGTCTCTTCGGCATGCTCGGGCGCGGGCTTTCCGTTTTGAGTTCGGACTACATGAACATCCTCCAGGTGGGCATGCAGACGACTGTCAACCCACTGGACTACGAACGTCCTCCCACCGATTTCATCGCGGTCATCGACGTCTCCGGTTCCATGTATGGGGAGAAGATGGAATTCGTCCGGCAGGGACTGCACATGATGGTGGACACCCTCAACCCCGACGACCGGATGGCCCTGATCACCTACTCCAGTCAGGCCAGTGAGATACAGCCTCTTTTGTATGCTGCCACCAGCGAGGACCGTCAGACAATGCATGCCAACATCAACCGTCTGTGGGCCGGAGGTGGCACCAACATCTATGACGGGCTGTTGATGGGATTTGAACTGGCCGAGGAAAGCCGGCAAGAGGAACGGTACGCCCGCATCGTGTTCCTGTCCGACGGACAGCCCACATCCGGAATTACAGACCACCATCTCATTTTGGCCATGGCCCGGGAACGTGCCAGTAAAACCAGTCAGTTGACCAGCATCGGGGTCGGGCGGGATGTCAATTTTCCCCTGATGAGGGATCTCGCCATGGCCGGCGGAAATTTCTATTTCATTGAAAACGTCATGGCCCTGACGGACATTTTCGTGGAAGAAGTGAACTTTTTCTCTTTCCCGGTTGCTGAAAACGTACGTTTTTCCCTGACTTCGGGGTCGGGCTTCCACATTGGCGATTCCGTCGGTTTTGAAAACTTCGCGGGGTCCGAACTGGGCGGAGAGGCCCATTTTCCAGCCCTTTACCTGGCTTCACGTACTTCCTCGAATTCCGAAAACCCCTCCACCCGGCGGGGAGGCGGTTCAGCCATGTTTGTACGTATCGTCCCCAAACATGCTGGCCTGGATCTCGACGGCATTGTCCTGACCATGTCCTACGATGACCCCGTGACGGGGGAAACCATAGGTCCCCAAAGGTTGACCGTGTCCGATCTCTCCGATGGCGGAGTACTTCCCACCACCGACTTCTACTCTGAAACGGTCATGAAAAAAAGTTTCACCATGCTCAACCTGTATCTGGGCCTCAAGGAGGTGTGCCAGCGAGCCTCCTACTCCAATTTCGAAGGTGCACGGGATCTGCTTCAGACCACCATTGACTATGCCTACAACATGAATGCATCCATGGAGGATGCCGACATCAGTGCAGACATCGTACTGATGGAAAAACTGCTCCGGAACATCAACGACAATTATTACTATTACTGTGATTATGGCGAGTGCCATTACCACGACGATGTATGGATGGGTCCTGGCTGCTCCACATCCGGCAGGGGCTCCGGTGGTGGAACCTTCCCCCTCTTTGCCATTCTCCTGGGTCTGGGCCTGATCCGGTTCCGTCGCGGATAATCAATCCCTGAAAATCCGACCCGCCACCCGCGTCACCAGCGACCGGGGGAAAAACCGGGATAAAAAAGTCTGCAATACAAATGTCTTCTGGGGAATGTGCACTGCCTGTCCGGCCAGTGTGGCCGAAATGGCATCCTTCGCCGCCTGTTCGGCACTGATCCACAAAAAGGAAGGACCATGCCACCGGGTTTTCCCGGCGATGTCAAAAAACTCCGTGGGCATCGGACCCGGACAAAAAGCCGTGACTGTAACCCCGGTTCCTGCAGTCTCCCGGGAAAGGGCCTCGGAAAAGGACAATACGAAAGCCTTGCAGGCGGCATAGACTGCAAACCAGGGCATGGGAGAAAAGGCTGCCACGGAACTGATGTTGAGAATCTGCCCATGACGGTTTTCCACCATTTCCGGCAGGATGAATGCAGTACACTGCATCAGGGCCCGTACATCCACTTCCAGCATGCCATCCAGTTCCTGCGGGGTCTGTTCCAGAAATGGGCCCCGAAGGCCAAAACCGGCATTGTTGATCCACATGACCACGGAAGATGCCATGGATTTCATGCCTGTAAACAGGACATCCCGTCCCTTTTCGGTGCCAAGGTCCGCAGCAATGACTGTCACGGTCAGATCCCCCCGGATGTTTTTGAGTTCATCGGAAAGGGCCAAAAGCCTGTCTTCCCTGCGGGCGGTCAGCACCAGGTCCGTGAAATCACACGTGGTTGCCACTTCCCGGGCAAGAGCCGCACCAAGTCCACTGGAAGCTCCAGTAATGACACAAGTTTTTCTTTTCATCACAAACCCATTTCCTCCCGGATGGAATGCAGGTACTGGTCGAGGATTTTCCGTGCTTCGGTCAACTGGGTATCCCTGCCCAGTATGAAAACCAGATAATATTCCTTGAACAGGGTTGTCAGCAGAATTTTCTGGCAACTGGTGACAATCAGGATTTCCCGGGCTCCGGTCAGACGGCGGGGTTCCGGAGGAAACTGGAGTTCCCGCCAGAGAAGCCCCCAGTGGGCTGCGTGAATCATGAGTTCCACATCTTCCAGATGGCCGAAGGAATCAACCGTCTCTCCTTCACAATCCTGTATGATGGCCCCCACCGCCAGGGGGACCGCCCCCACGAGTTCCACCAGGAATTCCGTAAATGCCGTGGCCACGCCTGCCTTAATTCCGTTTTCCGACATACCACTGCATGCCATGTTGTTTTCGAAGTTCCCCGATCCATTCGGAAAACTTCATGGACCGGTGACTGTCGCCGATGGCTTCCCGCAGTTCCTCCCGGACTTCTTCGAAGGTACGTCGGGTTTCCGGAATCACAGCCGCCAGAAATACCCAATGGATTCCGAACGGTGTGCTGAATATGCCGGAAAGATCCCCGGTCCGGGGAATGGCGAACAGTTCCCTGATCCACCCTTCATCAAATTCCCCGCCAAAACGATAGAAGTTTTCATCTTCATCCCTGGAAAGTGGCGGCAATTGCTCGAAACGAACCGGAATATAGGAATGATGAAGGACCCATGCGGTGTTCCTGAAGGAGTCCCGGTTTTTGTCCCCCGTCAGTTCATAATGGTCCCGCAACAAAAGCAGGGCACTTTCCATGGTGGAACCGGATTCGGGGTCCGGCATGTTGTCGGAAGTGATCACCAACTGGTCTGCGGCCCGCCATTCTCCATGGTTGAAAATGAACTTCTGGCGGGCGATGGTCCCTTCGGAAAAACCGGGACGCTGGATTTCCTGATACAATTCCCGCAAGGTCTCATCGGGAATCTGTTCCGGCGTATGGTCCGGTTCGAAACGCGTGGATAACAAGCGGAAAATGGCGGCTGCCTTGAGGGCATCGGAAGACAGATGTGGTCCCTTCGTCGCCAGTGCATCCGCAAGTACCAGTTGTTCATCAATGAGTTGTTCCAGGGCTTCTTCCGGGGAGATGGACAACTGTCCTGCCCTGCGTGCCACCCGGGAAACCGGAATGGGGACCTCATCCACCCATGCCACCGCCGGATCCTCCCCGTTTTCCTTTGGCATGAAAAATTCCCAGGGTTCGAGCACCGGAATATGGGGACTACCGGGCTTCCCGGAACAGGATAATGTCCATATAAAAAGTAACTGGATCCAGATCAGTGGTCGCACGTTCCGACTCCGAAACGGGAACACCTTATCACAGAATCAGGCGGGTTCAAAGGGATCCGGAACGGCGGCGCCAGATCAAAAAGCCAAACAGAGCCAGAAGCCAGAACACGGGAAATCCGGTCCGGGCACCGGCCACCGTACAACCACATCCCGCAGGCTTTTGTGCCGCACAGGGAGGACAGACCTGAGCCGGAGTTGCGGGAACAGCCGTGGCATCCCCGGTGACTGACGGTTCCGCAAGCGGGGGCAGGGCGAGCCGTTGGGCATCCGTGAGTTTTTCATCGGGATCGGGCATTTCGAAATGGCCCGGGCGGGCTTCCACGATGGACTTGTAAAACCAGTCCGGATAGCGGGGGTGGGTGATCTTCCCGTCCTCGGCCCGGACATTGCCATCCAGGTATTTCATGAGCAGTTCCGGCCCCAGTTTCGTCCACCGTGCCACCACATCCGCAGACGCCTTTTCGGAATACTCGGTGAGCATCTTCCGTGCTGTGGCCGGATTTTTCTCATAGGCTGCAAGGGCCTTTTTCTCGAATTCCGCCTGCTTTTCAAAGAAACCCTTCTCCAGTTCAGACTGCACCCTGCGGATGTCCCCAATCATGTCCGAATAGCGGGAGTAGGCAAAATTGGCCACCCAGTTGAACACCCAGAAAGCCGATTCCCAGGTGAACTCGTTGAAGGATCCCGTTCCTACCGCAAAGTGGTGGGGTGCCTTGAGAATACCCGCATACATGGGCACATACACCGTGGAAGCCGTGTCGTCCACGCCAAACCACAACACACCACCCACAGGTCCGGGCATACCCGAGCGGGACTGGGATACGAAGGAAAAAGCAGTCTGCTGGGTAGCGGTGGCACGTTCGTGCAGGTATTGCTTGCCATCCAGTTCCCAGGTCAGGGGGCGCCAGCGGTAGGGAAGCCCGAAGGGTCCGGCACCGGGATCTTTGGTCATGTCCATGGGGGTGTCCTGGTAATGATCCCGCATGAGTTCCATCACGTCGGCCACAGTCAGTTTCTTGTCGGGCTTTATCCACAGGGGAAGCGGTTCGGCGCCCCGCTTGCAAAGAACATAGTCCGCGGGAATCTTCAGGGAGGGGGCAATACGGTGGTACATGGCCCACACCCGGGCATCCCGTACCCGCAGGTCCCGGCAGTTGGAAGGTGCATAGGCGTCGGTGAAACTGAAGTCTTCGTCCTTGCCTTCAAAATAACCCTTTTTCCGGGCAAACGTGATGACATCCGGGGAGTAGATGCAGTTTTCCGGATCATTGAGGGGGAACTTCCGGATCCGCGCCTGGTTGGCGTGACCTGCCACATATCCATCGGGAACCCGAAGGGCCACCCACACGGCTCCCTTTTCGTCCGGACCTTTGCCGATCAGGTCCATGATCCATACCTCCTCGGGATCTGCGATGGAAAATGTTTCACCGGAACTGTAGTAGCCGTATTCCGCGACCAGTTCCCCCATGATCCGGATGGCCTCCCGGGCGGTTTTCGCCCGCTGCAGCGTCACCCAGATGAGATTTCCGTAGTCAATGCCGCCCTTTTCGTTGCGCAATTCCTCGCGACCGCCGTAGGTGGTCTCGCTGATGGCCAACTGGTGCTCATTCATGTTTCCCACCACGGCGAAGGTTTCGGGAACCTGCAGGATACTGCCGAGTTCCTTGCCGGAATCCCAGTCCTTGATGAGCAGCCTGGCACCCGGAGGATGTTTTTCTGCGGGCCGGTAATACAGTTCTCCATACAGGTCATGGGAATCGGCGGCATAGGTGATCATGGTGGAGCCATCGGCACTGGCCCCCTTGGTGATGAGGAAACTGGTGCAGGCCGAAGCCCGTCGGGTCACCGCCACGTGACCGAACAGTGTGATCAAACCGAGAATTGCCAAAGTTGCCTTGTGCTTCATGGAACATCCTTTTTTGACCGCATCCATATTTCGGAGGACCGGTCGGTTACAGGGAAGAAACCCGGAAAATGCCAAAAAATGCCATTGTTGCCGTTCGTCAAGAGGCGAATTCGGCAAAATATTCCCGGGTCAGCCGCACCACCCGGGGAGTCAGCAACATGAGTGCCAGCAGGTTCGGAAGTGCCATGATGGTAATGGCCACATCCGCAAAACCCCACACCAGTTTCATGGATTGCACGGCACCCACAAAGACGAAAATGCTGAAAACCACACGATAAATGAACACAGCTTTTTGGCTGTTGAACAGGTACACCACCGCCCGGTCCCCGTAGTAGGACCAGGAAATGGCAGTGGAGAGGGCAAACAGGATGGTGGAAATGGACACCAGATGCTGTCCGAACCACCCAAGTCCGATGGGAGCCAGTCCAGTCCGGAAGGACTGTGTCGTCAGCACGGCACCGTCAAACAATGGTTTGATTCCGTCAGAACCTGTCTGTGTCTGGGTATACAAACCCCCGATGATGATCACCAGGGAGGTGAGTGTGCAGATCAGGACCGTGTCGATGAAGGGTTCCAGCATGGACACCAGTCCCTCCCGAACAGCGTAGGGAGTCTTTGCCGCCGCATGGGCGATGGGGGCGCTACCCTGGCCGGCCTCGTTGGAAAACAGGCCCCGGCGGATGCCCCAGAGCATCGTGGCGATGAACCCCCCCTTGAGGGCCGCTTCTCCGGTGAACGCACTGCGGAAGATCAGTCCGAAAGCGGGACCGATTTTGTCCAGATTCAGGAAAATGACCAATAGGGCCCCCATGACGTAGAAAAAAGCCATGAAAGGAACCAGTTTCGAGGTGACCGAACCGATCCGGCGGATCCCACCCACGATTACCAGAAATACCAGGATTGCCACCACTGCACCGGAAACCCAGGTGGGAATGCTGTAGGTGTCCAGAAGTGCCTGGGCCATGGAATTGGACTGGGGCATGTTGCCGGTTCCCAGGGCACAGACAATGGTGCCCACGGCAAAGAGAAACGCCAGCACGGAAGCCGACTTTCCCAGTTTCGAGGAAAGTCCCTTGCGGATGTAATACATGGGACCGCCACTGACCAGTCCTTCTGGATCCTTCTCGCGGTAATGAACGGCCAGAGTGCATTCCGCAAACTTGATGGCCATACCGAGAAAGCCGGTGATCCATATCCAGAAGGCCGCCCCCGGACCGCCCCAGGCCACCGCGGTCGCCACCCCGGCGATGTTTCCGATGCCCACCGTCGCCGACAGTGCAGACGTCAATGCCTGAAAATGGGTGATGTCACCGGGATGCTCATCCTTGTGGTATTTCCCGGAAACAATTTTCAGGGAGGAACCAAAACGGCGGAACTGGATGAATTTCAGAACCAACGTGAAAAGAATGCCGGTCGGAATCAAAAGGACCAACAGAATCATGGGACCGATGTTATCGTTGTAAAAATGGATGCTCTGTTCCAGAAACTGCATGACGGCTCCGGTTCAATGGCAGGTGGATTCCATCCAGGCCAGAAAATCCGCATTGCCCCATATCACGGGGATGGCGATGATTTCCGGGATCTCATACGGATGGATGGGACGGACAGCCTGTTCAATCTGGGGGAGAAGGTGCCGGGCGGTCTTGATGACACACAGGGATTCCGTACCGTTCTCAAAAGCCCCTTCCCAGAAGAAATGGGATTCCACGCGGGGGGCCACATTGACGCAGGCGCACAGTTTCAGGGCCAGAAGCCGGTCGGCGACGGCTGCGGCCGTTTCCGGGTTCGGAGTGGTCATCAGCACGACGACGGGCTCGAAATTGGGCATAAAGAAACCTCGGATGGCACCCGGCGGTCAGGAAAGGGAATATTCACTGCCCCACCGGAAAGTGCCCGGACATTATGCCCAAAACACTGCTCCGAATCAACCCGGCATTTTCCATTTGACTTTCCGGTGAAAATTCTTTAGATCATGGTAGCTTCGGACTGGGGTCATGCCCCCGAAGATGCGCGAGGATGGCGGAATTGGTAGACGCGCTAGGTTGAGGTCCTAGTGGATGCTTTTATCTGTAGGGGTTCGAGTCCCCTTCCTCGCACCCGCATTTCAAAATCAGTTTCAGGATGGTATTTCCTTCAGGAAATCGAGGATTGTTTCAGCCAGTTTCAGGCTGATTTTTCCCTTTTTGGCCAGTTCCTCCAGCCCGGCTGACCGGATTCCCTCCAGGGAACCGAATGTGCGCAGCAAAAAGGCGCAACGTTTGTGACCCACCCCGGGAACCTGTTCCAGCCTGGAATGAAATGTCTTCTCCCGGCGACGGTACTGTGCCTTCCGGGCGAACCTGTGGGCTTCGTCCCGCATGCGCACCAGCAGAAACAGTTCCCGGCCCGACCCCGGCACCGGCAGAGGGTCCTTGACATTCGGCAGGAACACCCGCTCGGGGGGACCGTCTGCGCCATGCATCTTGGCCAGGGCAACCACATGTACCCGGGGATCACATCCTTTTTCCGCAAGCACCTGCATGACAGCATGCAACTGTCCACGGCCACCATCGATCACCATGAGATCCGGCAGTTCCCAACCCTGTTCCGAGGCCCGTGCCAGCCTCCTGGTGATCACTTCCCGGAGGGCTCCGTAATCATCCCCTGGAACCACCGTCTGAAGATGGAACTGCCGGTAGGATTTCTTGGTGGGCCTGCCCCCGGTAAAAACCACCATGGAAGCCACCGGATCCTTTCCCTGAAGATGGGAGATGTCATAACATTCCATGCGTCCGGGCGGAGCCGGCAGGTGCAACCGGGAAGCCAGTCTTCCCAGATCACGTTCCACTTCCAGTTCCGTCTGGAGGGTCAGACGGTGGCGGGCATTGGTCTGTGCCAGTTGCAAAAGCCGGCGGGATTTGTCCTCCCCGGGAATGACAAACTCCACGGTACCATCTTCTGCCAGATCCGACAGCACCGACATCAGCGGTCCGGCCGAGGAGGGCTCAAACGGCACCAGAATCCGGGCAGGTACCCGGGAACGGGACAGATAATGCTGTGTCAGGAACGAGGACAGGATGTCCTCGTCGAACAGGCCGGGGGGAAATTCCTCCACCATCTGCCGGTGGGCCGACACCGATCCGGCACGCACCTCCAGAACCACCAGGGACACAAAGGCATCCTCACGGACAAAACCGACGGCATCTGTGGCCACGAAATCTGTGGTCACCACATGCTGGGGTTCGGACAGTTTTTCCAGGGAAAACAACAAATCCCGCAATTGGGCTGCCCGCTCGAACTCCAGATCCTCCGCAGCCTGTTTCATTTCCCGACGTACATCCCGCATCAGAACCCTAAGTTTCCCCTCCAGATACAAGGTGGCCTTTTGCAACCTTTTCAAATAGGCCTCACGGTCCACGGACCGGGTGCAAGGAGCCTCGCACCTGCGGATGTGAAACTGCAGGCATGGCTTCTTGCGCGAAACAAACACGGCATCGGAACAGGTGCGAAAACAGAAGTATTTTCCTATGAAGGAAAGTACGAACCGCACGGCAGAGGAACTGTGGTACGGACCAAACCAGCGGGCTCCGTCATCCTTCGGAAGACCGCGCACGGTTTCAAACCGGGGCCAGGTATGTGTTGCGTCCAGCCGCACCATGAGGTAACTCTTGTCATCCCGCAAAAGTACGTTGTAGCGTGGCCGCAATTCCTTGATGAGGTTGTTTTCAAGAAGCAGAGCTTCCCGTTCGGAGGAGGTGACCCAAATCTCCAGATCGGCCATCTCCGAAGGGAGACGGGGAATGAAATGCCTGTCATCCCCGGAAGGGCGGAAATACGAATGCACCCTTCCATGCAGGTCCACAGCCTTGCCCACATACAGTACCTGGCCGGCTGCGTTGCGCATGACATACACGCCCGGTGCATGGGGCAACTGGGCCAGGAACTGTTCCCGCAAGGTGACGTCGCGCAGATCCATCCGGAAAGGATTTACCGGGAGAATTCCTGACTGACGACCTGGATGTTGCCGGCCTCGTCCGCAACGCGGACCTGCAGGATGTGTGTTCCCCGGGGCAACTCCGGGGAAAGGGAGAAATCAAACTGTTCGGTGAGGGAGTCCATGATGTGGTCCACCGGCAGGATCATCCGCCAGGGTTCATCGTTCACGCGCACCTGGGCGGCCATGATGCGGGATGCGGAATCCACGGCGGCAAAAGTGACCTTCAAACCCTTGATCTGTAGTTGCCGGATGGCAGGAGGCGTGTTGTCCACCAGGTACGGTTTGGATATCATCTCCGATGTCAGCGCCTTGTCCGGGGAATTGGAGGGGGCATCGGACACCTGGACCTTCACCTCGTACAGTCCGTCGGCAAAGGATCCCGCCTTCCAGGTGAAACTGGTGCCAACAATGGGTCCACGCGGCGTCAGTGACCGCCAGGATTTCTCTCCGATCCGGCGTACCCACAATTGATATTCCAACTGGTCGCCATCGTTGTTGACCACCTGCCAGGTGATGGGTACATCCCCTGAGCGGACGGGGGGGGATTCGGGAATCGCGGGATCCGTATGGGGACCCAGTCCGCTGCGGGTGGTTCCCACCCGGATATCCGCCATTCTGGGGGGCAGGTTCAGGGGAGAATAGAATATGCGGATACGTTCGACACGAGTGCTGGCACCATCATTCCATGTGATCCGCAACTGGAAAAAACGGGCCGGATCGGTCGACACGGTCATACGGGTGGCACCGTCAGGCATCCGCGTTCCCCGGGTCACCGGTTTCCAGGCGGACCACAGTTTGTCATCCGGTTTGGCGATGGTGCCCGATCGGGTTTCCAGTTTGATGTTGGCATCCGTGGCATACAGGTACAGCATGCCAAACGAAGAAGGCACCGTAGCGTCCAGCACCTGGGTTTCATAGGTCACCGCCTTGCCGCGATCCCGTGAGAGTTCATAGGCTCCCGCACCATCGCCGGACACCACAAAACCCTCCTTCTCGTTTTTCAGGGTGAAACCCAGAACCTGACGCTCATCCACCTCCACCACAATGGATGCGGAAAAGGACTTCGTCTCCACGCGATAGATCCTTCCTGAATGTCCGTCGGAGCCATAGATCCGGGTCCCCTCGGACTGCAACTGGGTAAAATAGCCCTTGGCAATGTCCAGGACCTTTTCCATTTCACCCCTGGGACCTACGGCGAACAGGGTGCCGGTGCCGGAAACCACCTGCAAGGGAGGCAGGTTCTTGCGTTCCATCGCTGTGATGGGTGCCTTGGGGGATTTGTCCTTCGACTGGGCATCCGGCTGAAGGGGTACTGTCGGGTGGGGATTTCTTGGCTGATACTGCAACTGGTTGACGGCCGCATAAACGGTGTCTCCGATGACGGCCAGATCCCGGATTTCGTTGCCAGGAAAATCATACAACAATCGGGCCACCGGTTTGGCGGCCCCGGAAAGTTCATATACTCGGGCTTCGGGGGTGGTTCCCACCACCAGACCCCTTTTGGGCACCCACTGCATGGCCATGATGTGGCTTTCCCCGCAACTCCACCATGCCTCGGCTTTCTTCGTGGCCACATTGACACGGTAGACCACGGCTTTGGGACCGGTGCCCGCATACAGTGTATTGCCATCCAGTTGCAGGCTCCACACATGGGATGTGGGCAGTTTCACAAACAGCTCGCTCTTGCCGTCCTGTTTCACCCGGTAAACCGAACCATTGGGAATCGTGGCAACCAGCATGTCCCCACCAGGCAATTCCACGATCCGGGTAACCATGATCTCGTCCTTGAATCCAGCCAGAAGTTTCAGTTTTCCGCCATCCGTTGTCCACAGGGAAGCCCCGGCGGCGGCCCCGATGACCACCTTGCCGCTTTTCAATTGCAGAACGGTGGAAAACAAACCGGGCAGTTTTTCCCCGGATTCAAGTTTGGTGGCACGCAACCCGGGAAGCAAGCCGCCATTGGACACCAAAAGCGCTCCTTCGGATTTACCGCCGAAGAAACTCTGATAGTTTTCCAGTTCCCAGAAACGCGTGGGAGCCGCGTGGACCATGTTGGGCACCAAAAGACACAGCAGAATCCAGACTGATTTTTTCATTACATTGCCTCTTTTCGAAGGGATTTCACGATCACGTTCGCGCGGGCGGCGCCCTGCATGAGATGCGGCATGCGCACGGTATGACGCAACAACGTCTGGCCCACCTGCATGGGAGTGCCTTCCCCGCGTCGCACCAGGGAATCCAGCACGGAAAGCGGAACATCACTTACCAAAACGCCTTCCATGTCCAGTTGGGGAGCAGGACGCCTTATGGATAGTACAAGACTGTGGGCATCCATGGATTTTTCGATAAACTCCACCAGTTGTTCCAGATTCCTTGGTTCGGCGGCATCCACCGGTGCCTGGCGACCCGCCATGACCTCGAGCACGGCCCGCGTGTCCTCGAATTCCCTGGGAAGTTTCATGGTCACCCGCCTTTGGACCTCCTCGCCAATCAATGGTTTGAGGGTGACAATCACATCGAAATTCCGTTCCGGCGTGATCACGGGAGAAGCCACTTCCACCTTGCGGATCTGATACATGTTCAGGCCTGAACTCACCTGCACCTCGGCCTTGACCCGTTTGAGGGCCACCCGGGTGAACGGATTGTTCAGCAGCAATTGCATGGCTATTTCTCCCCTGGAGGTGTTGCCCCAACCACTCCAGCCGCTTCCGAAACTGAGGGAAAGACCCTGCTGGCTGGAAAAACCGTCCGTAAAACGGATCGGTGGCATGTTCTCCATTTCGAATTCGTAGGACACCGTGTAGGTGAGATCCGAACCGGACTGGGCCATCCGGAACATGGAGACCCGCAACAGGCTGGCGGCCAGGTTTCCCGAAATGAGACGGTGCCGCACCACCTGGAAATTGTACTCCTTGCGGGCCTCTCCCGGAGGAATCACTGCAATGCTCACGGGAAGGAAGCCTGGTTGGGCGGAAGAATCCAGCACCACCGTGGACTGTTCATCCCGCACCAGGGCTCCCTGGGGTCCCACGAGTTGCCCGAGTTTCATGGAGTTCGAGGATCGGGCGATGACCGTGTGGATCCGGGCATGTCCCGCGGGAAGGCGCATTTCCCCCATCCCCATGAACGGGTGAGAGAAAATGGCAACCCGGTTCTTCTCCATCCAGGTGGCTGTGCCAATGGCTGCCAGGTTGATGTCACCGGAAACCAGCCAGACTGCCACTGCACTTCCGGGCTGGAACTGCCGCTGGACGTTGTCCGCCGGAGCCGTTCCGGATGGTACCGCCGGTCCCAGGTGGGACAAAAGGGGAAACAATTCCTGAAACTGGTCTGTGGGAACTCCGGACACCGAGAGGGATACCCCCAGGGGCTTTATCATGCTTTCCCCGTGGGTGCGGGTGAGGGGATTGTTTGCTGCCATCAGTGTACTGCGCACCTTCATGGTCCATGCACTGACAGGAGGATTGACACCCCGACCCCAAACGTCGATGTTCTGCACCGGCCGGCGGGTGGTCCGGACAATATCTTCGGCCGGCGTCAGAAGTGCGATGGGATCCTTGGCAAACGCATAGCCATATCCGAGACCCCCGGCAAACTTTCCGTTGAAATAGACAGGACTGCCGCTCATGCCGGCAATGACCCCCGCATGCTCGAGAATGGGATGGGAACAACGCACCAGGATCAGGTCCTGGTCCAGCATCGCCCGACGCATGACAGAAATGACTTCGACATCGAATTTCACGGGGGTTTCCCCCGAAAACACGGTCAGGCCATAGCCCTTCATGCCAGGCTTCAACTCAGAAGTCTTCATGATGCCTGGGGGGGCAATCTGGGCGAGCAACATTGTCAAAATGAACCATGAGGTCATGTCATTCCTCCGGAAATTACGGAAAGCGGGGAGGCGGATACACGAAATATACACCCGCCTGGGAAACATACGCCACATTGCCCCCGGGCATCCGCAGAAGTGCATAACGGGTTTGTGCACCAGCGGAAGCAAACGGGGAGGAAGGCAGCCTCACCGACCATACCACCTGGCCATCGGCATTGAAAGCCGCCAGGCGATCCTGTAACTGGAAAATCAGGGTATCATTGTACATGCGGACGGGAAGTATGGGGGCACTTCCCAGTTCGGCCAGCCATTCCATCCTGCCACTTTCCAGATTGAAAAAACCAAGCCGGTTGGACTCTACAAAACAGTACATTCCCTTGCGGAACTGGTGCAGGTACAGGGAATGGATGCGATGCAAAAACCTGTGTACAACTTCGATTTTTCCATCCGGTGCAATCACATGGGCTTCCTGGTATCCCTTGAGGATCAGGTAACTGCTGTCCGCCAGAAAACCATAATAAGAGGTGGTGTTTCCCGGAGCAAACAGCCGGTGGGACCAGAGGCGGGTGCCATCCTTCCAGGCGCGGGCCTCAATGGTTCCATTCGCCAGTTCCAGTGTAAAAAAAGGGGCCACTCCGTAATACTGGGCGTTCTTGGCATTGCTGTCGAGGACCTGGCGCCAGATGACACGGTTGTCGCGCACGTAAAACATGGCATTGCGGGACCAGAACAGCATGTCTCCGTTTCCCACCACATGCACCCCGTCAATGTTGCGGGTGAAAGGCAGTGTGACTGTGCGCAACAGCCTTCCGGTAGGTGCATGTACCAGTGCCCTGTTCCGGCGCAGAATGACGATGGAACCGTCGGGATTCAAGCCAATCTGGGAGGCATCTGCAGGATAGAAAAACTGAGTGTTGTAGAGATTGGGACTGTCAAACAGTGCCTGCACACGAAAGCCGGTCCCGCCGGGGGAACTTCGCCACTGGGTGAAATACACGTTTCCGTCGTCGGCGTGCCAACTGGAGGAACTCTCCAAATAGGCGGACACGTTCACATTAGCTTTGGCTCGCAGGAGTTTCGCCTGGGGAGCCGTGGCCAGAATGGCTGTCAGTTCGACGGCGGAGGTGACCTGCGGCGGATTGAGTCCCTGTTGCAGAAGGGTCATCCCCGGATCAGAAGCATGAATGGAAAACAGAAAAAAGAACGCCGTCAAAAGACCCATGAAGTTTCATAACCCCCATTGGACCCACAATGTACACTTTTCCATGGAAAAAGGAAAGACCATTCAAGAGCCCGGCCAACCCTGGCCGGGCGACAGCCAAAGGGCCGCCCGCAAAAGGGTGGCCCGTCAGGAACACCGAATGTGACCGGATCAATACAAGAGCCCGGCCAACCCTGGCCGGGCGACAGAGGAAACGAATGTGACCGGATCAATACAAGAGCCCGGCCAACCCTGGCCGGGCGACAGCCAAAGGGCCGCCCGCAAAAGGGTGGCCCGTCAGGAACACCGAATGTGACCGGATCAATCCTAATATTTTTCGACGTGCAGTTCGAAATATTCCCGGCCATGCAGGCAGGCGGGGCATTTTTCCAGTGCCTTTTTGCCTTCGTGCAGATAGCCACAGTTCAGGCACTTCCAGATCACGCTATCCCCCTTTTCAAACACCTGCCCGTTTTGCAGGTTGTCCCAGAGCTTGCGATAACGCTTTTCGTGGGCTTTTTCCACCTCGGCGATCATCCGGAAGCACAAGGCCACATCCTTGAATCCTTCTTCTTCGGCGATGCGGGCAAATTCCGGATACAGTTCCGTCCACTCCTCATTTTCGCCATCGGCTGCCGCCTGAAGGTTTTCCAGGGTGGTGCCGATTTTTCCGGCCGGGTACATGGCCGTGATTTCCAGCATTCCCCCTTCGAGAAACTTGAAGAAACGCTTGGCATGCTCTTTTTCATTCAGGGCAGTTTCCTCGAAAATTTCGGCGATGGAAACCAGGCCCTCCTTGCGGGCCTGCTTGGCAAAATAATCATACCGCATGCGGGCCTGCGACTCACCGGCGAAACTCTTGAGAAGGTTCTTTTCAGTCTGTGTTCCTTTGATGCTCATGTGTCAGTCCTTTCTGTTTATTGAATCATATCGGCACCATGCCGTATCAAAACCGCAATTACAGTATTCGTGTTCCGGATTTTTGCCAAGCAAAATCTGCCAGGCAAAATACAACCGTCCCCACTCCGTCCGGATTTCCCAAAAAGAAGATTGACCACCGGGGGGGGTTTCAGTATGAGTGGGTGTCCATTGGTTTTGACCAGGAGGTTTCCATTGCGGCAGAAGGTGAAACTCAAGGAAAAAACGACCCTGAAGCGCTGGAGCGTGGAAGAGGCGCAGGAACTGTATAACATCGCCAATTGGGGTAAAGGCTTTTTCCGGATCAATTCCAAGGGCAACATTGTGGTTCACCCGGAAAAGAGCGACGACAAATACCTGGATATCAAGGAATTTATCGACGAATTGGCCTTGCGGGAGGTGGTACCCCCGGTACTGATCCGGTTCACGGACATTCTCAAGCAACGGGTGGAAGAAATTCAGAAGGCTTTTCGCAATGCCATCCGGGAGTATGAATACCAGGGGGATTATTTCGGCATCTACCCGGTAAAAGTAAACCAGAACAAGGAGGTCGTCGAGGATATCATCGATTTCGGTCGACCCTATCGCTACGGACTGGAAGCCGGCTCCAAGGCGGAACTTCTGATCTGCCTGGCCCTGCTGGACACCCCCGGTGCCCTGATCATATGCAACGGCTACAAGGATGACGAATTCATCGAAACCGCCCTGTGGGGTCGCAAAATGGGACGTCAGGTCATTGTGGTCATCGAAAAACCCAGTGAACTGGACATTGTCATGCGACTGTCACGGAAGATGGGTGTCAAACCCCTCATCGGCATCCGTTGCAAACTCACCGCCCGGGGCAGGGGAAAATGGGAGAGTTCCGGAGGTGATCGATCCAAGTTCGGTTTGTTCCCGTCGGAAATTCTTGATGCCGTGCAAAAACTTCGCAAGGCCGAAATGCTGGATTGCCTTCAGTTGCTGCATTTTCATCTGGGATCCCAGATCACTTCCATCCAGTCCATCAAGGAAGCCTTGCGGGAAAGCACCCGCATTTTCTCGGAATTGATGCGTGTAGGTGTAGGATTGAAATACTTCGATGTGGGCGGCGGTCTCGCCGTGGATTACGACGGCAGCCAGACCAACTTCGCCTCCTCGAAAAACTACAGCCTGAGCGAATATGCCGCTGACATTGTCTCGGCACTGGCCGACATCTGCGAGGAAGCCCAGTTGCCGCATCCGCACATTATTTCGGAAAGCGGACGGGCCCTGGTGGCCTATCACAGCGTGCTGGTATTCAATGTTCTGGGCACCAGTGAAAACAAGGGGGAAATCGACCTTCCCGCCGTCACCGAAGACGCCCCGGATTCTGTCCTTGCCATGAAGGATGTCTATGATTCCCTCTCCATCAAGAACTTCCAGGAGAGTTACCACGATGCCCTGCAGATCCGCGATGAAATGATCACCCTGTTCAACGTGGGTCTTCTTACCATCGAAAACCGTTCCCTGGTGGAAAAATACTTCTGGATGACCTGCCAGAAGATTGCCAAGATCATCGACGGTCTGGACTATGTGCCCGATGAACTCGAAGACCTCGAACGGTTTGTTTCCACCACCTATTACGGAAACTTTTCCGTATTCCAGAGTGTTCCCGATCATTGGGCCGTCAAACAGTTGTTCCCCATCGCCCCCATCCACCGCCACACGGAAGCTCCCCCGGTGAAGGCCACCCTGGCCGACATCACCTGTGACTCGGACGGCAAAATCGACCAGTTCATCGATCTGCGGGATGTCAAGGATGTGATCCTGCTCCACGAGTTTTCCGAAAAGAACCCTTATTACCTGGGGGTATTCCTGGTGGGTGCCTACCAGGAGGTCCTCGGGGATCTGCACAATCTCTTCGGGGATACCCACACCGTGCATGCTTCCATCATCGGACCCAACAAGTACCGCATTGACAAACTGGTCCAGGGGGATACTGTACGCGAGGTGCTCTCCTATATGCAATACAACAAGCGCGATCTGCTGAACATGACCCGCAAGGCCATTGAGGAGGGCATTGAGGAAAAAGTCATCACCCTCAAGGAAAGCGCAAAAATCCAGAAATTCCTGGACGAGGGACTTGAGGGATACACTTACCTGGAAGAGTGAGGAATCCGGCCGACCTCCCCTTCCGGATTCAAGGTAATCATGCTTCACGCCTTTTCCCGCTCGGAAATGCTTCTTGGAGCCGAAGCCCTGCAAAAACTGAAGCATTCGACGGTGGCCGTGTTCGGCATCGGTGGAGTGGGTTCCTACGCCGTGGAGGCACTGGTCCGAACCGGGGTTGGTCATCTCGTTCTCATCGACGACGACCGGATTTGCCTGACCAACCTCAACCGCCAGTTGCACGCCACCCGGAAAACCATCGGTCGATACAAGGTGGAAGCCATGCGTGACCGGGCAATGGAAATCAATCCGGACGTCAGTGTGCAGACCATTCAGTCGTTTTATCTTCCGGAAAACGCGGCAGCCATTTTTTCCACCGGGTGGGATTACATCATCGACGCCATGGACACGGTGACGGCCAAACTGGATCTGGTGGTACGGGCACAACAGAACCGGGTGCCCCTGATCTGCTGCTTGGGTACGGCCAACAAGATGGACCCGACCCGCTTCGAGGTGGCGGATCTGGCCAGAACCGACATTTGTCCCCTTGCCAAAATCATGCGCAAGGAACTGCGACGCCGGGGGGTCCGGCATCAGAAGGTGGTCTATTCCAGGGAATGTACAATGACACCCATTCCTTCGGAGGACGCCAGTTGTTCCACAGCCTGCATCTGTCCGGCAGGCACCACCCGCACCTGCACCACCCGCAGGCAGATTCCCGGAAGCCTTGCCTTCATGCCCTCGGTGGCCGGACTCATCGCAGCCGGGGAGGTCATCCGGGATCTGGTTTCCCCCTTGCCGGAGAAGCCCCACCAGAATATGGGGGGAATAAATAATGAATGACCCAAAAGGACAGGAACGGGTCCGGACACCCGATGGGAACGGGAGCGTCCTCAGGTGGCCCGGAAACAATGCTTGTTTTGGGTTTCAACATACTGTATTTTACGCCAAAGGAGTGATGTCATGATCAGACGATCCTGGATTTCCTGTTTTGTAGCTGTTACTTTTTTGATGGTTCCCCGGGCCTTTGCCCAGGACAGCCCCAAACTGAAACTGGTGGACTCCGTGAAGTTCCAGGCCGGGTACATCGACAACCAGTTCGCCGTTTCCCCTGATGGCAAATTGCTGGCCTATGTAACCGTCCGGCAGAACGGGAATTCAACCCTGATTCTTCGGGATCTGGAGTCAAAAAATGAAAAAACAGCGGATCTGACAAAGTTCACGGACGATCCGGTACTGGTATTCTTCCTGCCCGACAACAACGGTCTTGTGGTGGCTGCCCAGCCTGACAGTAAAATCAATTATTCCGTCTTTGATTTGGATGCCAGGGAGATCACCCAGATCCGCAATCAGGATCATTTTTTCTGGCGAACGGTGGACAACAAGGTGCAACCCATCACCTACCGGGTGGATCGACAGGCCACCAGCATCACCCATACCATCTCGTTGTACGAAGCCGGCAATCTGCGCAAGGTGGCCCGCACACTCACCCTGCGCACGGATGCAGCCAACCGTTTCACCTTCAAAGGGGAAAATCTGGAACTGATCTCCTTTGCCGGTGATTTCACCCGGGCGACCGTAAAGATCATCGGCGGCTACAACAAAGCCACCGACTCGAAGTTTCCCGATGTGCAGGGAGAATATGACCTGGAAAGCCAGAATGTGGTCAAGGGTGAAAATATTTCCAACAACGCCCTGTGGGACCGCGACGCCGCCTGGTTCGCCCGCAACTGGCATCACCGGACCCCCATTCGGCTGTCCGGTGTTCCTGTTGTGGCTGGCATTGACGGTACCTTCCAGATCGGAAAAGGCATTCTTTCCTGGCAGGACATCCAGGTGAAATTCCAGTTGGGCCGTTTTGATTTTGATTCCTTTCATCAACATCCAGTCCAGATGGACCCGAAAAACACCCTGTTTGCCATGTCGGTTCATCCCCAGAATCCGGTTACACTGCAACAAAAACGCAGTGAAAAGCGTGCCTGGCATTTCTTCTCCCTGAACACTGAAACAGCCGTGGCGGTGGCTCTGGGCCAGGTCCCGGTGGAAAACACCGTCATTTCCTGGAATGCGGGCGGCAAAACCCTGGCCGTCATGCGCCTGAGCCCCAACTGGAAAATCGGTGCGGACACCCTTGAAATCTACCGCCTTCCGTAGGCTGGACTCCCCCATGAAAATCCGGATCAACGGCACCCTCCAGGAAGTTCCCGAAGGCACCCGCCTGTCGGACCTTCTCGTTCCTTACCGACAGCAACATGCCATTGTTGTAGGGGAGGTCAACGGACGGATTCCCGACGAAGAAACCCTGCTGCTGGAAAATGATGACCGGGTGGAAATTGTCACGTTTGTCGGAGGTGGATGATGTCCCGGATGGCTACCCTGTTTTTTCTTTCCTTGTTTGCTTTCGCCTGTTCCGGTGAAACACCAAAGCCGGGTGCCGAGTTTACTGCCGTGATGGCGGTGTCCACCTCCATGATGGGTGCCTCCGGTGCCTTGTTCCGGCTGCTGGACCCCGAGGATCAGGCCGTCCTTGAAAACCAGGCCGCTGCCGCCTGGGAAAAGGGATTGTCCATCCGGCCCCAGGACTTTCTGGCCCTGCGGTTTGTTCCCCGGGACATGCCACAGTTTGAACCCAAAACCCGGATTCTGGAAGAAAATGATTCCTCCACCCTGGTGGAGGTGGCCTTCAGGGACCGGATCCGGATCACCGTCCACCTTCGCCAGACCGGTGGCCGGTGGCGCGTGAGGCTCTGGCAGCCGGATCTTTCCGGAAACACTACGGAATAACTTCCCATGAGAAACCGAATACAACCACTCCTCCATGATCCCCCCGTCGGCACGACTGTCACCGTTTCAGGCTGGATCCGTACCCGCCGGGACTCCAAAACCGTCACCTTTCTGGAAATCAATGACGGTTCCTGTCTGAAATCGCTCCAGGTCATCCTGAATCCGGACACACCGGATCTGGCCCGATGCACCACGGGGGCCGCCATACGGGTCACCGGACAATTGATGGCCTCCCCTGCAGGCAAGCAGGCCGTGGAACTGAATGCATCCGGGTTGGTCATCCTCGGAGATTCCGGACCTGATTTTCCCATGCAGAAGAAGCGCCATTCCTTCGAATTCCTGAGGGAAATAGCCCATTTGCGAACCCGATCGAACACCTTCGGAGCAGTATTTCGTGTCCGCAACGTCCTGTCCCGTGCCATTCATGAATTCTTTCAGAACCGGGGATTTCTCTACCTGCACGCCCCCATCATCACCACATCGGACTGTGAAGGGGCCGGAGAAATGTTCCAGGTTACATGTCTCCCTCTGGAATCCGTGCCAAAAGATGCCACCGGTGCGGTGGACTACACCCGGGATTTCTTCGGAAAAAAAGCCCACCTGACTGTCAGCGGCCAGTTGGAGGCTGAAATTTTTGCATGTTCCCTGGGGGACACCTACACCTTCGGCCCCACATTCCGGGCAGAGAACAGCAACACTTCCAGGCATCTGTCCGAATTCTGGATGATCGAACCGGAAATGGCGTTTGCGGACATCCACGACGACATGGATCTGGCCGAAGCCTTCACGGTCCACCTGATCCGGTCGGTGCTGGAGCATTGCGGGGAGGATCTGGCATTCTTCGACAAGATGATCGCCCCGGGGACCCTCGACACCCTCACCAGTCTGGCCGGTGCCCGATTCGCCCGCATGACCTACACCGAAGCCATGGATGAACTGCTCAAGGTATCGGACCGGTTTGAATTCAAACCCTTCTGGGGGGCGGACCTGCAGTCCGAACATGAACGGTTCCTCAGTGAGGAACTGGTGAAGGGACCCCTGTTCGTCATTGATTATCCCAAGCAGATCAAGGCGTTCTACATGCGATCCAACGACGACGGAAAAACCGTGGCTGCCATGGACCTGCTGGTACCCCGGGTGGGCGAGATCATCGGGGGCTCCCAGCGCGAGGAACGTCTGGACATCCTGCGCAACCGCATTCTGGAAATGAAACTCCCCCTGGAAGTGTACGAATGGTACCTGGACCTGCGCCGGTATGGCACCATCCCCCATGCCGGCTTCGGACTGGGTTTTGAACGCATGGTGCAATTCGTCACCGGTATGGGCAACATCCGGGATGTGATCCCTTTCCCGCGCACGCCGGGCAATGCAGCATTCTGATTTCATGGGCAAGATATCCATCCTTTGCAAGAAGAACGATCCCCGGGCCCGGAAATTCGGGGAAGTCTTTGCCCGGAGGATTCTCGACCAGGGCTTTGAGGTGTATGCCTTGCCTGGCCTGGACACTGACGGCGTCATCACCCTGATGTATCCTTCTGAACTGGTGAACCAGACCGACCGCATGATTGTCCTGGGGGGAGACGGAACACTTCTGTACGCTGCATCCCTTATGGTATCCAGGGTCATTCCCATCCTGGGGGTGAATCTGGGCAGCCTGGGTTTTCTGACTTCCTTTTCCGTGGATACCGCAATGGATTCCCTGGAGTCTTTTCTGCAGGACCGGCTTCCTGTAGTTTCCCGTCTGCGATTTTCCGTGCTGCTGCTTCGGGAAGGAAAACCCGTTCATTCCGGCATTGCAGCCAACGACGCGGTCATCAACCATGAAAACCTGGCGAGACTGCTGGAAATCACCTGCATCATTGATTCCGAACCGTTGCTCACCCTGAGGGCCGACGGACTGATTGTTGCCACCCCCATGGGTTCCACCGCCTACGCTCTGGCGGCAGGGGGACCCATTCTCAAGCACGGCATGGACGCAGTGGCCGTAGTGCCCATCTGTCCGCATCATCTCACCTGGCGTCCCATGATCCTGCCCTCCTCTTCGGAAATCCTGCTGCACATCAAGCAACCGGGATACCTGACCGTGGATGGACTCGGCGGATGTCCCATGCTCCCGGAAGACCGGCTTTGGGTCACCGCGTCGGATCTCCCCCTGCAATTGATTTTGCCGGATAATTACTCTTTTGCTTCGGTGCTCCAGCACAAACTCTCCTGGGGAGCACGGGAGTCCGGCCATGCTTGAGATTCTGTGCATCCGCAACTTTGCGGTCATCGAGGATGCCTCGGTGGAATTTTCTTCCGGTTTCAACGTGCTGACCGGTGAAACCGGTGCCGGAAAAAGCATGATCGTCCAGGCACTGGAACTGCTGCGGGGCGAACGGGCCCAGAGCCATCTGGTGCGCAAAGGTGCTGATTCTGCGGTGGTCGAAGCCCAGTTTCACCTGGAGAATCCACCGGAAAGCCTGTTGCAGGCCCTCTCGGAACAGGACATCTCCCCCGAAGAAGACACCCTGATCGTGGAGCGTGTCATTTTGGCCCAGGGACGGGGTCGCCAGCGCATTGGCGGCCGCCTCACCACCACCGGTGCTTTGGCCCGGATCGTTCCACTGGTCATCGAGGTGTCGTCCCAGCATGACCACCAGCGCCTTCTTTCAGCGGCTTTTGCCCTGGATGTGGTGGATGCATTCGGTGGAATCCAGCATCACGTACTTCGGGAAAAACTGGATGAAACAGATCTTCTGGCCAAAAGACTCGAAGAACTGCAAACAGCCCGGGAAACCAGGGATCAACTCAGGGAAACCCTGGAATTTTCCGTCCGGGAACTCACGGAAGCCTCCCTGGTTCCCGGAGAACATGGACGCCTGCTGACCCGGAAAAAACGGCTGTCCTTCCTTCGGGACATCATTGATGCCGCACGATTCGCCGATGAGTCCCTGGCTGGGGATGATTCCGCCGCTCTTGCCCGGCTGCATGCAGTCATTTCCCGACTTGGGAAACTGTCCCATGCAGAACCCAAATTCCCCCAGGCAACGCAGTTGCTTGAAGACGCCCGCATCCTGATACAGGAGGCGGTCCACCTGCTGGAATCCGTGGAAGGAGAAGATGTCGACGGGGATGAAAACCTGGAATGGATTGAAGAACGCCTGTATCGACTGGGCCGACTGATGAAAAAATATCATTGTCCGGACGAAGCAGCCCTTCTCGAAGAACTGGAAAACTGCATCCGGGCACAGGGAGAATTGATGGATGTGGACCAGGAACTGGCGCGGGTGGCAAAAAAACTGGATTCCACCCGGAATGAACTGGAAAACCTGGCCCACAGGATAGGGGAACAACGAAAAAACGCTGCTGCCAGGCTCTCCGAAGAGGTCAGTCTTCAACTTCGGGAACTGGGGTTTTCCCAGGCAAGGTTTTTCGTGGAATTGTCCATAAACTGTGTTCGCGCCGACACCCCCGAACATCGCCGGTTCGGGGAACATCGCCTGGGTCAACGTGGTTTTGAACAGGCCACCTTCTGGTTCGAGCCGAATCCGGGGCAATCTCCGCAGCCTGTGGGCCGGGGCGCATCCGGCGGGGAACTTTCCCGCATCCACCTGGCACTGCAGGTCGTGCTGGCCCGGCACTTCGACGTGGCCGTTACCCTGTACGATGAAGTGGACGCGGGCATCGGTGGCCAGGTGGCCGGCAGGATTGCGGACAAATTGCGCCAACTTTCCCATGCAAGACAAATTCTCTGCATCACCCATCTCCCGCAGATTGCGGCGGCCGCCAACAGCCACTTCGTAGTGGAAAAACAGGTACTGAACGGTCAGACCCTCACTTCCATACGGAAACTGGATCCCGAAGAACGGGTGATGGAAATCGCCCGCATGCTCGGTTCTGACTCCCCCGAGGCACTGGCCCACGCACGCCATCTTCTGGGAGAATCCTGAATATTTTTTTCAGGACTTCATGGTTCAATGGAATTCATACCCCCTTTCAGAATTTTTTCCATTGTTCTATCGTTTTTCCGTGGTCCGGCGTACCGACTTGGTTTACAACCAGTCAACAGGAGGTTCCATACCATGAAACGGTCATCACCCAAAAAATGGATCCGGTTTCTTCCGGCCACGTCCATGTTGATTTTCCTGTTCACTTCCCCCGTTCGGGCAAACATCATTGCCTCCCGGGAAAAACTGAACCTCGGAATAACCGAATGCCAAAATGGCCAGTACGAAAAGGGAATCAACCTGATCATCGATGCAGCCATGGACGCCAGGCGGGATCATCCCAATCATCCCTTCAACCGGCAATGGCGACCCCATCTGCTTGCCTGCTTCAATGACTGGGCCCGCCAGGAAAACAACGCCTGTCGACAGTCGGCCAACCCGGTCCACCTTCAGAACCTCCAGAAAATAGTGGCCAAAGCGGAATCCCTGGCCGGCAGGGAAACTGCAAACCGGATTGAAAAACAGGCTTCCACCTGTTTTTCCTTCATTGTGGCCCAGCAGGAGAAAAACTGCCGCACCCAGAAATCCGCCCTGGACCTGCTGACAACCCTGGAATCCGGTGTGACAGACCCGAAAAACAAAACCCGGGTGCAAAATGCCATCCGTACCTGCAGGGACCATCGCTGGAAGATTCTCATGGAAGAATGCCGCACAACCTTCACCCCCGCCTTTCTTGAGGAGGTGGAAAACCTGTTGCCAATGATGGGTCAAAATCCCACCCTTCGGGAACAATACCGGGGTTGCTTGATGATGCAGGTGCAAGGAGCCCGGGAAATGTGCCGAAACCGGATGGCCTACACCGAAGGCAGTCTGGTTTTCGGACGGGCATTCTCCTCTTTGATGCGGATAAAACCCCCGGACGAGGCCTTTACCAGCAAGGCCGCCGCATGGAAGGATGAATGCGGCATGTTCAAACTGCAACTGAAACTCAAAACGGAAGCACAAACCGGGAGGACAAAATTCGAATATCCCTCCCTGGCCAATCTGGTGGTGACCCGGGATGCCGACACGGGACAGGTGAAGGCCTGCGGCATTTTGCACCTGCGGACCCACAATGCAGTGGACGGTCAATGTGACGTGATGGTGACCGCCCTGCCACCGGAAACTCCTTCCGGAAATGAAATATTTACAGGTCGCCAATGGTTTTGCATGAAGGGTACCATCCAGACTCATCAGGGCAGAGGAAAAAAACCAATCCAGCGGTTGCAACTGGAATTTGACCCTTCCATGGCCAGACCCCTTGTCCAGGAACAGATCCAGATCACCTGTCCGGGAAAACCTGCCATCATTTTCAAGGAAAAGATGATGGAAACCCTTTTCCAGAACAAACTCTTCATCCTGCGCATGGATGTAGCCGACCGGACCACCACGAGGTTCCGCATCCAGGAGGATCTCACCCGAAAACGCCGGTTTGTATTCACCGGAGAATGGCTGCTGACCCGTTTCTAGACCCGAAAGGAAGAAAGATGCAAGGATCCTGCAAACACTGTGGCGCCCCCCTCAAACCTGTTCCGGGAAAAAACTACTGGACCTGTGAATACTGTCTGGCTTTCTGGTTTCCCCACGCACGCAAGGACGGTATTGTCCCGGGAAACCGGTTCTCCGGTCATGATTGCCCGGTCTGTCGTCATGTTCTTACCTTGTCCACCATTGAAGGCCATGAGGCATTCTGGTGTGAAAAGTGTCACGGTATCCTCATGAAGCGGGGGACCTTCACCCGGGTGGTGGAAGTGCGTCGCAGCCTGAACAGGGCTGGATACTGCGATTATAAACCCACCCCCCTGGACACCACTTCCCGCCGGCTGATCTGTCCCGGATGCCACCAACCCATGGAAACACATCCATATTATGGCCCCGGTCAGGTGGTCATCGACTCCTGCGGGGATTGTCACCTGATCTGGCTCGATCCGGGGGAATTGACCCAGATCGAAACCTCCCGGTAACTGCCATGTTTTTCCGTAAAAAAACCGCCATACCGGAAACCATGAAAGCCCTGGTGGCCGTGTCCGACGCGCCGGGACAGGTGCCGGTCCTTCTGGAAACCGAAGTTCCCGGACCGGGAGCATCCGAAGTGCTGGTGGCCATGTCCCATGCTCCCATACACCCGGCGGATCTTGTGCAATTGCGGGGCCGGTACGGCACCACCCGTCCGGTTCCGTTCATTCCCGGACTGGAAGGTTCCGGTGTGGTGGTCAAGACTGGAGGAGGCCTTGCCGCCCGGGCACTTTTGGGTCGACGGGTGGCGGTGCTGGCCCTGTCCACCGCCAATGGCACCTGGGCTCCCTACACCGTGGTCCCCCATCATCACTGTGTACCGCTTTTGACCGGTGTTTCCCTGAAACAGGGTGCCGTAACCCTGATCAATCCGCTGACCGCCATGGGCCTTCTCGAACCTGAACTGCGTTCCCGCCAGAGTGTCCTGGTCACCGTAGCCTCTGGTGCGCTGGGACGCATGATCCTGTCCTGGGGAAGGGATCAGGGTTTGCACATGATTGGCTGCGTCCGGCAGGATTCCCTCCGCGAAGAGTTGAAAAAAGACGGATTCACAGAAGTATTCAACAGTTCCAGCCCGGAGTTTCCTGCCCAGTTGCGCGTAATCTGCCGCCGGTTCCAGATCCGCACGGCCCTGGACGCCACCGGGGGACCCTTGATCAACGACCTTCTGCAGCATCTGGAGGAACCTGGAAAAGTCGTAATTTATGGTCTTTTATCCAGGGAACAAGAACCATTTTCCGGATTTCCCCTGCTGTTCAGGGATGTGCGCCTCGAAGGTTTCTGGCTGCAGCGATGGTGGGCGCGAAAAAGCCAACTGGAACGCCTTCGCCGGGGCATGGCCATCCAGATGAAACCAGCCTGTTTTGCCACCCCGGTTCATGCCGTGTTTGCTCCTTTAGACATTGAAAAAGCCATGATTTCAGCCCGCACCCACCGTTCCGATGGCAAAACCCTGCTGTGCCTGAACCCCGATCTGGGGGAATGACAACCGGACAGGTGGTTTTCCTTTCATGACAACGGGAATGTTTCAACCCGTTGACACCCGGCACAAAACATGACAGATTCCGGACCATGAGCGATTGCAACCTCGAAAAAGACAAGGAAATCCTTTTCACTGAAATTGAAAAAATCAGGCTTCAGGTGGAGCGTTCCGGTGCCCGGTTTGAAAACCTGCAAAAACTCCTGGCTGAACTGCGGGTGGAAATCGCGAAATTGCACCGGATCCTGCACCCGTAGGAGCCATGCATGGCCTCCCGCATCCGTCACCACGTCAATCCGCTGTCCCAGAACATGCTGACGTTCACTCCCGAACGTTTCGAACGTCTCTTGCTGCCCCTTCATGTGGAACTGGGTTGTGCGGAAGGGGAATTTCTCTTCCGGTTCGCCAGGATTCATGAGGACATGCAGATTCTGGGAATCGAAATCCGGCGTGAACTTGTCCTGGATATTCAGAACCACTCCAGGGAGATGGATTTGTATCCCAGGGTGAACGCCGTTTTCGCGAACATCCCCATTCATCTGGGTGAATTGTTTGAACCTGAATCCGTAACCCGGTTCTACCTGAATTTTCCGGATCCGTGGTTCAAAAAAGACCAACAGAAAAGGCGGGTACTGGTGCCCGAAGTGGTGCGCGCTGTTCATGACGCACTGGTTCCCGGGGGCGAGTTTTTCTTTCAAAGCGACATTTTTGACACTGCACTGGATGCACTGGATGTCACGGAGCGTTCGGCACCGGAGGGTTTTGTGAATTCCTGTGGCTTTTTCTCGTTCATGCAGGAAAATCCCTTTGCAGACACCCCCACCCGACGGGAGCGGTTCGTTCAGGAAAAGGGTCTACGGATATGGCGTTTCTTGTTTCGCAAATCTGTCTGATCCTCTGGTGCCAACAGACGCGGATTTTGCACGAGCCCTTTCCGGCCGATGCCGTTTTCCCTTCGGAAGGCGGATTGTCCTTCGGGGATCAGAATGAACCGGCTCGGGAAGGTGCCGGGGAAAAACCGGGAGTTTCGGATCTTCCATTGCCCGTAGACACCCGAAAGACCCGGAATCGTCCCATGGATGTTCCGAACCTGCGGCTGGACCCCAAAACAGACACCTTCACCCCCCCGGACAACCATGCACCGGCGGTGTTCGATCCTTCCGTGTTTCCCAATGAACGCATCTGGGTACTGGATGTGGTGCGCATCAACAGGGACGGTCGCCTGGAAGCAGCAGCCACCCCCCGGATGGAACAACCCCTACAGACGTTTTCGAACCCGGATCCGGACCGGTACCGCTTTTTCTGGGCGCGTTTCGTCATTCCGGATCCTCCGAAAGCTGTTCTCTGGCCCACCGTAGCCACCGGCATGCAGTTTTCCGATTTACCCGATGGCATTTTGCTGACCCGCAACCAACTGGACATGATCACCTTCATTCCCGCAGGCAACAGTCGCCCGGGACCCGTGCGCCTGCGCGTGGTGGCGCCGAACTCCTATTTTGAACCCATGGACCTGACAAGGGTGCGGGTTCCGGTACCTGCACGTTTTGCCGGAGCCCCACAATTGCGTGACATGTCCGTGAGGGTTTTCGGAAAACCTGATCCGGCATTTCTGGACCGGATGAAAAGGTATTTTCTTTCCTTCGATGTTCTTCCCTTGTTGCCCCACGATTCCCGCATGAGCCTGGAAGAGGCCATCCTGTTGCAAAAACGGGGTGTCTGCCGTCATCGTGCACTATTGTTTTTCGGGATTGCCAATGCCTGGGGATATGAAACCCGCCTGGTCCTCAACGAGGTGCACGCCTTCGTGGAAATCCGGCTCCCCGGCAAATCATGGACACGTCTGGACCTTGGAGGAGCCGAATTGCCTCCTTCCTTTGTTCCCCCCGGCGCCCCCGGCATTCATTCACCGATCCGGTACCGCTACCGGATCTCGGGCAACCAGGTGGTGTCCTCCCGGGAAAAACTGGTTCTGGATGTGAAACACCTGGATTCCCCTCCGGCGTTCCTGTGGGCCATCGTGCTGGACAGCACCGGAAAGGAGATCCACCGGATCAACTTCTTTCCAGGGCAAACAACCAAAGAATCCTTCCGCATGGATCTCCCGGAACTGGGGGCGGGTCGGTACCGCCTTGTCCTGAGGCCCGCCGAACCCCTTCGACCCTGATTCATCTGTCCCGTGGAACGATCCTGCATTGTGGAACGATCCTGCATTTTGGTCTTGAAAAAACTCCGGGTTGGTGGTAGATGACCAATCGCCTGGTGGGAGTAGCTCAGTTGGTAGAGTCCCAGGTTGTGGCCCTGGTTGCCGCGGGTTCGAGCCCCGTCTCTCACCCCGAATTTTCTGAAACAGTGTTATTTCTGCATTTTTTTCCTTTTTTTAATCCCAATTGACTTCCATTCCACTATAATTTCTGAAGCGGGCTTTCTCCGCCAGCATTTTTGGCCGTCCAATTGGTTACGCAGCAGGAATACAGATGGATTTCCAGGCGAGTTCCATTATCCTTCAATCCACAAAACCGGAACCGATTGTCTGGCTTCTTGAATCCGGAAAACGACAACCAGAAAACGAAAACAACTTACCATTGTCCCTGTTTCGCCTGGTGGGTCGACCCTGGAACCAATCCGGGTTTTCATCCACCCACGCCGAACCCGTTATCCTGAATGGAACCCTGACCGAAGGATTGCGTAAAATGGCAGACCCGGAAGATGGCCATTCCATGCACCTACCCCTGGTCCGGTTTTTCGGGGATTCCGGACAACTGGGCCAGTTGACAGGGGATTGGTCTTCTCTGGTCGATGTCTGCGAAGAAATCGGAAAACCACTGATTCTGGCCCTGTGCCCCATTGATCTGGACTGGAATGCACTTTTGGGCCTGTTGCAAAAGGCTCCGCGCATCCGGATCCGTGACACCATCCTGGCCAACCCCCTTGTGAAAAGCAATTTCCAGGGTGATTTTCTGGATTTCTGGATACAGTACCATGAATCCCACCAGGAAAAACGCTGGATGGAAGAAACCCTGAAACTGCTTGAACTCGAAAAGCAGGGCATTGTCTTTCGCTGTCGCATGGATGGAATCATCGAAAACATCAGTCCCCTCATTGAAAAGTTCGGTTTTCAAGCCAATCTGGAAGGAACCCCGTATTCGCGGTTTGTTCACCCCGACGATTTTACCCGGTTGGCCGATGCCTTTTCCGAGGTGTGGACAAGCGAGCAATCCTCCCTGACATTCCGGGTGTGCAATGACAAGGGGGAAGTTTTTCCGGTCCGTTCATGCGCCAGACTGGTCAGGGATGAAGAGGGGGAAGACCGGCTGGTGGGGATCATGCGACTTATTTCAGAAGAACTGGACCTGTCCAGCCGGCTGGATCATGTCCAGCGACTGGGCACTTTATTGCAACGGGTTTCCGGTGTTCTCTTCGGTGCCGCGTCCGCCGCGGATCTGGCAGGAAACATCTGCCGGATTCTTGTCGAGGAAAGTCCTTTTTCCCTGGCCATGGTGCTGGACCGTGAACAACCGGGACAGGCCCTGGGTGCCTGGAGCCGGACCCGCCGGCTGGACTGCCGGGAGGTCCTGAGCCGGGAATACCTGGAGTTTCTGGGAACCCTTCCCCTGACCGGAACCTGCATGTTCCATTCGGTGATTCAGGATCCCCGGTTCAAGCAGTTCTCCGCCCATCTGGTTCGCCACAGGCTGTCCAGCCTCCTCATGGTTCCCCTGGCCCATCCGGATCGTCCCTTTTCGGGTATCCTGTGCGTACATGGCGATCTTCCAGGAACCTTCGATCCCGAAGAAGTGCGCCTGCTTGAGGAAACCGCCCTGCTTCTCACCCATGGACTTCTGGCCATTGATCACCGCGTGGAATCCGAAAAGGCACGGACTTCACTTGAAAGCAGCGAAACCCGGTACCGCGCCCTTTTTGAGCACTCTCTGGACGGCATATTCATTGAAACCGTGGACGGAACCATTCTCGAGTGCAACGAAAGCGCCTGCCGCATGCACGGTTTTTCCAAAGAGGAAATGCTGCGTCTTTCCGCATACCAATTGGTGTCGGAAAAAACCCTGGAACGGTTTCCAACCATTATCGACGAAGAAATCTCCAAGGGGGGCTTTTTCGTGGAAGCCGAAGGCAAACGCAAGGACGGGAGTCTTTTTCCAACAGAAGTTCATTCCAGACTC
This sequence comes from uncultured Kofleriaceae bacterium, assembly GCA_964618145.1. Classification (GTDB taxonomy): domain Bacteria; phylum Myxococcota_A; class Polyangia; order HGW-17; family HGW-17; genus HGW-17. The sequence continues at coordinate 130,144 of CAZTZR010000001.1, forward strand.
TTTTCCCTGGATGGACAGGATCGGGTGGTGGTCTCGGTAAGGGATATCACCGAGAGGAAACAACGGGAACAAAAACGCTGGATCGTGGAAAAGCGACTCAGACACAGCCAACGGATTGAAAGCCTTTCCCTGCTGGCTTCCAAACTGGCCCATGATTTCAACAACCTGTTGATGGGAATCCTCGGGAACGCCAGCCTCTCGCTCATGGAAATTCCCCGGGATCACCCGGTCGCCACCAACCTTCAGGATATCGAACGTTCCGCCGAGGAAGCCGCCTCCCTTGCCCGTACGCTTCTGTCCTATGCAGGTGGATGGAAACCCCGCTTCGAAGAAACGGGGTTGGCCGACATCATCGCATCCCAGGCCGAGTTATTCCAGGCAGTCCTCCCCGAACGGATTCATCTGGTGTACCGGGTGGATCCGAACCTGCCAACCATCCGGGTGGATCCCGAACAGTGTGCCGTGCTGCTTTCCAATCTGTGCCACAATGCCGTTGATGCCATCGGGGATGGTACCGGAATGATCACCATTTCCGCCTCCCGGTGTGATCAACCGGCCGAAGATCCACAATTTGAACTGCTCTCCATGGATGCCACCCCGTCAGGTCCCCTTGTCTGCCTGGAAATTGCCGACAGTGGAAACGGAATGGACCCGGAATTGCTGGAAAAGATATTCGAACCCTGTTTTTCCACCCGCAACAATGCGTCAGGCATGGGACTGGTGGCCGTGGCCGGTATTGTCCGCAACCACCAGGCCATACTGCAGGTTCGCAGCCTTCCAGGACAGGGCGCTGTATTTCGTGTGTATTTTCCCGCAACATGATTGCATGGACTGCCGGCAGTCTTTTCCTGTTTGCTGGAACTCTGGCGATCTTTCCCATTCTGGTGTATTTGTCTCTGCACTGGCGGATCCGGCGGATACCATGTGTCATATGGAAACAATCTGTATCGCTTTCAACCTCAACAAAGATCCAAGGAATGAGGCCGCCCTGGGCGACCGGAAACTGAATGAAACATGAGCAAGACAACTTCCCAGAACACCTCCCGACCTGACCTCCAGGAAGAAAGCCAACTGAAATTCGCCGTTCTCATTGATGCGGACAATGCCCAGGCAGCCATCATTGAAGGACTGCTGGCGGAAATCGCCCGGTTTGGCGTGGCCGCCGTGCGTCGCATCTATGGCGACTGGACTTCCACCCGGCTGGCTTCCTGGAAAAAAACCCTGCTGCAGAACTCCATCCAGCCCATCCAGCAGTTCAGTTACACCCAGGGAAAAAACGCCACCGATTCAGCCCTGATCATCGATGCCATGGATCTGCTGTACACTGGCCGTTTCGAAGGATTCTGCCTGGTTTCCTCGGACTCCGACTTCACCCGCCTGGCTGTTCGCCTGCGGGAAGAAGGTCTTCTGGTGCTCGGTTTTGGGGAAAAGAAAACCCCGGAACCCTTCGTACAGGCCTGTGACAAGTTCATCTACACCGAGGTACTTCGTCCCGACGAAGAAACCCCCGCCGAGACCACCACAACCAAGTCTGTTGTCAAGAGTGTACCCAAGCCCATCGTCCAGTTGATTGCCAAATCGGTGGAGGATGTATCCGAGGAAAGCGGCTGGGCCAACCTGGGCACGGTGGGTTCAAACCTGACCAAGGTCCGGCCGGATTTTGACTCCCGCCTGTTTGGCTTCAAGAAATTTTCGGATCTCATCCGTGCGTTGCCCGAATCTTTTGAGTTGGAAGAACGGGTGATGTCCGGTCACAGCCAAAAAGCCATCTATATCCGCATCCGCATCCCGGAAAAACGCCGACGTTGAATTTCTGAAGGAGACTTCATGACTTTTTCCCAATCCCTTCAAGCCTCTTCCCCATGGTCCTTTATTCTCCTTTTTGCATCCATTCTCTTTGTGGCCCTGGTGATGGAGCGGTTTTTGTTCTTTTCAATGCGAGTCCAACTGAATGTGGATGCCTTTTTTTCCCAGATCAAAAAACTATGGAATGCTGGAAACCTGGACCGGGCAGAAAAACTCTGCAAGGTGATTCCGGGAAATCCCTATGCGGATCTGGTGCTCGTCGCCATTCACCATGCCCACAAACCTGTCCCCGTGGCTGATCTGGCCCTCCGGGAAACCATCGAAAAACTCCATTTTCCCCTGGGACGACGGATCAACCGCTTCCCGCCCCTGGCATTGACTGCCTCCCTCGTGGGCATGGCAGGCACCCATGCCATGGGGGGATTTCACAAACTTCCTCCGGATGTTCCCACTTTTCTGGAACTGCCACTTCCCTACTTTCCATTCGCTTTTGGCGGATTGCTGGCTGTTTTGTCCATTCTCATGTACCTGCTTTTCACGGGTTGGACCAGACGTGTTTTTTCCCGGCTCGGAAAACTCCGGGAAGACTGTCTGGAACTGGTCGCCAAAAATCCGCGAAACCCTTCCTCTTGACGAAATCTTTCACATTCAATTAAGTAAGTTCAAACGGATTTTTCGATTGTGTTTTCATTTGACTGGGGTATAAACGGAGCGACCCCAAAGTCGATCCGAGGATCGTCATGACTGATGAAAGCTTGCGTGCTGATTCATTGAAAAATCTGTTTTTTCTGAAACGCCTGTTGAAGTGTGTGCGGAGGCGTTCATGGGTTTGACCGTTACCGGGAAAATCCTTGCAACCCACCTTTCCGAATCCACCACTTCCCGGGGAAGTGAATCCCTCCTGAAAATCGATCAATGCCTGGTAACCCACAGTTCGGGTGCTCTTGTCTGGTCGCTGTTTGAAACCCTCGGGCTGGAACGGGTCCGGTGTTCCCTGGTATTGTCCTGTGCCGATGAACCCATCTCTTGTGGTCGCCCGGAATTCTCCGGGGAACATCTCTTCCTGAAATCCGCCGCACGGAAATTCGGCGCGTTTTTTGCCAAGCCCGGAAGCGGAGTCCCCCACCAGATACACATTGAGCGCTTTGCCATTCCCGGAAAAACCCTTTTGGGTTCCGGACCCGATGTCCGGATTTCGGGGGCCTTGGGCATGATTGCCCTTCAGGTCAACTGCATCGAACTGGCGGCAGCATTGGCAGGAGCACCGGTTCCATTCAAAACACCCCGGGTGTGGCGCGTGTTTCTGGATGGAAAACCCCCGTGGGGATGCGGGGCCCATGATGTTGCCCTGGAAGTGCTTTTACGGCTCCAGGAAAAACTGGAACCGGATATTGTCATCGAATTTGGTGGACCCGGAGTTTCTGTTTTTTCCGTACCACAGCGCGCCACCATTGCCGGGGCGGCCATCGGGGCAGGTGCTGTGGCCTGTGTATTTCCATCCGATGAACGCACCCTGGAATTCCTGGCCAGTCAGGAACGCAAGCATCATCATCAAACCCTGAAAGCCGATGATGATGCCTCCTGGGATCGGGAGATGATGGTGGATCTCGGGACCCTGCAACCCCTGGCGGCTGTGTCCGGATCCCCGGTGCGGGTGATGCCCGTGACCGAACTGGAAGGTGCCCCCGTACACCGGGTTTTTATCGGATCCTGTGCCGGCGGCTTTGCCTCCGAGTTGTCCCTGGGTGCCGCCCTGCTGCGTCACCGGCCCATCGCCCGGGACACCGAACTGATTCTCAGTCCAGGCTCGCTGCAGTCCGAACAACAGTTGATAGATGATGGTTCCTGTGCCGTATATGTGGATTCCGGCGCTCGGGTGGTGGAACCCGGATATCAGGCCTGTCCGGAATCCATCTTGCCGGGAACTTTCCGCACCAGCCTGCGTACCTTTCACCCGTCTGCAACACCAGGCAATTCAGGGAGAAACGAATTTTCCGTGTCCCTGTTCACCGCAATCGCGTCAGCCCAGGCCGGAACGATGTCTGATCCCCGCAATATGGATCCTGTTTGCGTTCCGGAACCTCTTCCATGCCACATCACGGATGAATTGCTGGTGCCCCCGGCCTCCGGTGAAGACACCATGCACATCGAACGGGTTCCCGGCGGGTCGGTTCCACTGCAACCCTTTTTGCCATTGGAAAAAAGAATGTCCGGTCTTCTGGTGACTCCGGAAAACATGGAAAAGGCCAACGCCGATCAATCCCTTTTCCTGGGGATTCAGAGTCCTTTCCGAATCGAAGGAAATCAAGAAAACCGGGCCCTTTGGCTTCGCAGTTGCAACGTGGCTGCCGTCCTTGCACCGGATTTTTCCCCCGAAAGCGCCAGGGCACTGGCACAAACCGGAATCATTCCCCTGGCACTGGATGTCACAGCACTTCACACCGGAGGGGAACTTGAATTATCGATTGATGAATGGCCGGATGTTACCGTCATCCGGTGCGCTGACCAGGTCCGCCTGGAAACGCAACTTCCCTTGAACCCCTGCGACAGGGACATCCTGCACGCCGGGGGTCTTCTGAATGTTCTGTCACCTTTCTCCAGGCATCCATACATGCCCGACATTTCACCTGCATCAAAGGAGTAGTGGATCATGGCAATTCGAGGAATACGTGAATATGATGGAAAAAAACTCATGGCACAGGTTCTGGAAAGGTTCGCCGAAACACCGGTGGGAATCCGTCCGTACTTTGCGCTGGTCACCCCGGATACGGATCTGGAAAAACTGCCCGAATCCGAACCCTGGCTGAAAACCACCAGACTGGTGGTCAAACCCGACATGCTGTTCGGCAAACGCGGCAAACACAACCTGCTCAAACTGAACGCCACCTGGGAGGAGGCCACCACCTGGATTTGGGAAAAACGCGAGCAGGCCGTCAACATCTCCGGAGTGGAAGGCCGTCTCACGGAATTTTTGGTGGAACCCTTCACCCCCCACAGTGAAGACCAGGAATACTACATTGCCATGCGTTCTTTCCGGGACGAGGACATCGTGTATTTCTCCCTCAAGGGGGGCATCTACGTGGAAGAAAACTGGGATCAGGTCCACGAGATCCACATCCCCGTCATGACCGAAGGAAAACTGACGGATCCGAAAAGCGTCTGCTTCGTGGACAAACTGCCCGGCCTGAAGGATGAAAAGGCCCGGGTGGAAAACTTCGTGCAGGCTTTGTACCGCTTCTTTGCAGACCAGGGATTCGCCTATCTGGAAATCAATCCGTTCACCCTGGCCGAAGGCCGGGTGGTTCCGCTGGATCTGGTGGCCAAGATCGATGACACCGCTGCGTTTGAACATCTGGACACCTGGGGTACCACCCTGACCTTCCCGGCGGGATTCGGCAACACCCTGAACGCCGATGAAGCCAAGGTCAAGGCCCTGGATGCCAAGACCGGCGCCTCCCTGAAACTGACCGTGCTCAATCCCGACGGACGGATCTGGCCCATGGTGGCCGGGGGCGGGGCTTCAGTCATCTTCGCCGACACCGTGGCGGATCTGGGATACATGAACGAACTGGGCATGTACGGGGAATACTCCGGGGATCCCAACGAGGAATTCACCTACCAGTATGCCACTGTCATCCTGGATCTGATGACCCGCAAACCCCATCTCAAAGGAAAGGCCCTGCTCATCGGCGGCGGCATTGCCAACTTCACGGATGTGGCGGCCACCTTCAAGGGCATCATCCGTGCCATCACCGATTACGCCGACAAATTGCGCGAAGGCAACGTCAGGATCTTCGTTCGGCGGGGTGGACCCAACTACAAGGTGGGTCTGGAAAACATGCGCCAACTGGGCGGAAAACTGAATCTTCCCATTGAAGTGTACGGACCTGAAACCCACATGACAAACATTGTGCCCATGGCCATTGCGGCGCTGCAGTAAAAGGGCATTGGAGGTATAGTTACCATGACGCAGTCTTATCAGTTGTTTACCAAAAACACCCGGGCCATCGTCTTCAACCTGCAGGTGAATGCCGTACAGCGCATGCTGGACTTCGACTATGTCTGCCGGCGGGAAAAACCGTCCGTGGCAGCCATCATCAACCCCAACGCCAAGCAGGGTGGCACCCACAAGGTGTTCTGGGGCACCAAGGAAATCATCATTCCCATCTACAACACCATTGCCCAGGCCACCTTGCGTCATTCCGATGCGGATGTGCTGATCAACTTCGCTTCCTTCCGGTCGGCCTATGCCACTTCCATGGAAGCCCTGAACACCGACAGCCTGCGTACGGTGGTCATCATCGCCGAAGGCGTGCCCGAACGGCGTGCCCGGGAACTGGCCGCCGTGGCCGCTGCCCGCAACAAGGTCATCATCGGACCGGCCACCGTGGGAGGCATTCTTGCCGGCGGCTTCAAGATCGGCAACACCGGCGGCACCATCGAAAACATCATTGAATCCAAACTGCACCGCAGCGGATCCGTGGGGTTTGTCTCCAAATCCGGCGGCATGTCCAACGAAGCCTACAACATCATCGCCTGCAATTCCGACGGCCTGTATGAAGGTATCGCCATCGGCGGGGATGCACATCCCGGATCCACCCTGCTGGATCACCTGCTGCGCTACGAGGCCAACCCCGAGATCAGGATGCTTGCCTGTCTGGGCGAAGTCGGCGGCACCGAGGAGTACCGCATTGTGGAAGCCATCCGGGAAGGGCGGATCAAGAAACCCCTGGTGTGCTGGGTCACCGGCACCATCGCCTCCAAGATGAAGGGGGAGGTACAGTTCGGTCACGCAGGCGCCAAGGCGGGAGCTTCCAACGAAACCGCCGAAGCCAAGAACGCCGCCCTGAAGGAAGTGGGCGTCATTGTTCCGGAATCCTTTGATGATTATGGCAGGATGATCCGGGAGACCTTTGACAAACTCCAGGCCGAAGGCAAGATTACACCGAAGGAAATTCCCGTCACCCCCCCCATTCCGGCGGACTTCAACGCCCTCAAGGCCAAGGGGCAGGTACGCAAGGGCACCAACTTCATCTGCTCCATCACGGATGACACCGGCGAAGAACCGCTGTACTGCGGCATTCCCATGAGTCAGGTGGTGGAACGGAACATGCCCCTGGGCGAACTCATCGCCCTGTTGTGGTTCAAGAAAAAACTTCCCGCCTGGGGTGCCCAGTACATTGAACTGGTCCTGCGCCTCACCGCGGACCACGGTCCCTGCGTTTCCGGAGCCCACAACACCATTGTCACCGCCCGGGCCGGCAAGGATCTCATGAGTGCGGTGGCGGCCGGCATCCTGACCATCGGGCCGAGGTTCGGCGGCGCCGTTTCGGGGGCAGCCAAGATGTTCTCCGAAGCCATGAAGAAGGGACAGACTCCCCTGGAATTCGTCAACCACATGAAGACCATCAACGTGAACATCCAGGGCATCGGACACCGCATCAAAAGCGCCAACAACCCCGATGTGCGCGTCACGCTGCTCAAGCAGTTCGCAAAGGAAAACTTCCCGGCCACCCCGCACCTGGATTATGCGCTGGAAGTGGAAAAAATCACCCTCACCAAGCGCAACAACCTGATTCTCAACGTGGATGGTGCCATCGGCATTTTGTTCCTGGATCTCATGGCTTCCGGCGGAAATCTGTTCACGGAACAGGAAAAGGCCGAAATCATCGAATTCGGAATTCTGGACGGTCTGTTCATGCTCGGACGCACCATCGGCATGGTGGGACACTTCTTCGATCAGAAGCGCCTGCGCTCCGGCCTGTATCGCCATCCCATGGATGACATCCTTTATGATCTTCCCGATCCGTCGGAACTCGGCTACGAATAATTCCCTCGACTCCCCTGCAGTTCTTCAATCTTCGGAAAAACCAACCAGATAGGTAATCCTGGCACCGGGGGAGAGTTGCAAGAACCCCGTGTTTTCCAGTTCCCTCAGGGCGGCATAGACCTCTTCCCGGGAAAGACCCAGTTGTCCCGCCAGATCCTCCGTGGAAACAAATTCCGGACGCTGGGATTGCAGATGGTTTTTCACCGTCTCCAGGTGGGCCGGCGGTTCCGGGGGCAGCCGGTGGTGGCGCTGCAAAAAGGTGCGCAGTTTCTGCAGGCGTTCGTGTTCGGCCGGGCTTTTGGGCCGGTAGAAAACCGCGTTGGCCAAAGGTTCGGGCAGGTAGGAAATGCGGCGGGATCCCGGCGCATGGGGATAGATGTAATCCTTTCCCCGGCCGGAATCCTTCGCCGAAGAATAATGGGCATCGGCCAGTTGCAGGGGAACCGGGTACGCCTCCCCCCGGGCAATGCGTGCGGAGGCTTCCCCCAGACTTTCAATGACTGCGTTGCTCTTGGGAGCGGTGGCCACGTACAATACCGCCTGGGCAATGGGCAGGCGCCCTTCGGGCATGCCCAGGTGCTCAAACGCCCGCAGGGCGGTTTCCGCCTGCACCAGGGCCTGGGGATCGGCCAGTCCCACATCCTCGGAGGCCGTCACGATGAGCCGACGCAGGATGAAGCGGGGATCTTCGCCCCCTTCGAGCATGCGGGCAAGCCAATACAGGGCGGCCTGGGGATCGGAACCCCGCAGGCTTTTCTGGAAGGCGGACGCGTGATCATAATGGGCATCCGCCGATCGGTCGTAGCGCACGGTAAACCGGGGCAGGATCCGGTCCAGATCGGCTTTGGACAGGTTCTTTTTCCCGTCCACCGGGGGCGTGGAATGAAACAGTTCCTCCAAAATGCCATAGGCCCGACGCAGATCCCCCCCCGCCAGGCGGGCCACGGGTTCCAGGATTTCATCGGCCGACACCTGCAGTTTCCGCGTCGAGGAAAGTTGGACCAGCGCCCGCTGCAAGCCGGTCCGGATGTCCTCTTCGGACAGGGGAAAAAACTCCACCAGACGCAGACGGGAACGCAGGGCCGGAATGATGGAAAATGCCGGATTCTCGGTGGTGGCGCCGAACAGGACCACATCCCCGGTTTCCACGGAGGGCAACAGGGCATCCTGCTGGGCCTTGTTGAACCGGTGAATCTCGTCCAGGAACAGGACCACTTGCGGATGCAAAAGGGGAGTGCGGGATTCCATCACACGGCGCACGTCCGAAAGCGTCGCGGACACCGCACTGAGTTCATGCAGGGGAATGTCGTGCTGGCGGCACAACAGCCGCGCCAGGGTGGTCTTGCCGGTACCCGGGGGACCCCAGAAAATAGTGGAGGACAGCCGGGTCTCCCGGAACTGGCGCATGAAGGGGGATTCGGGTGCCAAGATATGCTGTTGCCCGAGGAAATCCTCCAGGCGCCTGGGGCGCATTCCTTCGGCCAGGGGGGCGGGATCGTTCACGGTGGGGACAAATGCCTACTGCAGGCTGATGACCTGCTTGACCTCGGGCACTTCCTGTTTCAGGACGCGCTCCACCAGGTTCTTGACCGTCATCTGGGAAAAGGGGCAGCCGTAGCAGTGCCCCTGCAGGCGCACGGACACGTCACCGTTCTCGTTGACATCCACCAGGGCAACATCGCCTCCATCCTGCTGCAGGGCGGGGCGGACTTTTTCCAGAGCGGCCTGGACGCGGGCTTTGAGATCTTCGTTGGACATGGGACACTCTCCTTGGGGGTTCAAGCCGTCCGGCACGGATGGACAAACGGCTGTTCGAGGCGAAGATCTAAAGCCTCTTTCGGGTTTGGTCAAGCTACATGTTGGTAGATTTCTCTAAAAAACATGTGGTAGCATGCCCGGGCCGGAACAATCCGGAGAAAGGAAAACCCTGATGGATGCAGAACTGACTTTTTTGGGAGCCGCAAAAAACGTGACGGGTTCCTGCACGGTGGTGCGCCTGGGAAACCGCCGGGTACTGGTGGACTGTGGCATGTTCCAGGAACGCCAGATGCAGGACCACAACTACAAGCCGTTTCCCGTGGATCCGTCCACCCTGGATGCCGTGCTGCTCACCCACGCCCATCTGGATCACTGCGGCCGGGTGCCCAAACTGGTAAAGGAGGGCTTCAAGGGGCGCATCCTGGGCACCCCCGCCACCCTGGACATCGTGAAGGTGATCCTGTTCGACAGCGCCTTCATCCAGGAAGAAGACATCCGCCGCAAGAAAAAGCGCCATGAAAAAACCGGAAAGGTCAGCCCGTATCCCTACGAACCCATGTACCGCAAGGAGCACGTGGAAAACACCTGCCTGCTCTTTGAACCGGTGGCCTATGAACAGACCGTGGAGGTGGCGCCGGGAACGCGGGCCACCTTCCTGGAGGCCGGCCACATTTTCGGATCCGCCATGATCCGCCTGGAGTTGATCGAAGGGGAAAACTCCCGGTCGGTGCTGTTTTCCGGCGATCTGGGGCGCAAGGACCTGCCCATCATCCGGGATCCCCATCCTTTTGAAGGGGCGGACTATCTCGTGGTGGAAAGCACCTATGGTGACCGTACCCATGGGTCCGTGGCCAGTATTCCCGAGGAATTCGAACGGGTCATCCATGACACCCAACGCCGTGGGGGCAACCTCATCATCCCGGGATTCGCGGTGGAACGCACCCAGGAGATCCTGTACCATCTGACCCTGTTGCTGAAGCAAAAGCGCATCCCCCCCCTTTTGACCTTCGTGGACAGCCCCATGGCGGTGGCGGTCACCGACATCTTCAAAAAGCATCCGTACCTGCTGGATGAAGAGACTGTGGCCCTGCTGGAGGAAGGCAACTCCCCCTATGATTTTCCGGGTCTGACCCTGACGCGGTCCGTGGCACAGTCCAAGGCCATCAACCTGATCAAGGGTGTGGCCATCATCATCGCCGGTTCCGGCATGTGCACCGGAGGGCGCATCAAACACCACCTGTACAACAACCTGGCCCGGCGGGAGAGTACCATCCTGTTCGTGGGACACCAATCCCCCGGCACCCTGGGACGTCACCTGCTGGACGGAAATCCGGAAGCGCGCCTGTTCGGGGAGACCTTGCCTGTCCATGCGAAAATCGAACGCATCACCGGGTTTTCCGGTCATGCCGATGCCGGGGAACTGATGGACTGGTTATCCAGTGCACCGCAAGCGCCCAGGACCGTATTCATCAATCACGGTGAGGAATCCGCCGCGCAGGCCCTGTCGGACCGCATTCAGGAAATTTTCAACTGGAAGTGCGAAATACCGGGGGTGGGAGATTCGATGATGCTGGAATGATTACCGGCCGCAGCCGCCGCCCGCAGGCTGCTGGGTGTTGCGGGTCAGGGTGTTCTGGCATTCCTTGGCATACCGCTTTTCGTTGTGCTTGCAGAATTCCGTCTTGACGGTTTCCGCATCGATTCCGGAGAAACGGTGGACGCCGTTGGCAATCCAGGTGGGAGAGCCGCCGATGCGGCCGTACTTCGGAGCCACCATGGCTTCTTCCAGCAACTTGACACCCTCTTCGTTCACACACTTTTCGATCACGGCGGCATCAATGCCGTCCTTGGCGCAGGGCTGCCAGTTGGGATTGCGGATCTGCGGATTGCGGCAGAGGATGAAATCCATGTACTTGTAGTCTTTCCCGTAATGCTTGATGGCGCACAACTGGCGCATGTTCTCCTGCACTTCGGGCTGGCCGTTGAGGGAGTTGAATCCAGCACCCACCTTGTCAACGATGTAATGGACCTTGAAATCGATCTTGTTGTTGAAGTTCTTCAGCACTTCACCCATGGCATCAAAAGCCTTGGTACCATAGGGACACATGCTCATGACAAACAGTTCCAGGGTGTTGGGAACTTCCTTGCGGCAGGCAAAGGCGTATTTGCAGTCGGGCTCGTCGCAGTCGATTTTGCCGGACTTGTTGTCATCGATTTTGTTGTCGCAGATTTCCATGCAGGGGGTGGAGAAGCGGCAGGAGGGATCGGCGCAGTCCACCAGACCATTGCCGGTATCATCCTGACCATTGTCACAAACTTCGCCCTTGGGGTCGAACACCTGCGGGAAAGCCCGCAAGGTCAGCCAGGGACCTGCCGGGGTGGTCATCCGGCCCAGACGCGGCCAGGCTTCTTCGTCTTCCTTGATTTTCTCATCCATCAGAAGCACCGGGAGAAGCGTCAGGTTGGCTTCTTCATAGACCTTCTTGCCTTCTTCGCTGTTGTAATCCAGTTTCTTCACCTGGGCGCCCTGGATCATGCGGTTGACCTGTTCAAGGGAACGCTCGAACTTGCTGCACTCGGTGCAACGGGAATCGGTCAGGTATACCACCTGCACGGTGGGAGGCGGTTTGATTTCGGCACAGGGCTGCGGCTTGGGATCCGGCAGTTCGGCACAAAAGGCCCGCATGAAGCCGCCAGGGGACCGACCACCCATATAGGGCTTGCCGTTCACACGGATGGTGGGGCTTCCGGTGGCATTGGCGGCCTTGGCGCGCTCGGCGGAAGCCATCAGCAGATCCTTGCCTTCCTGACCGTTTTTGCAGGCTTCCAGTTTGGCCACGTCAATACCGTGTTGTTCCGCACAGGCACGCCAGTTGTTGTGGGCATCCCGGAAATTCTTGTTCTGGCAATCCAGAAAAGCCCAGAATTTGGCCGGAGCCATCTTGTTGGCGCACAACTGGACAGTGTTGGCGTCCACTTCATTCTGCCCTTGCAGGCTCTTGAAGGTACCATCGGGCTGAGGAGTTACAATGTAGTCCAGATGGAAATCGATCAGATGACCGATCTTCTGCAGGACAGGGGCCACACCCCTTTCCACTTCGATGCCATAGGGGCACATGCTCATGACATAGAATTCCACCTTGAGGGGCTTGGGACCGGAGGCCAGTTCCGGAGCGCCTTCCGGGGAAGCGGTTTCCACCGGCTTCGGGGCGCCTTCCTTCGGCATGCGTTCACACGCAAAAGCGGCGAACAGCGACAGGGTCAAAAGGGTAGCGAGCAGTTTTTTCATTGGACCATCATTCCTTTCATTGAAAATTCCCGAACAGGGGTGATATTGTCTTTCATCATGGCGGTACCGGGCACCTGCCCGTCCGTTCATATCCTGGTTGAAACAGCCCTGCACACGGGAAAAACCCTGTGTTTTTCCATGCAGGTGGGAATGGACTAGCAGAAAACCGGCAAATGGTCAATCCATCATGTTCTGCCCTGCCGGTTCCCGGCCAAACCCGGCAGTACCCATGAAACCGCCGGTCCGGAAGGATTGTTTCCATGAACCCTGATTTTTCACAGGCAGCCGATATCCTGAAACAAGCCCGACATGCCGTTGTATTCACAGGGGCCGGCATTTCCGTGGAAAGCGGCATTCCCCCGTTTAGGGGACCCGGCGGACTCTGGAACCGGGTGGATCCCTCCTTTCTGGAACTGGATTTCTTTTTCCGGGACCCCGGGACCAGTTGGGTGCTCATCCGGGAAATCTTCTACGATTTCTTCGGCTCCGCCGCCCCGAACGAGGCCCACCGGGTGGTGGCCCGCATGGAGAAATCCGGAATGGTTCATTCCGTAATCACCCAGAACATCGATCACCTCCATCAGGAAGCGGGTTCCCGGGTGGTCATAGAATACCACGGTACCTCCAGGCGGCTGGTGTGCCTGCAATGTGGAAAAGCCTGGCCGGTTGAGATGGTCGACCTCTCGGATGTACCTCCCTTCTGTGTTCGTTGTGGAGGACTTCTCAAGCCGGACTTCATTTTTTTCGGAGAAGGTATTCCGAAGGAGGCTGCAGTACTGGCCGCAGGGGAAACCGGAGAAGCCGACGTTTTTTTGGTCATTGGGACCACCGGAGAGGTCATGCCCGCCTGTGCGCTACCCCATGCGGCCCACCGGAACGGTGCCAAAATCATCGAGATCAACACCCGTCCCAGCCGGTATACCGATTCCATCACGGATGTCTTTTTGCAAGGCCCCGCCACCCTCATGTGCACCAGACTGGAAAAACTACTGGCTTGACATCATGCCCCACTCCCTGTAGACAGGTTGCCGAACCGGCCTTGCCATGGAATAATACAATATGAAGGCTTTTTTCCTTACCCTGCTTTTCATGTACGTCACCTTCTTTCCGTTGTGGCCCGCCAACAGGTCCCAGGCCCATTCAGTCGAAGATGACATGATCATTTTCGACGAAGATGGAGATGTTGAATTCATCGACCCGGACCAGGATGGGGAGAACCAGAAGCCTGACATGCCTGTCACACCACGCCGTCCGGTGGAGCAGGCCAGCGATGGAGGAAACATCTTTTTCCGACCGGACAAATATGATTCCAACCGGGAAATTCTTTCCAGAACCCTGGGAACCCCCCGTTTTCTTCTCGGGGGTTCCTTTGGACCATTCATTGGGGTTTCGGATCTTGGAGGCCATGTTGGTCCACAATTCTCCATCGGCGGAATATACCGGCCTTTCACCTATTTCGGTCTGGGGGCTGGTTTTCACGGGTTTTTGCTGTTGAATCAAGGGGTGGGGTTTTCCGGATATGCACCGGCAGTTGACCTGCATGTTTTCATTCCCCTGAAGCGAAAGGATCCCCTCACCCCGGAAAAATCCTGGGAAATCAGCCTGTTTGCCCGGGGAGGTTTCATCAGCCAGGGAGTTCTGCACGACAAGATCAAAAAGCGGGCGGAAGGTGCCTTGATATCCGCCGGCATCCGTGTATATCACTGGTTTTCCACCGGACTGAAAATCTATGGGCAACTGGAAGTGGCCGTTCCGCAATGGACATCTTTTTGCGAAGAAAGAGCTGCCTCCAGGCATTGTGATGCAAACGTTTCCTTTTCGGGCAAAGGTTTTTCCCTTTCCGTGGGAGCCGTTTTTGTTCTTTGGTAAATCAGGGAGTTTACATGAACCAGAAATCCGTCACCGTCCAACTGGAAAATTCACGTTGTTTTGCCGTGTCCAACCCCCAGGGAGGAAATCTCATCCTTGATCCCGGCCGGCCGGATCAGTTCCTGTCCCCCATGGAGGCCCTGCTGGGGGCGTTGGGAGGCTGCACCGGATACGATGTCGTATCCATCATGGAAAAGAAAAAGCAGCCACTTTCATCCTACCGCATCGAGATCACCGGAGACAGGGCCGAACAGCATCCTTTGCGCTACGAAAAGATCATCCTCACCCACATCGGTTCCGGTCCCCAAGTGACCCAGGCAGCCTTCGAACGGGCCGTTTTTTTGAGTCACGAGAAGTACTGTTCCGTGGCCGCCTCCCTGAATTCCGCTATTGAAACCCGTGTGATTGTCGAGTAGTTTTCTTTTTGCGAAAACTTGATTTGAATCAATAACCGGAATTTCATTTCCGATTATACCCAATCTATCGGGAACGAAAACGGTTTGTTTCCGATGATAACCTTTTTTCCAATGGAGGATACGTCATGTTTTGTTTTCAATGTGAACAAACCGCTTCAGGAACCGGATGCACCGTGCAGGGAGTTTGCGGAAAAACCCACGAAACCGCCATCATGCAGGATCTTCTGATCCAGTCCGTCAAGGGCATGGCCCAGGTGGCCCATGCCGCCAGGACTCACGGCCTTGAGAGCACCGATCTGAACCGCTTTACCCTGGAGGCCCTGTTTTCCACCATCACCAATGTTAACTTTGATGCGGACCGGGTGGATGCCCTGGTAGCCAGGGCCGTGGAACTGCGGGATGCCCTGAAGGCAAAACTGGCCGAAAAGCAGTCCCTTTCCAATCTGCCCGTGTCGGCGATGTATGAACTGAGCCGGGACCGGGACGGTCGACTGGTGCAGGCACTGGATGCCTCGTTCAAGAACCGCGAAAAAAACGAGGATCCCGTCAACGTGGGACTGGAGGAACTGATCCTGTACGGACTCAAGGGAGTGGCCGCCTATGCCGATCACGCCCTCATCCTGGGTCAGGAAGATCCGGCCGTGTATGCGAAAATGCACGAGATCCTGGCGTTTCTGGAAACCGGACCCGGGACTGATGCCCTGGTGGGCAAGGCCATGGAGGTAGGTGAACTGAACCTGAAGGTCATGGGGCTGCTGGATGCGGCCAACACCGGTACCTACGGTCATCCCGTTCCCACAAAGGTCAACGTGAATCCCGTGAAGGGCAAGTGTATCCTGGTGAGCGGCCACGACCTGCGGGATCTGCACGCCCTGCTCGTGCAGACCGAAGGAAAGGGCATCAACATTTATACCCACGGAGAGATGCTGCCAGCCCATGGCTATCCGGAACTGAAGAAATTCCCCCATCTGGCAGGTAACTTCGGATCGGCCTGGCAAAACCAGAAGAAGGAATTCGCCCAGTTCCCCGGGGCCATCCTCATGACCACCAACTGCATCCAGAAACCCAACGAATCCTACATGGGCAATATTTTCACCACCGGTCTGGTGGCCTTTCCAGGCGTAACCCATGTGGCCAACCGGGAATTCGGACCCGTCATTGAAAAAGCACTGTCCATGCCGGGTTTTGAACAGGACGAACCTGTCCATGAAATCATGGTCGGTTTCGGTCGCAATGCCGTCATGGGTGTGGCCGGCCAGGTCATTGATGCCGTAAAAGCCGGCAACATCCGGCATTTCTTCCTGGTGGGAGGTTGCGATGGAGCCAAACCGGGACGCAATTATTACACCGATTTCACGATGCAGGCTCCGAAGGATACCGTGATCCTGACACTGGCCTGCGGCAAATACCGCTTCAACAAGATGGACTTCGGTGACATCGGTGGCATACCGCGCCTGCTGGACGTGGGCCAGTGCAACGATGCCTATTCGGCCATCCAGATTGCGGTGGCCCTGGCCAATGCGTTTGACACCGACGTCAATTCCCTGCCCCTTTCCCTGGTGCTTTCGTGGTACGAACAGAAAGCCGTTTGCATCCTGCTGACACTTTTGCACCTGGGCATCCGGAACATGCGGCTCGGACCCTCACTTCCCGCCTTCTTGAAACCTGAAGTGGTGGCATTTTTGCAGGAAAACTTCAACCTCATGCCGATTACCACCCCCGAAGAAGACCTCAAAGCCATCCTGGGTTAATGTAGAAAATCCGTTTCGGGCACATCCAACCCTTCGGCAACGTCTTCGAAACCGGTGAAGCGCACACCCATGCCGGTGCAGGAGGCCGGATGATCCTGTTCCCGGTAGGTCATGTAATAATGACTGCGTACCACCCCCCGGGCCACAATCCCGTTCCTGTCGCCAAGCAGTATTTCCACCCTGGTACCCAAAGGCAAGGGATCGAAGGTCTGGATGAAGATGCCACCCGTGGAAATGTTGATGCCCAACGCCTGGGTTTCCCCATATTCGATGCTGCGCACCGTGACTGGACAAAAAATGCGCCACCGGGCGGTTTTTCGGTGTTCAGTGGTTCCAGGCTGCATGACGACCTCCCTCATGAAATGTATATCACAGTGGTACAATGGAGTCAAATGTAGGATACATTTTTTTCCAGTTTATGAAAAGTTCATGGAAAAACATGATTTTTTCCGGTTTTCATGCTATTTCCCATGCAGTTGTTGCCTGGTTTTTTGGGCTCTGAACGGCGAAAGATTCCGGTTCAAACGAGATTGCACATGAAGAAATCCCTTTCCTTTCTTTCCCTTTTTTGTTTCCTCTGGATTAATGCCTTTCCCGCGAAGGTGTGCGCCCAGCGCAGCGGCCGGGGAAAAAAGGATGAAGCCGCCGAAAAGGCCCGCGAATATTTCAAGGCGGGACAAGCCCTTTTTGGGGCCAACCAGTTTGACAAGGCAGCCGAATCCTTCATCAAGGCGTATGAACACCGTCAACTCGCCGCATTTCTTTTCAACATAGCTGTCTGCTATGAAAAGGTCGAAAAGTTTGAACTGGCCAAAAAATACTTCATAGATTATTTGGAAAAGGATCCCCAAACCCGGGAACTGGCATCCATCCAGGCACGTATCCGTCTGCTGGATCGCCTGATTGAATTCCGTGACAGCCAGAAAAAGCCCGTCGAGAAACCGGCGGAAAAACCCGCAGAGAAACCGGCAGAAAAACCCGCGGAAAAACCCGCAGAGAAACCGGCAGAAAAACCCGCGGAAAAACCCGCGGAAAAACCCGCAGAGAAACCCGCAGAGAAACCCGCAGAGAAACCCGCAGAGAAACCCGCGGAAAAACCCGCGGAAAAACCCGCGGAAAAACCCGCAGAGAAACCCGTATTGCCCCCCATCGCCACCCGGACCATCACCTCCGTTTCCACGGATCCCCCGGGAGCTCAATTGTTTTTGAACAACAAGAAAAACAAACTGGGCAAAAGCCCGTTCGAAGGTGAAATTCCCCTTGGAAGACATATCCTGATCGTTGAAATGAAAGGATTTTCCGACATCAAACGGGAAATCAACATCCAGGAAAACCGCATTCTTGAAGTCGTCGTTTCCATGAAAAAAGATGTCAACATGGCCTGGTTGCAAATCACAAGCAACGCACCGGGTGCCTCCGTATTCCTGAACAACAAGGACATCGGAGCCATCGGAAAAACACCATACAACGGAGTGGTGCCCCCGGGAAAACACACCATTTATGTGGAACACGACGGTTTTCGCGAAGAAAAGCGCAAAGTCGAAGTAAAGGCGGGAGAGAGCAACACCCTGCACGTCCATCTGGAACGCCAGCCCATCGGATATCTTTCCATTTTGGGTTTGAACGTGCGTGATGCCCGGGTGAAACTGGGTGACAAAACCATCTGCGTGGCTCCCTGTCTCAAAGTGAAGGTTCCCGCCGGCTCCCATACCCTGAGAGTCATCAAGAAGGGACGCAAGACCGTGGTGGAAACCATTGATATCAAACCCGGTGAAGACAGGACATACGACGTCACCTTAAACCGGGCTCCGGAACGCTCGGCCGCGATATCCGGCTACATCATCGGGTTGGGAGCCCTCGGAGGAGGGATCTGGGCAGGAGGGAAATCCCGTCAGTTCCAGAAAGACATCGAATCCGATCTGGATGCCGGCATTCCCGTGTTCAGCAATGACAAACGCATGCAGGACGGAAAAATCTACGCCATCGCAGCCAACGTTCTATACGGTATTTCCGCGCTATCCCTGACCGTGGCGCTCTGGCGGACCTTCATCGACACCACTCCCGATTCACGCATCCGGCTACAGACAGGACCAACGTCGGGTCCCGTCGTTTTCGAACCCCTCTGGTTTCCCGGGGGTGGTGGACTGGGCATGACTTTCCATTTCTGAGGCCATCATGAAGACCCTTTTCTTTTTCCTGCTGTTCCCTCTTTGTTTCGGTTCTGCCTGTGACTGGCGAGTGTTTGATGACCTGCAGTCCAAAGCCACGGTGCAGGTCATTGAACCTCCGAAAAATTTTTCCGGTACCAATTTTGGACAGGTGGTTTCCCCCGTGTTCAATGAAAACGGAAGTGTTGTGGCGAATACTTTTTTTGCGGGCGGGTATGGGACTTCCCCCCTGGCCGTGATTTCCCTGGACACCATGGATGGATCCATCGTCCGCAAGGCCTTCTTCTTTCACGAAGGGGTATCCGTGAGCATGCTCGCCTCCTTGCCGGCCAAAGAAGGCCAATGGCGCGCCGTGATTTCCGATGGAAGATTCCAGAGTGTTTCCGTGTTTTCCCTGCATCCGTCCCGGGAACCCCACGAGATGAACCGGATTGCACACACCGGTGGCGGTTCCGAATTCGGCAGTGCCATTGCCACCCGGGATTTGGACGGAGACGGAAACTGGGAGATTCTGGTAACCTCCCAGCAGGGGCTTTCCGTGTTCGATGATCTGCTGGACCAGTCCCTGTTCTTCCGGTGGCCGGAAGGTTTTTCCATACCCACCTTACAGGAATTGACTGAAAGCGGCAATCAGACCTATCTGACCACAGTGAAACGGCTGGGAAACACCTATATCGTGGTGGGGGGATATGTCCTGAATGAACAGAACCAGCGTATCTGGGCCGTTCTGCTGATTCCCTTCACCCGGGAGTTTCCTGAAGTCGAACCCCTGCTTCTGACCGGGAATGCCGACACTCCCGGAACCTCTGTTTGCACTCTTGCAGGCAACCTCATGTCCCACAGTACTGATCATGATCTCGTGGTGGGAGCGTGCAAGGGCACCTACATCTTTGCTCCAACCCTTCAAGGAGACGAACCCTATGTGCATCCTCCTCGCATCCGGGTCCTGGATGAAAGCCAGAACCTCGGGCAGATTGTCGCACTGGTGGATATCGATTCCAGCGGAACTCCCGAGTTGGTAGTGGCTGAGCCGGACCGGCCGGCCGGTTCCGGAAAAAACGGGAGAGTCTCCATTTTCCGGATGAACGGTGATGGTGAACCGACACCGGAAGTGGTGATCCAGGCGCCGGAAAATGAAAAGAGGTTCGGCTCTTCCCTGTTTGGTCTGAAAACTTCCTTTTTGAATCACCGGCTCGAACTCGTGGTGGGGGGGGCCAATTCCTCGTACCTGTTTTTCATCACCGGGATCAA
Organism: uncultured Kofleriaceae bacterium; assembly: GCA_964618145.1. Taxonomy (GTDB): domain Bacteria; phylum Myxococcota_A; class Polyangia; order HGW-17; family HGW-17; genus HGW-17. Next base: position 150,282 of record CAZTZR010000001.1, read on the forward strand.
CGGGGACAACGATCCCTCCTTGCATGATCCCCGTCGGCTTCTCGAGTAAACCCATGCTGCTCTCCCTTGTCACCGTCATCATGCTGCTGGGGTCAACCGAACCAGCCCGTCCCATAGTCACACTTTTGTCCCTGGATCATCCGGACGCAGGAGCCTTTCTGCGCATACATACCCTGTTGCATGTGGATCCCAGAATCCGCCTGCTGCCCGAAAACGAATTCACCCCAGAAAAACAGCAGGCCGTCCGTTCCACCCTTTCGGCACTGACCCCGTTTCCGGATGCCCTGGTGGTTGCAGTGCTGGAAAAACAGCGGGTCCATCTGAAGGTGGACCGCCTGGTGATACTTACAGCGGCTGGATTGTACATCCTGGATGGTTCCGGACAACCCCGGGGACCTTTTCCCGTTCCTCGCCCCCGGGACACCCTGTCCGAGTCCTTTTTGTCAGCCCTGGGTTTTCCCACAAAACCCGAAAAAGCCGCCAAGCCTGCTTCAACTCCCCTGTACCGCAATTGGTTGTTCTGGACCGGAATGGGAATCATCGTGGCCGGAGTGGTGGTCATGACCGCCCTGGCCCAGGAACCCAACCATGTGGAAATCCATGTGATCCACCGGTAAGATCCACGTGACCCTCAACGGGAGGCTTCCTTGTCCCGTTCAGTGTCATCCTCTCCTTCTTCTGGCGTATCATTTTCCGGGGAACGCACCGTGTTGATGGCATCCCAGGCATCCTCGTCCGGACGCAACCCGGTATATTGCGTATATTGTTCCGGACCCAGGGATTCCAGTACCCGCGCAGCATACCGGCGCATGATCCTGGCGTTTTCCGCAATGGTGTCATCCTGGTTTCGCTGGCCGGAATGATACATGTACTGGTTTTCCAGCGTGTCAGATCGGCTTTCCACGGTAGCCGCAAGCACTTCCTCCACCTGGGCATCCGTTATGTCCGGAAGTTTTTCCTTCAATATCCGGCGAATGTGATCCACGATTTCCGACACAAGTATCTGCTTTTTCCTCTCAAAGGCAGGTCGACCTGCCAGAAAAAGATCCTCCCGGGAAAACGCACTTTCCACTTCCCTTTTCCCCCCGTCCCATGTGGCAGCAATTTCCCTCTTCTCTTCCTCGGTGAGAATACGCATTCCCGGTCCCGCTGTGGGAACTTTGCCGTCGTGAAAAGAAAAAACCGGAGGGCGGCCTGGTTCTTCCTTCAAGGCAGGACCCCGGGGATCCTCCCGGGGATCCTGCGTGTCCTTTCTGGACCGCAATACCCACAGGACTCCAAAAACCAGCAGAACCAGAAAAATGGATCCAACGACTATGGGAAGGACAGGCGAGTTTTTCATGCTGGAGAGAATAACTTGATTCAGGCGGGATTACAATCCGGACACCGGGTCAGTTGGCTCCGATCTCAGAGCGGCAACTGGACCAACCCCCCCCATACACGCCATACATGCCTTCGGACAGGGAGGAGCCCTTGACGTTGTACTGGCTTACCTTGGGGGCGGCATGGGAAAGCCACAGGGTCCGGTTGGTCTGCTGATGGCACACGCCATCAATGAGATACCATATGTCACAGGAACCATTTTCATAAGCGATATAGTCATACTTGTTCTTCATGGTGGCGGCGTTCCAGTTGCGCCCACCCATGGCAAACCAGGGATCATAGAAATACGTGGTCCCCAGCAGTCCACCGCCCGTCTGCGCACTTTGCACGCCGGAGGCATACTGGCCAATGCACTTGAACTGGGTGGGTTGCGGCAGGGCGCAGTCTCCGCCGTCGTGACCATACTTGTTCACGCAGGGGGGATCGCACCATCCGTCACCAATCCAACTTTCCGGACAAGAATCGCTTGTGGTGGGACAGGAACCCCAGACATTGTCCAGTTCGCAATAAGAAGCCTTCACATTGGCGGATTCCACCCGGCAGGGATAGGTGTGGTCCAGATCGAAGGTGCCACCAAAAGCCTGCGTCCAGTAGGAACGCACTCCGCCGGCGTAGCAGGTGGTTTCCTGCCGGCCGCAAGTGTACCCGTTGGAGCAGTTGTTCCATAATGGTGTACTGGGATTGTTGCAATCAGCATCCACCACACCACATCCGCAATCGCACCATCCATCGTTGTAAAAAGAGGGGGGACAGCGCCAGCCTGCAGGCGGATTGGCAAACACTGTCAGGGGAAAAAGAACGATCAGGGAAAAAAACAGGTGTTTCATGGAAAAATCTCCTCCGGTTGAACCGGCCTTCCTGTGACGCAAAATACAGGCCAACGTTTGAATTGAAATATTCGTTGATATTGCAGGTTTTTTTCTTGTTCTTCTTTTTGAATAATTGTATAAATACTTTACGGTGTATAAATATTATACAAATGTCTTTCGAATCCCTTTGTAGTACCAAAGATAAACCGGGTGTGTGTAAATATATTATACATTACAAAATGGGAATACAAAATTCGTACTGTGGAAAAACAAAAAAACTCTTGTAAATTGTTTTTCCTTGGGTATGATTCGATCACCTTCGAATCAGGATAGCCCATGTTGTCGAAGGGTATTTTTGCCGATGAGGGCAATCAGGGCACAGGATCTGCCATGTACCGGGTTTGCGAAATTTGTCGACTTCCCAATACAAATGCATTTTCGGAATGTCCACAGTGCTCCTCGGGGATTGCCCACCTTCCCGGCCGTGAAGGTTCGGCCCTGGAAGGTGCCGTGCTGGAAAAGCGATATCGCATGGATCAGTTTGTGGGAGAGGGCGCCATGGCCTGGGTGTATCGCGGCACCCACGTGGATCTGGGATCTTCCGTCGCCGTGAAACTCCTCAAACCCGCCTTTTCCGGTGACAGCCGGTTTCTTGCCCGGTTCAAGAAGGAAGCCACCGCCATCGGAGCCCTGTCCCATCCCAACATCCTTTCCGTGATCACTTCCGGAGATACACCCACCGGCATTCCCTACATGATTTGTGAATTCATCCGGGGACAGTCCCTCGGCGACATCATCAAGCACGAGGGCAGGTTGCCTCTGCCCCGATCCCTGAACATCATGAACCAGATCCTGTCCGCGCTGGACGAAGCCCACAGCCGCGGCGTGGTACACCGGGATCTCAAACCGGACAACATCATGGTGATGACCCTGCGTTCCGGTGAGGATTTCTGCAAGATCGTTGATTTCGGCATAGCCTTCCACCAGGTATCCAATGAACAACGCCTCACCCAGCATGGAGAGATCTTCGGGACGCCGGAGTACATGTCTCCGGAAACCATCAAGGGCAATCCTGCCACATCCGTGTCGGACCTCTATGCCGCCGGAATCATCCTGTATGAGATGCTCACGGGAAAACTCCCCTTCACGGGAGCAGCCATTTTCGACATCCTGTTAGCCCATATCGAGAAACCCCACAGCCCCGTCACCGAACATGTAAAGGAACTCCCGGTGGCCATCAACGAGGTATTCGACAAGGCTCTGGCCAAGAATCCCACTGACCGGTTCCAAAGCGCCCCGGAATTCAAGAAATCCCTGATTCTGGGCCCCACAGATGCCATCGTGGGCATGGTGGAATGTCTGAGTTGTTCCAGGGAAATGAAGGGAAATCACAAGTTTTGCCCCCACTGCGGCGCCACCAATGCCCACATGGTACAAGCCGGAAAACTGGATCCGGTTTCCGCCATGGAAACACTCGAACGCATTCTCCTGAATGAACACTCCCTGTTGATACCCTTTTTCGGGAGGGATCGGGAACGAAACGGAATCATCAACTTCCTGCGCAGCCGGAAACTGTGTCTGGAAATCTCCGGCGAATCCGGCGTTGGAAAATCCGCCCTCATCCGTCAGGCCCTGGCGGACCTGGATTCATCTGCCATATCCGTATTTTTCACGGAATCCGATCCCCTGGGTTGCCAGCGTTCATGGTGGCCGGTGCGCCGGTTGGCCTCCGCCATGGCCGGATTGACGGAACATCCCGCCATGGATGAAATCCTGGGTGTGTGCATGGCCCTGGAACTGGATCCGGAGGACGTGCCACACCTTTTGCACCTGTTCAAACTGGATGCCGATCAACCCGCCCTTGAATTCAATGTGCGCCTCAGGGAAATGATCACATCCGTAGCCCGCTTCATCTGTGCGGCCACCCAGAAAAAACCCACCCTGTTCGTGCTCGATGACGTGGACCTCTACGATCTGCCCAGTTGCCGTGTGCTGGAGCAACTGTATTTCATGATCCAGGGATTGCCGGTCAAGTTCATCACCACCGGGGAAAACCCGCTTTTTGCACCGGAACAGATGCCCGGGGAATTGTATGAACACTTCCGGCTGGCACCGCTGGAAGCCGACGTGGCCCAGGATCTTTGCTTTGTGGCTTTGTCGGAAAACGGATGCAGTTGGCAAGGCCATATTTCCGCCCTGATTGAATCATCAAACGGACTGCCCCTGCATCTGGTGGAAGGCATGCGCCTCCTTTCCGAAGGGGGTTCCGAATCCAGTTTGCCCCTTGCCGACATCCTGCAAATCCGGGTCAGAAGGCTTCCCAAAAAGGCACAACTGCTGCTGCAATGGCTCTCCCTCATCGGCAGCCGCATTTCCCCGGAACTTGCCTCATTGGCCCTGGAGAATGAAAACGATTTTACCAATGCTGTGGATGTTTGTGAAAAAAGGGGTTTTCTCCGTTGGGAAAACCGTGGGGAAATCGTCCTGTCCCATGCCCGTTTGACCCGACTTATCCCGGAGGAGATTCCCCATACCCTGCGGTGCGAAATCCATGGAAGAATCCATGATCTTCTGAAGCAATCCGGAACCGCCGACCCCCATGTACTGGCTTTTCACGCCTTGTATGCCCAGCAACTGGAGGACGCTTCACACCATTTTGAACTGGCCGCCGGCTGTTGCGACAACCAACTGGACGACCAGGGAGCCGTATTCTATTACAAAAAGGCCCATGAACTGGCCCAAATGGAAGCCCTGTCGGGAAGAAACGAACTGCGGTACGCCCGCATCAGCGCACGGCTGGGGGATCTTCTGCGTTTTACCGGTCAACTGCAGAAGGCCGAAGTCATCCTTCGTGAAGCACTCACCTTCTGTACGGAATGTGAAAACGGAAAGACATGCGAAGCCATTCTTCTTTCCTCCCTGGCCCGTTGCGTGGCCGGAGAACCCGATCAGCGCGCCGAGGATCTGATCACCCGGGCCACCCGGGTGGCTCAGAAAAGCCGGGATCTGCAAGTGCTCTATCGGGTCTATCATGACTATGGCCAGATCGAACTGCAAAAGGGGCGCTATGATCTGGGCATTACCCAACTGCGCATGGGCCTGGCCATGCTGGAGGGAAATACCCGCATGCCGGCTTCCACCTGGCGGCTGTACCTGCAGTGTGCCCAATGTGAATTTTTGCGTGGAAAGCCGGAAAACGCCATCGAAACCTGTCAAAGTGCCCTGGAAAAGCCTTTCATTACCAAATCCAGCCTGGCCCAGAGCCGGATCCATGAACAACTGGCCCAGATATACATCCAGTTGAACCGTCCCCTGGAAGCCATCATCCACCTGAAAAAGACCATTGAACATCTCCGGCGTACCGGAGACCGGATCAGTCTGGTGGAAAACACCCTGCATCTGATGGAACTGGACAATACCCTCAGGGATGAGTGGGCCCAAAACGCCCTGGACCTGTCATCACGAATCGGATTCTTCAGAGGGATGGAGCACGCCGGAGCCTTGCTGGGAACCGGCGCACCGGATCTTGTGAACTAATTTATTTTGCGAAACGGTTTTTCAAGACTTCAATCATGTCACGGGTCATGGATGCCAGATCATATTCGGGCTTCCAACCCCATTCGGCAGTAGCGGCAGAATCGTCCATGTGATTCGGCCAACTGTCAGCGATGCCCTGCCGGACAGGATCCACGGCATATTCCATGACAAAATCCGGAATGTACTTCTTGATTTCCGCAGCAATCTGTTCCGGGGTGAAATGCATGGCGGTCACATTGAATGCATTGCGGTGCTTCAGGGTGGAAGCCGAAGCTTCCATCAATTGGATGGCGGCAGAAATGGCATCCGGCATGTACATCATGTCCAGGGAGGTATCCGGACGCAAAAAACAGGTATATCGGCCATGCTGGACGGCGGAATAATAAATGTCCACTGCGTAGTCCGTGGTGCCGCCACCCGGAGGGGTCACGTTGGAAATGATGCCGGGGTACCGCAATCCGCGGGTGTCCACTCCAAACCTGAGGGCATAATAATCACACAGAAGTTCGCCAGCCACCTTGGTCACCCCGTACATCGAAGTAGGGCGCTGGATGGTGTCCTGCGGCGTATTGTCCTGGGGTGTCGTGGGACCAAAGGCCCCGATGGAGGATGGAGTAAAAACAGAGCAACCATGGATGCGGGCGGCTTCGAGCGTATGCAGCAAGCCGTCCATATTGACCCGCCAGGCATCCTGGGGCCGGTGTTCGGCCACTGCCGAGAGCAGGGCGGCCAGATGATAGATGGTTCCAATGTCGTGTTTGAGGATGGTTTCATGCAGGCGATGCGCACAGGTGCAGTCCATCACCTCGAAAATGCCCTCGATTGTATCGGGCTTTCGGATGTCGGTGGCCACCACCTGATCCACTCCGTGGCGTTTTTGCAGTGCCACCATCAATTCCGAGCCGATCTGTCCCAATGCACCGGTAATCAGTATCTTTTTCATGAACACCTCACGTCGCGGGAAAAACGCCTGAAGCCCTTCTCCAGGCGCGTTCATCCTACCCGGTTTCTTTTTGTCCGCAAGAGCCTTGTTCCGGTTTTTGAACTGACAGCGCCGGTCAGATTCGATGATCCATGGAAGCTGTTGCATCAGGACCGGCGCCAGGAGGGGAGCCCTATCGCGGGCGACCCGATGGAGGCCACAAAGTGGCCGGAAAAATGAACCTGACCGAAGGACGGGCTCATCGAACCTGATGACCGCTGTGACACGGGATGGTTGCCAAATCACCACAGGTATACTATACCAATGGGGATCCTCGCGGTTCTTTTCCGCGTCTTTCACGATGAACAGGTGCTTTCATGAATCGAATGGCCATGGGAATTCTTACAGGGTTTTTTGCAAGTTTCCTTCTTTTTTCATGCACATCCAAGCCACCGCCGAAACCTGTCACCCACTGGCGGGTATCTTCCCATCAATGGGCTGGCAACCGGGTACTCATGATGCCGGTGGATTCCCGGGTGGCCATTTTGGGGAAATGCCCCCGGAAAAAGCAGGAAAAGGTCTGGCGTGGCGCCATCAAGACCGGGGACGTGATTTCGGCACTCTTGCCGGATTACATCCAGAGCCGCGGCTATGAACCTGCCCACTTCATGAGTTGGAGTGGAAAGGGGATGGAACAGGGAGGGGAGATCCTGGAATTCCTGACGCCACGTCAAACTGCCCGGGTCGTCTATAGCCTTTCCCATTTTACCCGGAAAATCGAGGTCACCAAACTCAATCACCGCATCTCCCCGGAAGAATTCCGTCTGCTTTCACAACATGCGGACGCGACGTTGTACACGGCCAGTTGGTCGGTGGTGGATTTCCGCAAACAAAAAAACTCCATCGCCAAAACTTTCCTGTATACCGGGGCCATCATTCTGGGAGTGGCCATTGTCACCCTGTCCATTCTGGCCATTGTGGGAGGCAAGGATGGAGCGGAAATCCTGTTCAAGGGACTCGAAGCAGGAGGACGCGTGCTGGCCTATGCCGGCAGGGGTTTCTTCCAGTTCTTCACCAGGGTTCCCGTAAAGGCAGTGCTGCAGACAGTGGGTCGTGCCGCAGCCCATACAGCAGAAATCTCCGCACGGGTGGTCACCCGTGTGGTCCTCGAAGGGGGGGTGTACATTGAAATTCCATTGGAGCATGTGCAACCTGTTCCCATGGACCACAGCCCGGTCATCCAGGGGGAGGAAGCGGAAATCACCCAACTGGAATTGATGTCCAATACCTATCTCGGCATCCTCCATGGGGTATCCTCCCTGCAACCACCGGATCTGACCCCGGGATACCACATGGCCCTGGTCCTGCTGGACAACCGGACCGGAACCGTCGTATGGGATGCCCACATCTTCATTCCCCAGAATGCCAAAGAAAAGGAATTTCAATCAATGCTCAAGGATCTGTTCCGGTCCATGCCGGCTTCCAGTGTCACTTTCTGACATCCCCTCCTGACTCAAACGAGATGAAACATGAAGGAACCCACCCTGTTTTCCCCACGAAAAATAACTTCCACATCCTGTGGTCTGTATCGCACGGACAAACCCCTGATCACCCGGTCTGGAACTTCAAGGGTTGAAATTCCCGCCGGACGATTGGTGTCCTTCCATAATCACGGGGATCCGGGTCCCGGCATTTATCCGGTCAAGGGATGGAAGTCCAACCGGGCCATTTTCGCCACCTCGGGAATGGTGGTGGAACCGGAGTATGCAAAAACCCTGATACCGCTTCCACCGGAAGGCTTCTATCGGGTGGTGCAACCTTTTGCCTGCTGTGAAAAGAACTGTCGGACATTTGAAGCAGAGTCCCTGGTACAACTGGGGTACAATGGGCAAGGGCAGGGCATTGTTTTTTCAGCGGTATGGGAGGACACCCTGTATTTCATGGACAAGGGAAGCCTGATATCGGATGAAAATTTCCAGTTTCTGGCTCCACTGAAGGTCATGATTCCTCCAGATCCGACCGGGCATCACCATGTATAAATATGTATTCGGCCCCGTATCTTCCCGGCGACTGGGGCGCAGCCTGGGAATTGACCTGCTGGGAAAGAAGACCTGCACACTGGATTGTCTCTACTGCGAGTGCGGACCGGATCCCCATTGCGTGGTGACCCGATCCGAATTTGTCCCCACACGGGCCGTGATTGAGGAACTGGATGAAGTGCTGGCTTCTTCTCCCCTTCTGGATTCCATCACCTTTTCGGGCGCGGGGGAACCCTGCCTGCACAGTGGGCTTGGCGAAATCATCTCCCATTTGCGTACGAACCATCCTGCCTACCGGATCACCGTGCTGACCAATGGTACATTGCTGACCGACCCTGCGGTCCGGCGGGAACTAGCCGGAGCCCATCTGGTGGTTCCCTCCCTGGATGCCGTTTCCGATGAAGCTTTTCTCCGCATCAACCGGCCCCATCCCCTGTTGGACAATGCAACCGTTATCGGGGGGCTGGTGGCTTTCCGGCAGGAATTCACCGGACAACTCTGGCTGGAAATTTTCATCGTGCCGGGTATCAACGATTCACCGGAGGAACTGGCCCTGCTGGCAAAAGCCGTCCGGCGCATTGCACCGGATCGCATCCAGATCAACACCCTGGACCGGCCAGCAGCCTATGACAATGTCCGGATTCCCGACCCGGAGGAACTGTCACGGGTGCTTGGTGCATTTCCGGATGCCGAACTGGTGGGATCCTTTGCCCAGCCGCCACCGGATCCCGGGGACCGGCGTGTTGCACAGGTGCTCGGGGAACTTTCCCGGTCAAAAGCCACCCTGGAAGAACTGCGTCAGGCCCTGGGTCTGCACATTCATGAGGTACACCGGATTTTGCGCCATTTGACCGAAACGGGTGTTGTCAGCCGGGATCCCGGAAAAGGTCATTTTTCCCTTCTGTAAAACCCCTGCCGACCGCATGGAAGATGTCCCGAACCAGCGGGTTGGCGGGATCATAGAAATGCCGGGGAGCCTGGCGGGGATAGTGACCTGCCCTCCAGACCAGTTTTGCCAGAAGATGCAGCAGGTCCAGGGCAGGCATATCCCCGGCCAACCGTACCAGGTGAACCACTGCCTCCGTGGATTCCTTCGAATGCACCAACTGACCCGGGGAAATCCGCAGTTGACTGTCTGCATAAAGCCGGCCCTGCAGGATCTGTCCTGGTTCCAGACCCGCCACAGGAATCGCATCCCGGAGAACAAAATCCGCTCCCAGATGCAGATCCCGGAACCATGCCTCTTTTTTCCAGGGAGCCATCAGCACGAACAGGCCCGGCTGCGAAACACAAAGTGCCTGTGCCGTTTCCATCAGGGAAGGAACAATCCGTCTCCGGAAGATCATGTCTTCGAGCAGGCTCAACCCCGAGGCCAGCGGCACATCCAGCAGCACCCAGTCCTCAAACATGTTCATCCTGGATTCAAAGGATGGATCCTCCAGGGAGGGAGTTCCGGTCCGGGTGAAGAATTCTTCCTTCAGACGGGCGCAACTGAAGGAACCCCCGGTCCTTTCCATTTCTGAAAAACCCAGTTCAACCAGGATCTGGCGGGGGTTGGTTTCAGTCATCTTCCTGCAAGAGATACGCAGGATGACCCGCAAAAACCGTGGCCATCACCCGGCCTTGCAGGGTCATGCCCAAAAAGGGGGAATTGGAACTGCGGGAAACAAAATCCGGGGTTACCTCCCACTTTCGTGCGGGATCAAACACCACCACATCCCCGAAGGAACCCGGTGTCAGGCGGCCGGCGCCGGTAATGCCGAAACAGTCTGCGGGACGGGATGTCATGGCAGGCAAATACTCCTGCAGGCCAGGACCCCCTGACTCCGAAAGCGTATGCATGACGGAAAGTGCCGTTTCCAGGCCGATGACCCCGAAGGGGGCAGTTTCAAGTCCGCGTTCCTTTTCCCGTTCCGGATGGGGGGCATGATCCGTGACAATGGCAACGATGGTGCCATCCCGAACACCATGAAGGAGGGCTTGCCTGTCCTTTTCGGACCGCAGGGGAGGGGCACACTTGGCCCAGGCACCCCGGTTGGCCACGGCTTCATCCGTCAGGGCCAGATGATGCACCGTCACTTCGGCGGTTACGGGAATACCCATGGACTGGGCATGACGGATCCACTCCACGGAAAAACCGGAGGATACATGCTGGGCATGATACCTTCCGCCGGTTTCGGCTGCCAGCAGGATTCCCTGTACCACCTGAATGGTTTCGGCAGTCCATGGCTGACCAGAAACATTCAACTTCTTCTGGATTTCCCCGGCCGCCATGGGGGCCTTTTCACTCAGGGAAAGAACCTCCCCGTGATCCGTCACCACCGAACCCAGACGGGCAACTTCCTTCAGCAGCCGCCTTAAAACCTCCGGTCGTCCGATGGCATCCCCGTCATCGGAAAAGGCGATGGCGCCTGCCTGTTGACATGCATATACATCCACCACCTGTTCTCCGGCTCGGGCCAATGTGGCTGCCCCCACACACAGAACCCGGCAACAGGCGGCCCTGCAACCTTCCAGAAAATCCCGGATTCTTTCAGGGGTATCCGGCGGAGGGGTTGTGTTGGGCATGGCACAAATGGTGGTGAATCCCCCCGCCAGGGCGGCCCGGGAACCACTGATCCGGTCCTCGGAATCCGTGCGTCCGGGATCCCGAAGGTGGACATGCAGATCCACCAGGCCGGGCAACACCCAGGCACCGGAAGCATCCAGTTCCGGGATCCCGGTGGGCAGGGTCCTTCCCGCAGAAAACACCTCACGGATGACACCGTCCTGAATCCATACGGCCCCTGCGGGTTCGTCCATTCCGGATGCCGGGTCCATCACATGCCCGTTCAGAATCAAAAGATTCCCCGCTGAATTGCACCTTGAAAAAATGCGTGTCACTTCTGCCACAGGGGATCTTGCTCCCGCAGCTCCCTGCGCAACACCTTGCCCACGAGGTTCTTCGGAATGCTTTCCCGGAATTCCACCTGACGGGGAACCTTGTAATGGGTCATGTTTTCCTTGCACCAGGCAAGGATTTCCTCTACCGTGATCTTGCCCGCAAATTCCGGTTTGAGCACGATCCAGGCCTTGATGAGTTCTGTATTCTGGGTATCCGGGAGTCCCGCCACCGCCACTTCGGACACGGCTTCATGGCGTCCCAGCAGATTCTCCACATCCTTCGGGAATACGGAAAAACCCTTGACCTTGATCAGTTCCTTTTTTCGGTCCAGGATAGTGACGTTGCCCTCCTGGTTCATGAATCCGATGTCCCCGGTCAAAAGCCAGCGCCTGTTGTCCATTTCGACAAAATGTGCCTCGGTTTCGGCGGGATTGTCCAGATAACCCAGCATCACCTGGGGACCGCACACGGCCAATTCTCCGATGTGATCCCTGTCCTCCGGTCCCTCGCCAATGCCCAGATCCCGGTGGGGATCGTTGCGATCCACGATTTTCCAGTCCGTACCCGGCAAGGGATAACCAATGGTACCCCCACGGCGCTGCTCATCGGTTCCATACAACAGGTTGGCGGACACCACAGGACCTGCCTCGGTCAACCCGTACCCCTCGATCAGGGGTACTTGCGCCTTCCCCTCGAACCCTTGCTGGACGTGGGTATGAAGGGGACCGGCCCCACTGACGCAGAAAAGGAACTTGTTGGCCGCGCCGGATTTTTCCAGATCCGCATAATCCAGCAGTCGCTGGAAAAGCACTTCGGCACCCACATAGATGACTTCCCGCTCCCCGGGAATGCTCTTGACGATACTGGCACAAAGTTCCTCCGCCGTGGGAGGTTTTGGATATATCACGACCTGACCACCCCAGGTGGCGGTCACATTCATGATGGCCGTCATGCCGAAAGCGTGGAAAAACGGAATCACCGCCAGACTGGAGATTCCCGGCTTGGCCTTGTAAAACCATGCCCTGCACTGGAGTGCATTGGACAATACGTTGAAATGTGTCAACACGGCAGCCTTGGGCACTCCGGTTGTTCCGCCGGTCATGATGTACGTGGCAGGATCCTTCAGGGGATCAATATTTACGGCAGGGGGATTGGCCCGGGTTTTCAACAGTTCGGAAAACACCAGTGCATCATGGGGAAGCGGAGCCGATGGCAACTTCTTCAGGAGAAGTCCCAACCGCTTTTTCGGCCAGGGCAGGAAGTCTCCGAGATTGGTGCCGATGAGTCGCCGCAATTTCAGGTCGTTGCGGATGGGTTCGATCTTTTCCTTGTACAGGATGTCCAGGAAAATGAGCGTGCTCGCGTGCACGGTTTCGAGTTGATGCTTGACTTCCAGCGGCTTGTACGTCGGATTCACGCCGGACACGATGGCTCCGATGCGCATGGCCGCATGGTAGGAAATCATGTACTGGTAACTGTTGGGAAGCATCAGGGCAATGGTGTCCCCCTTTTTCACGCCAATTTCCGAAAGTGCCGTGGCAAACCGGTCGATGGCCTGGTCATATTCCCGGTAGGTGAACTGGGATCCGAGAAACATGACGGCAGGGCGGTTGGGCCAGCGGTTGGCGCCGTCACGGATCAGGGAATCCACCGACTTCTCGGAAAATTCCAGGTTCCTGGGCACTTCCGTGGGCCAGTGGGCGGAAAACCAGGGGCGATCAGGGGAAACAACATAGTCTGTATTGAGCATGTTCAGATCAATCCTTGCTTGATATGATTATCCATAAAAATTGTACAAACCAAATGGGTACTCATCACCCGGAAGAACCATACAGGGATCCGCCGAACTGTTCCACAAGCAGATCGTCATACTTGTCCGCCAGCATACCGATCCGGCGGATCAATTCGGCCAGGGCGGAACCGCTCAGTTCCCGGGCGTTCCGGTCCGCCTTGAGGATGACCTTGTTGTCCCGGATGGCAAAAGCCGTCCCCGTCATTTCCGCACCCGCATTCAGTCCCAGCAGGGTGGGATACAGGTTCAGGTTCACCTGGGAGTTCAGTGTGATGATCGGGGAAAAAACCTGCAGCGTCTGGTTGCGTGTTCCCCATGTCAGGGAGATGAAAATGTTTGCCGAACCCCGGGTCAATCCCCAGGCCATCATGTTGGGTTCCTGGGTCTGAAGCCTGTTCTGACGCGGATCCAGCCCCAGTTGGGTGGCGATGGTATCTTCCACCACCTGCATGGCTTCTTCAAAAGACAATCCTTCCGAATCGGTCATCGAATTCATCCTTCCCGTTCACCGCGCAGTTTCGCCAGTTCCTCTTCCAGGGTTTCCACACGGGCCACCAGTTTTCCCAGTGTAACCTGCGTTTGTTCCACGATTTCCAGCAGGTTTTCCAGTTCTTCGAAAAGTTGGTCGACCTCGTCGCCATCCATGTCATCATCATCATCGTCTTCGCCGGAATCCCCCTCTTCGGCTTCTTCCTTCATGACCTTGCCGGAATGGTAGTCCGTTCCACAGGCCGGACACACATCCACGGAGGGACCCAGCCACAGCTTGCAGGAGGGACATTCCTTGCCTTCCAGTTGCTGCTTGCGATGGGCGATGAGAAGTTCAAGCGCCTCTTCCTCCTGACCCACTGCCACATACAGGGTGGCATGACCCAGGCTGCCAGACAGACTCTTGAACAACTTGGAATCGTGTTCCACCACCCGCCAGGGTATTTCATGCGCATCCAGGCGGACTACCAGTTGCTCCATCTCGAAAATGGATTCAAGGGTGGCCACGGAAACCAGTTCCACATCCGGAGGACAGTTTTCAAAAGACGCCATGGTTTTCCTTTCAGGCCAGACTGCATCCGGGAATGAATGATCTCACGGATTGTGTCTGGATACCAGAAAGCCCATCCAAGAGGAAAATCACGAAAAAGTCAAGAAGAAAACCCCATCCATATCCCCGGTGGTACAACCTGTTTTTTCATTTCACACCGCGGAAGATCCGGTTCCAGCGCTGGCCGTCCGGACCGGAGGACAACCATATGAATTCCGCCCGGCCCTTGATGTTCTGCAGGGGCACACAGGGGGCCGGCTCGTGGTTGCGGAACAAAAAACGACTGTCCTCGCTGTTGTCCCGGTTGTCCCCCATCACGAACACACAATGATTCGGAACCTCCCATTCATCGGGGAAATCCGGGGGCAACTGCCTGGGTGCCAAATCATATATCACCTGCCAGGTGCGAGTTCCCACCCGCTCCTCATACAATTCACAGGGTTTTCCAGGGTGCCAGTCCTCGCGGAGTTTTTCGTTTTTGTCCATGTATTCGCAGGTCTGGTCCAGTTTTCTGCTCAAAATGGGCTCAAATGAGGATGACCCCTTTTTCCGGATGGAAATCTGACGGTGCCGGAACCGGACGGTATCCCCCGGCAAGCCGATGACCCGTTTGATCCAGTCTTCGGAATTGTGGATGGGTTCAATGAATACCACCACATCTCCCCGTTCCGGGACAGACCATGTCACAAAATGGCGGGGCGGATCGGACGTGAAAGGAATCCGTAAACCATACACAAACTTGTTTACATAAATGTAATCCCCCACCTGGAGGGAGGGAATCATGGAACCGGAGGGAATCCGGAAGGGTTCGAATACGAATGCCCGAAGGAACAGGGCAAAAGATGCCGCAATCAAAAAAGAAAAGAGGTATCCCCAGGCTGGATGTCTGCGGCGGGTCTTCAGTGGACCGTCCAGAAGGCGAGACAGTTCCCCCACCGCAGCCTGCAGCTCTGCCTTCTCCGCCAGAAGTTCCTTCCACGTACGCAGGGCATTTTCGCAGTCTCTGATGACGGCATCTTCCAGATCCCCGGGTTTTTTCAGGATTCGCCGGATTTCTCTGGCATGGGATATCCCGATTTTTTTCAATGTCCGACGCTGACGGAACCGGGTGAACCGTTCCCACCATTGTCCGATGGCCGATTTCGGGGTTTTTTCCGTTGTTTTCTTTTTAGTTTTTCGCGACACCAGTCGCCTCCTGGATTTCCATCCGGCGTTGCGATCGGGCACGCACAAGAACCAGTGCCACCATGCTGCCGAACAGGATGAAAATGCCGAACGCCTCCGTGACTCGTGGTATTTCCCGGAAAAAGAGAATTCCTATCAGGAGGGACCAGAGGATGGAAGTGAACGAAAACGCCGCCACATAACTGGCCTGCTCCAGTTTGTAGGCCAGCGTCATGAAGTACTGGGCCAGGGTGGTCAATACTCCTGCTGCCAAGGCAAACAGCCAGAGACGCGCCGAAGGTGTCTTCCATGTAATCAGGGTCATGGGAAGGGACAGAATCACCACCGCAAAGGACAGGGAATTGATGATCGCCGCCGGATTTTCCCTGGAGGCGACATGCCGGATGCAAATGTATGCCAGACTGGCAAACAGCGCCGATGCCAAAGCCGGCAGGGAACCGAAATGCAGCATGCCGGGTTCGGGCCGGACGATCAGGAGCACCCCGGCCAGGGAAAGAAATACCAGGGAAATCCTGGAAAGGCCGAGTTTTTCTCCCAGAAGCGGAACCGCCAGAATGGTCGTAAAGAGGGGATGGGTGTAATGCAGGCTCGACGCATTGGCCAATGTGGTCATCTTGAGGGACCAAAAATAAAGAATCATGGCCACCGCACCGAAAAAACCCCGGAAAAAAAGTGGCAGCGCATTTTTCCGTTGTCCCAGGACAGGTTCCTTCTGAAACCGCAAAATGGCGGCAAGGAGGATAAACGCAAACAGTCCCCGCAAGAAGGCTGTCTGCCAGAATCCCAACTCATTGGTCAGCACCTTGATGAACGAATACGCCACGGAAAACACCAGTGACGCGGCGACCATGAAAAGGATTCCTTTGGACATGAAAACCTGCCCGGACTGCACAGCGGTCCGGCAGCCCGGTTCAGCTCATAATGAAAAACCGGAAAAATGGCAATGAAAAAGGATACTTATCAGTTCGCAGATGTGATATGACCCCCCCCATGCAGGAACCCCTCCTTATACGCATCCGGCAGTTCTACCGACGCACGCAGGTGGTTCTGATCCTGGCCATCCTTTTTCCCACCCTGTTTACCACCGCCGTGGGCATCGTGTCGCTGGCCCTGTATTCCGATGTCAAGGACATCATTTTCGGCGTGCTCACCATCACCTTTGCCGTGGGCATCATCCTCGGTTCCTTTTTTGTCGTACTGTATACCAAGAAACTGCAGGACCTGGCCCTCAAGCAGACCATGTTCCTGGCCAACGTATCCCACGAACTCCGCAGTCCCCTGACAGCCATCAAACTGTATGCACAGACCCTGGAGAAGGATGCCGAAGGAATCAACAGGGAGTTGTGCGTGGAACAGATCATCCGTGCCACCAGTCGACTGGACCGGCTCATCGCACAAATCCTGGAGTGGAAACGCATCACCTCCAAGACCGATACCATCATTTGCCACGCCATTTCCGGCAATGCACCTGTCATGGACGCCACGGAACATTTCCTGTCCGTACATCCCGAGGACAAGGATGCGTTGATTCTGGACCTGATGGCAGATCCCCCCACGCTTGATCTTGACCGTGATTCCATGGAAAGTGCCCTGTTCAACCTGCTGGACAACGCCTGGAAATACTCCTCGGATGACCGCCGGATCCGGCTGGTCACCCGGCTGGTGAGTGATGCCTCTTCCATATCCCGTTTTTTCGAGTATCGGGTGGAGGACAACGGTTTCGGAATTCCCCAGGAAAGTCTTGATAAAATCTTTGATGTATTTTATCGTGCGGACAATACACTCGCCGGCGCGTCCGGTGTTGGACTGGGTCTGGGAATCGCCCGCTCCATCGTGACTGCTCACGGCGGCTCCCTCTTCGTGGATAGTGAAATGGGAAAGGGTAGTTCCTTCATCATCCGCATCCCCCTGAGTCTTCCGCGAAAAACCAATGGATTTCCCAAAGGATCCCTGAATTCATGACTCCTTCTCCCGAAATCCTCCTGGTGGAAGACGACCCGGCACTACTGGCCGGCATGCTTTTGAACCTGCAGACCGAAGGCTATCTCATCACCGCCGCCCCCCGGGGCAAACTGGCCCTGACCCAGTGTGAAAGCCGCAAATTCGACCTGATCATTCTCGATCTGATGCTGCCGGACATTGATGGCATTGAAATCATCCGCACCCTTCGGGCTCGTGGAGACCAGACACCCATCCTGATCCTTTCCGCTGTGGGGGATCTGGACATGAAGGTGTTGGGACTGCAGGCCGGTGCAGACGATTACATGACCAAACCCTTTGAACTTCCTGAATTGTTTGCAAGGGTCAACGCCATCCTGAGAAGGAGGTTTGGCGCCTCGCGGGTGGTCACCTTCGGGGAAATCGACATCTTCCCCGAGGAACACCGGATTATGAAACAGGGAAAACCCGTTCACCTGACCCCCCGGGAATTCGAACTGCTGAATTGGTTCATCCAGCATCCACGAATCATTTTTTCCCGGGAACAACTGCTTGATGAAATCTGGCAAACGGGATCCGATGCCACGGTCCGTACCGTAGACAACTTTGTTATGACATTGCGCAAAAAACTTGATCATCCACGGAAACCCCGGCACTTCATCACGGTGCGGGGATTGGGATACCGTTTTCAACCCTGAAGGGTGAAAGCCCATGGAGGAACCATGCAAAGCATCCGAAAAGAAAGACCCGTCACCTGCAGTCCGGAAAAACTGCTGTCCATACTCACCAGCGCCGATTTCGAGGTGCACAAGCAAAAAGAGGTCAACCGGGCCCTGGATGCCTCCTTCAAGGAACTCAAGCGCACGGAAGACGAATTGTCGTACGAGATCCATTCCACGGAATATGCCAAGACCATGACAGGGGTGGACAAGACCAAAACCGAGAGCATTCTCATCAAGACCCTCTGGAACCTCAAGGAACACCATGCGGAATGGTCCTGGCATGGACCCCATGGCAAGAAGGTGGTGGTGGGCGGAAACATGCACATCCGGGCCCAGGGAAATGGCTGCCTTCTGGTATCCACCATTGATGTGGAAGTGCACATCCCCCTGATCGGCGGTCAGGTGGAAAAAAGCGTCATCAAGGCCATCGACAAGAACTGGCACCGCTTCGACGCCCTGGTGGATACTTATATCAACAAATAAGACAGTCGACGGAACTTGCGGCGCCGGTCATGTCCGTTGTTCCATGAACACTCAAGTGTTTTTCATTACTTTTCCCCCCGGGGACGCGGGGTGGAACGGCCCCGGCGGCCGGTGGGGGGTGCCCCGGGGGAAGAACCTCCCGGGGAAGGCTGATTCTCGTTTTCAGTGCGCATGAAATCACGCACACCGGTTTTCGCCGGAATGAATCGCATGGAGCCAAGCATTCCCGTCATCTGGATTCCATAGAAACTGTCAGAGCGCTTTCCCTTCGCCTGCAAGGAGATTTCGATTCCCTCCAGGTTCGGGTGTTCCTTCTTGACTTCCTCGGAAAACTTGAACTTGAAATACATGGCTGCGTTGGACGTCTTCACGGGATCCCTGAACGTGATGTTGCCCGAAAGTTCGGCCTCGCCGTGGTCACTTTTGGCAATGAATTCCTTGAAGGTGGCGCGCCCCTTGCGGATTTCCATCTTGCCGGAAAACCGGCCGAGTTCCAGGGGGGGAAGGGTAAAACCCTCCTTTGCCCAGGCCGCAGAGGCCGGATTGTTGGGAACTGCTATGAACTTGGCCTTGACCTTGGCTTCCCCGTCCCCCATCACACAGTACCGACAGGCAATGGTAAAATCCCCATCGGCCCCCTTCAAGCCTTCCCTGGGCATGATCAGGTTTCCCGAAGCCGTCAGTCTGCCGGTTAGCGGCAAGGTGATGGCCGTGTCCATTCCGGGAATGAGA
This sequence comes from uncultured Kofleriaceae bacterium, assembly GCA_964618145.1. Taxonomy (GTDB): domain Bacteria; phylum Myxococcota_A; class Polyangia; order HGW-17; family HGW-17; genus HGW-17. The sequence goes on from CAZTZR010000001.1 coordinate 169,747, forward strand.
TCCACTTTCACCGACTGGATATCCACCCGGACTTCACGACTGTTTTTACCAAGCGCCATATCCCCGGTGATCTTTCCACCCAGCATGGCCGCCTCGAAATTCACTTTCTTCTTCTTGCCGAACAGACTGAAAAGACCTGCCCGTACATCCAGTTTCTGAATCCGGATTTTTTCCGGTTTTTCCGGATTTTTGGGTTGACGGTCTGTAAGAACCAATTCATGGATTCTCAAGCCGGACAGCCCGGAAAGTTCCACGGTTCCGATCTCCACCTGATACCCCGAAGAGCGGTCAATTTCCCGTTTCACACGTTCCTTCAGAAGATCCCAGTCCATGAAGAATGAAAAGGAAAAATAAAAAGCCAGTCCTCCCAGAATGGAAAACAAAATGACTATTCCGGCTCTTTCCAGCAATTTGCGCATCATGAATCACCTTTGTGAAATCAGGTTCACATGTCATCCCCGTTGGTGGAATCCGTTTCCTTCCGGTCCGGTTTGTCCGTTGACTCCATTTCCTTGTCCTTCAGTATCCTGAGTTCCTCGGCACTGCGCTTGTAAAAACTGGAAACGGTCAAAACCGGATCCATCCGGTCCGGTTGTCCCCGTCGGGTGGTCAGGCGTAGTTCCGTTACCATGACGAGATAGGCACCCCGTTCCACATGGTCCAGAAACTGCATGAAATTCTTGACATGGGCATCGTGAATGCGCAATTCCACGCTTTCCACCTGGTATTCCATGTTGTCTCCCAGATCCTTTGGTTTCTGGGGAGTAAAATTCGGAGAAATCTCGGACTGTTTGGCGATGGTATCCAGATGTCCCTGCAACATGGGAGGCTTTTGGGAAGCCCGCATTTCCAGACCGGCAAGAACTTCCCGGTTGTCCTGGAGCACATGCCGGTTTTTCTGCAGCAACTGGGCGGCATTGCGCAGGTTCTGGATGCGCTCCTTGCGTTCATCAAAGGAATCATAAATAAAAAATGCAAAGATACAAAAAACAAATAGAATCACCGACAGTACCGTGGCGACTATGATTCGTTGTTCCCGCACCGTCAGGTGATCATAATAGTCACCGATTTTCTTCATCCACTGCATGGGTCCGGCGCTTCCTTTCTAGAAACAGTTCATCGTGATCTCGATGGAAAATTCCCGTTTTTCGTCCTCTCCCTGGCCCACCGTCTTGATGGCTCCGGGCGACAACTCCTGAAAACATCCAATCCGGCGCAAAGCCCGGATGATTTCGTCCACTTCCTGGGCGGATTTCACTGTTCCTCCCAGGGAAACCTTTCCACTGCGGATATGCAATTTCTGGATGTCCATGGTAATGGGTTGAATCGGCGTTTCCGGCGTTTCCACCATGGATTCTTCCTTTTTTTCGGGATCCCTGGATTCCGGTTCCTTTTCAGGATCCCCCGAAGAGGCCGGCGAAGAGGCAGGTTCTTCCTCCCCGGTGACCCATACTGCATTGGCTGGCAGGTTTTCGGAAATCAGGCTCAGGAGCATGAACGCACTCATTCTCGGAATGACCTGGTTTGAACCGGATCCGGTTCCGGCCCGATCGGTTTTCTGCCGGATCTGGCGCCGGATGGCCACAGGATCATAGACAGCCTTGCCCAGCACATCCGTGCTCAGGTGGCCTACCATGCCCAACAGGTCCTTTTCCTCCTTTTCCATACGCTTTAATTGAAACAAGGCAGCAATAGTCAACATGGAAAAAAACAGGCTCAGACCCAAAAGGACCGACAACGCCTTTTCCTTGACCAGGCTGTAGCGGGCACCGGGAGCAAATTCCCCTGTGCGAAAATTCAGAACTTCATGGGACAATCCCAGTCCGGCCAGAGCCACAACCGATGCTTTTTTGGGTTCTGCGGCGACTTCCCCCGGTACATTTCCCACCTGGACCGGAACCCCGAAAAAGGAGGCAACAGCTGAAACCAGTCCTGGAAACCGGGTGCCGGCTCCCGTCATCACAATCCGTTCCACCGGCTCCTGGAATTTTTGTTCACAAACAAGAATGAAGTGGCGCCATTCTTCGAGCATCCTCTCCACGCCAACGCGGATAATCTTTTCATACTCCTCCTCCTGGGCGGTTCCTGCCGAGAGACGACCCGAGCTTTCAAGCCAGAGCCTTACCTGCGCCGGATCCTGGGAACTGAATCCAGCCAGTTCATGGACAATGCCTTCCATGCCGTCATTCCAGTGACGGACCATGTGCAGGCGTCCTTTGGAAACCACCGCCATTTCGGTGTTCCGGGCTCCCACATCCACCACCAGGGTAACGGGTTCGTGGGGTCCGGAAAAAAAGACTGCCCGGTTCGATGAATGCACCAGACGGGTCACTTCCACGCCCGTTGCGGAAAATACTTCCAACTGGCGGGCCACTTCCTCTTTCTGGGCTGCCAGCACCAAAACATGGGTTTTGTCCTTTTTTACCAAAAGACTTTTGGTCAGCACCAGATCATCCACATCCACCGGAATCTGGTCATCCAGTTCATAGGGAATCAGGGGCTCGATCTTCCTGGAATCGGAAAAGGGAAATTCCATGTTCCGGATGAACACCGGCGAATCCAGATTGACAGTGATGGACTTGTGGTTCCCCAGATTCAGTCTTCCACAGATGCTCTTGATGGCCAAAAGACGGGATTCCGGATCCCCCGAATGCGCCTGGGTTTCGAACTGCACAACCCGCAGTCCGTTTCTTTGCTTCTCGATCACACATCCGCTGACCGATGTGCTGCCAATGTCAACCGCACAGTGTATACGCATGGGAAATCAATCCTCCCTCCAATAAATGTATGCCCCCTGTTTTCCCTGTCGGCTGACCCGGGAAGACATGGCCATCTGGTCCCAGACCGTTTCAATGGTGAACGAGGCCTGTTCCGACACCCCCACCGCCCGGATCCGGTAGAACCGCTTGGCTCCCGTGACCAGAATGGTTTTGAGTTTTTCCTCATCCAGTTCCACACCCTGCACCTGGGCATCGGCAATGCCGTCGCCTCCCAGATCCCCGGAGCTCTCAATGGATGTTCCAAGCATGCCGGAAATCACCTGGCTCGCGGTACCCGGTTCCTGGACGGCCCCCATGAAACCGTTCAGGTCCGTGCACAATACAGGAACCTGCGGAATCACAGTGGTGGCCAGCAACTTGAGTTTGACCGGATCCGAAATGACAGGATCATCCGGATGCTTTGCCGTCAAAAGAATGATTCCCGCCAATAATTGCCAGTTGGTCGGGTCCATGGCACACAGGTGAATCTGGCATCCACCATACACCGTCAGCGAACTTCCGAAATTGGCCCAGAAAATGTCGTCGACCCCCCGGATCAGACGGATGTCGCTCACGGAATCCAGTAAATTGTTTTTGGCAACCGTGGGTTCTTCCAGGGTTTTGTAATAGGCATCCTCATCGTCGGCGCCCCCGGTCATGCTCTGGTCAAGGTCTATATAATCAATGATGGCAGCCACCTGTTGCTGCCTGTCCAGAATCTGTCCGTCCCGCTGAAGCCGCCCGAAAAATTCGTCATACCGCTTGTCCAGAAACAATCCAAGCAACAGACTGGACAATCTTTCGGTGTGCTGCATGTTGAAGGCACAGTTGACATTGATGCGTCCTTCCTCTGGTCGGAAAAGTTCCATCACCCCCGTACCCTTCGAAGGCAGATCCCCCAGGCCGAAGGCATCTCCTCCCAGCAGGGTGGAGGCTAGACTTTCATCGAAGAAAAGTGGAATCATCATTGGCACAATCTGGGAAAGATCAATGCCGATGTTCTGGGCCATGGGATTATTGTCAATGAACTTGGCTTGTACCCGCAAAAAGAGGCGGGTGATTTCCAGGGTGGAAAAAGCGTAGGTGCGGGCCCTCATGCGATCCATTTCCGCCTGGGCACTGCGCCTGTTGATTTGGGAACGATAAATGAATATATTTACCAACCCCGCTATGAGTGTCAATCCCAGGGTCACCAGAATCAGGGCCACTCCCCTTTGGGCACTGGCGCGGTTTTGCAGGGAAAAACGATTGCGGTTCATCGCACCCTCGGAATATTGGGGTTTACCGGTGCGGGTGGTGTGGTGCCACCGGGTTGACCCGGTTGGCCCGCGGGTTGGGTGGGACCAAAGGTTTTGACGCTGCCGGTGGCTGGCAGAAGAACCAGGGCATCCTGGATGTGGGGGCGGGCCATGGAATGGAAATGCACTTCGAATCCGGTTCCCACCTCCACCACCAGATGCAGGCGCACCAGTCCGGGAAGACGGTTTCGTTGACCGTCCTCCGTGGTGGTGTCCCAGTTGTCCAGCCATTCCTCGTTTTCGGAATCATAGAACCATGCTTCAAACTGCACCACATTACCCAGAATTCTCCGGGTTTCCGCAGGAATGGTTTCCGGATCTTCGGATTCCAGCCGACGGGTTTCCCGCCGGATCAGGTTGTACAAACCACGGGTTTTTCGATCATTTTCCAGATAATATTGCACCAGGCAACTGTCCGATTCATGTACATTCCGTCGGGAAGGCTTGTGGGAAAAAGAGGAAAACGTCAGTTCCATTTCCGATCGGCTGGACCGGCCACGGAACAACGTACGCCGGTTCATGGCATTCATGTCCTCTCCCAGGGAAAGATACGCCATGTTGATGTCCCGCAACAAAAGATCCAGTGCAGCCGCGGAGGCCTGGTACTGATCCGCCCGCAGTTCGGATACCTCCTGGGCGGCCCGGGTGGTGCTGATGGTGGAATACAGTACAAAAGACATGAAGGCCACCAGGGATACGGAAACCAGGACTTCCACCAGGGTCATGCCGGATTGTCGCATCATCGCACCCCCGGTGTGGACGGTTGTCTGCCGGGTGTGACAGGAGTGGTCCCTCCTCGGGAGTCCCCCGTATCATCCGTTGCACCGGCCCCTGAAAGACCTGTCAGATCCATGATGTTCTGATCCAGAATGTCGGGATCTGTCAAAAACCCGACCAGTTCGAAACTTCGAAACTTTTTTCCTGCCTGCCAATAGACTTCCACCCGTACACGGCGGACCCCCTGTTCCATGACATTCTGGATGGCGGACAAGGCCATTCCCATGAAATCTCCCATCATTCCCGCCAGTCCGGCCATAATGTCGGAATCCCCGGGTATCAACTGTGACAGGATGTCCTGCATGAAAGGGTTCATACCCGCTTCTTCCGGCGCCACGTCCGGATTCAGCCCCAGTCCTCCGGCCACCTGCTGCTGGAACATGCCCATGTCCGGCAGAAGAATCCGCTCCACAAACACGCAGTACCGGAACAGATCCGTGCCAAAAAGTCCTTCGCCCGCAAAATCACCACAGGCTTCCCCGTCAAAGGTGCCGAAACCTTCCTTGCGCAGAACCTGTTCGGTTTCCAGCAGTTTGTAATTTGCCAGATGAACCGCCTGCAGGGACAGGCGCATCTCCACGTTCCGTGCCATGGAATCTGTCTGTCCCTTGAGAATCCAGATCAGGGACATGGCCATGATGGTCAGTGCGGCCATGACTTCGAGCAACGTGAATCCTCCCTGGAGTTTTCTGCGCCCGGCGATTTCATACATCATCGCTGTCGGCCTCCAGCAGAATGCGGTTTCCATCCGCGTCAAAGCACAGATCATCCGGAACAGAAAATCCGGACTCAAACCGGATCTTGCCGGTCATCGGTTCCACAATCATGGACATTTCATGATCCCCGGATGAACGCAACACAATGACGGCTCCCCAGTTGGAGCCATTGGGGTAAAAGACAAGACTCACCAATCCACTGGAAAACTCCTTGTTCATGCAAGGAAAAACCACAGCGGATATGCGCACGTTGGGCAAAGTGAGTGTTTTCTTCAACTGGGTGTCCAGGGGTTCCCACTTCACCAGGGGAGGCAAAAAGGGTTTTCCCGTATCCTCGGTTCCCAGCGGACCAATGGGATCTGCCGGATCCAGGCGGATCCAGTTGTCGTATCGCCACAGCAAGGTTTCTTCCATTTCGTCCACCACTCTGGGATCCCGGGTGGGAAGGATCGACCCCAAAGGTAGCATTTCCACACGCAAGGTGGTGCTTTCCCGGTCCAGATCCATGACCAGGCGAATGGTGGTGCGGGAGGTACGGGCGCGACCGGACAAAAAGCGGACGCCGCCGGCCAGGCGCCGGGATGCCTCCCGTAACTGCATTTTCGGATACTGGGAATACGTCACCACCACAGCTGCGGTCAAAAGGCCGACAATGACGACCACAATCAGGATTTCCACCAGTGTCACCCCCACCTGCCACCTGAAAGAACCCGTCCGCCGGACGGTTCCCGATTCATTCATCGCATTCGTCATCCTTGACGTCATCCCCCGTTCCGAAATTTTCGTCGGCTCCTGCGGAGATCACGCAAAAGGAACGCCCGCGCTTTTCGATGCGCAGTTCGTTGCCCCAGGCATCCAGCAAATCCTTGCGCTTGAGTTGTCCATCGGACATCAGGGAATCCAGGATGCCCTTGGCATCCTTGCCCCGGTGTTCGGGTTCGGCAGCCTCGGCGTTGATGGTGTTGGCAATCCGGTTGACCTGGGTCTGGGTGGTCTTTCGCTTTGCCTTCTTCAGATAGGACATGACCCCCACCGTGACAGCACCGGTGACCATACCCATAATGACAATGACCACCATGATTTCAATCAGGGTCATACCGCGTTGACCACGGAACAGATGGGATGATGTTTGGGAAGCCGGATTCATTTTGGACATTGTTTCCTCCTATAATCCAATATTATTCATTTGCATGATGGGCATCAAAATCGAAAAAACGATGAATGCCACCATGCCCCCCATGATGAGGATCATGAGGGGTTCCAGTATGGATGTCAGTTTGGTGAGGGTGGTTTCCACCTCATTGTCGTACGCCACAGCCACATTGTTGAGCATTTGTTCCAGTTGACCGGATTTTTCACCGATGGCAATCATGTGGGTGACCAGCGGCGGAAATTCCCCGGACCGTTCGAGAATGCGTCCCATGCTCTCCCCTTCGCGCACAGCAACTCCCACATTGTCCACCACCTTTTGCAGCACCATGTTTCCCATGACGCTTCTGGCAATATCCAGGGAAGCCAGAATGGGAACGCCGGCCCGCAACATGGTACCGAGAGTGCTGGAGAACCGGGCAATGGCCATGATCCGGAGCAATGTGCCTGCCAGGGGCACCTTCAGTACAAAACGATCCCATGTGGCCCGACCCGACGGACTTTTTTTCCATTTTTTGAATAAAAACACAAACAGTACCACAAAAACAATAATCAAATACCAGTAGTTGCCGGTGAAATGACTGAACCCGATGAGCATCCGAGTGTAAATGGGAAGAGTCTGACCACTGTCCTCGAACACCGTCACCACGTTGGGAACCACCGATGTCATCAACAAGGCGATCAATCCGGCCGTGATGAACACCATGATGATGGGATAGGTCATGGCGGCCGAGACCTTGTTCCGGAGTTTCTGCTGTCGCTCGAGAAAGTCCGCCAGGGAAAAGAGCACATCGTCCAGATTGCCGGAAGCCTCTCCGGAGCGCACCATGGAAATGTAGAAATCATTGAACTCGCGCGGATAGGGTTTCAGGGAATCAGCCAGGGACTGTCCTTCGTTCACCGTCCGCCGTACGGTGAATACCAGGTTGGCCAGTTTTCTTTGTCCCTTATCACTTTGCAACTGGTCAGCAATCGCTGCCAGGCTTTCCGTCAGGGGCACACCCGCACGCAACAGGGTGGCCAACTGACGGGTGAACAACATGATGGATCCCGAAGAAACCCTGTTCAAAAAAGATATTTCGACTTCCCGCTGCAGTCCTTTTCCCTTGTCCGAAGAAAGACGGACTTCCTGCAGGAAAAGTCCTTCCCTGCGCAATTGTGCCCTGAGGGATTTTTCCGAATCCGCATCCCGGGAGCCCTTGACCTGTTTCCCGGAAGCGTTCAGACATTTGTATACAAACATCGGCATTTCCGGTTCTCCTTATGCCTGATCCTCTGCCGTCACAAGCAGAATTTCGGAAAAACTGGTGATTCCGGAAATCACCTTGCGGGCACCATCCTGCCGAAGGGTACGCATGCCACGGGTAATGGCCAACCGCTTGATCTGGTTGGCGTCTATTTTTTTCATGGACATGGCTCTGACCTCGTCATCCATGAGCAGCAGTTCATAAATACCGGTACGTCCCTGGTATCCCGTGTTCAGACACTGGTGGCACCCTTTGGCCCGGAACACCTGTCCGGCCGGAGGGATCCGGAAATTCTCGGACACGGGATGCCTTTGTGCCCTGTTCATATGGAATTCCGAAGGATTCACACCCATTTCCAGCAATTCTTCATCCGTGGGGACGTAGGGCTCCTTGCAGTGGGGACACAGGCGCCGGACCAGACGCTGGGCCAGGATTCCGATCAGGGAGGAAGCCACCAGAAAAGGTTCCACTCCCATGTCCACCAGACGGGTCAGGGCGCCTGCCGAATCGTTCGTGTGGACGGTGGACAACACGAGGTGACCGGTCAGGGAAGCCTGGATGGCAATTTCCGCTGTCTCCAGGTCACGGATTTCACCCACCATGATGACATCGGGGTCATGACGCAAAAAGGAACGCAGGCCGGCCGCGAAGGTCAACTGGATTTTGGGATTCACCTGGACCTGGCTGATTCCCTGCAACTGGTACTCCACCGGATCCTCGATGGTGAGAATATTCAGGTCCGGGGTGTTGATTTTGTTCAGGCACGCATACAGCGTGGTCGTTTTTCCGGACCCGGTTGGACCGGTAACCAGAATGATACCGTGGGGACGGTCGATCATCTCTTCCATCCTGTCCAGATCCGTCTGGTAGAATCCGATGTCCGCGAGTCCCAGAAGCACGGAACTTTGATCCAGCAAGCGGATGGTGATCCTCTCCCCCCGGGCGGTGGGGATGGTGGCCACGCGCATGTCGATGTCACGACCGGCGATCCTGCGCCGGATCCGACCATCCTGGGGCAGACGCTTTTCGGCGATGTCCAGACCGGACATGATCTTGATGCGCGCCACAATGGAGTTCAGGTAGTTCTTGTTGGCATGCTTGGTTTCATACAGGATTCCGTCAATTCGGTAGCGGACCATCACTTCCTTTTCACCGGGTTCAATATGGATGTCCGAGGCCCGCTCCTTGGCGGCATTGAATATGATGGCGTTCACCCAGCGGATGATGGGTGCCTCGTCGGACAAATCAATGTTGTCCACCAGATCATCCACATCCTCCTCGGAAAAACCCTCCCCTTCGGTGCCCAGATCCACGGTCTGGCTCTTGCGGGTATACGCCCGGTTGATCAGGGACAAAACCCGTTCGGCTTCCATGAGAACCTGCATCAGGGAACACCCCAGACGGGCGGACAGATCATCCATCACCCAGTAGGCCATGGGATCCGATATTGCCACCAGCACACGGCCACTGTCCAGGGTCCACAGGGGAATTACCTTGTTTTGCTTGGAATAGTTGATGGAAACCTTTTCCAGAAGTGTCAGGTCCACTTCTTCGGGCTTGATGTCCTCCTCCTGGTAGGCCAGTCCCTGTTGCAAGGCCAAAGCCCGCATGAGATCCGGCTCACGGAGGAGTTTTTCCCGGACCAGCCATTCCCCCAGGCGGACTTTTTCCTTCCGGCTCTGCTCCAGACCCCGCTGGATGTCCAACTCGGACACCTTGAAACGGGAAACCAGTATTTCTCCTAAAAGACGATGCCGCAACATGCTTGCCACCTATTTCGGCGAGGATTTTTCATCCGTCTTTTCAGCCTTGGGTTCAACCGCTTCTTCGGTTTCCTCTCCGGGATCTTCCTGTTCCTCGCGCATCCGTTGCAGCATGCGCTGCATTTCCCGGATGTCCTGCCGGTTCACCCCCACGGGACCGGAGGAATCCACGACCTTGTACTCGTCCATGGCCTTTTTGCGCATGACCTGATCCCGTTCCACCCGCTGGGCCGTTCGGTTGATTTCCTCGAAAAAGCCATGTTTGTGTTTGTAGTTGATTTCGGCTTCGAAATCGTGGTCCTTGAAGGAGGAATATTTTTCAATGAATTCCTTGCGCTGCTTGACTTTTTCCATGAATATCCGGCGCAGGTCGCTTTCATCACGGATGATGTAGGGGGTGATGAAAATCAGCAGGTTGGTCTTTTCCACCCGCTTGACTGTGCTCTTGAACAGGTACCCGAACAATGGAATGTCTCCCAGAAGAGGCACCTTGGAAACGTTTTCCTTGAGTTTTTCCGTGATCAGGCCGCCGATGACCACCGTCTGCTGATCCTTGACCACCACGGTGGTGGTGGCTTTGCGCTTGGATGTGGTGGGACCGACGATCTGATCGATGGACTTGACTTCATTGATCTCCTGGTCCACCACCATGCGCACGAAATCGCTCTGGTTGACATGGGGCGTGATTTTCAGTTTCAGGGCCACGTCCTGTCGCTGCACGGACATCATGGGCAACGTGTTCAGGGCGCCGCTCGCCCCGCCGGTAAAGGCGGATGCCATGGAGGTCAGGGAACTGATACCACTTTGGAAAGGCACGTTCTCGCCTACCGTGATTTCCGCTTCCTCATTGTCCGTGGTGAGAATATGTGGAGAAGACAACACGTTCACCGCATTGTCACTTTGCAGGGCCTGGAAAACCAGACCAAAAGAGGGGAAAGAAAGACCAGGGATCCCCAACAGGGTTTCGGCATCCTTTATTTCCGGACCCCTGAGTCCCACGGCCAGCCCCATGAGGGACAGCGGATTCATGATGATGGAGTTCATGGAGGAGTTGGTGATGGATCCACCGAACAGCAACGACTGCTTGTCCCCGGATCCGATGGGATCCCCGCCATGGAAGGAAAAGCCCAGATTACGTGACTTGTCCAGGGATACCTCCAGAATGGTCACTTCCACAAATACCTGGCGCCGGGGACGATCCAGTTCCGTGATCACCCTTCGCAGGGCAAGGAAATCCTTGTTGGAAGCCACAATGACCAGGGAATTGGTGGCCGGATCCGGCTGAACCTGCACGGGTCCCTGAAACAGGCTGTCAGTCCCCGCCCCATAGGGATTCATGCCTCCGAACTGACCGGGCCGGGCCTGCTGGGTCCGACCAGCCTGGGTCCGGCCGGTCTGGGTCCGGCCCTGGCGGGTGGTAGTCGTTCGACCCATGGCACCACTGCCACCGGTCAAGGCCGATAAAAGACCGGCCATATCCTCGGCATTGGCATTCTCAAGATAAATGATGTTGATTTTTTCCTCGCCCCCCGGAAGGGGTACATCCAGTTTTCGGAACAGTGCTAATACATCCAGATAGGCTGCATCATTGGCCACAATGATCAGGCTGTTGGTGCGGGATTCCGGAATGATCTTGGAGATGGTGTTCCGGCGACCAACGTTCTGTACGCCACCGCCCTGTTGTTGCTGCTGACCCGGATTGAATACCTGGGGCTGCCGTTGGGGCCGGCGACCCATCGGAGGCTGCATTGGCTGGACTCCTGCCTGTCCGGAACCCGAAACATCGAACACTTCCAGCAGTTTGGCAGCAATCTCTTCGGCATCCGCATTTTTGACCTTGAGTACCCATACCCGCTCATCGTGCACTCCCTCCACATCCAGTTGGTTGAGAATGCGCAAAAGACGGGAAATGCTCGTTCCGATGTCCGTGATGATCAGGAGGTTGGTGGGAGCATAGGTGGTGATATCCCCGTATTTGGATTTGAATTTTCCCAACACTTCCGCGATGTCGGTGACACTGGCATGTTTCACCCGGATCATGGCTGTGGTGAAACTTTCATCATTGGGAACCGTCTCTCCGGGGGTTTTCAGCGGCATGATGGCCTGCGTGGCTCCCGTGATCTCAATGATCTTGTAGTAACTGCCCGATTGCTGGACCGTGAGGTTCATGGCCTCCAAGGCGGAAAGAAAGGCCCGGTAGGCTTCAAAAGCCGTGACTTCGGCCGGACTGTAGATGGTCACCCGCTGGGCCCGCAGACCGGCGGTCACAATGAAACGACGACAGGTGATGGAGGAAATCCATGATACCAGATCCGCCAGGGTACTCTCCGGCTTGAGGGTCACCTTCATCCTTCGGTGTCCGGGGATGTTCTTGCATTCGTTGAAATTTGGATCATCCTTGGCGGAACCGGCATCCCCCTGGCTTCCCGGGGGAGGAACCGGGGGTCTGGCCTGATGGGTACCCGCCGGGTTGGGCCGGATGGGCCGGATGGGTGGCTGCTGCGGGGTGACCTGGGCGAACAGGCCCGGCGGAAAAACAAGCATTGTCAAAAAGAAGGACAGGGTAAAAATGCGCATTTTCAAGATCTCCACATGCTATCGAATGGAGTAATCCATGTTGATGGTCTGACCCCCGCGGTTCACGGTCAGTGTCAGGTGATTGGCATCCTTTAACTTTGTGTACATGGCAAATGCCTGATCAATGGAATCCAGTTGGATATTGTTGACAGACTGGATGACATCTCCGGTGCGGACACCGAGTTTGAAGAAATCACTGTGGGCCCGGACAAAGGTAACCCGGAAACCTCCTCCCACATTCGGCACGATCTGGGCACCATGGCCGGCGGAAGCCATGTTTTTCATGAAATCCGTGATCACGGTTTTGTCCACCTCCCACTTGTTGGGACCCACCTGGTTGATGCGGTTGTCCCGGGTACCCGCCGCCATGGGGGGAGGACCCGTAGTCGCCACCACCGGAGCGGAAACCGGCTTGATTTCACCCATCAGGTAGAGAACCTTCTCCACTTCGTTCTGCAGGAACACCACCCGCTTTTCCTCGATGGAAGTCACCAGGGCATCGCCCAGTGAATCCCCTTCGGAAACCAGGACAAACCGGGCTTCTGCATGATTGGTCAGCACAATGGTGGCCAAAGAATCCTTGTTGCGGGAGGATACCATGGTACTTACCAGTTCCGCCCCTTCCAGGGCCGGCGCCCGGTGTTCCGCTTCGCCCGGGTCACCACTTGTCGCCAGGTCATCCAGGCTGATGGGTTCACAGGTGGCACAGAACATGTTGCGGGCCAGAATGCCTCTCAGATCAGCCTTCTTTTCCGCCGGCCCGCTGATCGCCGGGGCCATGACCACCTGCCGGGGAGCCTCCAGGCGGGGCGGGGAGTACAAAGCCCAGGCCAGTACATCGGCAGCCACCACGCCGGCACCCAGACCCTGCAACAACACCATGGTCGCCTGAACCATATGGGGATAGAATCGTGTCAAACCATCCATCTTTTCGACCACTCCCATGGGAAATCGTGGAACCGGTGGATCCACGGCAGCGAGCAGTCCATGCAAGAACCGGACCTACCCGAAAGCATTCCGCATCATCCAGATATTGCCCATTAATTCAATAGAATTTATTCTTTTTTTGCCAATTTGGCAAAACCCTTCAAAAGGAAGAATGGATCTGCTGACTTTTTGTCATGATCCTGTTTTCAACCACAAATCGAACAACTGATCGGGGTGAAGCTGTTCCGGACGAAGGGTCAAGGGAAACGAAAGTGAAGAAAAAACCTCGGGAGAATGGTACCCAAGGGCCTTGAGAATCGACCCCAACTGCTTGCGTCTCATGGAAAACACGCGGGTCAGCCATCGGGAAAAGGCATCCCACTCCAGATCTTTTGAGGGATCCGGAATGCAACGGATCACCGAAGACATCACCGTGGGAGCGGGTACAAACGAACCCGGGCGTACGTGGAACCGGATATCGCAGGCAGCCCCGAGAGCACATACCACCGAAAGTGTGCCATAATCCCTGGATCCGGGAATCGCTGTAATGCGCTGGGCCACTTCCTTCTGGAACATCAGGATCCATGCACTGGCATTGCGCCCTGTCTGCAAAAGCCTGAACAGGATGCGGGCTCCCACCGAATACGGCAGGTTTCCAACCACAACAGTGGGTTCAGGTCCGATGAACCGGGAAAAATCCAGTTTTGTGGCATCTTCCTGCATGAGGGAAAAACCGGGAACATCCCCCAGTTGACCCCGAAGATATTGCGCGGACTGGGCATGGGGTTCCACTGCCAGCACACTGGAAAACCGGCTGACAAGGGGACGGGTCAGGGCTCCCTTTCCAGCCCCGATTTCGATGACACGATTGCCGTATCCGGAAACCAGATCCACCATTTTTTCAATCACCCCGGCGTTGGTGAGGTAATTCTGTCCCAGGGCCTTTTGGGGTTCCCATCCGGGGGCGTCAAACGGCGATTCCATTGGACCACCGTCAGTCGCTTCCCAAAAGAAGCAACAGGCGCAAGGCTTCTTCCTTGAGTGGACCTTCGGGTGCCAGTTCCGCATATCGACGGGCATGCCGGATGGCCTGGGAACGGTTTCCGGATTCCTTGTAAGCACCGCTGAGCAGCCGGCTGCTTTCCATGAGCATGGATTCGGTGGATTCTGTTTGCCAGTAGGCGGCCTCCTCGGGTATGGCCTGCTCTTTTTGAAGTTTTTCCAGTTCCTGGGCCACAAACTCCAGGTGACCCAGGGCAGGACGGGTCTTTCCATTTCCCAAAAGGCTCTTGCCATATAGAAAACGTGCCAGGATATTCCCTGAATCGGCTTTCGCCGCCCGGGAAAAAGCGTTTTCGGCTTCTTTCCGCTGACGCAGGGAAAAATGGCATCTTCCCTCCAGAATGTGGCGCTGAACCTCTGGAATTCCGGCATTTCGCGTTCTTTCCAGCAGGTACAAGGCTTCTTTGGGGTTGTCCTGGGTGGCCAGGATCTGGGCTTTCCGGAAAAGGAAAGGACCATGATCCGGAATCTTGGCCAGACCCGCATTCATGGCGTTCAATGCCATGTGCTGGCGTTTCAGACGACTTTCCAGTTCTGACCAACGCAAGAACCAGGATGCCACCGGTTTTTCCATGGCTGCCACACCCTGGGTGATGGTACGGGATCCGGATTCATGCTGCCCGCTTTCCAGTTGGACAAATCCGAAAATGAACAAGGCTTCAAAATCCTGGGGATTTGCCTTGACTGCCTTTTCCGCGAAAAACCGTGCCCGGGTCAGGCGGTCCCTGCGGGTTCCCTGCAGGTACAACTGGGCAGCCGATTTATAAAACAGGGGTTCCCGGAACAGTTCCTGGTATTTGTCCAAAATCGCATGTGCCTGTTGCAACTTCCCGGTGGACCCCAGAATGGACAGTAACACCGAGGCCCCCCTGGAACTCGGGGAAACCCTTTGCAACTGGGTATCAGCCCACAATCTGGGTTCCATGTCACGGCCCAGTTGATGACGTCCATACATCACCAGGGAATCCAGTTCCAGGGCGGAGGATCCCTTCAGGCGGATCCCGGTGGACCCCTCTTTCAGTTTTTCCCAGTCCTGTTCACGGAAACTTTTCAATGCCTGAATCACGGCCAGAAAATCGTCAGCCAGTTTCATTCTTTCTTCCAGGGATCCCTGGAATTGTTCCACACTTTCCAGAACGGTTTCCAGTAGATCCGGTCTCTGCCAGATACCTGTCCAGAGCATGTCCACTGCACGGGGGGCATCGGATTGAAGTGCAACCTGGATGGATGTCCTGATTTCTTCTTTGTCACCATTACCGAGCATCTGTATCAGCGGCAAAAGGGCATGACTGGCTTCGGGATGGTTTTTTCTGTATTCCTCCCATGCAACCATGGCCGGATTCCTTCGTCCGTCAATCAACCAGGAAATCATGATATGAGGTTCTTCCGGAGAGCTGACAGTTGTGGAAAAACGTCCGATCTGTCCATGGAAAAGTTGCATTCTCATGCAAATGAAACCTGTGAAATCCTCCAGTGGATCCTCGGACAATGCCCGTTCGCAAAGGGACAGGGCTGTATCCAATTGCCCCTGCTCCCAGGCGGAAAGGGCTGAAAAAGCCTTGTTCATGCCCCGAAAACGTTTTCCAACAGACTCGAGAATCCGGGATTCCGCCAGTACAACCCTTGGAAATTCCCCCTGGAAAAAGAGCAGGGAAAACTCTGGTCTGAGTTTTTTGAAAGCATGAAATGCTGAAAAGAAGTGACTCCAGAAGGATGTCTGCGGATTCTGTTCCAATGCCTTCAAGGAAACTTCATCCTCCATGAAAGCCAAAAACCAGTGAACAATCAGGGGGGTTTCATTTTCCAGATTCCTTATGAAAAGAAAATGATCCTGTGCTTTTTCCAATTGACCGTTTTCGTACTCCAGAATCCCTTCCATGAACCTCCAGAAAATGGAATCCCTGTTCTGGTTTCTCGATACCCTGATAATATCTTCAAGTGATTTCAATGGATCCGAAACAGGTGGAGCCATATAGAATTTTTCCACTATGGAGGTTTTTTTGAATTTGTGAAGATTCAATGCCCGAAATGCCTGAAGACGCCGTGCATCCTCGTTTCCCGACGGATTGATGGGGTTTTTCTGGATTGCCGAACAGGATTCCAGAAATTCCTGTTCATGAAAAAACCAAAGAAGGAACAAGGCAGACTCACAATTGATACTTTCTTCGGACCTGGCAAGATCCAGCAAGGCCAGAGTTTTCAGATCAAGAATGTTTCTTTCATGACCCGAAACCATGGCAGGATTTTTTGCCGGGGCTACCTGAATCGTTTCCGAGGGTTTTTCCCCCCTGGATTTTTTTCCTTTTTTAAGACCAATCAAATCAAAGTGAAAAATGGCCACCCCGGCTGCCACCAGTAGCAAAACAAGAAGTGCAAGGCGTGATGCATTCGATGATGACACCTTTTTGCGGGGAATATCCGTAAATGGAATGGCTTCGGTTTCATCGTCCAGATCCAGTGCAATCGGTACCGGAACCATGTCTACCGGGTGATCGGGATGCAGTCCGGAGGATGGTTCGGGGAAAAGGGATCCAAAATCCGGACTGTTGGAAGAATCCAGAAGACTTTTGGAAGGGATGTCGGCATCACCATCCGGTTGATCAAGGGAAAGTGAAAAGGATGGTTTTTTCTCGGAATCCGTTTCATGAAAAGCCGGAATGGACAAATCACTTCCGGGTGGAACCTTTTCGACGACATCCTCTGAAAACGAAGTTGGAAGTCCAGAAATGGATGGTGCAAGGCTGGAATCATCTTGGGAAAGGGAAATTTTCAGTTCAGGCAAATCGGTCAAAAAAGGCTGTTTTGTGCCTGGCAGATCCGGTGGAATGAAAGACTTGGCTCCTGGTAAATCAGGAAGAGAAGAAGATTTGGCTCCTGGCAAGTCAACAGGAGAAGAAGACTTCATTCCCGGGAGATCAGGAGGAGAAGAAGATTTGGCTCCTGGCAAGTCAACAGGAGAAGAAGACTTGGCTCCTGGTAAATCAGGAAGAGAAGAAGATTTGGCCCCAGGCAAGTCAACAGGAGAAGAAGATGGCTTGATTCCCGGGAGTGAAATGGAAAAGTCATCCGAGGATTTTTTGAAAGCAGGCAAATCAAGGTTTGCTTGGATAATGGGAACCTGTTTTCCTGTTGAAAACTCTGAAATACTGGAAATCAATACCCAATTTTCGCGATCTTCTGAAACAGATTCGGATTCCTCCAGTTTTCCGGACTTTACAAGGGAACGGATTTTATCTATGGGGAAAGGACCGAAAACCTTGTCATTCTTTCTTTTGACAAAAAGGGTTTGAATATCATCCATGGAAAAAAGGAAACCTGATTCAGCCAATGAAACATGGCAAATGGTGCAAATGGGTGAATCATCCACAATGGATCCGCGACAGGATGGACATATTTTTTTCATGGAAACTCCAAAAACAAAATACGAAAAAACAGAATTTTCCGGAAAAACCGGTATGTTTCATGCAAAATCGACAAAGAAGTCGAAACTAGTCCGCATTTTAATTCCAGCAAAGCTTGTTGTCGACAGGAAAAAGAAAAATACTCTTATGAACAGGACAAAAAATTTTCATGTTTTCAGTCGTTAAATTGTATAATGTTCATGTTTATGGAATTATCCCAACAGTAATTGAAAAATCCTGTTTTCATGACAAAAACTCATCCTTATCTTTATTTGTTTTTCTTGATATCATAGGTAAAAAGGAGCTTTGTTTTTTTCCTGAAAAAGGGTAATTCTTTCTCCAGAAGGTGAGAGGTACACATGAAAATCACAGTCAACAAATCGACTTTCCTCAATGGCATTTTTCTCCCACAAAAGATAGCAGAAGGAAATGCCAGTCTTCAACCCATCCTGTCCAACATTCAGATTGAAGCACACCAGGATGGAAGAATTCTCTGCAGGGCCACAGACATGAGTACTTCTGTCATGACCACTTTTCAGGGAGAGGTTTTTGCAGAAGGAACATCCACGGTCAATGGGAAATTGCTTTATCAGTTATGCAGCAATCTTTCGGGTAATGAGTTGACACTGGAAAAAAAGGAAAACAACATATTTCTTACAAGCATGAAAAGTCGTTTTGATCTCAATGCTTTAAGGGATGATGACTATCCAAATTTCCAGTTCTACAACGAGGATGTTTATGTTGGATTCGAGACGGAAATTTTGAAGGATCTTCTTGAACATACCCTTTTTTCTGCTGGAACAGATGAAACAAAGCCACATTTGGCTGGAATTTACTTACTGACAGAAAGAAACATTGCAAAGGCTGTTTCCACGGATGGTCACAAATTGGCCATGGCAGAATATCCCTATGAGGGAAAATTCCAATTGAACGGAGGAATCATCATTCCAAGAAAGGGTGTCAATGACATTCTGAAAATGATAGGGAATGATTCACAAATGATTGGTTTATACTATGATAAAGAATTGAAAATATTAGGATGTCGTACAGAAAATAGCAGAATGAATATCAAACTGGTTGACAGCAAATTTCCGCCATACGAACAGGTTATCCCCCAGTATAAAGAACAAAAAATGGTGGTGCCGAGGGAAGAATTTTTAAGTGCCATGAAAAGAATAAGTCTTCTTTTCGAAGGAGCAGATTCTGGAATTATATTGAATATCAAAAAAGACAGTATGATTATCACAGGAATAGACACATTGAAGGGAAAGGGTGTGGAGGAAATTGAACTGGATTATACCGGCGAACCCATGCAGATTGCATTCAATCTGAAATTTATGGAAATTATTGTTGGAAAAATCCCCGGCAAAGAATTTACCATGTTCCTTCACAACGCAAAGAGTCCTGCACTGATTAAACCAGTGGATACAAGTAATTTTTTGGCAGTTTTGATGCCCATCCGTATTGATTGAACCCAATTTATTGATGATTCTTCAACAAATTCAATTAGAACAATTCAGAAACAAAAAAAAATACGGTTGTAAATTCGAAAAAGAAATTACCTATATTTGCGGAAATAATGGGACAGGAAAAACAAATTTACTTGAAGCAATTTTCATTCTTTTTACCACGAAAAGTTTTCGTGAAAGAAAAACAATGATTCACTGTTTGCAGGATGATGAAGAATGGTTTCGGGTATCCGGAAACATCAAAGAAGTAGAACATTCCGTCTTTTTTGAGAATGTAAACCGAAAAAGGAAATTTTTTGTAAACAACAGGGAAAACACACCATTTGAATTCCTCGCAGGAAAAAATATCATCTATTTTAGTCCAGAAGAAACACAACAATTCTTTATGGGTAATGAAATAAGAAGAAATCTGGTCGACCGATATTTGGTTGCCATGGATCCGGATTTTCTATATGTTCTTATGGAATATCAGAAATTCAAAAAAGAAAAACATAATATTCTCTTTTCTGAAACAAGGGAAAAGAAAGAATTGTTGAATATTCACAACAGTAGAATGATTGAAATCAGTATGAGAATTTCTAAAAGGAGAAAAGATATAATAAGAAAAATCTCAGAAGAAAATCTTCCCGATATACTTGATAAACTGAATCCAAGTTGTTTGGAAACGATTATTGAATATAATGAACACAGTTTCCCAGAAGACGGATACGAAAAGGAAATAGAGAAGAAAAAAATTCTTTTTGGGTGTCAAAAAGATGAATATCATTTTATCCAGAAAGGGAAAAACGCAAGGTTTATTTTTTCTAACGGGCAAAAGAAAGTTCTTAATCTGGCTTTCCATTTTGCTTTTTTGGAAAATTTCTTTCAAAGAAAAATTGATACACTCGTTTGTCTTGATGATTATGAATCAGAAATGGATGAATTTATCATCAAAAGAGTTGAAAAAATGATTGAAAACATGGAAACGCAGTGTATATGCACAACAAAAAGGAAGAGATTGCAACAAAATAGCTATATTCTTCTTTGATTGGATCCATCCAATCTGATCAGATCCACTGATTACTTCCCACAGGACTGCCAATAATACGGTAAACTTACAGCACCAACAATAAACCCTTTTGCGGGCGTCCATAGGTGCAGATCATTAAAATAAATAGTTTTCCGGAATTATCGGACTTCACCGGTGCTGTCAGGTATATTCTGGAATTCCAACAAGAGAAGATAATAATTTTGAAAGGGGATATGGGAAATGGTCGGTTCCAATTTCATTTTTCTTTTAAAAACCAAATCAATTACCAGGGAATTTTTCTTTTTATCCTGATAAAAAGATGCCTTGTTTACAGGAGTTTTGAAAAACTGTGTAATCAAGTCACGCCAAGCATGTTTATCCCAGGCTTGACAATTTGCAATTGAAAGCCTGAGAATATCTTCATTTTTGCTTTTAATGAATTCACTCGAAATGGATATTTGTGTTGAAAAAAGAAAAAAGAATCTGGAACCACCCGGTGAAGGAAGCATTTGAAATCCTGGCCAATACAACATGCATTTTCCACCAGGAGGGGGTATTTCCTTCGGCAGGACAGGATTTGGGGGAGATACACCGGAATATTTCAGGATTTTCAACTCTTTGGGTTTCAATTCCACCTTGGGTTTTGTTTGAAAAAGAAGAAACAGGGAGATGAAAATATGGAAATACATTGAATTGCCTCACAAGATAATTTCATGATGTTTCACGTGAAACATGAAAAGAAGAAATTTGTTTTACAGTACATAACGAGTATGACATAATTGTAGAAATTCCTCGGAATGAGAAATAATCAGAAAGATGGAATCACGGGATTTTTGAAGAATCAAATTTTGAACTTCTTTTTGACGGTTTCTGTCAATGGCATTTTCTGGTTCGTCAATGATGTAAATGTTTCCGGAACCCTGAAAACCCCTGGCAAAACTGATCAATTTCTTTTGACCAGATGAAAGGTTGTCCTGGCATAAAACTGCATTTTCGTCTGTAATGAAATCCACAAGAAATCCGGATTTGATTTCTGATTCGGGTTTGATAAACAAATTGTCTTTCAACGGCATGGAAAACACGTATCCATTTTGATCCACATAGGAAATTTTGGGTTGGAATGGTTTTCCATCAAAAAGGATACTTCCGGAATCAGGTTTGTAAACACCCGCAATGAGAAGGCCCAATGTGCTTTTTCCGGATCCATTGGGCCCGGTAATTCCGTGAATGAACCCCTTTTTGAGAGTCATGTTGATGTTTTGTAGAAGTGGAGACTTTTCCCTATAGGAAAAGAAAAGATTGTTGATATCGATTTGTTCAATAATTTCATTCGTCTTTTCAGAACTTTGTGATTTTATTTTGGGAGGAATAATCTCATTCATATGCTGGATATGTTTCAGGGAAAGAAAAAAGGAAATGTCTTGAACGAGTCCGCTCAGGGGTGCATGGAGCAGGGAAAGACCGGAAATAAACGCGAAATAGGTGGATTGCTGGATTTGGCCGTTTTGCAAGAGAACGGAAGCCCTGGAGTGAACCAGGAAAATGGTGAGAAGAAAGAGAACAATCTGTACTGGATGGTGAATGAGTCGCAACCGGTTCAAAAGGATTCTTGTTCGCGTTGCCGAGGCGAGCAGATCTTGATGTCTTTGAAGGAGTTTTCTTTGGCTGCCAAAGGCTCGAATCAGGGAAAATCCACGAACGATTTCCATCTCGAAAACATGATTTCGGGAATTTTCATCAATGAGTTTTTCCTGGGTACGATTGATCCATTTTCCCATGAGCAGACCAGAAACCGTGACCATGAAAAACAAACCTATGCATATGATGAACAGATCCACGGATAGGGTGACAAGTGCCAGGGAAAAAACGACCAGTTGAAAAATCTTCCTCGCTGAACTTCTCAAAAAACAAAAAAGTGCTTCTCCAATCCAGTGGATTTCCTGTTGAATCTGGTCCCAGGCCAAATGGGTGTTTTGATGCACATCCTGAGTATGCAAAAAATGACTCATGGCGTGATGTCGGATTTTTTCAATCCACTTCTGGCTGATACTGCTTAAAAGCCAGTCATCGAAAACGGAAAGGATATGGTGCAGGGAGAAAAGGACTATGATGAATAGCGGAAAAGATTTCAGTTCAAAACGGGAAGCTGTGTATATCAGCCCAAATCCGACCGCTGTATGAAGGATGATGAAAAACAGGGATGCAATGATTTGTTTCTGAAAGGGCAACAGTGTCTGAACGAGACGAATCGTACGGGAATCCTTCATGAAGCAGATTGTTATTCGACGGTCACGGATTTTGCAAGATTTCTGGGTTGGTCCACATCGGTGCCCTTGAAGTCTGCTATGCAATAGGCCAGTAGTTGTAGTGGGAGAATGGCCAAAATGGGCTCAACCAATTCATGAACCTGGGCAGGAATGACCAGCATGTCATGAACCATTTGCCCAATCTGCAAATCGGTTGCAGACCCGACAGCGATCAGTTGGGCATTCCTGGAGAGGACTTCTTCGACGTTGCTCATGATTTTTTCGTAATTCCGGTTCTGGGGTGCGAGAACTACAACGGGAAGGTTTTCATCGAGGAGCGCAATGGGTCCGTGTTTCATTTCACCGCCGGCAGTGCCCTCCGCGTGAATGTAACTGATTTCCTTCAGTTTCAGGGCTCCTTCCAGGGCGATGGGATGCATGTAGCCACGACCGATGTACATGAAATTATTGGCATGGGCGTATCTTCTTGCCATGACCTGGATTTGTGGCGCCTGACTGAGAACATGATGCATCTGACTGGGGCAGGAAATCATGGATTCCAGAAGTTCTTCAGGAACCTTTTCGCCGGTTTTCCTTTGTTTGAAATAACATGAAAGCATTAAGAGGGCCATCAGTTGGGTGGTGAAAGCCTTGGTACTGGCTACGCCGATTTCGGGTCCGGCATGGGTTTTCAAAGTAAAGTCGCATAGTTGGGTGATTTGGGAAAATTCTGTATTTGTGATTCCAAGGGTGGTTGCGTGATTATCCCTCGCCAGTTGAACCGCCGCCAGGGTGTCGGCGGTTTCACCGGACTGGCTGATACAAATGACCAATTGGTCCTTTTCAAAGAGGGGATCCCGATACCTGAACTCGGAGGAAATCTCGACTTCTGTAAAGATTTTAGCAAACTGTTCAAAATATCCCCTTGCCACCATTCCTGCATAGTAACTTGTTCCGCACGCACAAATCGTGATCCGGGAAGGCAAGGGCATGGCGTCAATTTCCGGAAGTCGAATCATGCCGCTGGTTTTGTCAAGACAGGCATGAAGGGTATTGTAGACTGCCCGGGGTTGCTCAAAGATTTCCTTGAGCATGAAATGTTTGTACCCTTCTTTCTCGGCCATGAGGGGGTTGGTGGCCACTAACTGAAAAGAGCGTGTCCGGACGGGTATTCCTTCGTGGAAACAATGAATGCTGTTGTTTTGAATACGAATGATTTCCTGATCCTGCAAAGGGAGAATCTTTTGCGTGAAAGGCAAGAGAGCGGGAATGTCCGAAGCGGCCATCATTCCTTCGTTTCTTTGGCCAAGAAAAAGAGGACTTCCCTTTCTGCAACACCAGACAGTTTCAGGATGGGATTCAATGAAAATGACAAGGGCCCAGGAACCACGACATCGAGACAGTGCACGGTGGATGGCCACTTCAGGATTATCGGGATCCTGGTTCATTTCCCGGCGGATCAGGTGAGCAATGACCTCGGTGTCCGTCTGGCTTGAAAACCCATGACCCGCCTGAACCAGTTCATTCTTGATATCATTGTAATTTTCAATGATTCCATTATGGGAAACCGCTACACCTTCAAAAACATGGGGATGGCAGTTTTCTAGGGTGGGCTTTCCATGGGTGGCCCATCGGGTATGCCCCATGGCAATACGGGCAGAAATCTGCTCAGTCTGAATGAGGGCTTCCAGGGAGGACAATTTTCCCACAGAACGAGTCACATGAATCTTCCGGTCGCAAAACCGGGCGATTCCGGAACTGTCATATCCCCGGTATTCAAGTTTTTTCAAACCGGTCACAAGATCCGGAATGGCATTTTCAGGATGAATGCATAGCACTATTCCGCACATGATTCTGCCCCCCATTGTGGCATGGTTGATTTCCTGTTGTCAGAAGGTTTTCTGTTTTTGGATAAAATTCTCATGAATGACCGGATTTTCCAGAGTTCCAATACCGGAAATGGAAACGAGAACCGTATCCCCGTGGGAAATGGAACCTACACCGGAGGGAGTACCGGTGGTAATGACATCCATGGGATGAAGGGTCATGATGGAGGAAACGAAGGATACAAGTTGTGCAATGGAGAAAATCATGTCGTTTACAGGGCTCTTCTGCCTGACTTCATGATTGACCCGGGTTTCGATGACGGCGCTTGACATGTCCAGATCGGTGACGAAACAGGGTCCCATGGGTGCAAAGGTGTCAAAACCCTTGGCCCGTGTGTATTTGCCCTCACGGCGTTGAATGTCGCGTGCAGTGACGTCATTGAGAATGGTGTACCCGAGAATGTGTTCCGGGGCCTGCTCGGGTGTAACATTTCTGGCCAGATCCCGAATGATGACGGCCAGTTCACCCTCATAATGAACTTCTTCGCTCTGAACAGGAAGAACGATGGGTGCAAGATGCCCGATGATGGAAGAGGCAGGTTTCATGAAGATGAGTGGTTCCGTAGGGACCGGTTTGCCGGATTCCTCTGCATGGGCGCGGTAGTTCAGTCCTATGGCAATGATTTTTCCAGCGGGAACGGGGGCCAGGATGCTGCTTTCGCTGGAAACGATCTTGTCCAGAAGGTTCCGGGCACGGATACCCCTGGATTGCATCAAAAGATCCAGGCTTTGTGAAACAGAGACAGGGGAATTGTCATTGTCCAATTCGACATAGTATTCAATGCCACCAAGTTTTCTTCTCTGTATTTTCACTGTGTTTCCTCCTGGTTATGAAAGGCGGTTCATTCCAGACCGGCAGGGGTGATGCGGCCGGCTCCCTGAAGGTAGGGCCTCAGGGCAGCAGGCAAGACCACACTGCCATCTTCCTGTTGTCCGTTTTCCAGAAGTGCCAGCAGCGTCCGACCCACTGCGAGTCCACTTCCGTTGAGTGTATGTACTGGTTCAGGTTTTGTTTCAGCGCCGGGTCGGAACCGAATCCTGGCCCGTCGCGCCTGGAAATCCCCACAGTTGGAACAACTGGATATTTCCCGGTATTTGTTTTCGCTGGGAAGCCACACTTCCAGGTCATGGGTACGCATGCTGGAGAATCCCATGTCGCCTGTAGCCAAAAGCATCACCCGGTATGGCAGTTCCAGAGCCTGCAGGATACCTTCGGCCTGGGCAGTAATTTCATCCAGTGCACTGGCGCTTTGATCCGGGTGGGTGATCTGGACGATTTCGACCTTGGTGAACTGGTGCTGACGAATCAGACCCCGCACGTCCCTTCCATAGGAACCAGCCTCGGCCCTGAAGCATGGTGTGGCTGCGACCATGCGGACGGGCAGTTCGCTGCATTCCAGTATTTCATCCCGCCGGTGGTTCACCAGAACCACTTCGGCAGTGGGAATCAGGTAATACGGATCTTCTCCATGGGTTCTGAAGGCATCCTCTTCGAGGTTCGGCAACTGGCCTGTGCCGACCATGGCATCACGTTTCACGAGAAGCGGTGGGGAAATTTCGGTGTAACCGGCATTCAGGTGAAAATCGATCATGAAATGGATCAGGGCACGTTCAAGACGGGCACCCGCCCCGATGAGGGTGGAAAAACGGGCGCCACTGATCTTCTGGGCACGTTCGAAATCCAGGATGCCCAAATGGGTGCCGATGTCCCAGTGGGGAAGAACGGGAAACAGAAATTCCCGGGGTGTCCCGACCGTCCGGATCACCTGGTTGGCACTTTCATCCCCCACGGGAACCCCATCCTGGGGAGGATTGGGGATGAACAGGGCCAAATGGTCACGCCGGGTTTCCAGTTCCACGAGGGTTTCACGCTTGTCTTTCAGCAGATCGGAAAGTGCCTTGAGTTCACAACGCAGAGCGGACTGTTCCTCTCCGCGAAGGTCTTTCATGCGTCCGCTTTTCTGGCCCTGCTGGTATTTTAAGGTGTCCATCTCCTGTTTGAGGACTTTCCATTCATTCTGGAGTGTTTCCAGTTCAGCGAGGCGTTCGGCGGCCTTGGCATTACGGGTAGCCAAGCGTTTTTTCAGTTCATCCAGTTGGTCTGTCACGGTACGGAGGTCGATCATGCAGGTTCTCCTCGACGGCGAAATAGTATACAAAAACATGCGTTCTGTCCATCGAAACCCTTTCTTGATTTCAGAGGACCGTGATTTTTGACAATCCTGCAAAAAGCGGGGTATTTTCGGGCCGGAAGGATCATATCCACATGACGCGCAACTGGTGTCTATTCAGTTTTTTCTTTTTGTTTTTCTTTGTATCCTGCAAGACCGAAGATCCAAAGGAAGCGCGCTACGCACGCAAGCAATTTTATCTGGGAAATGATTATTTCGACAAATATGTCGAAAGTCTCCAGAAAATCGAAAGGTTGCAGATTGAAACCATCCGCACGGAAACGGAAATAGCGGAGTCCCTTCAGCAGTCACCTGATGAACAGACCCTCATGGATATCCGTCTGAAAAAGGCCCGTATCCAGAAGAATCTGGAGATGATCCGGGATGAGGGGGAACTATCGAAAAGATATCTCAATTCTGCATTGGATGAACTGAAAAAGAGTCTGGTGGCGGATCCTGGCTATGGTTCCACTCATTTCCTCCTGGGGTTGATTTATTTAAAAAAAGCAACCTCCGATTTGGACATTTCAACCCGGATGCAGTGTTTCACAGGGGAAAGTCTTCAGGAACACAAGGATCAGGCGGATCAGTTGCTCAAAATGGCCCGCCAGCACTTTGTAAAAGCATCCTCCGACAAACAACTTGCTTCCCGGGCGCAAAACAACATCGCCGTGATCGATATTCACTTTTCCAACCATGACGGAGCCATTTCGGCAACGCGGATGGCCTTGAAGGATCTGGTGTACCAGGAAGGGCATGTTGCCCGGTCCAACATGGGTTGGGCGTATTTTCACCAGAAAAAATACGATCTCGCCATCTCACAACTGACCCAGGCATTGCTCATGGAGGGAAAATTCTGTGTTGCACGGTATCGGCTCGGCAGGGTGTACCTGGAGCAGGAACGCCTTGATGACGCCATTGCAGAATTCGAAAAGACAATCCGGCAGGGGCATCCATGCAACAGTATTCAGGAACTGTACCTGTATCTGGGCCTCGGATACGTGAAACAACACAGGCAGGAGGAGGCACTACAGCAGTTTGAAATCTGTACACGGATTGCCCCCAACAGTTGTGTGGCAGAGGAATGCCGGCAGTATATGCAAACGCTCCGGAACGACGGGGATCAGGATAACTGATTTCGGCCCTTTGTATCCCACCAGTTGACCCACTTGCGGACACTGCTTTCGCGATCTTCCGGGGATGCTTCCGGATGATATCCGAAGGAATCTCCCACAATGCGTTTTAACTCGAAGATCGCGTCCGTACGCAAATCCACATCGCTGTGACGCAAAGCCTCGATGAGCCATAAAATGCGGTGGCGCGGAGAGTTGAGCACCCACCAGGACTGCCATCGGTCCGTGTGGTTTCCGAAATCCCTCAAGGTAATGAGTTTGAGGGCAAGGGTCAGGTTCCTGCCCACCGGGGCGGGAGCTCCGGGAAGGAGGGCCAGCATTGGCTCGATGGAGAACTTGTCACGCAGTCGTCCCAGGGCCTCAATGGTGTTCAGTTGCATGTTCGTGTCGGGATGACTCAGGTAGCCACGCAGATTGCTGGTGATTTCGCCGTATTCACGGTGACCCTCGTAACTGAGAATGACCTTGGCGCCGATTTCCCGAACGGAAGGTTCCGGGTCGAACAGTTTTTCAGCGATACGGAACAGGATGTCCGGAAACCGGATTTCGGCGAAAAGATAGGTGGCATAGAAGCGGACCTGGGGGTTGTCCGAATCCAGCAGATCCATCAGGACAGACACCACGGGAAGTCCCCATTCTACAATGAAACGCAGAAGCGGACCATGTTCGGACGGGGGAGGGGACCGCATGGGATCTTCCATTTCCCGATAGGTGATGATTCCAGGGAATTGGAAATGCAGTACTTCCAGCGTTTGATCACCGAAATTGCGCAAAGCCTGCGCCGAATGAACATCCAGGGAATCCTGCTGTATCGACAGATGTTCCAACTGATCGATCAAAGCGATGATTTCTTCGACATTCGTTTGTTCCTGCTGCAGGCGTGCCGGAATGGGAACGGTGACGGCAGTGGCAATATTCTGGGGTTGGCCCGGGGAAGCCTCGATATTGGACTGCGTCGGCATTCCTTTTTGCAGACCGGTCAGGCGGGCGATCTTCTTTTGTTTGATCAGCCTGGACAATGCCTGGCTGAGAAGACCTGAAGCCGAAAGGAGTTCTCCCATGGCGGTGGGGGCCTGTACCAGGTTGTGGGTTCCCAGTACCAGTGCCACGGTGCGTGATCCCACCAGGACAGGCAGTGCCATGATGTGGTTCGGGGCACTCAGGCTGAGGTGATCCAGCAGGAACTGGTTGCCTTCGGATGGTTGGTAGGCTCCAAAGGTGGGGATCTTCTGCCAGGCTTTTTGCAGGACTGAATCAAAATCCAGGGATATCAAATAGTTGCGGACCCGATGCTGGTCCACCTGTCCCCTGTAGATGGCGAAACGGCCGCAGGCGGCATCGTTTTCCACCGTGAAAAGGAACAGATACTGTGCGTACATGCTGCAGTATCGCAAAAAGGCAATGAGCACTTCATCCCGGCTGGTGGCAGTGGCCAGCATTTCCGTGAATTCTGCCAGGGATACGGCGGATCCGTCAAAGGAAACCAGTTTTTCATGGGTTCCTTCCCGGGGTTCCACCGAGCGTTGCATCATGACGGTGGGACCGGAATCCTGCGGTTCCCCATCCGGTTCTGCAATCGGTACTTCCTTGGTGCTTGTCTCCTTTTCCTCCGTGATGGCGGGTTCAGTTTCCGATGTCTCCGGAACTTCGTTGTCAGCGTGCGCAGGAATTTCCGGGGAACCCATGGGTTCGGTCAAAAAGGGTTCCATTTCGGCCTGGATTTGGCCAGGTTTTTCCTGAACGGGAAAACTTCCGGTATCCGGAAATTTCCCGGGAAGATGATCCGGAAGCGGACCGATGGCCCCGGAATCCGAAAACGGGGACTTGTGCTGTTTTTTTTCGGGAAACGTGAAGCCGGGCCTGGTAACGGCCTCCTGCATTTCATCGTCCTCGATTACCTCGGTTTTCAGTTCCGGTGGAATCTGGGGTTCAAGTTCACTGCGCAGCAGACGTGCATGCTCTCCGGTAATGTGTTCGTTGCGGATGGTCGGCACCAGGATTTCGGTCGGTACAGTGCGTTCGACATAACTGAATTCCGGTACGGGTGTACTGTCACGATCCGGCACAACATCCACGGGAGCCGGTTGGTTTTCCACGGGCTCGGAGGCTTCACCCATGGAGAATGCCTCTGGGGCCTGTACCAGATCCCAGGCTTTGCAATGGTTTTCCGGATAAGCGGAAAGATCACCAAGTTTGGCAAGAATGCGTTTTTGTCGATCGTCAATTTCAAATCCGTAGATCAGTGAAGCAAAATGCAACAACCTGGGCTCGGGAACCACCCGCGCACACAGGGTGACACCGAGCATGAAACCGATCTCTTCGATCTTGTTCCGGTCGAATTCGGCGTTGACCAGCACACCAACCCGATCCTCCCTGCGAATGATGGGGATGACCTGATATCTCAACGCCAGTTTTTGCGGAAAAACGGAAACCAGTTGTTTTGAATCCCCCACCTCCATGTCCGCCAACTGGATGGATGGCAATTCGGATGCTTCGGTCAGGACGCGAATCAGGTCTTTTTCCTTGATCAACCCAAGTTCCAGAAGGGCAGAATCCAGGGTTCCACCGTGAATCACCTGATTCTGGAAAGCCTGATCCAGTTTGCGGATGGGGATCAATCCCAATTTTACCAGAATGGAAGAAAGTTTACTGGCCATAACAATCCGGATTCAAAACAGGTTAAAGTCATGTCCGACGCCACGAGGCGGTTCGGGAAGTATCCCTTTCTTTGGGAAGAATTTCAATACGAAACAGGTGAAAAAAAGATCGGAGGAAAAACCGGTATGGATCAGCCGGTCACATCGACCTGCGTGACCTCGGATGCAGAGGGGGTTTGCTGACTTTCACGTTCCTTCTGGCTGGCAAAATAGGAGATGGCCAGACTGGCGATCACCACCAGAATGAACAACACCAAGCCCATGCTGACCTGACTTTGCTTTTCTTCTTCGCGATCGGCGCTTTCACCGGAAGCCAGGCGGGGGGTGTCGAGTACAGCCAGCATGGATGTGGCCGAAGAAGACTGGATTTCCGGAAGCATGCCGGAAATCTCTTCCCAGGAAAGATCCAGTTCGGCACAAAGGAGTTTCACGAATCCGCGGGTGTAGACAGCAGCGGGAAGTTTTTCGTGGTTGTCGGCTTCAAGTGCTTCAATGGCTTCCAGGGGAACCCGGGTATGTTGATGAAGTTGCCCGCAGGTAAGATTGGCGGCTTTGCGGGCATCCTGCAGGCGAGATCCCAGGGTCACGGCTGCAAACTCTGCAGTCTGGCGGGGAGTTTTGGAGTGTTTTTTCTTGCTCATCGTTAAAATACCTCAAGGAAGAAGCCCTGTTTCACGGGGACATCCATGTCCGGGGGCAGGACCTCAGCAACCCTAACAATAGTGAAATTGCGCGACACGTCAAGCGTCAAATGAAGGGCATAAATGATAAATTTTTCCATCAGATTTATTGATTAAAAAAGTGTAAACTTTTACCCGGGGCAAAAACGGTCTATAGTGCTTTTGGCCGGAAGGGGATTTTCGGCCATGTGCTATACGGGTGCCACGGTAATGAAGTCATCGGAAATCACGGCCTTTGTGGCAAGAAGGGTCCAGACCCGGGAAAGCGATCTGGTGTTGTCCCTGCTGACCCGGGAACTCGGACGGATTGACGTGTATGCCCGGGGTGGACGCAACAGCCGCCGCCGCTTTCAGGCGGGTCTGTCCACCTGCCTGTTGTATCGGGGAATGGTGTCTCCGCCGAAGCGGGCTTCCCTGTGGACCCTGGATGAACTGACAGTCCTTGAACCGTATCACCGGCTGCTCCAGAAGCCGGACCGCATGATGCTCGGCCAGTATGCCACGGAACTGGTACGGGAATTTTCTCCGGAACATTCGCCGGAACCGGAACTCTTCGATCTGCTGGGCAGCTGGTTTTCCAGGCTGAACCAAAATGAAGCACCCACCCCGGCAGACTGGGTCGAACTGGAATGGCGGGTACTGGAACTGGCAGGAGTGGCACCACAGGTACATGCCTGCGTGATCTGCCAGCGTCCGGACCCCGGTTCGAACGGCTTTTTCTCCCATTCCAGGGGGGGGCTGATCTGCTCCCTTTGTGGAACAAATGGGTCTAACGGTATTCGCTGGAACCCCGCCTGGACGAATCTGTTTTCCTCCCTGAAAAAAGCCGCCGGCACAGAACGTTCCTTTGCTCCCGGAATGACGGATATGGTCCAGGCGGGAGAACTGCTGGACCTCTTGGGCCTGTGGCTGGACCAGGTGCTGGATCGTCCCCTTTTTTCCAGGAAATACTGCAGGGATCTGGTGCGGTGGACTACGGAATCGTGACTACGGAATCGTGATGACTTCGTCCACCTTGACGAGCCAGCGGAAGTTGTCGATGATCACGGCCGAATCCAGGATGCCGTCGCCTTCATCGTGAATGGAGAAAATGACCTCGATCAGGGAACCGGGTTCCACGGGGGCACGGGTGGTGAGCCAGCCGGTGGAGGAACCGATGCTTCCCTCATACCCGGTGCCGGAGATGTCCAGAATGGGAGGATCCTGGAAATAGTTGTTGTTGACAGTGATGGCCTTTCCGAGGGTATCAAAGGAAATGTTCATCCTCGGGCTGTTTTCCTCCAGATCCTTGAGCATGGCATAGAACGTGTCGTTGAACTGGGAGCCCACATATTCGGGATACTCCGCAGACAGGAAGACAAAGTCAAAGGACAGGCCTCCCGCGTTGGCAGGAACGCGCAGCACCATGCGCAACTGGGTCAGGTCATGACAGACTCCCGCAGTGTCATCCGGTTCCGGGTTGGAAATCATGCTCACCGGATCCTGGCAACTGTAGTTCAGATTCATCTTGTTGTTGTCTGTCTGCGGCTGGGGATTGAACGGCTGACCGGTGAACAATGCAATCATCTGGCAGGAAACCGGCAATTCGGGGTCTTCCGCATCCACCCGGCGGGGCGGAATGGGCTGGATGGCGCCCCATCCGGTGGCGTTGGGAGTGATACCCTGATGGTCGTAACTGATGATGGCGGCCGACTGCGCATGCAGGATCTCCATGGGTTGTGCGAACCAGGCGGTGTTGCACAGGCCCAATGCATCGCCAAAGGATGCATTGACGCCGATGTTGCGCAACTGGTTGGTCATCTCGTCCCGGGCGCAGTCGCACAGGTGTTCGTCCACCTCGTCGATGAGGCCGTTGCAGTTGTTGTCCAGACCGTCTCCGATGATCTCGATGTTGGTGGGGGAAATGCGCTTGTCGTAGTCGTTGCAGTCCCCTTCGCACACGGTCACGCCATCGCCATCGAGGTCCGGTTCATCCCAGTCGATGTAGCCGTTGCAGTTGTTGTCGATGCCGTCCCCGCAGATTTCGTGGGCACCGGGATGCACGGTGGGATCATTGTCGTTGCAGTCGCCGCCTTCCACCGTCCAGCCGTCCCCGTCATTGTCAATGAAAACGTTGTTTTGGTTGTTCGTGTTGTTCGTTGATGAGTTGAAGCCGTTGTTGTTGTTTTGGGATTCGCCTGGATTGCAGGCAACCATCACAAAAACAAAAAGAATGGAAAAGGAAAATATACGGTGAATCATCAGGTCCTCCCTCCTGCTGCAAGGTTTCTTTTATCATGAGTTCGCTTTTTGACAAACGATCTTTACCCTTTTTGGATGGAAAAACCGGATTTTCGTGTATTTTGCAGGGGTTGTGACCCCAATGAAGTCTTCTTCAGTGGGGTCGCCGGTCATAAGGAGTTCGTGTGAAAACGCACAGGCATACTGATTTGCTTTCATTGTTCAGGAAGAACAGGCGTCGCCTGCGGGCCCGGCGGGCCCGCCCACTGCCCATCGGGGTTTCCGTACGGCACGGGGGTGTCCGGTTTTCCGTATTTTCCCGAAATGCCCGACGCATGAGGCTGGTGCTTTTTGAACATGTCGATTCCGTCACCCCCCTTCGGGTGTTTGAACTGGACCCGGAATTGCACCGGTTCGGAGATATTTGGGCGATATTCATAGAGGGAGCCTCTGACGGACAGGTTTACGCGTGGCAGGCTGACGGACCCCACGACCCGGAAAAGGGCCACCGGTTCGATGATTCGAAGATGCTGGTGGATCCCTATGCCCGGGCCATCGTGGGTGATTATGACTGGAATGTGGCCGGATTCCGGCACGATTGTCCCCATGAGGCACCCCGCTCTTTGGTTCTTGATGACACCTATCCCTGGAAGAACAACCGCTTTTTGCGGATTCCCTGGGAAAAGACCGTCATCTATGAAGTACATGTGCGTGGTTTTACCCGGGATGACAGTTCCCGGGTGGCTTCACCAGGCACGTTCGCAGGTTTCATGGAGAAACTTCCCTATCTGAAGAAACTGGGTGTGACGGCAGTGGAACTTCTGCCTGTCCAGGCCTTTCCGGAAAACGAAAATGTCAACATCAACCCGGTCACCGGAGAACGGCTGACCAACTACTGGGGCTATTCCACCCTGGCGTTCTGTGCCGTGCATCCACGGTATGGAACCGACACCGCGCCCGGTTGCGAAGTGGAAGAATTCAAGACCTTTGTCGATGCCTGTCACCGGCACGGGATGGAAGTGATCCTGGACATCGTGTTCAACCACACGGCCGAAGGGGACGAAACCGGTCCCACCCTGTCCTTCAAGGGGCTGGACAACAAGGTGTATTACCTGCTGGGGGAGGATCCCTCCCGATACAGGAACTTTTCGGGTTGTGGAAACACCTTCAACTGCAATCATCCCTATGTGCGGGATTTCATCCTGGACGTGCTGCGTTACTGGGTGGTGGAAATGCGGGTGGACGGCTTCCGCTTTGATTTGGCCAGCATCCTGGGTCGGGACCAGGATGGCACCCTCATGGACCGTCCCCCCCTGGTGGAACGCATTGCCGAGGATCCCATCCTGCGGGGCATCAAACTGATCGCCGAGGCCTGGGATGCCGGTGGAGCCTACCAGGTCGGAAGTTTTCCCGGCACCTCCTGGTCCGAGTGGAATGGCCGGTTCAGGGATGACGTGCGCCAGTTCTGGTTGACGGATCATGGAAGTTGCGCCGCCCTGGCCACCCGCCTGGCCGGAAGTGAGGATCTCTACGGACCCCGGGGGCCCCGCCATGGCATCAACTTCATCACTGCCCATGATGGTTTCACCCTGCGGGATCTGGTTTCCTACAACCAGAAGCACAACGATGCCAACGGTGAAAACAACCGGGACGGGGAAAACGTCAATCATTCCTTCAACCATGGTGTGGAGGGTTCCACGGTGTATGCGCCCATCCGCAACCTTCGCCTGGTGCAGATGAAAAACCTGCTGGCCACGCTGTTCTGTTCCCAGGGGGTTCCCATGCTGTCCATGGGGGACGAGATCGGCAAGACACAGTCGGGCAACAACAACGCCTATTGCCAGGACAACTCCATGAACTGGTTCCACTGGGATCTTCTCGGGGATGTACCAGCGGATGGACATCCCCACCATCACCCGCGGGATATGGCCGAAGCCCGCCACATGCATGATTTTACCATGGCTCTGATCCGGTTTCGCCAACAGTGTCCGGTCCTGGGTCGGGCCGGCTTTTTCACGGGCAAGCCCGATCCGGAACATCCCGACGTGACCTGGCATGGACCTGCGGATCCTTATGACATGGACTGGAATGCCCCCACCCGCATGCTGGGTATGCGCACCGGCCCGACAAAAGGGAATGGCCGGTTCTGCGGCATGCTGGAATTCCTGTTCTGCGCGGATCCCGTGGAAGTGGAATTCTTTCTTCCGGCCGATCGGAAATGGGCACTACTCATGGACACGACCGATTTGTCCACACCGTTTTCCCACACCCTGGAAAATCCGGTTCCCGTGGAGGGTTCCCGGGTGGTGCTTACAGGTCCCTGTGTGATGATCCTGACGGAACTGATTGCGCCGGTCCAGTCCGATGAACCCTGAAAACTGAATATATTTCCAAGACCGGCGACAAGGGACGCCCGCAAAAGGGTGTCCCGTTGGAGGCGATTACGTCGCCGGATCCATATCAGGCCATACCCGGGGTGGTATCAATGGATTTGACCGGTCTCTTCACCGGGTTTGCGCTTTCCCAGTTCCAGGGACTGCAGGTAAACCTTCGGGTTCTTGAATTTCTCTTCGATGACTGAAAAAACCAGTTGCCAGGTGGGAGGGTTCGAGATGGGATTGACCACGGAATGATTTTCCGGCGGTGTATAGAGCACCTGCCGGGTCTTCGTTTTCAGGTGAATGGCCACCAGACTGAGCGTTCGTTCGATGGTGGCGCCTTCTTCGATGGGCTGGCCCGGCTCATGCCAGGGTCCGGCCGCCGGCAGGATCATCCATTCCCCGTCCGGTGTGAAGACGGGCGGAGACCCCAGTCGCTGGGCACACAGGGCCCAGGCGACGCTGCCGTCCGCGGATTCGATGAGATACAGACAGCGGTGGGAGGGATCCGGAATCCAGAAGCCATCCGCCGAGGCCCGTATCCAGGAGGGCGGATGGTAGGCGGCCTCTTTGGGTTCGATCTCTCCGATGTCCCTGGCACCACCCACGATTTCGGGAGTTCGTGTGACCACCTTGCGCCAGAGGGATTTTCCGGTATTGCGATCCAGCGCCACCCATACCCCTTTTCCGGGGGGCGGTTCATTGAAGGGAAACACCAGCAGATCCCGGTCTTTCGGATGCAGGGACAAGGAAGGAAGCCCCCGGTGGGGAGTGGATGCACCGTTTTCGAACACATGGCCACCGCCGGGCAGGTGATAAAAGATGCGATCCTGCGCCACTGCCCGGATGGAAGGCATGGCGGGCAGTCCGGTTTCCCGGGAAACCGGATTGCCGTCCAACAGGTTCAGCGCGGTGAATCCATGGGACTGGATCGTAACCACATATTTGGAAGAAACCGTATGCACATCCGATCCCCGCAAGGGAGATGTCCACAAAATGCCCCCCCGGGGCCGGGTGACAATCAGCAGGTCTTCGCGTTCCAGCACTGCATGACCCTCGGGGGTCACCTTCAACAAGGACACCGATCCCCGACCGGGAAGATTGTAGCTGCCCTGTCGCAAACCCCGCCGGATGTCCACCGTGCCGAACATGCCGTCCACCGCGGAAAACAACTGGCCTTCATGCACCCAGACCGGCAGCAAGACCGTGCGTTCGCCATTTGCCACCCGCTGGGGTTCCTTGTCCTGGTAAGGTTTTCCCAACTGGATTTCCACCCGCTGGGAAGAATTGTCAATAGAAAAAGAAACCATATACAGGCGTTCCAGGTGTTCTCTTTGTGGCCAGCGGGTGTGCAGGATCATCGCCACGCGGTCCTCATCCACGAGGGCAAGGGATACCATGCGTACCGGGGCGTTTCGCACAATGATTTCCTCGCTGGCCACCAGACGGTTTTCGCGCAGGTGAATCAAATGGATCTTCTCGTCGGAGGTCTGTGCGGCCACCCAGTCTCCATGTGCATTGATGAAACGGACAAATTCGGGGAGGGTCACGTCGGTGGTCTTTTTTCCGGTGGCCAGGTCGATGGCGAACACGTTTCGTCCGTTCCGGCACACATGGAATGATTCCGTGACAGTGCAGGGCAGCACCGGAAGTTCCACCTGCCAGTCGGACTGGCCGGTTTCCAGGTCCACCCCCATGAGGGTGACCATGTGAAGTCCCTCGGAAGTGACAAAAGAAGCCCGGTTTCCGGTGAAGGAAACCAGATGGGGTGACTGCAGACTGCCGGGAAGTTGCAGTTCGTCGGCTCCGGCACCCTCGATCCGGATGCGGGGCAAAAAGGGCGGCATGAAAGTGGATACCAGCACGGTGTCGCCGGAAACGGGAAGGTCGGTGGACCATGTTTTGCGGTCCAGGGGATCGGAAAATTGCCAGAGTTGACGTTTTTCAGTGCAGGATACCGCCCGCAGGGCTCCATCCCGGGAACGGAAAGCCACAATGTCCTCCGAAAGTGCGGTGGCAGGGAAATGCTGCGAGGTTTCCACATGGATTTCCTCGAACAGGGGGTTCATTCCGTCAATGGGGTGATGCTTCTTTTCTTCGGGATCCCAGAGGGTGGGAGTGGCTGTTCCCACGAATACCCCCTTCCCGCAGGGAGCGAAATGAAACACGTTCCCCAGAACCCGGTCGGATTTGCCATCGGCAATGGAGAGGGAAAAAAGCGCCTTATAGCGTGTTTCATAGAAAATCTGACGGGAATCGGGTGCAAACGCCCGAATGGCCCAGGGGGCATTCTCCCCGAAGGATCGCATGGTGCGCCTGCGTTTCCAGCGTATGGTGCCGTCCGACAGGGCGAGCATCATCTGGTCCATGGGTCGCAACTGGTTCTGGTTTCCGGAATAGCCGATGACGTGCAACCAGTCCGAACCCCTTTCGCCAACCAGGGAGAACTGGTCCATGTCGGTTTTCCAGCCGGGTTGGACCGTCAGTTCGGGCGGGATTTCCGGAATTTTTTCCGGGGTGTCCGAAGTGGATCCGGTTTGACCGGAACGGCAGGAAATAAAAAACGAAAAAATGAATATGGAAAGAAGAAATATTCGGTGCATGTTGGATTATCGTAAAAAGAAAGGGTTGCAATCATGGACCATGACTGGCGGTGTAACACAGGAAATGGAAAAAATCATCCCGCAGAACGCAAAAAACCGAAGGTCCACATTCAGTACGGCGTTGACGAAAGACAGGGTTTCGGTACAATGCGGCTCATGACCCGAATGCTGGTTTTCCTTCTCGTTCCCTTCATTCTCCTGCCTGCCGCGGATGCACCCGCCCGTCGCCGTCGTCCCGTGGTCAAGGAGGTTCCCACCTTTTCCATCACCGGCAACGTGGTGGCAAAGGAAAGTCCCCCCTCCACCGAAGAAGAGAAAGGGGTGGCCTTTTTGCGATCCCTCCGGGAAAAGGCCTATCACCGCTTTCGTGATCCCCTGGTGATTGTGCCACCCAGGCAGTTCCTTTCCAGTCGGCTGGCCGTGGTGGTGTGGAATACACAAGCCCCCAAGGCCAGTCCCTTTGGTCGAAGCCTGTCGGTCCGCAGCCTGGTCATCCGGGGAGGTGCCTTCATTCCCCAGTTGTTCGTTCTGCATTACGAGGCGGATTTTCACCTGATCAACCGGGACCGCCGGGAAGTGCGTGTGTTTTCGCCAGGCCGGATTGTCAACGGGCAGCAGGTGGCCCCCGAAATCCTCGCGCCGGAAATCGACCGGGTCTACCCCATCCATCCCCGTGGCAGCGAAACAGAGGACAAGGAAGTCAAATTCTGGTCCTATCCCCTGCGCATTGTGGGATCTCCCTATTCGGTCGGCCGCGTCCTTTTTGTGCGCTCCCACCATTTCACCCTGGTCAATGACGACGGTTCCTTTGAATTGCCCCCGCTTCCGGCGGGCAAATACGAGGTGTCCATCCTGGACCGGAACCGGATCCTGCACACCCAGGAAGTCGTCATTCCCGAACGGGGCAAGGGCGAACTCAAACCGATGGAAGTGGAAATCACGCTTCCGTTCTCCATGGAAGAATTCTGAGGCAACCGCATGTTTCTATCGAAAATCTGGCTGGTTCTGGTCACTTTTGCGGGAATTCTGGCACTGGGCGCACTGTTGGTGGCCACCCGGCCCGCCGAGTTTTTCCTGAAACAGACGTACCGGTCCGACGGCATGTTACTGGACATGGTACAGGTAGCCCTGGATGCCGAATTGTCCAAGGAGTCCCGGCAGACCCTGGACCGGCTCGGCAACATCCGCCTGGACCGCCGTATTGTCGAGGCCACCGAAACCCAGAAGGAAACGGAAAAGGTCATTCCGGTACTTTCAGGTTTTGCCAAAAACCTCAATGCAATGGAACTGATGATCGTCAACACTTCCGGAGACGTCCTGGCCAACAGCGAGAAGGGACGTTCCTCGGTGGCCAGTTTCATCCCGTTCAAGGAGGCGGTCCAGGGGTTCCACAGCGACAACACCATGATCCTGAACAATGAACTGATCCAGGTGTTTGCCGTGCCGATTCTGGCCAAGGATTACAAGAGGGTCAATGGTGCCCTGGTGATGCTTCGCAAGTTCGACACGGAATTCTTGACCTTCCTGCAGGATCTCATAGGTCATTCCAAGACCAAGGATTTCAAGGTGGAAATAGCCATTTTCGTCGAAAACAAACTTGTGCATGCCACCCACAAGCATGACATCTGGAATCAGGTTCCCGCCCACTATGAGAAATTTTCGGCGGATGTCCGCAATCCTGAAAAGGGTTTTTCTCCCTCTGTGACCCTGGTGGAACGCCAGCAGGAATACCAGGTGATTCTGGGACAGATGCGCGGCATGGTGACCAACCCGCTGCTGGAAGGGGATCCCCGGACTCCCCGGAAGAAGGAAGGCGACAAGAAGGAGGGGGAAACCAAAGAAGGTGAAAAATCCTCCCCGGCGGCATCCTCCGGCGAAACCGATGATACCGGCGTGTATTACGCCATCGCCTGGAAACTTCCGCCACCCCTGGGAAGTTTTGCCTTCATGGACAAGCACATTCCCCAGGATGAACTGATGCGGGATTTCCCGTGGGGCATGATCATCGGCATGGGTCTGGGCATCTTCATTTTCGGCATGCTCATCATCGTGTTCGAAGGGGATATGCCCCTTCGTCGCATGATCCGGCGTACCCGGGAGGTGTCCGCCGGTGAAATGATGCTCATCAACGACCAGGAATTTCACGGGCGCTTTTCCTCGCTGGCCCGGGCCATCAACGAAGCCCTGGAAAAAACCGCCGAACGCCAGGGGGGTCCATCCCTCCATGACCAATCCATCGGGGACATTCTGGGTGGTTCCGCCCCCGTGGCCGGATCCGGAGGTCCGGGACTCAAGGATGGTGGTCCGCCCCCGCCACCGGTGGCCGGAAAGCCCCTGGTGTATCCGAAGGTGAAATCCGTGGAACTTCCGGGACAGAAAGTGCCCGCCGTGTTGCCGGAAACCTCCGCTTTGTCCGCGGCTCCCCCGCTTCCGGTCACTCCCAAAACCGGTGCTGTGGCCCCTCCGCTCCCGGGCACTCCGAAAGTGCCGGCCGTTTCCGGGGCTTCGGCCCCCAAAGCCGAAGATTCCGGCCGCACCCCGGCGAAAAGTTCCGGCAACATCCTGTTGCCGCCGGCTCCCGGGGATGATCCGACGGAATACTTCCAGCATGTTCTGGGCAAGTTCAAGGAAATGAAACAGAAACTGGAAGGTTCCATTGAAGGATTCAATGACGATGACTTCCTCCAGAAACTGGCGAAATCCACCGAGGATGTCCGGGCGAAAATGAAATGCGAACGGGTCATCCTCACCGTGTATGAACGCGAAAAAAAGGCCGGACTCAAGGCCGCCCCCTACCGCGGCTCCTGAGCCGCCTTTTCTCCATCAAGAGCCATGCTGGATTTCATCTTTTACAATCCTGTCAAACTGGTATTTGGTGCCGGGTCCGTGGAAAAACTGGGGAAACTGCTCCAGGATAGCGGTCCGGTCATGCTTGTTGCCGGGAAAAACGCCATCCGGGCCCATGGAATCCATGAGCGCATACAGTCTTGTGCAAAGGTGCCCATGGTGGAATTTTTTGGCATTGAACCAAATCCCCAGATGGACACCCTGATGCAGGCCGTGGAGATGGCCCGGAAAAACCAAATTGGATTCCTGCTGGCCGCAGGGGGCGGTTCCGTCATTGACGGTGCCAAATTCATTGCGGCTGCGGCATGCCACCCGCAAACCGATCCCTGGGATCTGGTGACCATGAAAGTCCGGGTCCGGGAAGCCTTGCCCATGGGAGCGGTTCTGACCCTTCCGGGAACCGGCTCGGAGATGAACGACGGTGCGGTCATATCCCGGAAGAATCCTGACGACAAGCGTGCGTTCAAGAGTCCGAAGGTGTTTCCGCAATTTGCCGTGCTGGATCCGGATTTCACATTGCACCTGCCCTGGCGGTATACCGCCAACGGGATTGTGGATGCCTTCGTGCATGTGATGGAGCAATACTGCACATTCGATGTTCACACCCCCCTGCAGGACCGGATGTCCGAGGGAATCTTGTCCACCCTCGTCGAATGCGGGGAGAAAATCCGGAAAAATCCCCAGGACCCGGCAGTTCGTGCCGACATCATGTGGTGTGCCACCCTGGCACTGAACCGTCTCATCGGATGTGGTGTGATCCAGGACTGGAGCACCCACCTGATCGGACACGCCATTACCGCAGTCACAGGCATGGACCATGCCCGTTCCCTGGCGGCCGTTCTGCCCACCTTGTTGCGTCACCAACAGGATAAAAAACAGGAAAAACTGGCCCAACTGGGTCGCCGGGTGTTTTTCGTGCCCGCCGACATGCCCGATCGGGAAGCCGCCGAACAGGCCATCCTTCGCCTGGAGGCGTTTTTTCTGTCCCTGGGGGTGGCCGTGCGTCTGGATGCATCATCGGGAGGTTCCGAAAACCGCAGGAGAGTGATTGAAATCCTTGATTTTTCCTGTGGCAATCTGGGAGAA
Source organism: uncultured Kofleriaceae bacterium (assembly GCA_964618145.1). Lineage (GTDB taxonomy): Bacteria > Myxococcota_A > Polyangia > HGW-17 > HGW-17 > HGW-17. The sequence continues at coordinate 211,808 of CAZTZR010000001.1, forward strand.
CACAAGGATATGGATGCAGTCCGGGTTTCCAGGATTCTGGAAGATGCCACATTGGCAGGTCCAGAACCGATGGAAAATCCCATTGACGGATCCCCGAATTCCACTACAGTATAGGGGAGTGTTTTTTTAAATTGCCCCCACGGAGAGAACCCCGCGATGAAAAAATATTTTTTTCTTTTCACCTTGTTTTTGATGATCTGTGTTGCCTGTGATAGCCAGGAATCCAATGTGCCATCCAATAATACAAACAACCAGAATAATGTAAACAATATCAATAATGTAAACAATGTAAATAATGTAAATAATGTAAATAATACGAATAATATAAACAATATTAACAATTTAAACAATATTAACAATATAAACAATCAGAACAATACCAACAACCAAAACAACCAGCAACCCGTTACATTCACGGCCTTGACCTACAACATCGGCAATCCGGATTCGAGTCACCCCACTTACCCCCTGCGTTTGTGGAGCCAGAGTTACGAAGATTACATCGGCGCCGTCATTCAGAACATGGCACCGGACATTGTCGTGCTCCAGGAAGTGCTTTCCGGAAAAACCTGCGAAGTTTTCACGGAGGTGGACCCCAACAAAACCTGTTATCTCTGGGACACCCGTCCCCGCCAGGCCCGGCGTATCATCGGTCCCGGGTACACCATTGTCTGTGACCAGCGCGAGCAGGTGGAATGTATTGGAGTCAAGGTATCTTTCGGCACCATCGAAGGGGTGGAACCCGGTGCCTACGAGGAGTGGGGAGCCTACACCCCGGGGCTGCCCTTGCCGGGCTGCAACTGGGCTGCCGGACAGTGCGACAACACAAAATGCGATGACGAATCCACCGTGTCCGAAGTGCTGGTGCACACGGCCGCCGGTCCCCTGCGGGTGGTGCATATGCACCCCATGGCCCAGGTATCCGCGTTTGTTTCCGGGGATCCCTGCCGGGCCAAGCAGATGCGGCAGGTCTTTCAGGACAACGTGATTCCAGGGGATACGGCCCTGGTGCGTCCCGGAGAACAGGCCCTGATCATTGGCGACTGGAACATTGGTCTGGAAATCTACAATCTCCGGACCATTGTGGGTCCCGCAGAAGCCGCCCAGGTATGGAACCAGTTCATCAACTGCGGCACCTGTGCTTTTACCGACATTGATCCCCGGGACGGGTCCGGGAACCGCTACACCACCACCTCCCAGAACAACTGGGCGGGCATTGTGGCCATTGATCACGTGGTGGTGTCCAATGAAATCCCCGGTTCCTGCATCATTTATGATGAGGGGGGCATGCCCGGCACCGAACCGCTGGACGCGGGATATCCCTATCTGGGGCAATTGGGGAACGGACGCATCGACCACTACGGCATCTTCTGCGAGATGACCCTGTATCCCAATCCGTAAGCCATGTCCACAAACGACGCATTTGACGTGGTGGTGATCGGAGGGGGACATGCGGGGTGTGAAGCCGCCGCCGCCGCCGCCCGCATGGGATGTCACACGGCGCTGGTCACCCTGCAACCCGGATTGCTGGCAGAAATGCCCTGCAATCCCGCTGTGGGCGGGCTCGGAAAAAGCCACCTTGTCAAGGAAATCGACGCCATGGGCGGGATCATGGCGAAAATCGCCGATGCTTCGGCCATCCAGTACCGGCGTCTGAACATGCGCCGGGGTCCCGCGGTGCGTGCCACCCGGGTGCAGTCCGACCGTCACCGGTACGTCCGCGAGATGATCCGTTTTCTGTCGGCAATCCCCCGGTTGACCATCCTTTCCGGGGAGGTCGTTGACCTTTTCGAGGAAAACAGCATCATCCGGGGCGTGGAACTGGCGGATGGATCCCGGCTCACGGCTTCGGCCGTGGTGGTGACCACGGGAACCTATTTGCGGGGTCTTTTGCATACGGGATCCCATCAGCGACCCGGGGGGACCGATGGAGCGCCGGCGGTGGAAAAACTGTCCGCTGCCCTGGCCCATCTGGGTTTCCGCATGGGACGCCTCAAGACGGGAACCCCTCCGCGGTTGTTGCGCCAATCCATTGATTTTTCCCGCTGCGAACCCCAGCCGGGGGAATCGGATGTTCCACCGTTTTCCCTGTTTGGAAAACGCTCGTCTTTGCCTCAGGTTCCTTGCCATCTGACCTGGACTTCGGGAGCCACCCACCAGGCCATCTTGCGGGAGATTTCCCATTCTCCCTTGTTCAATGGGCAGATTTCGGGTACCGGCCCCCGGTATTGTCCCTCCATCGAGGACAAGGTGGTGAAGTTTCCCGAGAAGGAACGCCATCATGTTTTTCTGGAGCCCGAAGGTCTGGATTCGGACTGGATCTACCCCAACGGGGTATCCACGTCCATGCCGGCGCAAGTGCAACTGTCCTTTTTGCGGACGATTGCGGGACTTGAATCCGTGGAAATGGCCCGCCCCGGATATGCGGTGGAATATGACTTCTGTGATCCCCGGGATCTGACTCCGTCCCTGGAATGCCGTTTCATCGGTGGGTTGTTTTTAGCCGGCCAAATCAATGGAACTTCCGGCTACGAGGAAGCCGCCGCCGCCGGACTTCTCGCCGGGATCAATGCCGCGCGTTTCACCTTGGGACAGCCCCGGGTAACCCTTTGCCGGGATCAGGCCTACCTGGGGGTGATGGTGGATGACCTGATCACCCGGGGGGTGGACGAACCCTACCGGCTGTTCACTTCCCGCTCCGAATACCGCCTTTTGCTGCGCGAGGACAATGCCGCGGATCGCCTCATGCCCCTGGGGCGCGATTTGGGGCTGGTGGATGATTCCACCTGGGAGCGTTTCCGGAAACTGTGCGAAGAGCGTGGGTTCTGGACCCGACAGGCCCAAACGGTCCGCTTTTCCGAAACGGATTCCAATGCCTTTTCCGACAAACTGGGCATTTCCAGGCCAAACCGCACCATGACCCCGGCGGATTTTTTGCGCCGGCCCGAAGTCCACTGGCAGGATCTGTCCACCCACGGAATCTTTACCTTTGATTGTCCACCGACATTGGCTGAAACCATTGAAAGCGACATCAAATACGAAGGATACATCGGGCAGCAACTGGAAGAAATCCGCCGACGGAAAAAACTGCATTCCATTGTGCTTCCCACGGATCTTGATTTTTACGCAGTGCCCGGTCTGCGGGTGGAATGGGCGCAAAAACTGACCGCCCGGCGCCCCGCCACCTTAGGGGATGTCGTATCCATTCCGGGTCTGACGGATGCCGCCGTCACAGCCCTGGCCATTTATCTCAAAAACCACGGATAAGACAAAATGAGCATGGGTGACTATACGGTGGAATTGGCACGTCAAGAGCAACTTGCCTTACTCGAAAAATTTTGGTACATCCAAAATATTGTATGTTTGATATAGTCAGCGAAAATGTACTTGATACCATCGGTGGTTCGATACAAGATTGGCACTGTGGGGAAAGTGAATCATGAATGAAAAAACCTGCACCCAAAATGGAACCATGAAACCTGCGTGTTCCCTGTGGCCGTCCGTGGTGGTGACCCTGGTGGCTTTCGGGATCATGATCACGGTCAATGCCCTGGCCAATTCACTGCCCCTGAACGGGGTGAACACGGGGCAACTTTCCAACGAATTGCCCAACCTGTTCGTGCCCGCCGGGGTGACATTCGGTATCTGGGGCCTCATTTATCTGCTGCTGGCCGGAAAGATGTGGCTGTTGCTGGAATCCGCCATCCGGGGACGACAGGTGCCATCACCCCTGGCCATCTGGATCCTGGCGGTCAACTTCCTGCTCAATGCTGCGTGGATCTTCGCCTGGCACTGGCGGCTTTTGCCTTTGTCCGTACTGCTCACCCTGGGCATTCTGGGCTCACTCATCGCCATCGGGGAACTACACCGCCGAGCGGATCCGGAAGTGTTTGCCGATCCGGTGCGCCGATTCCTGTGGAAGCAGCCGGTGCAGGTGTATCTGGGCTGGATGTGTGTGGCCACGGTGGCCAACATCACCGTTCTTCTGGTTCACCGGGGTTTTGACGGCGGTGGTCTGGATCCCCGGATCTGGACCGTCCTGGTCATTGCGGTGGCCACTGGCCTGGGGGTCGCCCTGATTGTCCGGCGGGGGACCATGTCTCCGGCCCTGGTGATTATCTGGGCTTTGTTGGGCATCATCCTCAAGCGAACCCTCACCGATGCATCGCATACCTTCGTCATCATCGTCGCGGCCGCCCTGGGTGCCACCCTCCTTTTGTTCATGGTTGCAAAATCCACCCATGATGATTCAAAGAGTGCCGATTAGAGTCGTTCGGCTTCCAGAATCTTCATTTCCGTACAGTCCATATTGTCATGGGGTTTTCAAATTCTGCAAAACCTCGTGGATTTTGTCTGTGAGTTGATGGCTGGAGAAGGGTTTTTGCAAAAAATTCACTTCCTTTTCAAGAATGCCCTTGCGGGAAATGACATCTGCCGTATAACCGGACATGAACAGAATCCGGACACAAGGGTACAGATCCCGGATGACTTCAGCCAGTTCCAGCCCGTTCATGCCTGGCATGATCACATCCGTGATCAGAAGCCCGATGGGATCATTGCTTGACCTGGCGAGATCCAGGGCCACCTGCGGGTCCGAAGTAGCCAACACCCGGTGCCCCATGCGTTCCAGCACCCGCTTCATCAATTTCAGGATGGATACTTCGTCCTCCACCAAAAGCACTGTCATTTGTTGGGAATCAGGAACCTGCTGGATTTCCATGGAAATGTCACCCGGTTCATCCACGAAAAATGCAGGGAGCAAAATGTGGAAGGTGGCACCCTGACCCGGGGAACTTTCCAGCCGGATGAATCCGTTGTTTTGCCTTACAATGCCATACACCGTGGCGAGTCCCAGTCCCGAGCCTTCGTGTTCCCCCTTGGTAGAGTAGAAAGGCTCGAAAATGGCTTCCTGCAATTCCGTCGGGATGCCGCATCCATCATCTGTCACCGAAACTGCCACATAATCTCCGACAGGGTCATCCGGCATTCTTTCGGGTAGTTCCGCCATGGGGCAATTGGCCACACCAATGTGAATGTGTCCGTTTCCCGAAATGGCATCCCGTGCGTTGATGACCAGATTGGCCATGACCTGTCCGAACTGGCTGGGATCCAGATGGACCGGCCATAACCCTTCCACCGGAGACCATTGCAACCGGATGTCCTCGCCAATCAGGCGGGAAAGCATTTTCAGCATGTCCCCGATCAGGAGGTTCAAATCCACCTTGCGTGGCTGGATGGCCTGGCGTCGGGCAAAAGCCAGCAATTGCCTGGCAATGTCGGCGGACCGTTCTGCGGCTTTGCGGATTTCCAGAACATCCTCCCGGCCCGAGTCCGATTCTTCCATTTTTTCCAGAAGCAGATCCGAATACCCCAGAATGACACCCAGCATGTTGTTGAAGTCGTGGGCCACCCCCCCTGCCAGGCGACCGACGGATTCCATTTTCTGGGATTGCCTCAACTGGGCTTCCAAGGCGGCATGTGCTTGTTCCGCCTTTTTGCGATCGGTGATATCAACAATTGTAGTAATGAAATAGAGTGGTTTTCCGTCTTCGCTTCGTTGCAAGATGGTGCTGACATCCGCCCATACCACGGTTCCATCCTTGTGAAAATACCTCTTTTCAAATCGTTCGGATTCACTTTTTCCATCGATCATGGATTGCAGCCGGCCCCCAATGGGGGCAATCTCTTCTTTTGGGGTCAACTCCTTCCAGTTCTTTCCTTCCAGTTCATCCGTGGTGTATCCCAGCATGTCGGCAAAAGCCTTGTTGACATTCAGGATACCTTCGGGAGAAGTCAAACTTTTTCCGACATTGGAGGATTCGAACACATGCCTGAACCGGCGTGTGCTTTCCTCCAGTTCCAGGGTTTTGGCGGCCACCTGCCGACGCAGGGTCCAGGACCATAGCAGCACCATTCCCAGTATCACCAAAAGGGGAATCAGGTATTTCAATGATTCCCGGAGTCGTTTGACCATGCCAGGAGGCTGGGGCAACGTTTCCGGTCCCAGCCATTTCAGTTGCAAACGGCGCAATTCCCCCTTCTTTTCCAGCACCTTGAGTCCTTCGTTGAACAACGCCAGCAATTCATGCTGCCCGTTGAGAACGGCATAACAGTATTCCAGCGTGAAAAGGGGCCGCCGTCCCAGTTCCAGATGTTTCCAGTTGTTTTTTTGTATCAGATGAAGTGTACTGATGCGTACAGCCACACCACAGTCATGACGTCCTTCGGCCACCTCCCGCAACACGTCTTCCTGGGTTTCCACAAGCACCAGGTTTTCCGGCTGCATTTGTTTGCGGAGCAGGTCATGAACCGCGTCTCCTTTTTCAACCACGCACCGCCATTTGCGCAGTTCCTCCAGGTTTTCCGGAGGTTTTCCGGATTCTTTCCGGAGGACAGTGACGTAGTGGTTGGCTGCATGGGGGATGGAAAAATCGAAAACGAGATTTCTCTTCGGGGTGTAGAACATCCCCTGCAGGGCATCAATCCGGCCATCTTCCAGGGCCTGTACCATGTCTGCCCAGGGTCCCAGACGGAAGACCACGTCAAAACCCATTTCCCGGGCGATGGCGAGGGTCAATTCCACATTGTACCCGGAAGGATTTCCGGATTCGTCCAGATATTCATAGGGTGGATACTGGTGGTCGCCGCCGATGATGAGCGTCCGTGTGGGCGGGGGATCAGGAAGGGCCATCCTGGGGGTGCCATGCAGAGCCGGTACTGCCACCGCCAACTTCGGGGTCAAAAACCCCAGCAGGAAAATGGCATGCCATATCCATGTTGAAAGTGGTCGCATGAAACGCAGGCTCCTGGAGAGTTTCACCAATCCAGATGATTGACAGTTCCAGGGATAACTGTCAAATGGAATCTAATAGCACCGATAATTTACATAATTATGTATTGTTTCAGAACTGGCGCCAGGAGGGGAGCCCAATCGTGGGCGACCCGAAGGAGGCCACAACGTGGCCGGAAAAATGAACCTGACCAAAGGACGGGCTCATCGAATCGAATCACGGCTGTGGATTTTTCCCGAGTGAAAAAGCCGATTTTGTGTTTAGAAGGCAAACCCCAAAACGAGGCCAATGTATGGCGTGGTACGGTAAAAATCGGCTTTTTCGGGGGTGGGTACCTGGGTACCGCCAGCGGACGTGAGCATGCAGTTGTCTATGCAGGTGGCATCCTCGGGGTTGAGCAGGGTGGCCATTCCCAGCACCCATCGAAGGATCAGTCCTTCTTTGGTACGCCACCCGAAGCCCAGTTCGGTGTTGACAAACCACGCCCGGGTGATGGTGAACCGTTCCTGGTCCGGGTGCTGATCCGGATAGTCAAGGATTTCCCCCATGGAACCGCCGGCCCCCAGATAGCCGAAGAAAGACCCCGGTCCCCGGACATGCCATCGGCCCATGGCCGACCACTGCATCCCACCGGAGCCCCATCCGGCGCCCACGACTGTTTCAAGATGTTCATTCAAATGGTATCCGAATTCGATGCCCGCAAAACCCACCGGGGTGCCAATCCCCACAACAAACCCCACGGAAAAGGGGGTGTCAAAGGGAGCGGACAATTGTGCGATGTCCGCCGGTGGCGCAATCACGGTATTCGGCGGTACGGGAATCTCCGGGGAAACCCCATGGCCGGTTCCCGGGGTCGCAAGACCCAAAAGCAGCGTGAAAAACAGGACGGCTTTCATGTCAGTTCTCCAGGGGTTCCAGCACGAATTCGATCCAGGGGCTGGGCGTCAGGGCCGGTACAGTTACACATGCGTTCTGGAACCAGCCGTTTTCACCCTGGTCGATGTCATAGGCGCAGACATCGTAGGCTTCCAGCCGGATGTTGTCAGGAACGGTCAGGGTCCAGGCACCATAGGTTCCGGAAAGGGTGCACTTGGCGTATTCCTGTTGCAGGGCACAGACCCGGATTCCGCTGATTGGATTCCCTGACGGATCCGTGACCGTGCCGGACGGTGACCAGTCTATTTCCTCCATCTCCCGGTAGCAGGAAAAAGTGCCCAGCCAAAGCAATAACAGTGCCAGCGAAAAGAATTTCCGGTGATTTCCAGCACCCGCAAAATCGAAAATGGCAAAACGGTTCATCAGAACTCCCGTCTACAGCGTAAACCCCAGGGCCAAGGAAACATAAATATAAGCATCCTGAAAAGAGCCGGTTTCCCGGGTGGAGATTTCTTCACCTCCAATGGAGACGTGCGTGCAATTCTTCACACAGGTACCCCTGGACAGGTTCAGCGGTATGGAGAGACCCATGGTCAGTCGCAGGATCATGCCGCCCCCCGAAACCCAACCATAGCCGGTTTCAATATTGGCAAAAAGCGCGTTCCGGATTACAAACTCTTCCTCATTGGGGTGTGCGCTGCTGAACACCGATTCCCCGAGGGTGCCCCAGGCCAGCCCGGAGCCGATGAATAGATGGTTGGCCGCTCCGGGATTCATGCTCAGATAGCGGATGGTGGTGGACAATGCGGGGCCGTCGGAGCCGATTCCTCCGGCCACGGCCAAATTCCAATGGGGCCAGGGATTGTAGCCGGCTTCTGCAAACAAATGGCCAGCGGGTGTTCCCGTCCCCAGCCCAAACAGAACGGACCATGGGCGATGTTCCACCACGGGATCCGCAAAGTGGTATACATTGAAAATAGACCCAGCCAGACTCATTTCACCTTCTTTGGCCTGTATTTCCGAAAAGGGTCCGGAAAACGCAAAGCCCACGAACAGTCCGTACGTAGTGCCCACATCCGAACCGAAACTGCGATCCTCCCGGGAATACAGAACATAATGCTTCAGGATGCGAATGCCTGTTTGCAGGCCATTGGGAAAACGAATCAGGAGGAATGGTCCGGCAGAAAAATAAAACCCGGACTCCTCCATCAACGATTCATCCTCCAGGATGAGGGCCTTTCCCATCAACCCGCCGGCATTCAGGCCGATCACCATGGCACTGTTGATACGTACATGGGCCGAACCCAGAAGACTGCCCCGGATCCGGAAGGTCAAGTCATGAACCGTCAGTCGTCCCGAAACGCCAAAAAAACGGTGAAAGAACCAGTTCGCCGTGATCCCGGAACCCTGATCCAATCCCCCCTGAAAGTGCATATTCAATGCAAAGGGATTTTTCCACACCGGGGGGGATTCCTCCGGAGCAGGCGGATCCATGGAAGGTTCGGTTCCATGGGCAACCTGGGACCCCCACAGAACGATGACAGTTGCAAGAATGCCAATCAGGGATCGCCGCATGGGGATTACTCTTCGATCTCATCCAGAACAAAGTTGAATTCAACGGTGTCGGAATACGCAAGGACGGTCCGGCATGATTCTTCATACAACCCGTTTTGCGGGCCATCGATGTCCCGGACACACAGTTGGTAATCGGACTGGTGCAAGGAATGGTCAGCATCAATCAGGTACTGACCGTCTGCATCGGTGATGGCGCATGCCTGGTATTCGCCCTGGTTGGCACAGACCTGGAGACCCTCAACTCCCAGGCCACTGGTTCGGTCCATCACCAGTCCCCTTGGTCGGTAATCGGGGATGGGGTCACTTACCCCGTAACAGGCCGCAATGGTGAGGGTGGAACCCACGGCCAACAGCCCGGACGCCATGGCCTTGATGGTTTTTATGGAAAAAAACAGTTTCACGGGACACCTCTGTTCAACGAAATTGCATAACCAGTTGATACCTATGAAAACGGACGATTGACGCGAATCATCATACTGGACAAATGGCCAAACGGCAAGTACCTGAATGAAACAATCCAGACAATACGATGCAACGGACCGGCGCAATCAATCGGTCTGGATGCCGTCGATGTACCCGTTCATGCCGGTGGTGATGGAGGCGGCGTTGCCCTCGTCGGTGTCCAGGTGCATGGCCAGTTTGAACGAGGGGCTCACGCGCACGACCACGTCACCGAAGATCAGGTCGCGACCGGTTTCGACCCGGATCCGGACCCGGTTGCGGTCTTTGAGGCCGAAACGCATGGCATCCTCGGGGGACATGTGGATGTGACGATGCGCACAGATGACTCCCTTGTCGAGAACGACAGAGCCGGCGGTCCCCTCCAGGGTGAGTCCCGGGGAGTCTTCAATGTCCCCGGACTCGCGCACCGGCGGACTCACACCGAGTCTGAACTGTTCGGTCATGGCGATCTCCACCTGGGTGGCCTTGCGTTCGGGGCCCAGAACCCGTACCCGTTCGACACGACCCTTGGGTCCGACGAGGTGGACCATCTCCTTGCAGGCGAACTGGCCGGGCTGGGAGAGATCCGCATGATGGGTCAACTGGTGTCCGGGTCCAAAGAGGGCTTCCACATGCTCCCGACACAGATGCACATGGTGTGCCGAAATCTCGATGGGAACGGGTTGGCGCTTCTGGGCCGCAATGATCTCGGTGACGTAACGCAAATCGAGCACGCGCAGGGTTTCCCGGGCGATCATGCGTTCCTCGTCAGCGGGAACCACCAGCACCCGCACCGTCGAATCCGTGGTCGAGATGTCACACACCTGCCCAAAACCATCGGCGGCCCGGTTTTTCTCTTCGTCCACCACAATCCCCATGAACTGCAGGCCCTGGCAGGCCAGGCTGCGTGCACCGGCGGAGCCCTGTCCGATGCTGCCGGTAAAGATTACGGCATCCACTCCGTGCATGGCCGCACAGTAGGCACCGATGTATTTCTTGATGCGGTAGGCGAAGGTCTTGAGTGCCAGCAGGGCGTGGGCGTTGCCTGCTTCGGCGGCGGACTCCACCTCGCGCATGTCACTGGACACACCGGACATGCCCAGCAGGCCGCTTTCCTGGTTGATCAGCCGATGCATGTCCTCGATGTCCATGTGTTCCGTTCGGGCCAGGTATGTGAGAACACCGGCATCCAGATCCCCCGCCCGGGTGCCCATGATGAGACCTTCGGTGGGGGTCATGCCCATGGAAGTATCCACCGAACGCCCGTGGTCGATGGCACACAGCGAGGCACCGTTGCCCAGGTGGCAGGATACCAATTCGAGTTCGGAAAACGGTCGTTTGAGGAACTGTGCGGCCTTGAGTCCCGCGTAGAAATGGGACAACCCGTGAAAGCCGAAGCGGCGTATGCCCTTTTTTTCGTAGTAATCCATGGGCAGGCCGTAGAGGAAGGCATACGGCGGGAGCGTGTGATGGAATGCGGTATCGAACACGGCCACATGGGGTACCGCCGGCAACAATGCCCGGGCGGCACGGATTCCGGCAGCGTTGAAGGGATTGTGCAACGGAACCATCGAACCCAGGCGTTCGATCCCGGCCAGAACGTCATCGTCAATGAGGGTGGGTGCACAAAACCGGTCTCCTCCGTGGACGACGCGGTGGCTCACCGCCGTGATTTCCTTCAGATCACGCAAGGAGGGGATTTTCGGCGATGCCAGCGTATCCAGTACCGCAGACAAGGCATCCCCATGGGTGCCGGCCGTCAGGTTTTCCAATACTTCCATATCGCCAAAGCAGCATGTGTGCAGCGTACGGTCCGAGCCGATGTGTTCCACGATCCCCCGGGCGTTTTTGGTTTCGTCCCCGGTGTGGAACAGGTTGTACTTCAGGGATGACAAACCGCAGTGGATCACCAAAAGGGTCATGGGCACTTCGGTGTGGAGCAAAAGCCCATAGGGATCCTCGCTGCGGGACAGTGCCACCTGTGCCAGTTTCCGGTCCTGCAGGCCCGCGGTACCCCTGGCCCGATCGGCGATCAACCTGGACACATGCCGCATGGCCGAAGGGGCGCCCACCACGAACGAAGAAAACACGTCCGACGGTATGATCAGCGCCCGGCAGCGGGTAATGCCGATGACATCGGCGGTGGTCCGGTCACCGGTCATCAGCGACATCTCGCCGAACACGTCGCCGGACTTGAGCACCGCCACCCGGTGACGCTCCCCGGCATCGTCCCCCCAGGACACCTCGGCCTCCCCATCCATGAGTACTCCCAGAAAGTTTCCTTCCTCACCGAACTCGACGATGGCCTCGTTGGCTTCGAACGACAGAACCCGTGAGCGTTCCAGCAGTGCGGCAATTTTTTCTTCCGGGACGTCTTTGAACAAACCCACCGAGTCCCTCAGAAAATGCAGAACATCCAGATCCATGGTGTGACTCCTCTTGATTCAAAGTGCAGGACAAACATAAAAGCAAGATCACTGCTGACAGGCGGTACAACAACGGTCCGCGAATGATGGTCACTACACTACAACTGCCTGCAGGTGTCAACGGGTTAGCTTGTGACGGAAAATCCGGAGTTCCGGATGCAACGCCCCGACCCCGGATACCCGTCCCGGGACTTCTCGAAACTATGGAAATGCTTGACTTTTGGCAACCAGTTCATTCAATCTGTGCCTTCTTGTCCTGACGGATGGCATCAAAAGGAGTAATCATGAATCGCGATTTTCACTACAATGTTATTTCCCTCGTGGCCCAATCCGCGGGGTTTGCACAAAAGGAAGCCACCCTGGTGGCTCATGCATCCCAGTACACCGACGATTGCACTTTCTATGAACCGTTGCGAATGGATCTGGCCGGGCCCGGGGTGGTTGGCCCGGACATCCGCTACCGGGAATGGGAGCGGATCCTGCAGTCCGCGTTTCCCCCGGTCCGTTTCGCATCCACCCGCAAATATGCCTTTGAAAAGGATCCCGGACATTTTGATCCCGTCTGTACCGCTCACTACAATCTCGAAGCCCGCCTGAAAAGCCTGATCACGAGTCCGCGGCAACTCTGGCGGGAGATCAGCCGGCTCAAGGATGAAAACGCCCTGAAAAAGGTCTATGTTTGTTTTCACTTTGTTCCAGATACGGATACTTCCTCGCCCCGGAAAAAATTCTACACCGAACCGGATTGCGGTTTTTTGCGTGAATACCTGAACGCCCTGATGAACCTGCTGCGTTCCTCCCCGGCGGGGACCCACCGGCGTCGGCAGGTGCTGGTGGCCTTGGGCGTGGCCTTGCACTCGTATGCGGATACATGGTCCCACGACGGATTCTCCGGTCTCTGGAGTTCGAAGGACAATGACATCAAAAATTTGAAGGTAGCCCGCCGCTACGGATTCAAGGACAAGGGATACATGCCCGACATCGGCCATCTGGAGGCGGGAGACTGGGTAGACCGGACCGAAGCCGAACTGGATTTCGAGTTCTGCAACAAAAACGGATCCCGTCCGAAAAAAGTGACCCAACGCCAGAATCCGGTGGTTTTCACCCGTGCTGCGGACCGGATTCACCGGGTGTTGGGAGGCGGGGAACTTCCCGAACCCGTGAAAAAGTTCCTGTTTGACTCCTTCCGGATGGAACTTGAGGAATCCGCACGCTGCAGGTGGATGGAAACCCGCATCAACCAGGAAAAGGATCTGCAATCCTGCCTTCCCGGGTTGCACATTTCCCCGTACAACCGCGAACTCTGGATCAATGAACTGGTGCAACTGCCCCCGGATCTGGCGGGTCCCATGTCGTATGCTTATCGCCCCGAATCCGACTGGTTCCTGTTCCAGACGGCAGCCCTCGCCCAGCGTCACATGATATTGGCCCACTGTGAAAAATCAATTCATTGACAACCCGACCAAAACGCAACGAAGGAAAGATTCCCGGTTTCAGGGCCAAGTGGCAGTAAATGCAATGGCGTTGCCCGGGTCGGCCTTCTCGTTGCCCGGGACGACGCCCACAGCGGGATCCAGCCAGGTCATTTCCGTGAGGGTCAGCCGGGTCAGGGATGCTGAACCCTGCAAATTGACAATGGCCCGAGTCTGGAAAAGTTGCGAAATCCGGTCCCGTGCCACCGGATCGTCCACCTGGGAGCGTTCAGGTGGCAGGATCAGGGCCGCCCGGATGGGGGCCATGATTCCCTGTTTCCAGTATTCCCGGTCCCGTTGTTCCAGAATCATGGAATGTACATGGTGCAGGTGAAAAACCAGCGGCTCTCCGTTGACGGTTACGGTATTTCCATTGACCCGCAAGGTGACCTCCGCCGGGGAACAAAACAGGAAAAAGGCTGAAATGTCCACTTCCACGGAAACACTCTGTCCAAAGGTGGGCGATCGGACAAGTTCCCCCTGCAGGGGAAAGAAATCCGGAGTGAACGGTTCCGGGGGAAGCCGGCCGGGGGCGTTCAGGAAGGGACCGCAAACCGTGTGTCCCGTTTCCACGAAGGTCCAGGTGGCATCGAAAATCTGCTTTTCAAAGTATCCCGTGCGTCCCTGCCGGACCCCTTCGACCCTCAACTGCCGACCCGCATTTCCCTGTCCGTTCTGGGCGATGGAAATACGGTCGGTGATCAGGCCGTCGGGAATGTCCGGCTGGCGCAGCCAGGGTTCCGCCGGAAGGGCCCGGGTGTTTCCCGACGGCTGGGAGATGAGGAAGGAATACTCCAGCGTGTCGTTTTCCCCCGCCGTGTCGAAATCGTACAAACGGGTATACAATTCCCCCAGGGTTCCCGCCAGGAACACGGTGGATCCGCTGGCACTCATGTTCACCGCCTGAAAAGATCCATGGTTTGGAAGGCAGATCTGACGGCTCCAGTCGGCAGGCAACCACCAGTCATTAAAGATCAGGCTTCGTCCGTCCGGCCCCAGGCGGTAGAGGTGGGCGACGCCGAGGCCCACGCTGTGAGGTGTACCCAGCCGATCCTCATAGTGATGGACTCCGTCACGCTGGGAATCGGAAACCGCCCAACCGTGGGTGGTGGGAAACTCCGTGGTGATGCCGGGCCCCGTGGCTCCCGGATGACCCCAGGCATCGGACCAGGTGAAAAAATCATGGATATTGTCGGTGAAATCCGTTCCACGGTACAACACGCCCGCCGAAGAAATGGCATGTAACCAGGTGCCATCTGCAGATATTTCCACAATGGAGGTGGGTGGAGCAAACCGGGACACATCGGCTCCCGCGGGCAGTCCGGACCCCAGAAGACGCCAGGAACCCGCCGGATGACCGGTATCGGTATTGGGTTTGACCCAGATCTTTCCTTCATGCAGGGCCACGAACCACTGGCGGTTGAAGGAGGTTGTCCTGGTGCGAAAGACAATGCGCTCCGGCAAATCCCCTGGAGGGATTCCCTCGAAGCAGTCGGGTATTTCGGGCAAGGTGTCTGCATCCAAATTGGCATCCGCATCCTGGACAATATCGGTTCCGGCGTCCGCCAACGGTTTGCCGCCGGAAGATCCACAACAAAGGGCAAAAAATAACCACCCGCACCATACAGTGCCATGAAACCACCTGTTTGTTGTCATGCGGCCCTCCCGGGGGTGAAGAGGTTCAAAAACAGTCCGTCTTCCAAGAATAGCACTTGGACCGAATGCTTCAACCCCGAAATATGGAAAGTAATATGGAATCAATTGAAGAAGAAACTACAGGGCGCGGAAGATTTTCATGTCCCGGGCGGGGACCTGGATGCCGGAGCCGCCGGTGACGGGGGTTTCGGAGATCAGTTCCTGCCAGTTTCCGGAGGGGAGTCCGTGGACGGTGGATTCAAAGTCGCCGCGGTTGACCAGAACGTAGATGTCCTCTTCGGGGCCGCAGCCGATGAGACGATAGGCAAAGGTGTCGTGTCCGCCGGTGACGGTCACCCGGTAGCCGCGCCGGAGCGCGACGTTCTGGGCCCGGATGGCCGTAAGGCGGGAGACACGGTTTTTCAGCCAGATCTGGTTGGAGTTGAGGTCTTCCCACTGCATCATGCGGCGGTTGTCGGGATCGCCGCCGCCGGCAAGACCGATTTCATCCCCGTAATAAATCAGGGGAACACCACGGTTGGTAAAGAGCATGCCGAAGGCCAGGGCCAGGCGCTCGTAGGGAGCGGCATCCGTGGGCTGGGTGAACCACTGGGGATTCCAGCCGTTGCCCACACTGGAACCCTCGTAACAATTGTCGATCTGGCCGGAGGCAAAGTGGATGGCCCGGGGAATGTCGTGGTTGCCGATCCAGGTGGACATCAGCGCATTGGGACCATAATAGGTGTCGTTGCTGTCCCAGTAGGAGAACAGGTCGTTCAGACTCATGGAGCGGGTGAACAGGGCATCGCACATGCGCCGGCGCAGGGGGAAGTCGAACTGGCCGTCCAGTTTGGTGGTGGGATCCACGTAATACTTGAGCACGTCGCGGTTTTCGTAGTCGTAGGTTTCTCCCACCATGTAGAAACGGCCGCCGGCGGGATTTTCAAAGGCGGTGTTGAAGGCGGAGCGCAACTCGGTGAGCCATTCGAGGGGCACGTGCTTGATGGCATCAAGTCGATAACCATCGATGTCGAATTCCCGCGCCCACCAGAGGGCGTCGGCGATGGACCACTGCCGGGCTTCGGGGACGTAGAAGTCAAACGCCGGCAGGTAGGTGGTGAATGCACATCGGGTGCTGTAATAATCGTGGTTCCAGTTGTCCGGGGAGCACAACACCGGGTGATCCCATTCCAGGTAGAACCAGTCCTTGCGATCCTGGAACAGACCGGAAGCTTCGTCCACATGGTTCATGACGTAGTCGAAAAGCACATACATGTTTTCCGCATGGGCGGAGGCGATGAGGGTGTGCAGGTCGGCGGCGTTCCCCAGGCGGTCTTCCACGGCGGGGACAGGATTGGGATTCGAGGGATTCGAATAATCAATGGCCGCTGGCGAGGGCCAATAGCCATGATACGAGGAATACAGGTGTGTATCCGAAACGGGATCAATGGCGGCTCCCGCGTAATTGCGGTTCTTGAAGGGGGCCGACAGCCACAGGGAATTGACGCCCAGATCCGACAGATAGCCGAGTTTTTCAGTGACACCGTTCCAGTCACCGCCCTGGAACTGGGCGGGCCAGTGGGCACCTTCCACGAAGTTGGCCAATCCGTCGCTGTCGAAGAAGCGATCCACCATGACGAAATACATCACGCCGTCTTCCCACTGGAATTCATCCGGGTCGCCACACTCTCCGGTGACTACACAGTCCGCAGGACAGTTCTGGGGGGTTTCCCCGGGGTCACACACTCCATTGTTGTTGCACACGGGAGCGTGTCCGGAGCGCAGGGTGATGGTCGCCACTTCGGAAACGGTGCCGGGGGTTTCCGGATTGTCTCCGGGAACGGTCTGGTTGGCCAGGTGCTGGCCGTCTTCGTTCACCAGCCGGGCGAACACGGCCACCCGGGTACCGTCGGCCGGGGGACCTCCAAAGAGTGCTTCCAGGGGAACGCTGGCCTCGAAGGCAGAAGATCCTGACACCAGCCGGCCGGCCATCCAGTGGAAATCGGCAGGGTCCACTGCGATATCGCGCCATCCGGCCTGATCACTCAGTTCGTTTCCGGGGCTGGCCATGCCCTTGGTGCCCACCGCCCAGTTGGCGCGGAATTCAGAGTGGGATATGGTGATGGCCGCAGACATGGCGTTGTCCAGTTCGCCGTCCGTGTCCGAGGTGGAGGCAATGGAGGCCAATCCCGTGCTGGCCGGTCCGTGGTTCAGATCCAGATAGACCACCAGGGCATTCTGACTTTCCACGGAGCCGCGGACTCCCACATACAGGTGGGTGTCATCATACGCCAGATAGATCGCCGACAGGGTGTTGTCACCCCAGTTGGAACCAGTGGCATTTTCACCGATCTTCTGGCGGGGATCCCAGTCGCCGGTGCCTTCGGTGATCACACCATCGATGACGGGCGTCCCGAAAAAGGGATCATCAATGACCACGCATGCATTGTTCTGCCACTCATAGCCCGGCGCACACTGATCACAGCGGATCCCCTGGTAACCGGATTCACACACGCAAAAGGCCCCGGCGGGATCTTCCTGACAGGTGCCGTGGGCTCCGCAGTCCAGGTCCGCGCAGGTCAACTGGCCGTTGTTGGCATTCTGGTTGTTGGATTTCTTCTTTTTGCCATCGTCGCAGCCGGAAAGAACCAGGGACGCCAGCAGGAAACAGGAAAGTACCATAAAGAAACTTTTCATCGGGAATTCTCCTTCCGGTTTTTCCATTAGCAGAGGAGTATTCGCAAGTCAATCCTCGCGGTTCAATTCGTCCAATGCTTGCAGGGTTTTCTGGAAGTCCTCCGGGGGGTTGGAGGTAAAGTGCATTTTTTCCCCGGAAAAGGGATGCACGAAACCCAGTTCGGCTGCGTGCAGCGCCTGGCGCCCGAGTTTTTGCGCCAACTCCCGCACCCGCAGGTCCGGTGGATTACCCTTGTACAGGGGATCCCCCAGAAGGCTGTGTCCGGCGTCGTGGAAATGCACGCGCACCTGGTGGGTGCGGCCGGTCTCCAGGGTGGCCTTCACCAGGGTGGCAAAGGCACCGAAATGTTGCAGTACCCGGTAATGGGTGATGGCACGTTTTCCCTTGTCCACCCGGGAGGAAAACCGCAACCGGCAGGTGGGGTGCCGTCCGTGGAGGGTGTCGAAAGTGCCATCGTCCGGCGTGACACGACCGGATGCAATGGCCAGATACGACCGGGTGAGATGGTGTTTGGCAAACAGTGCGGCGAATTTTTCCCTGGCCGGCTCGGTGAGGGTGACCAGCAAAAGACCCGAAGTGTCCTTGTCAATGCGGTGCACGATGCCGGGGCGCAGATCCCCGGCCTGCGTGGCGAACAGACCCATCCCCAGAAGGGCGTTCACCAGGGTACCCCCCTCGTGCCCGGGGGCGGGATGAACCACCATTCCGGCTTCCTTCTCTACCACCAGAAAATGTTCATCCCGATACACGATCTGCAGGGGGATGGTCTCGGGCAAGGCCTGGGTAAGCGGCAATGGCGGCTCGGTAAATACCACGTGATCGCCGACCTTCAGTTTGTACCGGATTTTGGCTGCAGCCCCGTTGACGGTGCACAAGCCCGTTTCAATGCTGGTCTGCACCCGTTCGCGGCTGATGCCCACCTTCGGGGGCAACCAGGCGTCCAGTCGCGTTCCGGCTCCGGTTTTGTCGATGAGAAAATGCTTCGGTTCCGTCAAGTCTATTCGGGGGCATCCCAGATGGGGGTCTTCACGCGGTCTTTCATGCGGTGCAACAGGACTTCCACCAGCGCCTTTTCATAGATGTTCTGGGCGGCGATTTCCGGGGTGACCCTGGCGTTGAATTCTTCGCGGCCCTGCTGGATCTGTTCTTCCATGGCCTCCCAGAGGTTGTCTTCCTTGAGGGATTTGACCAGGGCATCCTTGTTGTACTCCACCAGGTCGGAAGCGATGGTTTTGGCATAACGCAGGGCGCGATCAGGATTGTCGTACAGTCGGGGCATGTTGTGGATCCTCCACTTTCGGCAGTAATGATTCTACACACCCATGCAATGAAGTCAAACAATCTGTCACGGTACCCTTGCAGCGGTGGTCAGGTTCACGTTTCCTCCGGTTCGGAAAGGATGGCGATGGCGTCCCCGGCGTCAGGTTCGGGTACCCACAGTTCGATGCCACCCATGGCACCGGACAGGTGGGGCAGGATGGACACGGTGTGTTCGTTGCGCAGTTGCGTGTCGATTCCGGACCCATCCAGCAGGGACCGGGCGAGGCCGGCGTCCACCGGGGAGTGGTATACGGCGATGCAAATCCACTGTTCGGAAAGTTCGGTCATGGTGGTATCCCCCGGGACCTTTGAGTCCGCCGTTGAGTTCAGAAAATCACTGGGCGGTGAGCCACTTCTGGAAGGCGTCAAAAGAATAGGGCCGTCCCAGGAAATTCTGGACCATGCGATCGGCATCCACGGACCCGCCGGGAGCCAGGACCAGGTTGCGCCAGGACATGAAGGTGTCCGAATCCGTCAGTCCATGTTCCCGGAAGTGTTCGAACAGGTCTTTTACAATTACCATGGACCACATATAGGTATAGTACATGGCTGAGTAGCCATCCAGATGACCGAAACCGGCATATTCCAGGGTGTCTTTAACCAGCGGGTACGGGCTGTACTTTTTCTGGATTTCCGCCAGCAGTTTCGGCAGGTCCAGACTCTCGGGGGCCGTGGAGTGGAACTGAAGGGACATGGCGGCGAAGAACATCTGCCGCATGACATGCATGCCCTTGCCGAATTCCTGGGCGGCCACCAGCCGGTCCACCAGATCCTTCGGAATGGGATCCCCCGTTTCCGGGTGCCGGGCGAACCGGGCGAGAATGTCATGGGACATGGCCCATTCCTCATACAGGTGCGAGGGAACTTCCACGAAATCCCATTCGCAGTTGATGCCTCCCTGGGTGACCCAGCGGTGGTTGCCGGCGAACAGGTGGTGAATCAGGTGTCCGAATTCATGGAAGAAAAGGCTGACATCGGAAAATTCCAGAAATCCGTCTTCCCCGGGGGGGAAATTGGTCACCAAAGCGGCCGAGGGCAACTGAATGTCCTTGACCCCGGTGTAAATGGGGAATACCGCGGCATGTCCGTACTTGTTGGGTCGCGGGTGCAGATCCAGATACATGCGTCCCAGTACCTGGCCCCGGTCCACCAATTCATAGACTTCCACGCTTTCATGCCAGGTTTTGGCACCCATCACCCGGTTGAACTTGACGTTGTACAAATCTTCTGTGAGTTTGAGAATGCCGTCTTTCACCCGATTGACCCCGAAGTACTGGCGTACTTGCCTGGGATCCACGCCGAACCGGGACTCCTGGATTTTCTTCACATAATAAAAGCGGTCCCACACCTCGACGGTTTTGGCCCGGCGGTTATCCTTCTTTTTGGCCTGCAACACGGCTGCCAGATCCGTCTGCATCCGGGGCCGGGCCAGGGTGGCCACCCGGTCGATGAAGTCCGCGACTGTTTGTTTTTCTTTGGCCATTTTATCCGAGACGATATAGGAAGCAAAATCCGGGAAGCCCAACAACAGGGCATACTGGTGACGGGCGGTGAGCAGTTTTTTCAGTACCTCGTCGTTTTCCATTTTCGCCCGGGACAGATACACCCGGGTGATCTGTTCCCGGGCCTTTTCCGAGCGGGCGTAACTGACCACCGGGAAAAAGTCCGGTGCATCGGTGGAAATGGCAATGAATCCCTTTTCATCAACGGGCCGGGTTTTCAGGAAGTCCGCCGGCATGTCGGCCAGTTCCTTTGCCAGAATGGGGATCACCCGGCGGCCTTCCCGGATGTTCCGGGAGAATTCCTGTCCGAGTTTCACCATCTCCGCATTCAGTTGAGCCAGTTTTTCCCGGGCGGCATCGTCCTTGTCCACCCCGGCGAGGCGGTATTCCCGCAGCAGGTGCTCCCGGAACCGCACGGTCAGGGGTTCGGAAGGATCAATTTCGCTGACGGCAGAGATGGCCAGGAACAGTTCCCGGTCCAGTTTCAGATCGGAGAGCAACTTCTTGGCTTTCACCTCGCACTGCTCGGCGGCCTTGCGCACGGCCTCGTCCGGATGCAACTCCCGCATGAGGTCCGTCATGGGCAGGATCCGGTCCAGGGCCAGCCGAAGACGGTTCATGGGAACGAGGGTGTTTTCCACCGTGCGTTCCTTGGGTTGCTCAAGGATTTCCTTGCGCAGCACCTGTACCTGTTCCAGATACTTGTTGCACTCGGTATTGGCCAACTCGCCACTGGTCCACAGGGCTGGTTCCACCAGAATGGGAGGTGCCACGGGTTCGGCCACGGGTTTTTCTTCTGCGGGTTTCTTCGCTTCGGGTTCCGTTACCGGGGTGGTGCCCCCGGTGCCTTCGGGCTCAGAGCAGCCCAGAAAGAATCCCGCCAGAATGAAGGTCAGGACCAGGTGTTTCAAGTGCATGGTATACTCCTTTTTTTCATGACGAAGCAGGGGACTCCGCCGGATGGATCAATTCCCCAAAAGGGACAACTCGTAACCCACGATCTGGTGAATGTTGTACAAAACGGTACCTTCCAGATAGGCCCGGCCGTGAATGATGAAGGAAAAATCATTGCCTTTCATGTCCAGTTCCCGCAGCAGGTCATCCACTTCCGTCCGGATCTCCTGCATGGGAAGTTCCGCAAGTTTTTCACGGAATTTCATGGGGTCATGTCCCAGTTCGCGAAGGGTTTGGTTGATTTTTCCATCCGGTCCTCGATGCACGCGCCAGGAGGTATCCTTGTGCAGGCTCAGCACGAACCGGTTCAGGTCCTCCACCCGGTGCAGCCAGTGCAAACCATGGGAAATATCGGCGGCTTCGGCCTCCACTTCCGAGGTGCCCCAGATGTATACGATCCACACGGCGATCCGCTGCTCATGCTGGATGATCCGGTCAAAATACTGCTTCATCTGCCTGAGACGGGCGACTCCCATATAGGTAAAGGGGATGAATACGACCACCTCCAACTCGGGATTTGGCGCTCCCCAACGCACAAAAGGTCGGGATTCACGATGGGTGATCACCTGTCGGACCCGTTTCAACTGTTCGTCAGTCAGATTGATGCCTTTCTGGGTGACCCGATCCCTGCCCAGTTTCAGTTCCGCGTCCAGCCGGATTCTTTCCGGGGTCCGGGCCGCATCCCTGCGGGTATTCCGGGATGTCCGGGAATCCTGACCACCGGCTTCGGGCGTTGGCCTGTCCGGGTGTTCCGCGGGTTTGGGGGCAGCCTCCTGAACCTGCGCATCACGGGTTTCCACCGGTTCCTGCTGGGAGAACAAAAACCAGGAAACGCCAGCCAGTACCAATAGCGTGACGAAAATGGAAATGGCCGGGGCAAAGGAACTGACCGGTGTTTTGACATCCGGATGAACCGTGCGCTGTTCAGGGACCTGCTTGAGGTCCATCCCTTCCCGGAATCCGGATTGCCGGGAGGTCACGACAGGTTCGGGTTCGGGTTCGGGATCCTGCCTCTTCCTTTTCTTCCGGCGGGGGGTTTCCCTTTCATCTTCCCGGGCGAAAGGGTCCGGCATGTCGGTGGAGAGGGCAACGGGATGTGGTTTATCAGGCATCTCCCAGGGGGGTGTTATGGAAATGTCGCTGGCCGGTTCACTGGCGCCGGAAACCCCGGTGGAGCCGTCGGTCACCTTGCCCTCTTCCGGCCGGAACAGCCGGCCACAGTGGTCGCATTCCACAACGATGGTGCCGGGAATGACTTCGTTTGTCTTTTGGCAATGGGGACACGCAAGATGCACAAAACCACTGGACATGGATCACTCCTGTTCATGGGACAAGCAGGTCGTTCAAAATTCTCCCACCGGCTGGATCATCGAAACGCCTTCCAGTTCCGGATAACTCAGGATGATAGCGTTCAGCCCGGACATGGCAAGGATCTTTCGCAGGTGACGGCGGATTTCCACGGAACTGACAAGCACGAGGTGTCCGGGAGGAGGCATGTTTTCCGCCAGGTGCCGGGCTCGTTCGTGCAATTCAGTCACCACTTCCGGATCCAGGTTCACCCAGGTACCCGTTTCGGTCCGGGCGATCCCCAGGCGGATTTCCTCCTCGAAACGGGCACTCACCAAAAATACAGGTACAATACCCGTTTCGTTTCCCAGTTCCGAAACAATTTCCCGTCTCAGGTCCAGCCGGACATTTTCGGCCAGAACTGCCGGGTCGGGATCCACCAGGGCATTTTTTCCCAGGGAAGCCAGGATCTTGCCCAGGGGCCGTATGCTTACGTGTTCTTCCAGCAAGCGTACCAGCACTTCGGTCAAAAGTGGCAGGGTTACCGGATGTCCAACCGTTTCGTCCACCAGGGTGGGGGCGGTCCTGCGAAGGGCCCGCACCAGGTTCTGGGCCATGTCCATGGTCATGAATTCATGGACCTGCAGCCGGACAGTCTCCCGGACCAGAAATGCAGCCACCTTTTCCTGGGTCAATCGTTCCCGTTCCGGCGGAATCTTCCGGGGTTCCACCCACAGACACCGATCCCGCAACGACCAGGCAACCGGCCGGTTTTCCGGGTCTTGCACAGGTCCATGGTTTTCATGCACCAGCACCCGGACGGGGTCCAGGAGGGCTTCCCCGGCAGGCAATTCATGAATCCTCACCCGGACAATGTTTTCGGGAAGGTCCTTGCGAAGAACGATCCGGGCCGGTGGCACCGGCACCCCGGTTTTCCAGTACAGTTCCGCAGCCAGTCCGGAAAGTTCTTCCTTCAGGCCCGAAAGCGGATCCACCCCCGCCGTGGGTGTGCAAGGACCGCATTCCACCAGCAGGGGAACCGGTCCCATTTCCGGTTCGTTCCGGTCAGGATCCCTGGGATCCAGAAAGGAATCGGATTCTTTTTCCGGTTGCCGGGAAATCCATCCGGTTTTTCCAAGCAAAAGAACACCCATTCCCAGCAACAGGAAAGGACCGGTGGGCATTCCGGGCACGAGTCCGAACAAAATGAGGATGACCCCCACCCAGAAGAGCACTTTGGCGTGCTGGACCAGTTGCAGCACCATGTCCTGTCCCAGGGCACGTTCCCGGGTTTCGGATACCACCCGGGTGATGGTGAAACCGGCGCTTACACTCACCAGCAGCGCCGGAATCTGGGAAACCAGACCATCGCCCACCGTGAGAATGGAGTAGGTGTCCACGGCTTCGGACGCGGACATGCCCATCTGCAGCATACCCACCCCGAGTCCCCCCAGGATGTTGATGAGGGTGATGATCAATCCGGCGATGGCATCACCCTTGACAAATTTCATGGCCCCGTCCATGGCCCCGTACAACTGGCTTTCCCGGGACAGGGCGTTGCGGGCGTCTCTTGCCTGTTCATGGCTGATGTGGCCGGCCCGCAATTCGGCGTCAATGCTCATCTGTTTTCCGGGCATGGCGTCCAGGGTGAACCGTGCGGCCACCTCGGCCACCCTTTCGGAACCCTTGGCGATGACCACGAACTGAACGATGGTGAGGATCAGGAACACCACGGCTCCCACCAGGACGTTGCCCGAAACCACAAACCTGCCGAAGGCGTCAATGACCTGTCCGGCGTCCGCCTGCAGCAGGATCAGCCGGGTGGTGGCGATATTGAGTCCCAGCCGGAAAAGGGTCGCCAACAGCAGAAAAGTGGGAAAGGTGGCGAATTTCAGCGGTTCACTGATCTGCAGGGACAACAGCAACAGGGTGATGGACAATGCGATGTTGGCGGTCAGGAACAGGTCCATGGCCCAAGTGGGCATGGGGAAGATCATCAGGGACAAAATGCTCAGGACGATGATTACCAGAAAAATGTTTGCGTGACGTCCCAAGATTCCGGCCTTTTTTCCGGATCAATCCCCGGCTTTCCGGAGTTTGAACATGGCATAGATTTCCGGGGAGGAGATCCGCAGTTCCATTTTGAGATCCCGGAACACGGACAAGAAAAAAATGGCCGGTTTTCCATCCAGGGTGATCCAGCCGATGTGGGTGAACAGGGGATCCCCTTCGATCTGCATGCCGGAAAGGGAATCATTGAGCAATTCCGGCACCAGGGACAAAAGAACGGGATCCGTGGGCATGGAAAGAACAGGTCCCTCATCGGGCAGATCCTCCGAACACACGGTCTTGTCCGGATTTCTTTTCAGCACGAACGAGGCGTCCAGATGGGTGGGAGCCACCCGGCGGATGTCCAGTTCCATCAGGGTGCACAGATCCACCCCCTTGCGCACCAGCCGGCTTTGCTCCACGGTTCCGGACCAGGTGCCCTGGTATTCCTTGAGTTCCTGACAGGAAACCTGTCCGAAGAAGAGGGTAAGCAAGAAAAAGATTCGACAGAATTGTCTCATGCGAATGGCGTTCCGTTCCAGAAACAGAATCATCATGTTTTGCACCGGTTGTCAACTCCAACGGGACATCCTTGTTGCGGGCACCCGTTTTGCGGGTTCCACGAACCTGTAATCCATGCGTTTTCCATTGACTGGTTGGAGTCAGAAAAGTCTTCAAGTTGGCAGTATCAACTGACTGAAGTTTAAGCTTGCTTTCGGATTGCGGCGGGTTCTATAGTAGCTCCCTGTGAGGGAACTGCACTGTAATTCCACCGATCTAAGGAAAGTCGAGGTAAAACAATGCTGACGGAAATTATCTCCCGATTATTTCAAATTGATGTTGTGATGCTTATTTTGCTATTCCCCATCCTCCTCCTGATGATGATGGCTTATATGAAATTGACCCGACCCAAGGATGAAGAGGCCAAACCTGATACGCTGCTGATGGCCAAGACTGGCATGTACATTCTTCAGATGGTCATGTTCCAGTTTTTGTTGTTTGGTATATTTTACTTTATTGATATTATCTTGAGCCAGATTACGAGTCATTCCATCAAATTTTCCAACATCAAGAATGCAATCGGGATGATCATCGGGTCTGCCATTGTTCTTGGACTTCTTGAATTCATCCTGATCAAGATGGATACGAAGAACAACTATGTTGCCCGTCGTACCGTTTATGGGTTTACACTGTTCATCATTGGGATAGTCGCCACTCTGTCCACTTACATTTTCATTTCCAGCTTGTTTGAATTTTTCCCCAAGGGTGCTTCATTCCACGTTCCATTCGCCGCGACCCTTGTCTATATGCCGGTGTTCGTGATGGGCTGTCTGTATTACAAAGCGGAATTTTCCGAGGAAAAGGAAGTTCAGACCTTCCTGCCGGCTTCCATCGTCAACAAGGCGGATCAGGTCATGGCACAGGTTCCTGGTGCCAATGCTGCCGGTTTCGGCGCCATGAATGCCTATGGCCAGCAGCCCATGGCTGGCGGTTACGGGGTCCAGCCCATGGCGCAGCAGCCCATGGCGCAGCAGCCCATGGCGCAACAACCCATGGTGCAGCAGCCCATGGCCCAGCAGTATTCCCAGCCCGTGGCCCAGCAGCCGGCGGCCGCTCCCGTGGCAGCCGCTCCTTCCAATGCCTGTCCGAGTTGTGGTCAGGCGCCCCGCTTCATCGCCCAGTACAACCGCAACTGGTGTGACACCTGCCAGAAATACCTGTAATTCCGCATGGATTTACCCTGCTGAAGTTGTAAAGAGCCATGAACGTATTCATTGTCGGCGCCGGACAGATCGGTACACACCTGGCGCAGGTTCTGGCCGCTGAAAACCACGATGTCACGGTCATTGAAAGCAATCCCGAGCGGGTGGAAGAAGTGGATTTCGCCTTGGACGTGCGGGTGGTTTCCGGCTCCGGAACCAGTACCACCCTTTTACGGGAACTGCAGGTGGATCAGGCCGGACTCTTCGTGGCAGCCACCGGAACCGACGAGGTCAATCTGGTGGCGGCCGCCCTGGCGAAAAAACTGGGTGTACGCCGAACGGTGGCCCGGGTGGGAAGCCAGGGGTATCACACCGAGGCGCTGGAACTGGCTTCGGCCTTCCGGATAGACCATGTCATCAGCGCCCAGGAGTTGACCGCCCGCATGGCCGTTTCCTACCTGGATCATCCCGGGTTCTTCGTCATGGACGATTTTGCCGGGGGCCGGGTGCATGCGTTTTCCTTCCAGATAGACTCCGGGCCGCTTCTGGACACCCCCCTGTCCGGGATTTCCATTCCCGAGCACACCCTCATCGGCCTGATTCGCCGGAACCAGGAAACAATCATTCCCCGGGGCAAGGATGTCATCCAGAAGGGGGATGTTGTCACTTTCATCGGAAAATCCCACAAGATCCAGATCATGGAAGACCAGTTGAAGAAGAAACTGGGAAAAAACGCCACCGTGACCATCGCGGGGGCTTCCTCCCTGGGTTTGTTCATTGCGCAGAAACTGGAGCACTATCGTTATAATGTCAAACTGATCGAAAACAATCGTGACCGATGTGAAGCGGCGGCCCTGATCCTGCGAAAAGCCGAGGTCATCCACTCCGACGCCACCTCCCTGGACCTGCTCAGGGAGGAACGGATCGACACCAGCTCGGTTTTCATTGCCGCCACCGACAAGGACGACCGGAACATCCTGATGGCCCTTTTGGCCAGGGAGTTGGGAATTCCCCATTGCCTGCCCGTGGTGCGCCAGCCGGACTTTGCCATTCTCACCAGCCACCTGGGGTTGAACCAGACCCTGACCCCCCGCGTGATTTTCAGTTCCCGCATCCTCAAGATGACCCTGTCCCCCGAAATCCTGTCCAGAAAAACCCTGGAAGAAGAACAGGCGGAGATCCTGGAATTCCTGGTCCGGGATGACGCAAAGGTGGTGGATCGCATCATTTCGGAGATCGAGTGGCCCCCCGGTTCCCTGGTGGCAGCCATTGTGCGCAAGAACAAGGTTTTTGTGGCCCAGGGTCCGGACCCCGTCCGGGCCCGGGATCAGGTGGTCATGATCGCCAAGAAGAATGTGGTTCAGGATGTCATCCGCCTGTTTTCTCCCTAAGGTGGTTCCGTGAATTATCCTTTGTTGTCCCGGTATCTGGGCCTGTTTTTCGCCGTGGTGGGCCTTTCCATGTTGCCGGCTGCGGCCTGGAGCCTGTATTACGGGGAATTCAGGGTACTTTCGGGTTTTTTTGCCTCCATGGCCATTTGCGGCGTCATCGGAGGGAGCCTGTTTCGCCTGGGAAAAAACGCCAAGGGCCGCATGTACAGCCGGGAAGCCTTGGCCCTGGTGGGCATCGGCTGGCTTGTCACGGCGGCACTGGGATCCCTTCCCTACCTGTTCGGGGGCATGTTTTCCAATCCCGTGGATGCGTACTTTGAGACCATGTCCGGTTTCACCACCACCGGGGCATCCGTGCTTGTCGACATTGAAAGTTCGAGCCGGGGATTGCTTTTCTGGCGGTCATTCACCCACTGGCTCGGCGGCATGGGGATCATTGTCCTGTTCCTGTCGCTGTTGCCGTACATCGGTGCCGGTGGAAAGCAACTTTTCAAGAATGAAAGTCCGGGTCCCGATCCCAGGGGATTGATGCCCCGGATCCGGGACACCGCCGCCATGCTGTGGAAGATCTACGTGGGTCTGACCATGCTGCAGGTGTTGATTCTTCTTGGAATGGGATTGACCTTCTTTGACAGCCTGTGCCACACCTTCGGCACGGTGGCCACCGGAGGATTTTCCCCATACAACGCCTCGGTGGGACATTTTTCCGGATTCGGAGTGGAACTGACCATCCTGATCTTCATGATCCTGGCCGGCACCAATTTCGGTCTCTTTTATTCCATGATAGGGCGGGATTTTGCGGCACCCTTTCGGGACCGGGAATGGCGCGTGTACATCCTGGTTTTGGTGTTGGCGACCCTGGCCGTGACTGCGGATCTGTGGTTCGAAGGAGTGGTCACCAGCGCAGGTGGAGCCCTCCGGCAGGCATCCTTCACGGTGACCTCCATCATGACCACCACCGGATATGTCACTGCAGACTTTGACCTTTGGCCGGCATTTTCCCGGATGCTCTTGCTGCTTCTCATGTTTGTCGGCGCCAGCGCCGGGTCCACCGGTGGCGGCCTGAAAGTCATCCGGATCATCATCCTGTGGAAAATCGCCTGGGCGCGCATCCACAAGGCATATGCCCCCCACTCAGTGAAGACCCTGCGCATCGGGTCCGATGTCATCAGCCCGGAGGTTCAGCACACCACCCTGGTGTTTTTCCTGTTGTTCCTGTTCCTGTTTGTGCTCGGAACCCTGATCATGACCCTGATGGGACTCGAACCCATCTCCGCGTTGTCTTCCGTGGCCGCCACCCTCAACAATATCGGACCTGGACTGAACCAGGTGGGTCCCACCGTCAACTATGCGGAAATCCCGGCGCTGGGCAAGGGGATCCTGTCCCTGTTCATGGTGATGGGACGCATTGAGTTGTTCGCCATTCTGGTACTTTTTTCCCCTGCCTTCTGGCGTCGCAACTGATTGCGCCGGTCAAGTCCGAGGATCCCTGGAAAAAGGGAGTCCCGTTGGAGGCGACAACGTCGCCGGATTTACAAGGGACTTGACCGGCACTGTGAAAGTGTTTTACCCGGGAAAAAACCGGGGGGGACCTTCCGGATGATTACCGGTTGGTTTCAATCAGACCGATTTGACCGTCTTCCCTGCGGTAAACCACCTGGAGTGTGTTCGTTTCGGCATTGACGAAGAGGTAGAAGTGGGAATTCTGCAGTTCCATTTTCATGATGGCACTGTTCAGGGTCATGGGTTCCACGGCCAATTCCGACGTGGAAACCACTTTGCGCGGTTCCTCCGAAGCCGGTTCCGCCGTGGCGAGGGCACTTTCGGCGGTGGCCAGTTCAAATTCCTCCTGAAGCACTTCGTCCACATCCACATCGGCTTCCAGGGTGTGGTCCACGAGTTTCAGTGCAGGGGTTGTAGCCGGTTTGTGGGACTGGATTTTTTCCTTGTACTTGCGGAGTTGCTTTTCAATGCGCGCCAGCGCCTGGTCGATGGAGAAGTACATGTCATCGGAAGTGTCCACCCCCTTTACAAAAAGGCCGTTGTTGAGGGTCAGCGTAATGTCCGCCTTGTTCCGGAACCGCTCCGAGGTCAGCACCACGTGGGCGTGGGATGGCCGGGCCAGAAATTTCCGGATGCGCCCCATCTTGTCATTCAGATAGTTGCGCAATGCATCCGAAGGGTCCATACGGCGGAAGGTGATGTCAATCTGCATATTTGCCTCCTTAAGGGTTCCCCGCACACAGGCGGGTCCATGCAACATAGGGATCAAAACATCCAGCGCAAGTCATTTTTCCTAAAAAAACCGCTTTCGCTGCGATGAATTCAAAATTCCCAACTGGTCACGATATTTCTGGACAGTGCGACGGGCGATCTGTATTCCCTCCCGCGCCAGAAGTTTCACGATTTCCTGGTCACTTAACGGTTTTTTCGGATTTTCCTGTTCCACCAACTGGCCGATACGGTTCCTGACCACCTCGGATGCCACGTCATCCCCGTCGGTGCGGGTGACCGCATTGCGGAAGAAATATTTCAATTCAAATAATCCGTGGGGGGTATGTGCATATTTATTGGTGGTCACCCTGGAAACAGTGCTTTCATGACGTTCAACATCCAGCGCCACGTCCTTGAGGGTCAGGGGTCTTAGCCGGGTTGGCCCATAATCGAAAAAGTCACGCTGGAATTTGAGAATGCTGTGTGCGACACGCAAGATGGTTTCTTGACGCATCTGGATGGCCTGGATCAGCCATTTGGCGTGTCGTTTCTTCTGTTCCACATACTCCCGTACCGCATCCTTGTCACCCGTGTCGATGAAACGGCGGCTCAGGCGCAACTTGGGCATGCCATCGTCGTTGAGCAGTACCTGATAGTCATCCCCCTGCCGGAAGATGAACACGTCCGGAGTGATGTAGGTGATTTCTTCGGAGGCATAGGCACGTCCGGGATGCGGGTCCAGCACCAGGATGGCCTTGACGGTTTCCAGCACGTCCTCCACCGGAATTTTCAGGATCCGGGCGATGGTGCCGTAATCCTTGCGCTCAAGTTCCTTCAGGTGGCGGGCCAGGATGGTTTCCATCACGGGATCCACGGTGCCATAGTACTGCGCCTGGATCAGGAGGCATTCCACGAAATCCCTTGCACCCACACCCACGGGATCGAACTGCTGGATCTTTGACAGTGCGCTTTCCACCGTTTCCGGGAGCAGGTTCAGTTTTTCGGCGATTTCGTCCACTGTCATGGATTTCAGGTAGCCATCGGTATCCAGGTTGCCAATGATGAATTCCGCAGCTTGTTGTTCATGTTCAGAGAACTCAGACACCTGCATTTGCCAGAGCAGGTGCTCGGCCAGGGTGGGACGGCTGGTCAGGCGGTTTTCCGGGGGAACATAATCTTCAAGTGCCGAAGGATCATACAATGGATTTTCTGTGGGATAGTTGACGGAATCCGCCACATACGCGTTCCATTCCACATCTTCGCGCAGGGTGTTCTCCTGGTCCAGACTCAAAGATTCCGAGGAGGGCACCTCAAAGAGCAGTGCATCCTCTTCGGATGAGCGGTTTTCCACGGGTTCGGTGCGTTCGGTTCCCTCCTCCTCCGTACCATGGGATCCCGTTTCCGGATCGGGCAGGGCCTCGGTCTCCATGGATTCGGCGTCATCCCCGGAATCGGCTTCCTGGAGGATGGGATTTTCCAGCAGTTCCTCGTTGATCTGCTCAATCAGTTCCTGGTGGGACAACTGCAGCATGTGAATGGCCTGCTGCATCTGCTGGGTCATGACCAGACGCTGTTCCAGACGCTGGGAAATGTTCAGTTGCTGTTTCAGATCAAAGCCCATGAAAACCTTGTGGGCAGCCCATTCGGACCGCAGGTTCCACTCTACCACAACAGGAACGGATCTTGCAATGACCGGACAGCTTGCCTTCAAGGAAAAAATGCCTATGATGCACCGCCATGTCACTGCCTCCGGATCGCGTATATACAATGGATGGAATTGAACTGGAACTGGCATTGCCGGTGACCCTGCCTGCGGTCTGGACCGGGCGCAACGACCTCTTGCGACAGGTGCAGGCGGCCTGGATGATGGTGGACCCATCGGATTTGCCGCTCTCCCCCCGCATTGTGGGACCTCCGGGAACGGGAAAAACCACGTTGGCCTACACGGCGGCCGTGTCCCGGGAGCAGGAAGTGTACTTCTTCCAGGCCACCATGGACACCCGCCCTGAAGACCTCATTGTACAGCCGGTGCTCTCCGGGGGAAATGAACTCAAGTATGTTGCCAGTCCCCTTCTGACGGCGGTGATTCGCGGTGGTGTGTGCATTCTCGACGAGGGCAACCGCATGAGCGAAAAGGCCTGGGCCTCTCTGGCACCGCTTCTGGATCACCGGCGATACGTGGAGAGTGTGGTGACCGGCCTTCGCATTGCGGCCCATGAGGATTTCCGTTTTTGTACCACCATGAACGAGGACGCCTCCACGTTTGACTTGCCGGAATACATTCATTCCCGGCTCCAGCCGCAGATCCAGATTGATTTTCCCACGGCCGCCGAAGAGCATGCCATTCTGGCTTCCCAGTTGCCCTTCATTCCGGAAGGAGTGCTTGGACGCATGGTTGATTTCTTGCAGAAGGCACATCACCATGGGGCTCCCTGGTCTGTCAGGGATGGCATACAGGCTTTGCGCTATGCCGCGAAACTGGGAAAACTGGAATCCCGGAACCTCGAGGAGTTCCTGGCCACGGCCCTGGAACATGTATGCGGGATCGAATCCCGGGAATGGTTTGGTGAATAGGCGGATGTTGACCCCGTTTCTGGAAAAATTCTTTGAAGCAAGTCCAAAAGGACTTTGTTTATGCAGGGTGCAAAGAACCTTTGACGGTCAACTGGAACAGGTGGTTCCTTTGGTGGTCAATCCGGCGTTTGTCACCATTGTGCAGCGTCCGGCGGAGCAACTGGTAGGACTTCCCCTGGATGGTGTGTTCCGCAACTTTACTTACAGGGTGCAGGAAATCCTGGGCAAGCCGGGTCCGGAACCAAATCATTTTGCTCTCGAAGTACAGATGGAAAGCGTGCACCGTCCGGTTTCCCTCATGGGGGTTTTCCTGGACGGGGAACACCTGTTGATGGAACTGGCCGAAGCCACGGAAAACCAGAACGCCGAAGCTGTTCTTTTGAGTATTGGCGAAATGTGGACCTTCTCCCTGGAAAAGGAGGGGGACGGTGTGTGGGATTGGGAAATCCCGCGAAAAACCATTCACTACAGTCCCCGGTTCATGGAAATCCTGAGCATCTCCGACATGCCTCCCGATGTGGATGACTTTGATTTCCGGGACCGCATTCATCCCGAAGAAGTGGACCGGATTTCCAGGACCATTCACGATCATGTCCGGGGAAACACGGATTCCTATGTGGCCGAGCACCGCATGCGTACCGATGAGGGGACCTACAAATGGGTCATCACCCGGGGCAAGGTCATCAAGCGAAGTCCCGAAGGCCGGGCCCTGCGCATGCTCGGAACGCTGACGGACATTTCCGAACAGCGGGTCATCACCGAAGCCCTGAAACGATCCCAGCAGTGGCTGACAGCGTTCTTCCAGAGCCTGACCCACGGATTTTTTGTCATTGATCAACAGAATATGCTGTTTCTCATCAACGAAACCGCCGCGCAGATGGCTGGACAGAAAGTGGAGGAACTGCGTTACAAAAAATTCAGCGGACTTGTTTTCCCGGTGGACTGGCAGGAACTGGTGTCCCCCGCACTTTCGGGCATCCGCGAAGGAAAGCGCACTTCCGCCCGTATGGAAATACGTCTCCAGGGAAAACCCGGCGAGGAATTCTGGGTGGAATGTTCCTTGTCTCCCATCCTGAATGCGGAAAAGAAGGTGGATGCGGTGGCCGGAATTTTCACCGACATCACCACCCGCAAGCGCACAGCCGCCGCCCTGTTGCTGGAACAGGAAAAACTGCGCCATTCCACCTGGTTGCTGGAACGCCGGGTCCAGGAACTGACGCGCCTGTACGAAATTGTCAACGTCCTGGAACAGGTGGGAACCCCCATTGAGGAAAAACTCCAGCAGGTGGTGGATATCCTGCCCCAGGCATTCCAGCGTCCCCAGAACACCCGAGCCAGGCTGAATGTGGCGGGCAAGGAATATGTCACCTCTGATTTCCAGGAGTGGGAACACAGCCGTATTTGCCCGTTTCTTTTTGATGGCAACCGCCGCGGGTTACTGGAAGTATTTGTGGATGATGGTCCTGAACCTCCCTCCGGGAAACGCTTTCTGCAGGAAGAACAAGCATTTTTACAATCAGTGACCACCCAGTTGGTCCTGTGTCTGGAACAGCATACCGCCCATGAGGAAAACCGGTTTTTGAACACCCGGTTGCGACAGTCCCAGAAGATCGAGGCCATGGGTCGGCTGACCCATTTTGTAGTGGATGATTTTCAGGAAATCTGTTCCGAAATCGCCCGGAACATGGAAGCCCTTGAACCTTTGTGTTCAGGAGAAAACAATTCCCGAACCTATTTTCTTGCCATGCGCCATGCCATGCAGGATGGCCAGCGCATGCTGCGACAACTGGATTTTTTATCGAAAAGTCGTTCTCTGACACCCGTTCCGGTGCATCCTGCCGAAGTCCTTGGCATGTTGATGGAACAGTTCCGCCAGCGGTATGGCGGACGGATCCGGTTTCACCTGCAGAATTCCCTTGCCGTGCCGGTGGTGCTGGACATGGACTATTTCCATCTGTTGTGTGAACACCTGTTGCAGAATGCAGCCGAAAGCATTGCCCATCAGGGTGACATTCACGTGACCACCTCTCTGGTACATCTGGAAAATGCACCGGATGAAACCTTGTCTGCCGGTCAGTATTTCCAGATGCGGGTGGCCGACACCGGCTCGGGCATGAATTCCGAGGAACTGGTCCACCTGTTTGAACCGTTTTACACCACCAAGAACAGCAAAAAGAACAATGGCATGGGATTGTTTGTCGTGGATGGCATCATGAAACTGCATCAGGGCACCATCCGGGTGCAATCGGCCCCCCAGCGGGGTTCTGTATTTTCCTGTTGGTTTCCATTGAAGTAAAAATCCTTTGTAAATCAATGGATATTCAATGAAATTGAAAAAAACCGAAAAACTTGCGAAAGCCGATCACTTGTGGCAGATTGCGTAAACGTCCTGACGGGATTTCCGGTTTTGGTCGAGTCGGGTTTTCAAGCATCCCGTGACGTGTTTTCATGAAAACCTTTTGGTGAGTTTTTCGTGAGAAACGAAAGACAAAGGAGTTACGAAAATGAACAAATCCCAACCTGCACCAGCCTGCGAAGATCTGGTCCTGCCGTATGACTTTCTGGAACGGGATTTCCAGCGTGCGATTGAAAAACGCCTGACCCGCCGTGGAGAAGGCCACATGGTTCCGCGAATCCTCGAAATCCACGATGTGGAACACCTCGAAGCCATCCTTGAAGCCCTGCTCGAAGGCCAGGGCGTCGCCTCCATGTGCTGAACCCCCCTTAATAACAGTAAGTCCGGAAAAAAAGACAGGGTGGAAAAAGTTATTCGCCCACTTCCACGGGTCGGATGGTGTGGGTGTGCGTCACCGGATCAATATCCAATACCAGGAAATGCCGGGAAATGCCGTCCATGCGCATGGGCCAGCCGCCCCCGCCCCCGGAGATGACGGCATCCATTCCCCCGTGGGAAAACCGGAAATACGTGTGAATGTGGCCATAAACCGCCAGATTCACATGGCCGGCGGCCAGCCTGGCGATCAGACGGGCGGCTTCCTTGCGGCTGGAAAAAGAACCGTTGCGGATGCCGTTGGGGTCCACCAGGGGTACGTGGGTCACGAACACGTGATACCGGCTCCGGGCTTCTTCGAGCCATCCATCAAGTCGATCCATGACCACTGGCGCTATGGTGGAATCGGCTGAATCCACCAGGGAGAACACCGCTCCCTTGTACGAAAAGTTCAGCGAATGGGGACCCAGATTCAAATGCCAGAGCATGTCGGGGCCGATGGACACATCGTGGTTGCCCGGTGTGCTGTACATCGGGATGTCCAGTTCCCGGAGTTTTTCCCG
The DNA here is from genome assembly GCA_964618145.1 of uncultured Kofleriaceae bacterium. Classification (GTDB taxonomy): domain Bacteria; phylum Myxococcota_A; class Polyangia; order HGW-17; family HGW-17; genus HGW-17. The sequence continues at coordinate 248,010 of CAZTZR010000001.1, forward strand.
GAATTTCCGGTATTCCCATGATTTTCCGTTGTCCGTGATGTCTCCGGCGGACACCGTGAACCGGGCATGGAGCACCTGGTTCATCCGTTCAAACAGGTCTCCTGCCCGGTCCATTTCTTCCTGGATGTCCGAAAGAACCAGAACGGTGAAGGGTTCCTCGATATGGGCATCCGGGTCGGCAATGCGAAGGGTGCCGGTTCTGGCACCATTTTGCCATTGAACCGAAAACTGCTTCCGGGTCCCCAGGAGTTCTGCGGTTTCCTCCACCACCAGCCCGGCCGAAAAATCCATGACTGCATTGCGGGTGGCGTTGTGAATCACCAGTTCCCAGGTCCGGGAAGCGGCGGTTTCGTCTGCTTGCAGCCGGATTTCCACCACGGGTGCCGCGAGCCAGAGTTCCAGTTTTCCTTCTTCCAGGGTACGGACCACCGCCAGAGAGTCCTTTGCGTCCACCACCAGGCCGTGTCCTTGTGCCTTGCCCACCTCCAGATCCCACGCAGCCCGTTGGGTGGCGGCGTCCGAGCAGCCGGTCAGCCACAAAAGGAAGGAAAAAATGGGAAAGGTCAGGTTTTTCACGATCGTTGTCCCTTACGGGCCACCCTTTGGCGGGCGGCCCTTTGGCTATCGCATGGGCCAGTAGTTAATATACTACCACCAGGCCCAATTGTAGCCGGGTGGCGGAACCCTTTTCCATCCGGGCGTCCAGACCGAAATTCCGGTGGAAGAAAAAACGCCCCCGCACGCCAAAAAAGCCCATGACGGTGGAGATACCTCCGGCCCAGTCGTCATTGCGGTGGCTGTAATACACATGCAATTCTCCGGACCGGGGCGCGGAACCCAGATACACACCGTACGCAAACTCGAAAAGTTGCAGGATGGAACTTTCCGAAGCAAAAGGGCTGTCCTCAAATCCTGTCCATTCCATCGCCCAGCCCATTCCTGCCTGGACAAACGAACCCGCCAGAGTCCTGTGCCACACATCAAGATCCATTCTGCCCAGCAAAAAAAGTTCTCCGGTGGTGACCGAAAACCGCTCTTCGGGAAACCGGTGCCAGGTGCCTTTCGCCTGCAATTCCAGAAAAGACCCGTTTTTGGCGGAAGAATGCGAATGGTCGGGTTTCGGACCGTTCATCCGCCAGGCCAACGCCTGACCGATTCGCAGGTTTTCCGAATCCAGGCCGGTGAACACATCCGTGTGCAGACTCAGAAAATGCCACCGGGCGGTAATACCGGTATGGGAAAAAAGCCGGGTGGAAAAGTGGGGATCCTTCACACGCAGGATCTGTTGTGTGAACTCCAGGGTGGGGGTTGTCGTATCGGGAACTCCCAAAGCCTGTCCCCCGGACAGCGCACCATAAAGATCTGCAAGGGTGGCGGTGGAAAACAGTCCGAATCCGGCCAGGGCCACCGGATAGGACCAGTTCATGACTTTGTCCGGCGCATTGGCCAGGACGATGGGGATGAAACCTGCCGCCAAAGTTCCCAGTCCAATGCCCTTGAGTTTGAGCATTTTTGCGGCACCTTCCGAATCCCCCGTGATCAGGTGCCCTCCTCCGGAAACCAGGACACCGGGAACCAGCGCCACGGCGGTACCGGTCGCACGACGGGGTACGGAAGGCTTCACTTCGTCGGAGGTTTTCGGGGACGTTCCCGTCAGTAAAAGCAAAGTCAGGATCCAGGACACCACAAATTGCGCCTCCCGGTTATGCAAACTAAGCCGATGGTACCATTTGTCAACCAATCGGGTTGGATATCAGGTTTTTTGATGATCTACCAGGTGATGGCGGTGGACTTGAAGAAGACGTCGCTTTGCAGTCCGTTGGTGCGGGGATCAAACCAGGCCACACCGGCGCCCTGCCCGTTATGGGTGGGAACAAGTTGGATGCCCTTGGCATCGGCGGCTCCGGGTGCGGTTCCCTGGTCCATGCGCAGATCCAGCGGGTGAAAGGTCATGCCCCGGTCCAGGGAGAAGTTCACATAGACATCACGGAATCCGTCCCGGTTGTCCAGGTAGGCGACCATGGGGTTTCCCGTGGCGGACAGTTGCAGTTTCGGAGTGGAGGAAAACCCCCGTCGGGTGTCCACGATGGCGGATACGAAGACGATACCGTCCGGGGCGGTCATGGAACGGATGAGCGGCAGACCCTGGGAATAGTCCTGGAAAACCACGTGCAGCCACCCGTCCGGGGCCACCTGCGCCGAAACCCCATGGGCATTGGCGATGCCGGAGGACAACAGGACATCCTCGTCAAGCCAGGTGACACCGTTGTCCAGGGAACGGTTCATGTAGATGGAGGAAACTGTCCCCACCCGGATGTCTTCGTAAAAGACGTACACGGAACCGTCGTTGTGGGTGACGATGAACGGCCGGGTGCTGGAAGTGGCCCCCGGGGTTCCCCGACTGATGCGGATGTCGGACGCCTGCCAGGTGGTTCCGCGATTGTCGGTGTAATTCAGGTAGATGTCATGCTTGCCGTTGCGGGCGTCTTCGAAAACCACGAAGAACCGGTCGCCGGCGCCCACGGCCCCCATGGCCCGCATGGCAAACGAGGAGGTCACCGCCGCCCCCCGGTTGACCCGGATGTCGGCGGTCCAGTTCTGTCCGTTGTTGGTGGAAACATTCAGGTAGATATTGCGGTACGGCAGGGTGGAGCCCACCTGCTCCCGGTAGTCTTCGCGCAGCAGGAACAAGGCGTCCGAAGAAAGGCTCAGATGGGAGTTCATGCTGTCCAGGGTGGAGTTGAAGGCCCGTATCGGCGTGGCAAAACTGGAGCCGTTGTTGGTGGACCGGGTGATCTGTACATCCCTCTGGTTGCTGAAGAATTCTTCCCAGTACAAAAAGATCGTCCCCGACACCGGGTGCACCAGCAGTTTCGGATGCAGTTGGTGGTTGGAGGAGGTGTGCACGCGGTATTCGTTCAAAAACGAAGCACCATGGTTGGTGGAACGGTTGAAATACACCCGTGCTTCACCCCGGTTGTCGTTCCATGCCACATAGATGTTGGAACCCGAAGAAGCGGCACTCACCTGGATGGAGTTGTACTGGCCCGCAGTGGTTCCCGAGTCCACCCGGACATCCCCGCCGGTGACATACTGGCACCCGGGCAAATCAATGTCCCCGTCGCAGTTGTTGTCGATGCCGTCACAGATCTCTTCGGCGGGATTCACAGCCCCGATGCAGATCAGATGTCCGTTGACGCAGGTGATGGTACCGAGTTCGCAGGCGCCCACATCCGAAAAGCCGCAAAAATCGCCGCCGCCGGGGTTGCCCTCGTCCACTTCCCCGCTGCAGTTGTTGTCCAGTCCGTCGCAGACTTCGGTTTCCGGATACACGGCCCCGATGCATTGCAGTTCCCCGGCGACACAGGAGGTGACCCCCATGCGGCAGATGCCCAGATTGTTGAATCCGCAGGGAACGCCGCCACCGGGATTGCCTTCGTCAATGAAACCGTTGCAGTTGTTGTCAAGCCCATCACAGATTTCGACTCCGCCGGCGGAAGGCACACAATAGTATTCGCACCCGGGTATGTCCGGATCCAGATTCCACCAGTTTTCGTTGCAGTCTGCCGGTTCGCATTCGAAATTATCGTTGCAGATGGCTGCCTGGTGGGGAAAGGAACAGACCCGTCCGCAGGAACCACAGTGCAGGGGCAATTGCGGGGGTTCGGCCACATCGTCGATCAACCCGTTGCAATCGTTGTCCCGGCCATCGCAGGTTTCCACCCCCCCGTTGGTGAATTCGCAGGCGTATTCACACCCGTCCAGATCCCCGTTGGCAATATCGTAAAACCCCTCGTGACAGGACTCCATGACACATACACCGCCAATGCACACGGCGTCGGCATTGTTGAACAGACACCGGCGGCCGCAGGCCCCGCAGTTGTCCGGATCCGTATCCAGATCATCCCCGTCATCCACGTGTCCGTTGCAGTCGTTGTCCAGACCATCGCAGATTTCCACGCCGTCGTTGGTGACAAAGCACTGGTATTCACACCCGGAGAGGTCCGGGGTTTCCTGCAGGTCAAAATGGGATCCGGGTTCCAGATCACCATCCAGGTCGATGAATCCGGGAAGGCATTCCTCGAACAGGCAGGCACCATTGTCGCAGCGGGTGATGGAGTTGGCCAGGAAGCAACTGTTGTCACAGGCACCGCAGTTGTGGATGTCATTGTCAAAATCCGTGAATTCGTCCACACGACCGTCGCAGTTGTTGTCGATTCCATCGCAGATTTCCACGCCGTCGTTGGTGGGGGTGCATTCGTATTCGCAGCCGTTTTCCGGATTTCCGTCGTGATTGTAAAAACCGGGAATACATCCGAGAAAGCGGCATTCCCCTTCCACACATTCAGAACGGGCGTTGGGAATCCGGCAGTCATCCGCACAGGATTCTTCTTCGTAAATCTCGTAAAAGGCCCGATCACAGCCAGCACTGCCGGCAAGGATCGCCGACAGGAAAACCAGGGGAAAAAGCCGGAGGGTTCCCGCTGGAAAAAGGTATCGCTTCCTGATTGCGGATCCTGCCAGAATCCCGAGAAGAACCAACCAGAACGAAAAGGAGAAATTCGTTGAAGAACCCGGATTCGCCACGGAACATCCCCCTCCGGAGGTGGTCACCCGTTTCGGGGGCGTGCCGGGACGCTGGTCCACGGGATGCACACACTGTCCGTTCATGCACACGCCCTCGGGGCAGAGCACCCCGCGACAGGGGTCATCCACGCAGGTTCCGTCCCGGCAGACCCGGCCGGTGCCACAGAACACCCCGCGGCAGGGGTCGTCCACACAGGAGCCGTTTTCGCAGGTTTCGCCGTCTTCGCATTCCATCCGGTGGCAGGGATCGGGAATGCACACGCCGTCCTCACAGCGCTGCCGGTATCCGCAAATCACATGAACACAGGACGGTACGCATTCGCCGAAACGACAGAACTGATCCTCCGGGCATTCAGTGGTCAGGCACAAGTCCGGTACACAGGTGGTGTCCAGGCAGATTTCTCCTTCCGGGCAGCCGATGCCGTAGCAATTGTCTTCCACGCAGACTCCCCGGGTCCGGTCGCAGACCGTGTCGTCCGGACAGGTTTGCAGATCACACAGGTTCACGCAGATGCCGTCCGAACACATTTCACCGCGAGGGCAACTGACCCCGAAACAGACGTTGGGAATGCAGTATCCGTCAATGCAGTCCATGCCCTGGGGACAGAATTCCCCCTGGCAGGGGGAAACACACTGGCAATCGATACATACAGTGTTGGCCGGACACAGGGCGTTGTCATCAATGAGCCCGTTGCAGTTGTTGTCCCGGCAGTCACACACTTCGATCCCCGGAAGCACCGCATCCTCGCACACCAGCCGACCGCCCCGGCAATTCCAGGTTCCGGGACGGCACTCCCCTGCTTCGGCAGGGCCACAGGGGCCGCCACCCCCGGGATTTCCCTCGTCGATTTCGCCGTTGCAGTTGTTGTCCAGACCATCGCAGATTTCTTCGGCAGGGGAAATGCCGCCGACACACTGGATGGTTCCGTTGACGCAGGCCGTGATTCCCGGCATGCAGATGCCGACGCTGGTGCCGCAGGGCTGACCCACATCCACGGGATTGTCGTCAATAAGGCCATTGCAGTCATTGTCCCTGCCATCGCAGACTTCTTCCACGGGCAAAATGCCGCCATCGCAGACCAGCACGCCCCCGATGCACGCTGTGATGCCGAAATCGCATTCCCCCACATCGGTTCCACAGGGCCTGCCTGCGTCCACGGGGTTGTTGTCGGTTTCCCCGTCACAGTCGTTGTCCCGACCGTTGCAGAATTCCAGTTCCGGCAAGGTGGCCCCCACACATTCCATGTGTCCCCCGATGCATGTGGTGATGCCGAAATCGCATTCTCCCACGTCGGTTCCGCAGGTTTCTCCCTCTCCGGTCGGAAAATCGTCAATGATGCCGTTGCAGTTGTTGTCCTTGCCGTCGCAGATTTCGGGCTGGGGAACCGTTCCCCCCACGCACAGGAGTATTCCTCCCACGCATTCGATGGTTCCGAAATCGCATTCCCCCACGTCGCTTCCGCAGGTGCCACCGGCATCCAGGGGGTCGTCGTCGATGAGGCCGTTGCAGTCATTGTCCCGTCCGTCGCAGACCTCGGGTTCCGGAATGCAGGGTGGCACCAGCCCTTCCACGCGGATCACGTAATCGGAAAAATCATTGTCACCCCCGCGGAACAGGTCCTCGAAGGCAAAATAGAACCGGTACGGGTTTTGCCGGGAAGTATACACAAGATTGTGTACATAATCCCCATCGCCGTTGAGTTCGGCTTCCGTGAAATAGATGTGGCCGAAGTTGTTGGGGGGATTGTCCGTTCCGCAATTGACCCCCGAAGCGTTGCCTTCCGGGGTGATGATGTAGAATCCGATGTAGCCGCCCTCATAGCGCCCCGCCAGGAATTCCGCGTCGAAGTCCACGAAAATCTGCGCGAAGGGCTCGTGATTCACGGGGGTGCACGTGAACACCGGAAACCGGGCGTAGGGATTGCCCACGTTGTACCAGCCAAAGGTGTTTTCATAGCCCGCCTGCTCCATCAGGTTGGTGAAGTCCACCAGCCGGTCCATCATGGGCAAAAACATCTGGGGATGGGTATCGGCATCCCGTTGGGCATCCAGGCACAAAGGACCGCCGGTACACTGATGGGCAGGAGGACAAAAATTATAATAACTGTTGGCCGTCAGGGGGGGGTTCAGCAATCCTTCCCCGTGGTTGATGGCCGCCCAGACCTCGCAGTTTTCGAGAATGGGCACGATGGTGCCGTCCACCTGGCTGACGGTGGCCCGGACCATTGGGGAAAACATCCAGAAGCAAAGAAAAAAGGCAGAAAAGGAAGAAAAATGTTTCATGATATATTCCTAGCGGGTAGACCGGCTGTTGGCAAGCTGTCGAGACTTTTCGAGGGCCCGGGTGAGTTTTGTTTCGTCCGGAACATGTCTTGCCGATACCAGATACAGGCGGGCCAGCAAGCAAGCGGCCTCGGGAGCCGGCCGTTGGAGAATCCGTTGCACCAGAGGATGATTGACGGCCACCCACAGGCTTGTGGCTTTGGGCCAGGGGGGACGGGTCAGGGTGTCCAGCGCCTGGAACATGTTTCCGGACCCCGGGAAAAAAGGCCAGGAGGTGTGGGTGGGGTTTTCCAGTCTGGCCGGCACCCAGCCTTCGGCAAAACGCAGTCGGGGATCCTGCAGGGAAAAACAACCGTTCAAAAGTTCCAGAACATTCTTCAATCGTTCACCGGGGACCAGGCGTGAAGCTCCGATGAGACCGGAAAAGGACGCCGGGGTGCGTCCCGTGAGCCGCTCCAGAACCAGGCGGGAGCGCTCCACATCGGGAGCGCTCCACAGGTCAGAATCCAGGAACAGGAACCGGGGCATGTCCGGAAGGACACCGGTCCGGGCGTCCAGCACCACGGGGATTCTTTCCAGAAAATCCAGTCCTGTGAAGGACCGGCCGCAAAGGTCTTCTCCCAGGGGAAGTTCCAGGGGGAAATCCTCCCGGATTCCCGCGCAAAGGGGTAACCAGCAGTGGGTGTTTCCCTGCCGGATTCCTTCGAGGCCGGCTTCTTCGAGTTGCCTTCGCAGCCGAGGCAGGACGTCTTGAACCAGACGTTGCAAATCGCCGGTTTCCGGCCGGTAATGCAAATCCGCGCACACCGAATTGTGGGGTATGGGGCACGGAACCCTTTCGATGAGTTTTCCCTTGTGGCACAACAAAAATACGCCCCCCGGCAAGGAATGCAGGGACATATCGAAGACCCCCTGGGGAAGTTCCAGACGGGTGGTGATGAGGGCATTTTCCAGGACCACGGGAAAGGGTTTTCCGGGTTTTTCCGGGGTCGACAGGGTCATTCGGAATCCGCCGGGCCGCATGGCAAAAGCCTTCTTCAGGACGCCTTGTATGCGCGCTTCGAGTCGGGCGGCATCGGCGCCCGGAAAAAACAGTTGCAGGTGTGTTCCCGTTCCCGGAAGGGACCGGGTGTGAATCTCCCAGTTTCCGTCCGCCGTGATCCATGCCTCCAGGGACTGTCCGGCGACGCAGGTGGTCAACAGGCCCAGGACACATCCGGCCGGCAGAAAAAACGGTCCGGCCATGAGGGTGGTCCAGTCGTGGCGGAAAGTTTCCCTTCCGGACAGGAACGATCGCAGGCCGGTCAGATCCCAGCCCCGGGCGACATCCCGGATGGCCACCACCGGACAGAGGTGCCCTTCGACGGTTTCCGCCCGGATGGCCACGTCCACGTCCCGGGCACCCCCATTCAGGCGCCTGGCAATCCAGTCGGGCAGAAACGACTCCAGACTGTTACGGATCACCCCGTCGGCACCCGCCTGCACCGGTTCGGGTGCCGCCAGGCGCGGGGAGATCCATTCCCGCCAGAGATCCCGTCCGTCGCTCATGGGTCCAGTTCTTCTTCGGCGAGTTTTTCAGCTTTGGCCAACCGCACCATGTCCTTGGCAAGCCCGGTGATGCGTTCGTCTTCCTCCCGCAGGACCGCGGCCTGGCAAAAGTCCAGGGTGCGGGCGAATTCCCCGCGTACTTCCTCCAAGGAGAGGGTTTTTCGCACCAGCCGGAGAAAGTGTACCCGCTGTTCAAAATCCGCCTGGAAAAACCCTTCCGGGTAGGCGACATCCTCGATCTTCTGGATCAATCGCCGGGTGAAATGCGCACAGTCACGTCCCGACACCGCCAGTTGGGCAGCCTCCTTGCCCAGTTCCATCCACTGGTCTTCGGTCATTTGAACCTGGTTCCGGTATTCTTCGCCCAACAGCCGGTTCCGGATGAGTTCCACGTAATCCTGTGCGGTGACGGGTCCTTCCAGAAGGAACGGCTGCTGGGTGAGCCGACTGATGGTGGCGTCATCCATCTGCATGTAGTTGGCATCGCACAACAGGATCCATTGCCCGTTGGACGGCAGGATGGTGCCGTCGAACAGGCCGAAGGCGGCCCCGAGGATGTGTTTTTCCTCGGCGTGCATGTCGGCACCCCCCCGGGCTCCGAAGGCGGTGTCGATGTCCGGCCAGTAAAAGGCCACCACCCCGGAAAAGTTCCGCAATTCGGACTTGAACTTTTCGATGAGTGCGGAGGCGGAGGCATTCTGGTACGCCGAAGCCCAGTCGGTGCGCCGGATCACGCAGAACTTGGCCAGAAGGTTCACTTTGGCGGCTTCCCGCACCAGATAGGCCCCCAGGGCATGGGCGGAGGCGGTCTTGCCGCAGCCGGGTTTACCCAGGGCGAACAGGATGGGGTTGAGGCGTTTGGGATTGCGCAGGGTTTCCGGGTCAAACGCAATGAGATCCCGTACCAGACGTTTGCCGGCGCTCAGGAAATCCCGGTTTCCCACGATGGATTCGAGTTCCACCTGGAGCACCTGGTTTTCCTGCACCGGCGCCAGATCCCCGAACAGGGAAAAACGGCAGTCCCCCACCACCAGATCCGGCCGGGGATTTTTCGGTCCCGAAGCCGGATACCTTGGATCTTCGGAAAGGCTGCGGCAGGTTTTTCGCAGAAGATGGGCATAGGCGCACAGGGCTTCATCCGCTTCATGACCCCGGGTCACATGATCCTGGGTATACAGCAATGCATCCCGGAAAAATGCCGGGAGGATGTCCGTCGAATTGAGTACCTGCCGGGTTTCCCGCAGTTCCATTTTTTTGGAAATGCGAACGGCATGGTTCGTGATCCTGTCCATTTCGTGGGCCAGCACCAAAGCCGCACTGTACACGGCTCCGAGTCGTACCAGTCCCACCATGTCCGGTTTGGGGGGATCTGCGGGCACATTGCGGGCTTCACTCCAGGATTCCACGGCCACCAACACCCCCGCCGCAAGCTCCAGGGCCGCCAGGATCCGGTTGCCCTTCGGGCCCAGCCCATAGGGATGTTTTTCCCAGGATTGAAGGAAACGGGGCCAGCGACTGTCCTGGAGTTGTGGGACGATGTCCACCAGCAAGGGTTCGAGTTGTTCCTGATGGAACTCGAAATGGGTCATGGTTCACCTGCCTGTGCAAAGTTGAAAATCACACCGGACAGCCGTTTTTGCCAGGCGCCGGTGGTATCGTGGGTGGAAAAGATCCACGCAATGCGCTGTTTGTACACCCGATAGCCCAACTGTGTCCGCAACCGGGGGACGGTCTGTTGCAGTTCCCCGGTTTCCCCGTACAGGGGCGAGAGGGGATCTTCCGAAAAACTGGGTCCCGGCCGGTGTTCCGCTTCTTCCACCGGTAAAAAAAAGACGTGGGTTCCGGGGTCTGCCTCAAACAGATCCGCCAAGGCCGATGGTGCATTGTGGCGGGTCCAGAGGGGACCGAGCATGCCCCGGCTGGCGAATTCCACATCCACGAAAAGGCCGCTTTGCAGGCATTGCAGAAGGCCGATTTCGGCGTCCTGCAAAAAAGCGTTTTCCAGAAAGGAAAGCAGTTCATCAGAAAGCAGTCCGCCTTCCCCGGTGGTGAAGGGATCCGTCCACCCCGGAGTCCGGACGGAAAACACGAAACGGTGCCGGTTGGGACAGAAAAACACCGGGTCCACCCGGTCCCGCACCCACAAAAAACGGGATACGCCCTCCGCATGATGCAAGAGGATGGTTTGTGCCGGCCGGCTTGTGCCAAAACGGCCAAAAACCAGGGGCCAACCGGAAACCGGATGGGGCGGTTCCGTGGAGTCTTCCACTCTTGCCTTCCAGTCATGGGGATCGGAAAAACGTTCATCGGTGCGCAACTGCACCAGATACTCGGTGAAACGGGATTCCATCAGGAGTTGCCGGATTCGTTCTGTTCCTCGAGGGCTTTTTCCAGAATGCGCTTGAGTTGCTGGGCACGGATTTCCTTTTCCGCGGCCAGGTTCTTCTCCACGAGTTCCTCCACGTGGGTATCATACACCGTCATGTTCGAAACAATCTGCTCCACGTTTTTCGTCAGGAACAGGGAGGTCTCCGAGGTGATGGCCGCCACCTTGTTCATGCTTTCCTTGAGGCTTTCCATGCTGGCGGTCACCTGCAGGGACAACTGGCCGGCTTCGGCCAGGGTGGCCAGCCGGGAGGCGTGCTGGCGCAGTTCGTCCAGCACCAGTTCGGCGGTTTCGTGGATCAGGGTCATGTTGCCGTGCAGGTTCTTGGAAATCTCGGTGAAGTGCTGGTTCATCTTCATGATGGAATCCAGATGGTGGGTGGCATGGTCGTACATCTGCATCTTCTGGCCATGTTCCCAGGTCAGCCGGTCGGTTTCCAGCAGGTGGGCTTCCAGTTGCCGGTATTCCTCGGAATCCTTGTCGGCAAACTCCCGGACCTGTTGTTCCAGTTCATCCCGCAACTGCTTGAGTTCCAGCACGAGGCGCACGAATTCCTTTTTGCCCCGGGCGGCTTCCACCTTTTTTTGCTGCAGGGATTTCTGGTCGTCATGCAATCCGGCAATGGTTTGTTCCACCCGCTTGAGGTATTCGGCGATGTGCCGCACGTGGCCGTCGGCGATCTCCACCTTGGCTTCCAGTAGATCCGCCAGGGGTTTGCGCCGGAAGGGACGACCCACCAGGGGAATGCGTCCCATGACACCCCGAAAACCGCGCCCCACACCGCCCTTCTTTCCGGATGCCATGGTCTTGATTTCATCGAGGAGGGAGCGCTGATCGGCGATCTCCTTGTTCATGTCCTTTGCCAGCCGGTCGTGCTCCTCCTGGAGTTTCTTCAACTGATCCAGGTTGTTCTGGTTCCGGGACCGGTATTGTTCCTGGAACTGGCCGGTGGCTTCCCGGCTCCACTTGCTGCCGTCGAATTCCACCTGGCGTTTGAGGATTTCCTGGGCCTGTTGGTGCAGATCGCTCATGTTGCCAATCCTTTCGCGTGCGACTTTGTCGTCCCGGTACGCACCCGCATTGTAAAAAATCCCGGTCCCAAATACAATGCCCTATTGCGTCGGAGTTTTTCACGGGGGCATTGACAAGATCGGGATCCCGGGCGTATGGTGGCCCCGGTAAAAGCCCTTTTGCTGAAACGGGAGGTTCCGTTTTGACGAAAGGGACCCGAACCCCGGTGTGGCCGGGATCAGTGAAGGAGAAATCAGACATGTTCCCGAAAATCAGCAAATGTTCCGCGATGGAGATTCTGGATTCCCGTGGCAACCCCACGGTGCGTGTGCATCTGGTCCTCGACAATGGCATCTGTGCGGCGGCCTGCGTTCCCTCGGGGGCGTCCACCGGCGAGCATGAGGCCGTGGAACTGCGGGACGGTGACAAGGCCCGTTATCTCGGCAAGGGAGTTCTCAAGGCCGTGGAAAACGTCAATCGCGTGATAGCTCCGGCCGTCATCGGTCTGGATCCCCGTGAACAGGCCGCCATCGACAGGATGATGCGTGAACTGGACGGAACCCCCACCAAGGCAAAACTGGGCGCCAACGCCATTCTGGGCGTTTCCATGGCGGTGGCCTCGGCAGCGGCGAAGGCCGCCGGCCTTCCCCTGTACGCCTATCTGGGCGGTCCCGGCGCCCTGCGCCTGCCCGTGCCCATGATGAACATCATCAACGGCGGTCATCACGCCGACAACTCCGTGGATTTCCAGGAATTCATGGTCATGCCCGTGGGTCTGCCCGGTTTCAAGGAAGCCCTGCGCTGTGGCGCCGAAGTGTTCCACAACCTGAAGAAAATCCTGGCCAAAAAAGGCTATGCCACCGCCGTGGGAGATGAAGGGGGTTTTGCTCCCAACCTCAAGAGCAACGAGGAAGCCTGCGAAGTGATCCTCGAAGCCGTGGCCGCCGCCGGCTACACCCCCGGAAAACAGGTGGCCATCGCCCTGGATCCCGCCGCCAGTTCCTTCTTTGAAGGGGGATCCTACCAGTTGAAGAAATCCGGCCAGGGTACCAAGGACACTGCAGGCATGATCGCCCTGTGGAAGTCCTGGTGCGAAAAGTATCCCATCGTATCCATCGAGGATGGCCTGGATGAAAACGACTGGACCGGTTTTTCCAACATGACCGCCGACATGGGCGACCGGTTGCAGATTGTCGGTGACGACCTGTTTGTCACCAACCCGGAATTCGTCGCCAAAGGCATCAAGGAGAAGGCCGCCAACGCCGTGCTCATCAAACTCAACCAGATCGGTACCGTGTCGGAAACCATCGAAACCATCGCCCGTTGCAAGAAGGCCGGATGGAACTACATCATTTCCCATCGCTCCGGGGAGACTGAAGACACCTTCATGGCGGACTTCTCCGTGGCCATGGGGGGCGGCCAGATCAAGACCGGTTCCGCCTGCCGTTCCGAGCGCATTGCCAAGTACAACCGCCTTCTGGTCATCGAGAACGAACTGGGTTCCGCCTCCGTGTTCGGCAACCCCTTCGAAAAATAAACCGACCATACATATTGGAAAATGTTTCCATATATGGAAATATTTTCCAGTCCACCGGTTTTTTTCGTGGGATTCGTTCCCGTCAAATCAGTCATTTCCAGTCAATTGCACAAGGTATGGATCTTGCTTGCCCGAAGAGCCGGGAGGAATGGAGCATGATTCTTGATAAAAAATTCCTGTTTTCCGGTCGTTCCCAGGCCGGTTTTTCCATGGTGGCCGTGTTTCTCATCATGATTGCCATGGTGGGGGCAGCCGCCAGCATCCTCATGACCACCCGTTCCAACATCCGGTCCTCCGGTCAGTCCAGGGAAAAGATCGCCTCCCGGTATGTGGCCGAGGCGGGTCTTTCCCGGGCCAAGTCCATCGCGACCATGCGCTGGAGCAACACCAGCCGCTGGGGGGATCTGCTGGCGAATCCCCCGGTGGAAGCCAATGTGTACCATGATTTTACCTATGGTGGTGTGGACGGATTGCCCCTGATCAAGGCGCGGTACAGTTTCGTGTATGCAGACAACCAGGGGGATCCCAGTCCCGATCCGGTGGTGGACATGGACGGGCACATGGTCATCATGGTGCGGGGGGAACTGCTGGATTCCATGTCGGCCACTCCCATCATCCTGGCCGTCACCTACCTGGAGGTCCAGGTCTTCAAGGAAGAAGTGGCGGTTTCCTCCCACGGATATACCGCCCAGGCCCATGGGGGCAGTTCCCAGGCGTCCTACAGCGCTTTCGACGTCAATACCGTGAACACCAGTTCCAGCGTGCAGTTTTAAGGAGTCGTCATGAAACATCTTTTTCTGTTTGCATTGACCGGTTTTCTTCTGATACCGGTGGTACATGCCAACAACGGCCGGTATCAGCGCGGAAACGCCGTGTACAAGGAAAAATTGTCCGAATGCGCCTTGTGGTGGCACCGCTTCGGGGACATCACCCAAAGCAAAGGCAAGCGCATTGATTCCGGGGATCTGGCCCTGGAACTGGGAAAACTCAAGGATCATGAAATCCGCCAGTGGTTGGCAGACCCCCTGTCCATCGGACCGAAGGTCAACTGCCATGTGGGCCGCTTTACCACCGAGCGGCAGGTGCAGGACCTGATTCATTACCTGCAAAGGCGGGCCACCAATCCCGTGGTGGTGCCGGAAATCACCCGGATTCCCGTGCGGCGCACCGAAATCCGGCTGTTGCGGTCCCACGCGATTATCCGCGAACGCATGCGGGTGCGGGAGGAAATCCGCCAGATGAACCAGAATCCCAACCGCCCGCGGGGTGGCACCACGCCGCAGTTGCGGACGGCTCCGGCTCCCGTGGAAGGAAACAGGTGAACCCATGAAAACCCTGGCACCCTTTTTCCTGTTGTTTTTCTGGGCTTCTTCCGTGTACGCTCAGCCATCGGTGCTTCTTCATACCGTGGCGGGGCAGGCGTTCTTCGGGACTTCGTCCCACTGCACGAGCCTTCTGGACCGCACCACCTACACCACCGGGTTTTCCGCCTCCATGTTCGACAGTTCCCTGTCCATGAAGTTCGACAGCGGAAAACTCAAACTCATTACCGACAGCAAGGCACTGTCCGATGTCAACCGCATTGTGAACCGTTCCCGGCAGAACCTGAAGGTGTCCTACGTCAAGGGCATTTCCGAATCCAATTCGTTGGGCTGGTTCCTCTGGGACGAACGGGTGATCAACTTCACCCAGCCTGATGGAATTACCTGTACACCACGTACCTGTGTCACCAACGCCGATTGCGACACCGGGGAGATCTGCCAAACCTGTTCGGGGTCCAAAAGATGCACGTACCCGAAATACAAACTGCGGGATACCGGCTACCGCATTGCCGGCAACAACAACGGTTTGTATGACTGGCTGGAAAACCTGTTCCTGAAATCCGGCAATTCCACAAATATATATGATGTGCCCCTGTTGATGCAACCCATGCCTTATTCTTATAACGCCCTAATCAGTTATAATGGATACACATGGGATGATGCATTGTTCAGTTACGACCAGAGTACGCTCAGTCACACGTCTTCCACATACTTTTCCGACGGGGGAACCTATCCCCGGATTTCCAACCTGCTGGAAGAATTGATGAACACCGGCGGCGGCATGATTTTTGAATTGACTGACGATGATGGCAACTATGATACGGGAGTGGCCCATGCCTGGTGGCGCAACAACTGGGGTACACTGTATTCCATGGTTGTCAACTGGCAGTGGCCCAACTTCCGGCTTCCACCCAAGGCTGACATTTCCAATACCACCAACGACGGTGTTCCCGATTATGACGTGAACGGGGATGGCGTGGTGAACCACCTGGACCGCACCGTGGACATCGGATCGTTTGATGCAGGTACGGAACTGGTGTTTTTCATGAACACCTACCGTCGCATGTACAACGTGCGCTATAATTCCGTGGGCATGGTCCGGCGTACCACGGAGAACAACAATACCAAAATGATGTTGGACCACGTACGTACATTTTCATTACCCTTTTTCAACAAGTCCCTGTTGAATCCCGACTTCTACGGCACCACCACCACCGCCCAGAAGACCATGAACATCGGGTGTCCCTTCCAGGTGACGGTATATTCCAACAACCGATGGGATGCCATGTCCTGCCAACTGGGTTCCGGGCACCGGGTGTGGCGCACCAACCAGCAGCAGTATTCCTGGCCCACCAACTACCACATCGGCTGGCTGGACGATCCCACCCTGACCCGGCTGAACACGGCGGCCTACAACTTCCTGGTCATGCCCCACGAAGCGGTGACCTTCGACATCATGACCAACGGCTACCGCCAGCACATGGCCCTGGGGGCGCCTTCCACGGACCCCACCCGCTGGATTCTGGGATTTTCCATGCTCTATGACGGTGGATCCCATCCTTCGGCCACCTCCCTGTGGCCGGACTGGATCCACAACAGTTTCAACCATCTGGTGTTCATGGTCACCCGCCAGAACGGGGGCGAAGCCATCTCCAACGTCATGAGTTCGGAAATCCCGGCCTCCCAGTTGGCCAACACCACCATCACCAAGGTGCGCCTGCGCAAGAATGATTACATTCCCATTCCCCCGTGCACGCCTTATCCGGACACCCGCATTGATTATTTTGTTTCCGTGTCCGATCCCCCCATCTGGGTGAAGGTGGAATTCCCCCCCGGATCCAACGAAACCACCCTGGATCTGGCTTCTTTAGGGTATACGGGGGCCTATCTGCGCTGGAAGGTGGAAATCATTTCCTCCAACGAACTGTGCCAGCCCGAAGTCCGTGGACTGGATCTGGGATACGAGGCCTTGCGTGGAGGTGAATACTCCTTTTCCACCAGCCTGCCCTTGGCCAACGTGCTGTTCAAGGGGGTGCTGGAAACTCCCAGTTCCTCCTGGGGTTCCACCGTTCTGGACAACCGCAACCGCGGTCGGTATTCCCTGTATGAAATGTACGCTCCCGAATCTCCCACCACTACCAACGTGGTGAAAAAATGGGATGCCGGCGCCCGCCTGGCCGCCCGCAATCCCGACTCCCGGGTGATTTATACCCATGCGGGAACGACGCGGCTTTCTTTGACCACCACCTACAACGCCTGGCTGTTCAATGAAATCCTGTCCACCGATGATCGGGCCCTGCGGCACAACGGTCGGGCCGTGTATGACCTGAACGCCAACTTCCTGGCCGATGATGATGACGTGCGCCAGATCATCCGGTGGACCCGGGGCTGGGAAGTACCCCTGCGCGTTCCCACTCCGGGAAGTGTGCCCCGCCGGGTCTGGCCCCTGGGGGCCATCCACCGATCCACCGGGGCCATCGTGACTCCGCCGGGTCCCCCCGCCTGGCTCAACGCCACGGGAGTTCCCTCTGCCGTGAAGAGTTCGTATACCACCTGGATGAACGATCCGGCCCGCAAGGAACGCAAGACCGTTGCCCTGGTGGGAGCCCAGGATGGTATGCTCCATGCGTTTGACGCAGGGCGCTATCGTCACGGGGACGATCCTTCCACCCCGGCGCCGGAACAACGGGGCTATTTCCTCAAGACCGGCGCCACCCGGGATTATGGCACCGGCGACGAGGTCTGGGCGTGGATTCCCCCGGCCCAGTTGAACAACCTGAAAAACAACTATGTGAAGGATTACTTCCCCGAACTGCATCCCTGGGCCCAGGTGAACGGGTCCGTGTCCCTCGAGGACATCCTGGTCAGCAGTGCATGGAAAACCGCGGTGTTCTATCATCATGGGGTGGTGCATCCGTTCTTGTCCGCCCTGGATGTCACCAACACCGAAAATCCCCAGGTACTCTGGCCCCATGACTGGACGGACACCCACTTCAACGGCACCTACCAGCCCCCGGCCATCGCCTGGCTCAATTCCCCCGGATATGGGGGACAGGGCCGCAACTGGGCCGTGGTGACCACGTCCGGCATGAGTGATGTCCACGGGGACGTGTACCTGTACATCATCAACGCCGGCACCGGCGCCACCCTGCCCCAGGGGAAAATCAAACTGAACCAGGGCGCGGGTCGCCCCGGGCACCAGGCCCTGGGGGTATGGGGCAGCCCCGTGGTGGTGGATTTCACCGGAGACGGGTACATGGACCGTGTGTACGTGGCCGACACCAACGGGCGCATCTGGAAACACTATTTCAATGGTCCCAACGGCAACCGCTGCCTGGTGGCCGACGTGGGTCCCGAACCCATCTTTGTCACCCCGGCGGTGAAGGTGGCCAAGGATCTGCACACCGGACAGAAAGTGGTGACCCTGTACTTTGGCACGGGGGATCATCCCGAACTCAACGACACCCCCAATCCCCCCTATCATTTCTACGGTTTCGTGGATCGGGATCCGGAAGGAACCTGTTCCACCGGCGAGATGATCTATTCCCTGGGCCTGGGCCTCGACGAGAAAATCTGGGCGGACGCCTTCATTTCCGGCGACGAGGTGTATGTGGGTTCCTCCAAGGGCAACAAGGCGGACATCTGCGACGAGGACACCACCAATCCAGGCCGGATCTACATCCTTTCCGTGGATGCCGATTCCACCGGACTTCCCATCCAGATCGCCCCTTCGGTGGCGGCGCCCGGAAACGTGGTGTCCGGATTGATTGTCTACGACGAACACCTGTTCATCAACAGCCTGGGAGGCCAGACCACCATCCTGGGGGATTCCAAATGGAACAACACCTCGGCGGCCTCGGCCTCCTCGTCAGGAGTGGAAGATGTGTACTGGAAAGAAGAGTAGAAACCAGTCCGGCATGACGCTTCTGGAAGTGCTGGTGGCGTTTTCCGTGCTGCTCATCGGGTTGATGACCCTGTTCAAGGTGGCCACCGTGGCTTCGAGTTCCAACCTGCGCACCCGCCAGTTCCAGACGGCCCTGACCAAGGCTTCCGACGTGCTGGAACTCATGAAGGAAGTGCCCACCCAGACCATTGCGTGCCTGGCGGGCGGCGGGGACGGTCCGGGATGCTACAATTCCTGCATCGATGGGGGGGCGGATCCCGTCACCTGCGGCATGGCCCTGGGAACGGACGCCGCCTGGTTCCAGGATCAGCACGGCATCACCTTCGTGCCCGCGATTTCGGGCCGGCAAGGCACGGATCCCTTCACCTACGAAGTGGAAGTCGTCATTTCATGGACGGGCAACGAACGGGTTGCCCGAACCCATCGCATTTACCTCAAATCAATGGTGTACAGGCCATGAAACACTCACAATCCGGTTTTACCATCATTGAAATGCTCATCGCCGTGGCGATCTCTTCGATTGTCATCGGCGGGGCCCTGTCCCTGCAACTGGTGTTCCACCGGGCCACCAACGAGGAAGAAAGCATTGCCGACATGCAGTCGAATCTGGATGGCATCCGCTTTTTCCTCCAGCGCAGCATGCGCCAGGTGGGAGCAGGACTGGGATCGTCCGTTTCCTACTGGAACTGTGCCGGATCCTTTTCCACCACTTCCACTTTGGGCATGCGCAACAACAACGCCTATCCCCCGGTGGACGATTTCGTGGAAGGGGGGGTGGACAACGATCCGGACTGGCTCGAATACGTGCTGCCCGGAGATCTGTCGGTCACCTACATCAACGGCCGGTTCAACCGCCAGTGGGCCACTGTGGAGGACGCCACGGGATTCAAACACAAGGACATCATCGGCATCACCATCAACGGGGTCAGTTGCCTGTACCGCCTCACCAACGTGGCCACACCCAAGACAGGGCCCCGGTTGCACTTTGCTCCCGCCGGGGGCGGTCCTTTCTGCATGAACCAGATTTCCTCGCATCCTGCTTGCGGCATTGCCGGCGACCATGACCCCACTTCGCCCATTTCGGTATTGAGCCTGGGGGAAACACCGTTCCACGCCATCCGGGTGGACACCTCCAACCCCAACATGCCCATGCTCATGCACGGGGTGCGCATGTTTGCCTCCTCCACCACGGATTACACCTGGATGCCCCTGGCGGCCGGGGTGGAGGATCTCCAACTGGCGGTGCATATTGATACTTCCAATCCTCCCGACGAGCGCGGGGACATCTGGGTCTGGAGCCGGGATACCCTGCCTGCCGAAGTCGGGCGCATGCGGGCGTTGCGGGTGAGTGTGGTCATGCGCACCCCCACCCAGACTTCTTCGGTAAATACCCGGCGTCCCGGGTTCGAGGACCGGCCCGCGGGTGCGTTCGATCGCTACAAGCGCCGGAGCATGCAATTCATCGTGAAAATTCCGAACCGGCCGCAGACGGGAGGGACCATCTGATGCGTACGCGAAGATCCGGATTCACCCTCGTGGAACTGATGGTGGTGCTGGTCATCATGTCGGTGCTGGCGGCCGTGGCCCTCATGAGCATCCGGGGTCGATCCCGGGATGACGACATGCGCAATTCCCTGTACCAGTTCATCTCCATGGTCCGGGAGAGCCGCCGCATGGCCATTTCCCTTCGCCAGCGCACGGTGTTTGAATTTACCCGGGAAACTTTCCGGTGGTGTGTGGGCAGTTGTCTCGCCGCCCCCACCACGACCGCTCCCCAGAGCCGGGTGTACCGAATGCACCGCGTGAAGGTGTTGCGCTATGCCCGGGCGCCGGTGCTGGCGGGTTTTCCCCCGGGCACTTTCACCAATGTCAATGCGGGAGTCACCCACCGTTTTTATTTTGAACCCGACGGTACCATGATAGGTGCCACCACGGATACCCTTCCCCAGGGTATCACCCTGTACTTCCAGCACGACGACGACACTACCATGCGCCGGCGGGTGCCGGTCATGCCCCTGGTGGGTTCCACGTATATCATACCTTCCTGGTAGGAAATGATCCCGGGGTTGGTCTGACAGCGCCGGTCAGATTCGATGAACCATGGACGCTGTTGCATCAGGACCGGCGCCAGGAGGGGAGCCCTATCGCGGGCGACCCGATGGAGGCCACAAAGTGGCCGGAAAAATGAACCTGACCGAAGGACGGGCTCATCGAACCTGATGACCGCTGTGAATGGATCCGGCGCTGTTACTTTCCGCAGTCGTGGGGGCACAGGGTGCACAGGATGCCACGGATGATCTGATCCTCGGAAATGGGGGATATCCAGAGGGATAACGAGGTGTTCACCACCGGGGTGGTGGTGATTCTTCCGGTCTCCAGGGTTTCTTCCAGGTTTCCCAAAATTTCCGGAGAGAAAAACGCCAGGGGTGTGGCGTGGAACCGTTGGCCCAACAACCCGTCTCCGAGCCAGTTCCGACAACTATCGTTCACCCAGGTGATCACCAGACGGGTATCCAGAAAAAGCATGGCAAACGGGTGCTGGAGAAACGCGTTCGCCAGTTTTGGCGGGGATTCCTCCGGTACGGATGCGGGATTTTTTTCCGGTTCCAATACAAGGGAAGGTTCCGGAAGGTCTTCCAGACGGGACAAATCGTTGAGGGTCAGCAGGCGGTCCCGGGGAGTGAAGGACAACAGCCCGATGAGGAACGCAGCCAGTTTCGGGGAGATGGTCCGGCGACCCAGGGGGATGTTCAACTCTCCGGACTGGTGGAACACGGGCAGCACCCCGAAAGTCAACTCGTGCAAGAGCACTCCCAGGGCAAAGGCGTCCGCCCCGGCTCCGGGCATGGAGCCGGAAAAGATCTCCGGGGGCAGGTATTCCCGGGTGACATGCAGGGCCAGCCAGTCGTCCATGCGCCGCATGGGCACGAAATCCAGCACCACCACCCAGGGATTCGTGGCACCTTCGGTGATGAAGATGTTCTCGGGCTTGATGTCCCCGTGGAGCATGTTTTGTTCATGAATGGTCTTGAGGCACTGGGCGATCTGGGTGCCGATGCAAAGGATGAAGGATTCGGAAAGTTCCCGCTTTTCCTTCAGGTGACTGGAAAGGGTTGTGCCCTGCAGAAAATCCATCACCCAGAAAGGACCAAAATCCGGATCCTCCCCGAAATCCAGGGTGCGCACCAGATGGGGATGGGAAAACTGCATGCCGAACCGGGCACCCGCCAGAAAGTGCTGCACCTGATCCGGAGGCAACCCTCCCTCCCGTTTGAGCATCACCTTGACGGCAACGGGTGTATCGGACCGCAGATCCTTTCCTTCATAGACCGCACACAGGCCACCGGTTCCCGCCAGACGGATCAGTTCATAGTGTTCGGCCATGCGGACGGGAAACTCAAGGATCGGATTCATGGAACCACCGTATCCAGGATCAACTGCTCCAGTCGATCCTGTTTCCGAAGACAGCAATAATGGGTTCTTCGAGGTCCCCGGTCGGGGGAACTCAGGGGCAAAGCCAGACAGAATGTAACATATCCGGGGAAATTTCGCTCCACCTGTTTTCGGTTTCTTTCCGGTAGAATTCCGTGGCCGATCCAGGCCACGTGGGGATTGCACAGAATGTCCGCGTTTTTCTGGCGGACATGGGAAAAGGATGCCTGCTTGAGATGGCCGGGTTTGTAGAACTTTCCCGGTACCACGGTTCTGGAAGCGATTTCGGGATCCACCAGTCCGAAGGTGTCATGGACGGTTCCCATGCGGCTTTCGTGGGAGATGGCGCCGGCTCCCCCCACGATCATGAGCGTCCGCTCCCGCTGGTGTGCAGGGATCAGCCGGGCCAGGGCCCGGCCCACGAGTTCGCGGTCCCGCACATAGTGCACCATGCCGGCAATGCTTTCCATGCCCGACTGGGGGGTTTCCGAATGCAGGCCCGCCCGGGCGAAACGTATGGAGGATATGATCCAGGGGACGGGAACGAGGATGGACGCCAGCAACAATACCTGCCAGGCCCGCCCGAAACGCGCGGTCATCCGCGGTTTTCCCGGAAGATCCATCCATCCGGACAGACCCAGCATCACTGCAATGACGAAAAAGGGCCAGACAGGCACGAAAAAGCGGAAAAGCGCCATGAAATCTCCGCCCGCCCGGATGATGTGTCCGGTCATCAGCAGGAAAAACGCCAATGACACGAATCCGGCCCACCGTCGGCGGCGATCGGTGAACACCAGACCCGGTATCAGGGGCAAGTACCAGTAAAGTTTGAAGGTGGAAAAAAAGGCGTGGGCATAGGTTCGGCCATGCCGGGCCAGAAAGGCGGGGTCAATGCCTGCGATCTTGGTTTCATGGGTCATGGGCAACCACCGGCCGTAGTACCAGCGCCGCCAGAGGAAATGGGCCCCAACCAGGGCCACCCAGATCAGGACCATTCCGACGATTGGTCCCAGGCTCCGGATGGCATGCATCCAGCCTTCGTTTCGCCGTCTCCAGGCTTGCCCCAGCGCCGCAAGGCCCGGTACCACCAGGGCCACCGCTCCCAGCAGGATTCCCTCGGGCCGGGTCAGGGCCGCGGCTGCAAGTACCAAAACCGGCAAAAGGATGTTGGGCGTCTCTTTGTTGGTGATGGATTCCCTGGCCAGAAGGCAGCGAACGGTTCCGTCCAGGAGAAGTGCGGTGAAAAACAGGGTTTCCAGACCGCCGGACACCCAGAATGCAAAGGGAGCGAAACCGCACAATCCGGCAAGCATCGCCCAGTTCAGGGCGTTCCGGCGCAGGGGATCACCGGGAAAGCAGAACTGGCAAAGCCGTTGCATGGACCACAGGATCCAGAGTGCCGATGCGATATTGAATGCATGGGCCGTCCACGCCATGGGAATGCGCAACAGGTGGAAAAAGGCCAGGATCAGCACCCACAGGAAGTTGGAATATCCTTCCACGAACTGTCCGGGGTTGTAGACCAGTTGACCGGTTTCGGCCAGGTTCCGGGCATACCGGAAGGAAATGTAGGCATCATCGCTGATGAACCACGCCATGGAGGAAACATGGATCATCAAGAGGGAAAAGGCCAGCAGTATCAGGAAAACAGGAAGACGGTTCCGGTTCAGGAAGGAAAGGACATTCAAGGCTGGTTGAAGGTACGCACGCAGTTGCGTCCGCTGTGTTTGGCGTGATACAGGGCCCGGTCGGCGGATTCCACGAGTTCCTGCGGGGCGGTGATGGACGGATGCGGCAGGCTGGCCAGTCCGATGCTCACGGTGACGGTCAGGCTGAGGTTTTCGTAGATGAACGGGCGGTTGGAAATGCCCTGACGCAACCTTTCGGCCAGGATCAGGGCGTTTTCATTGGGAATTCCACGGGTGATCAGTGCGAATTCCTCCCCGCCGTATCGGGCGAACACATCCTCCGAGCGGATGGAAGCGGCCACCCGGCGGGCCATTTCCACCAGAACGGCATCCCCGCACAGGTGTCCGTAGGTGTCATTGAAACTCTTGAAATGGTCCAGATCAAACATGAACAGGGACACGGGAAAGTGATGTCGCTGGGCGTAGGCAAATTCGGCTTCCAGCCGCTCGACGAAATAGCGCTTGTTGTAGGTTTTGGTCAGACCGTCCCTGAGGGCGCTTTCGAACATCTGCCGCTGGAAGTTTTCCTCGATGTTGTCCTGGTAGGTGAATTTGAGAATGGATGTGGACCCCACCTGGATCTTGTCCCCGTCCTTGAGCAGGCGTCGGGACACTTTTTCGCTGTTGACAAAGGTGCCGTTGGTGCTGTTGAGATCCTCGAGCATGACTTCGCCACCGGGGAGGTGGATCAGTCGGCAGTGGGAGCGGCTGATGCCGTCATCAATGAGGACAATGCCATTCTGGTGACCACGCCCGATGACCATCTCTTCGGCGTCCACCCGGAACATCTGGCCCACGTTGCTTCCGGCGATCACGATCAGGCATGCATAGTTTTTCTTGGCCGGAGTCTGCAGGTTGGCAATCGAAATGATTTTGGTGCTTTCGGAATTGTCGTCGCCGTTCAATTTCATTCCTCCGGATGGAATCGGGATAGTATCTAATTACAGATAAATCTCGATCCCGGAAATACTATTCCATTTCATGGCAACAAGCAAGCTGTGGAAAACCGGTTTGGTTTTCGTTGAAACCCGGAGCAGAATCAGTATGATGGGATGGACCATCCGGGTTGGCTCAAGGCGTGATAGCCTTTTCCCCAGATAGAATACGAAAGCCGATGTTTCCATGAGTGGATTGACGTTTCTGATTCTGTTCCTTTTCATCATGACGGCGGCAGCCCTGGTTCCACAGTTGTTGCGCCGTTTTCATATTCCCTCCGTAGTGGCCATGTTGATGACTGGTATGGCCATTGGTCCCCAGGGATTCGATGTCATCGGAAAACTCAACAATCTGATCGGGAGGGGATATCCCACCGAACAGTTGTACACGGTAATTGATGCCATTGGCCTGATGGGGCTGGTATTCCTCATGGCCCTGGCGGGAATGGAAGTCAACCTGCGGATTCTGATGTCCGAAAAAAAGGCGGTGGCACTGCTCAGCGTCCTGACCTTCGCAATTCCCGCGGCAGCCGGATATGCGGTGTACGCATGGTTCATGCCGGAGGATGTTCTGGGTTCGTGGGTGTATGCATCCCTGTTTGCCTCCCATTCCGTGGGAATTGTTTTTCCGGTCATCCGGGAACTGAATGTGGTGCGTACCCGCTTTGGCGTGGCCGTGCTGGCTTCAACGGTGATTACGGACCTGTTCAGTCTGGTTCTTCTGGCGGTCTGTGTACAACTCAAACGCCACCAGACAGGTGGAGAAATATTTGGCAGCATCAGTGTGTTTGATCGCCTGGACCCTTCCATTCTGGGTAACCTGTTCGTTCCACTTTTTCTTGTGATGATTGCCCTGTATCTGGTGGCTTCGGTCTGGGGTTTGCCACTGATTTTCAGGAAAATCCTGGGATTTCTGGAACCCCAGGATGATTCTCGGGTGACTTTTTTCCTCATGGGATTGCTCATTGTGGTCTTTTTGGGGGAATTGATCGGTGTTTCCATCATCGTGGGAGCATTCATTGCGGGCATTGCCTTCGTACGTGTACCCTCCTTTCATGAAAAGGGAAGGATTCTCCATCGAAAGGTGGAAGGAATCGGTTACGGGTTTGTCATTCCTTTCCTGTTCATGTCCATTGGAATGAAAAGTGACCTGTCCATTCTGACGGAAGCCTGGGAAAACACACTCATCATGATACTCACCCTGGTGGGTCTTGTGGGTTCCAAAGTCTTTTCCGGTTGGCTGGGATTGTTTCTTGCGGGATTTTCCCACAAGAAATCCATTTGTGCCGGTCTGATGACGGTGCCCCAGTTGTCCGCCACCCTGGCCGCCGCTGCAGTGGCACTGGAACTGGAACTACTGACTCCCCGGTTTTTCAACGCCATCGTATTCCTTTCCATTGCTACAACCATTCCGGTTCCCATTCTGGTGCGCCTGATGATCACCAAAGGAAAAATCCGCTTTGATCAAGTGGAGGACAGCCTGGGTTCCATTCTGCCGGATACTGTTGCCGAAGAACCCGAAGAGGAACTGATTTAAATTCCATTTCCATAAAATTCCCGTTGGTTTGCAATCAGGGCAAACGCATTATGAGCGCTGAGTGATAATTGTGGGCCAGTGCCGGTTGCCGGCGTTCGGTTGCCGGTGGTTTCTTCGCAAGGCTCCGAAACGAGGTGGCCCTGCGG
>CAZTZR010000002.1:0-128626 GCA_964618145.1 uncultured Kofleriaceae bacterium
AGTTTTGCGCTGACGCGCGCCCGGGGGCCCAGGATTGGGCCCCCTCTTTCTGCCCCGGGTACCGGCACTGTATCCGGCGCCGGCTCCCCGCGGCACGTGCACGTGCCGCTCTGGAGTGCGCCTATTTCTCCGGACTGCCCCACTTGAGGTAGGCATCCACCACCTCTTCGAGTTGGGCCACAATGATGGAAGCATCCGAAAACAGGTCATCCTGGATCCGGAAAATGGTGTGTCTATCCAGACCCAGCCGGCGGGAAACAGTTTCCATCGGCTTGACCCTGGAGGCATGTTTTTTTTGCTTCATAGCCCTATTGAACCGGGTCAAATCGCAATCCAGGGCTTCACACAGGGCGGAAAAATTCCCGCGCAAACTCCAGGAATACCCGTCTTCGAGCAACCGCTCATGAATGCTGTCAAAAGCATCCTCCCCCTTTTGCTCCAGAAGTTCCAGAAATCCTTCCAGTGCTCCGGTGCTCCGGCCAAGGCGTGACGGAACGGGAATGACATTCCACTTGACCTGGCCATCAAACCGGCGCATCACCCCCCGCATGGCCGTGCCAAAACGGCGATCGTGAACCCCGGCATAACTGACATACCAGGTGATGGTGACAGGAGCCGAAGCAGGACCGATCGTCAGGGTGGGCCAGTCATCCGGGAGACTGTCCGCCAGGAGTTTGTCAAAGTTTTCCGGCAGGCTTTTGCGGGAACCGTCGATCCGGGACATCCAGCGTTCTTTTTCCCGCTGTTCCCTTTCCTCCTCCATCCTGACCTTCCTCTGGTCAGCCTCTTCCCGGATCTTTTCGGCGCGTGTCTGGGCCTGTTGGGTCTGCTGTTTTACCCCGGTCATGGTCACGGCAGTGATGACCCCACCCAGAATGAGCATGGAAAAAATGATAATGGCTGGAAGGAAAGCCGATACCTTCACGGCAGTCTGCACCTGTCGATGCATGTTTGCCGCACTGTGGGGAATTTCGATGACCGCAGGTCCCTGATATGCAGGTCCGGCCTGGGGGGCAGAGGCCTTGGTTGGGTTGGGGGCCGGTTCGGGATCCGGTGCCTCGAACACCAGGGTGTTGCCACAATAATCGCAACGAATGGTCATAACCCCCGGATCGTTGCGCAACGAAGCGCCGCAACCAGGACAATTGAGGGATTGTAACTTGGGCTTTTTCATGACAGATTCATACCCATGAACCTCTCTTGTGTCAACCTGGAAAGGATGTGTGGTCATGATGGAGCACCCTCGGGGATTTCATAAAGCCTACTTTGCCGGCGGATGTTTCTGGGGCGTCGAATATCACCTGCGCCGCATCCCGGGTGTGATGGATGTTCTCTCCGGGTTCATGGGAGGCCATCTGGAAAACCCGACGTACCGGGACGTCTGCACCCGGAACACCGGACACATCGAAACCGTGGAGGTGACTTTCGACCCGGCCATCACGGATTTTGAAACCATTGCCAGGCGTTTCTTTGAAATCCATGACCCCACCCAGACGGATCGTCAGGGCCCCGACATCGGGGAGCAATACCGTTCCGTGGTTTTTTTTGTGGATGCAGAACAACAGGCTGTGGCCAGCCGGTTGATGGAAGCCCTGCAACACAACGGATATGACGTGGCAACCCGCCTGGAACCGGCATCCCGTTTCTGGTCCGCCGACGAAACCCACCAGCAGTATTATGACCGTCACCGACGGGAACCTGCCTGCCATTTTCCGGTGGACCGTTTCCGGAAACAGGCCCCCGGGAATGTTGAATAATTCCACTTGCCATCTGTGGGTTTTTCTGACAATATCCCGCGAAGAGTTTTTTCCGATGAGGATGTGACCCATGACGCAGAACGGGCATGACATGAATTGTTCCTCCACCGGCTGTCGGCTGGTCCGGGATGATTCCTTCCATGAAGTCGAGCGTCAGGTTACCTTTTCTCCCTTGCAGAAAACCGGATACTTCCTGAGTTACAACCGGTATGCCATACTCATCACCACCCTGTCGGTGGTTCTTCCCGGGGCGGCCTTGTGGTTCTTTCCCTGGTATGTCTGGATTCCGGTAACCCTTGTCGCGCTCCGGTCCCTGCTGTGGGCCTGGCAGATTGCCCGGCAGTACCCCAAGAAACTGCACATCACGAAAAAACAGTTGCTGGCATTGCGCAACGGTTCCTTTCAGAACGAGGCCATTGTCCGCTATTGTGGCGATCCCTGCTACCGTGTGGTGGCCCACCACGTGCTGGCCCAGGCCCTGGTGCCTGCCTCCGAACGCAGGAAACTCGTTCGCGAAAACATCGAAAAAGCTCAAAGCCTGTCCCACGCCATGGTGTTTGTGGATCACGAACACAAAAACGTGGTGACAGTCATCAATGGTGTGATGACGAAAAAACCCTTAACTGAAACAGGAGAAACCCATGGTTCAAATGACACCGAAAACCCAGGAAGCGCTCAATCATGTCCAACTGCTGCAGGGTGAAGAAATCCAGTATGCCATTCAGGCGGATGGATTCTTCGTCGGCACCAGCCCCATCGAAAAGGCCATTGCCCAGTTCCAGGCCTTCATTACCAAAGTCACGGGCGGACACATCCGGATGTTCCTGATCATCACCAACATGCGCGTCCTGCTGATTGAATCCACCGCCAAGTGCTGTGGTTTCTCCGCCACCCGCGTGGTTCACACCATCGCCGCCAAATCCGTGGTGGAAGCCGGCACCATCCGTGAAACCCAGTGGTGCTGCTTCCACACCCGCATGATCCAGGTGGAAAGCCTGACCCAGAAGTACGTGCTGGTCACCAAGAA
The DNA here is from genome assembly GCA_964618145.1 of uncultured Kofleriaceae bacterium. GTDB lineage: Bacteria > Myxococcota_A > Polyangia > HGW-17 > HGW-17 > HGW-17. The sequence goes on from CAZTZR010000002.1 coordinate 2,785, forward strand.
GATGACCGACCAGGAACTGCTGGAATTCATCACCCGCATGTCCCTTCTGATCACGCGCAACCCGGCCGCGCACTAGCACCGGAAGTATTCCCCTTTTTTCCGGCAACCCCAAATAACCAATGGAAAACCGATATGGATAATACCCATTTTCTTGTACGTCCCGAAGCCGTCTCGGAGATCATGATGGGCAACACCGCCATCGTGCGCGCCATGGCCGTGGCCAAAACCCGGGTGGTCACCGCCTATCCGGGTTCTCCCACCCCGGAGATCGCGGATGCCATCTCCCGCATTCCTGCCGGGGAAAGACCCTTTGCCTTCGAGTTTTCCACCAATGAAAAGGTGGCCACCGAAGTGGCCTTCGGCGCTTCCATCAACGGGCACCTTTCCTGCGTGTTTTTCAAGAGTGTGGGACTGAACGTGGCCGCCGACACTTTCGTGCAACTGTCCCTCATGGAACTGACCGGAGGCATGGTGATTGTCCTGGGGGACGACCCCGGCTGCAATTCCAGCCAGAATGAACAGGACAATCGCCACATTGCACGCATGGCCTACACTCCGGTATGGGAACCCGTGGACCCCCAGGAGGTCCACGACATGTACCTGGAGGCGGCTGCCTGGTCCCAACAGATGAAGATGCCCGTGATCCTGCGGCTGACCACCCATGTCTGCCACGCCAAAATGCGGGTGAACAGTCCGGAAAATACCCCGGCCATCCCGGATGACACCCCACGGTTCGATCCGACTGCCGGCCCCTACATGCCCATCACCCGGCTGGTGCCGCCCCTGAAGAAAAAAGCCCGGGAAAAACTGGAAAAAACCCGGGAAATATCCGAAAATACCCCCTTCACCCGGGTGATTCGATCCAGTAACGGATCCCCCCGGGGCATCATCACCGCAGGTCTTCCCCTGGCCTCCCTGCTGGAGGTGATCCAGAACCTGGACTCCCCACCGGACATCCTGCGTCTGGGATTGGTGCACCCATTGCCCGAAAAAGCCATCGGTCAGTTCCTGCAGGAGCATGAGGAAGTGAAAATCCTGGAGGAACTGGACGACTTCATCGAGCAGGGAGTCTATCGCATCGCCTGTCGCCAAGGCCTGAGATGCCGCATTTACGGCAAGGAAAATGCCGAAGACTGGATCGGGGAATACACCCCGTCCAAGGTGCGGGACATCCTGCACCACCTCTGGCCGGACATGGTCCCGGCTGGTCCACGCACGGAGACCGGACTGACCCCCCGTGCCCCGCAGATGTGTCCGGGGTGCGGGCATCGCAGTGCATTCTTTGCCATCAAGCAGGCCCTTCGTGAAGATGACATCACCGTGGCCGACATCGGCTGTCATACCCTGGGGTTTTTGCCTCCCTACCAGGTGGGCCAGGTGCTTTTGTGCATGGGTGCCTCCTGCGGCATCGCGGCAGGGCTTTCCCTGTTCCAGAAATCCAGGCGGGTGGTGGCCTTTCTGGGGGATTCCACCTTGTTCCATGCAGGAATACCGGGGATCATCAACGCGCTGTTCAACCGCCACGACTTTACCCTGATCGTGATGGAGAACGGCACGACTGCCATGACCGGTCACCAGGCCCACGCCGGTTCCGGAGCCAACTTCAACGGTCCCTCCGAAGCCATTTCCATCCGCCGCCTTCTGGAATCCCTGGGCGCAAGGGTTTCCGAAGTGGACACCTATTCCCAGGGAAAACTCACCCAACTGGTAAAAGCAGCCAATGAGGAAGGCGGGTTCCAGGTGATCATCGCCCGGCATCCCTGCATGCTGGCCCAGCAGCGCAGGGAAAGCCGCAAACCCGGTTTCATCCGGCGTCAGGTCCATATCCTGCAGGAGACCTGCAACCAGCAACATGTATGTGTCAAGAAGTTCGGCTGCCCATCGTTCTTCCTGGAGCCCGACGGCATGGTGCACGTCAACACGGATCTTTGCATCGGGGATGGCTCCTGTCTGCAGACATGCCCGCAAAAGGCCATTTCCCCACCCCAAGCGGTAAAAACCATTGAAACCCCTCCTGAAAGGCCGGTGAAACCATGAACACCCAGATTTACATGATTGGCGTGGGCGGACAGGGTATCGGACTGCTGGCAGAAGTGCTGGCGTTCGCCTGCGATGCGGCCGGTCTGGACCTGCGGGCGGTAGACACCCACGGTCTCGCCCAGCGGGGCGGTTCCGTGGAAAGTTTTTTGCGGGTGGGGAAGGTGCATTCCCCTTTGATTGCCCCCCACGAGGCGGATCTGGTGATTGCCCTGGAACGCACGGAAGCCCTGCGGGGACTGTTGTCCTACGCCAAACCCGGCGGTCAATTGTATTACTACGACACTTCCTGGCAACCCCTGTCGGTCCGCCTGGGAAGTGAAAACACCTGCACCGATGAATCCATTCAGAAACAGGCAGATCGTCTGGGGGTGCACATCCACCGGATCTTCATTCCGGATTTGCCGGACACCCGGATGCAGAATGTGGCGGTACTCGCCCGGCTGGCCGCCGATGAAGTCATCCCCTCCGTGAAGAAGGAACACTTTCTGGAAGCCTTGCAAAGTCTTCTTCCCCCCAAGGTATCCCAAGGCAACCTGGATTTGTTTGAAAGAATTTACAATCAGTAAAAAATGGGAGCCTGTCAGATTCCCGCTGTCAGGGAAGAGAAGTATTTAGTCACTGCCCATACTTCCTTGGCTTTGAGTCCCAGGAACTGAACCCCCACTCCCCACATCTGATCGCCAACCTTTTCCGTCCATCGGACCACTGCGTCCACCTTGACCGGAACATCCAGCGTGGGAATGGAAAAAACGAGTTTGAACAACTCCTGGCGTTCCACAGGAAAATCACAATGAAAATACAGGCCACCGACACTGATGTTCTGGATTTCGGCAGTCCGGATGGTTTCGTTCTGCTGGATTTCGATCGGCAGGATCACATCGTGACGCTGGTTCACGCGCCGGGTGGAAGGATTCAGGGTCATCATGTCACCTGTCGGACCTGCAATGCAGGCAAAATCATCGATCCGGAACCGTTTCCAGACCGGTTACATCATTCAGAAGCCGGATGGCCAACTCGCCACCGGCCAGCACCAGTTCACCACGAGCCAAAAGGCGATTGTCATACAGCAGTTGGACCTGCTGGCCAAAAGCGCCGTGAAGGGGAATGACTGCCCCCTGGGTCAGGGCTGACAATTCACTTCCACGCAGCCGGATTCTTCCGATCTCCACGGAAATTTCAAGCGGAAACTGATCCGGCGGCGAAGGTTTCATGACCCATTCTCCATCGACAATCAGGCCCTCCGGGGAGGGCCTCACGGGCAACCACATATCATGTCGGCCAAGCCAAGCCAAATGTTTAGTTGTCCAACCCGGAAAAACCACTTCCCGGGCCCGGGCATTCCACACAGCCTCCACAGGCAAAAAACCGGCACAAAGGCTCAGATGGAACAAAAAGGAGGGGAACGTGGAAACCGGGAAAAAAGGTTCGTCTTCGTCCACGAGGCCCGGGGAACAATACACCATGAAATGACCGCCGGGAACATGAACAAGTGCGGCCTTTGCCCGACCGGTGGACACCTCCGGAAAAGGACCACGGCGATTAACAGAAAATACCATGGGCCGATCCACCTCCATGCAACGAAAAAAACTGTCTGCAGGGTCCTGGGGAAACAACATCTGCAGCATGCGCAGGGAGGGTTGTGGCAGGCCAATGGAAACCTCCCCCGGAAAAATCCACCACGAAGCCGGTTCCGGACGGAACCCGGGAAGGTTCTGCCAGAAACAGGAGCCATGCACCTCTTGCCCGAATGCTGTCAGGGTCCCTTCCAGATAGCGGGACAACCGGCATTCCTGCAATTGTTGTTGCCAGTGCACCGGAGGGAGCCGACGAAGCAACGGATTAAGAACAGAACCATGCATAGTAATTCATCACAGAATGAAACCGATTGAATTATTTAGTGGATTTGGATTATTTTTTCAAGAGAAAAATGAAAAATACAAAAAAGAAGGAAATCAGGGGTTAACCGTGATCTGCAGGCGCCAGGAGTTGAGCGTTCCTGCATCAGCCTCATACTGGTCAATGACAATCAGGCGCCAGGAACCCTGGGTGGAGACGCCGTTGAGGGCAGTCACCTGGAAGGTGCGAATGAGGTTTTCCTCATAGTCCGAATCATCCGCAAACAGTACGACTTCCTGCCCGCCGGGGGCGCGCAGTTTGACGATCAGGTCGGGACGGAACGGGTGGGTGATGTTCACATCCACCGAGAGAGCCGCCACGGTACCGGCTACCGGAACCTCAATGATGGAGGTCACTCCGTTTTCATCGCCATCGGGGATACCCACGGCATTGGTGTTCGTCATATCCACCGCCTGTACTTCCTGACAGGCCGCATCCTCCGCGCAGGCCGGATCCGCGCAGTCAATCATGCCATTTCCATCGTTGTCGATTCCATCGTCACAGATTTCCGCCGGCACTTCCCCGGTCAGGAAGAATTCCAGGGACCAGGAATTCAGGCGACCCGTATCGGAACCGGCCCGGTCGGAAACCCGCAGCGTCCAGTCTCCTGTGATGCTCTTCTGGTCGAAGTCCGTGAGGGTATACGTCTTGCGGATGTCATCCGTGGAGCCGCCTTCGCGGTTGTGCAGGGTCGCCACGGTTCCATCGGGACCTTCGAGGGCCACGATCAGATCCCCGATGTACGTATGGGAGATGTCCACCGTGACAAACAGTTTGCCGATGGTGCCGGGCTGAGTCACCTGAATCACCGAGGAAATGCCTGTGGTGGTGTTGTCGGGGATGTTCATCTGGGTGTTGTTCGAGAAAACCAGACCGGCAGGCCGGCAAGCCGGATGATCCGCACAGTCTTCGTCCGCGCAGTCAATCTTGCCGTCAAAATCATTGTCCACGCCGTCATCACAGACTTCCCGCAGGTCGAGTTTGGGAACGCCAGAACCGTAAACCGTGGCGTATTCTTCCACATAGCGATAGGACAGCCAGCCATAACCGGCGCCGAACTTGTTGCGAATGCCGAATCCGGTGGTGCCCCAGGAATTCTTGAACAGGAAAAAGCCTTTTTCCATCATGGGATTGCCATTGGCGTCCTTGATGATCTTGCCTTCGCCGTCCCGCATGGGAACCTCAAGGTTGTCATCCCATCCCAGAAGCAGGATGGCATGACCGGCGCGCTTCTTCAGGCTTTCTTCCTTGTCCTTTTCGTTCGGATAGGTGACATACCCTTCGCTCCAGTAGTCGGAATTGATGGGCAACGTACCCGCCCGGTGATTCCAGGACTGGTAGAAAAAGGTCATACCGGCAACGACTCCGGCCTGGTTTTCGGATATGAAGGCCTTGATGGAGCGGTTGCGGGAGTTGACGAAACGACCGGCAGGAAGCTTGAAGCGGTGGGAAGACATGGCGGATTCCGGCGGATCACCATTGGTGAAACACACCACAGGACGGGTGTCTTCCTCGCCGGTACAGCGCGGATCATCGGAAGCACTCCAGGGGCGGCTCTGATACGGCCAGGCGCTTTCCTGCACCACTCCATAGCGGGAGATGGCGGCCAGGTTGTCCCGGGCGGAGGAACCTTCCGTGTTGGTGAAGGCGCCAACTTCCACCTTTACAGACCACTGAAGGAACTGCTCGGAGAAGTCCGGGTTGGGAATGCTGCCTTCCTTGAGATACAGATGTTCCATCAGCGCTACGGCGGCAAAAATGGAGCATACACCCCGGCTGCCCTGGCTCTTGACCGGACTCTGGGTGTCAATCAGGTCGAATGTCGCAGGATAGGTCGCGTCAAATTTGCCGTCCTCAGGCAGTTCGGAATTGGAAGGAGCTCCCGCAAAGAGGGAAGCCTCATCGGAAAGTGGCGCTTCGCTGTCATGCGGATTCGCCGTGATGGGACCTTTTTTGGATTCCTCGCAACCCGTGCCCAGCACCAGCGCAAGCATAATGAACAAAGAAATCAACATCCTTGTCGTTTTCACTTTTCACCTCGGTTTTTCCCAAATGGTTAGTCAAACTTCCTTGCAAAGTAAGGAATACACACACAAAAGGCGTTTTGTAGGGCAGTACACCCTCTTTGTCAAGGAAAAAAGAAAGGTTGTAGTATAAATAATATTGAACTCTCTGGATTTCATTCCGGCGAAGACTCTTCCTGACTTTCGTCCACCGGTTCCATCACTGGCATGACAATGATGCGCAGCGGATTTTCCCGATCATCCAGATATATTGTCTGTACCTTCTCCAGGGGAAGATCCATTGTGGCCAGCAGTTGGTCCAGATACACCAGCCGGGCGGGCAAATCCGACGGTTCCAGATGAATGGCACAGGGAGAATGTTTCAGGTACAACACCACCACATCATTGGCCAGATAGATTTCACTCAGTTCCGGACGGGCCGGATTTTCCTGATACAGTTTCAGGATTTCAAGACTCCGGCGGACGGCACGATGCACCATCCGGGGTTTGTTCCGGAACAACTCCCGGGACAATCCCGTGACGATCACTTTCTGGCGCAATTCCTCGGGAGCCGCACGCTTGAAGATCTCGCCTTCCGGATTGATCAGGTAAAAGGGGGTACTTTCGATATCGCAGGGTTCGTTGTCGCAGGAGGAGTCGCCGGAAAACAGGATGGCCAACACGCTCTCATGCTCGGTGACTTCGATGTGCAGGGTGGAAGGGAGGCTTTTCCACACGGAAACTGCCTTCACCCAGGGATGCATCAGTATGCGCTTTCTGACATCCCCCGGACGAATCCTGAAAAGGTTTTGGCCCCAGGACAATTGTGCCATGGATATGAGCGTTTCCCTGTCCGCATGGTACGTAGGGCTGATTTCAATGTGTTTCAGACCGAAATTCGGAGAATTGTACAGATACTGATAACCCTTCCATGCTCCCAGGGCCAAAATGCCCATGAACAGCAGGCCCGTGACACCGAGATGAAATTGCCTGGACAGCAACAACCGGACCGGGGCACTTCGCCGCAACCTTTCAACCAGCCGGTCTTCGGGGCGGGAGTTTTCCCCTTTGGTGTCCCCTTTGGTTTCAGATTCCTTTTCCTGGGGATCTCCTTCGGGTTCCGAAGTGTCCGTTTCGGGATTTTTCAGGGGACGAATGGGTACAACGCCGGTGGTTTTCTTTACCGTTTTCCTCGTGCGTTGCTTCCCCGGTCCCTTCATGGTTCCTGCAAACGATCCAGAAGTTTTCCTGACAACTGCGTAATGGTACCGGCACCCAGCATCAGAACCAGATCACCGGGTTCCAGGCGGGACACAAGCGTTTCCAGTGTACTGTCCAGATCTCCGGTGGCCATGGCTGTCTTGTTGCTCAGACGACTGATGCCCTCGGCCAGGGACACCGAGTCAATGCCCGGAATCAACAGTTCACCGGCACCGTAGATATCCGTCACCAGAACTTCATCGGCCGCAAAAAACGCCCGGCCGAACTCGGTAAATAGCGCCTGTACACGGGTATAACGATGGGGTTGCAAAACAGCCCAGAGCCGGCGGTGGGGATAGCCCTGCCGGGCAGCGGACAAGGTGGCCGCGATCTCCGTGGGATGATGGGCGTAATCATCCACCACCATCACCCCTCCTTTTTCACCACGTATGGAGAAACGTCTGTCCACGCCGGCGAAGTTTTCCAGGGAAGTGGCAATTTCCCCGAAGTCAATGCCCAGTTCCACCCCGAGAACCACGGTAGCCAGGGAATTCAGCACATTGTGGCGTCCCAGCATTCGAAGACGGATTTCTCCGAGAAGTTTGCCGTGACGCAAAACGGAATAGCGGCTTCCATGACCTTCGGGCACCACATCCACCGCCTGATAATGGGCCTTTCTGGAAAACCCGTAGGTGATGTTGCGACGGTGGACCCGTTCCACCAGTTCCTGGCAGTTTTCGTTGTCAATGCAGACTATGTTGAATCCGTAAAACGGAATGCTGGAGCAGAACTGTGTGAAACTGTCCACAATCTGTTCCAGGGAACTGTAGTGATCCATGTGTTCTTCGTCGATGTTGGTGACCACCGTGATCAACGGACGCAGGAACAAAAAGGAGCCGTCACTCTCGTCGGCTTCCACCACAATCAGTCCCCCGCTGCCGCGGTGGGCGTTGGTACCGATGGCATTGAGTTTTCCTCCGATGACAACCGTCGGATCCTGATGGGTCAGGATGGTTGCACACAATGAGGTGGTGGTGGTCTTGCCATGGGTCCCGGCAATGGCAATGCCATCTCCGAAACGCAAGAGTTCGGCGAGCATCTCCGCCCTTGGAATCACCGGAATGTCCAGATTGCGGGCCCGCATCAGTTCGGGATTTTCCGGACGGATGGCCGAAGAAAACACTACCACGGCAGCTCCCTCCACCGCATCGGGGTGATGCCCGATATTGATCTGCACACCGTGTTCCCGCAACCGCTGGGTGTTCTCGTTTTCCCGCAAATCGGATCCCGTGACCATGTATCCGAGTTCAATGAAAATCTCCGCGATGCCACTCATCCCGATGCCACCGATACCGACAAAATGGATGCGCCGGACGCGTTCCTGAAACAAGATGCCTGGTTCTTTCATGAAATGCTCCGAAACCGGATGACAGTCCAGACCCTTTCGGGGTCCAGGTGAACGTATCCGGGAAACTTACTTGGTGGGATCATCCCAGATGTTGCCCTGGAATCCGGGGGTGGTGGGGGTGGTGGTACCCGGACCCTTGTAGATCACCTTCGGGTCCTGCTGCGGACATTGCCAGGTGTACGGGGCGGGAAGCGTCTGGGCCACCCTCTCCTCTGGCTTCCAGTAGCGATACGTGATGTTGATCGAACAGACCCGCTTTTCCTCTCCAGCCTTTTTCTCGGACTCGAAGAACTTCTGGAAATCGGAAGTCACCTTCAATTCATTGGTACCCAACTGCATAAGTACCCAGGAGGGTTTCAGCAATGCATTGAAAGGGCTTTCAGGTTTCATGGCCAGCACCACCAGGCCACTGGCGGTCTTCTGGAAGGCCCAGTTGAGCCCCGGGAAAAACCGGACCAGCGTCATGCCCTCGTATTCCTCGCGGGTGGATAGGGAGGTAATGATCTCCTCCACCGCACGCAGGGGAAAATCCATGCGGATGTAGACCTTGAAGTATTCATTCTGTGGAACCTTGTCCCGGGTTTCCACAAACTTCTCCCAATAGGATTCCCGGTGCTTCAGGTCCCGGCCGTAGGCAATCTTGAAGGAGGTGGAGATGTCCCGCTGGATGTCACGGATCTGGTTCATGATCTCCCGCTGGCGATCCCGGTTGCCGCCCATGGTCCGGTAGCGGCTGAGAAGATCTTCACGGGGCTGGTAATACAGGCCGCGAATGACGGTCTTCCATACGCCGTCCTTGTCGGCAATGCGGTTTCCGATGTGTTCCACCAACAAGTCCAGGGCCCACCCCTCGGCATCCGCGATACCACTCTTTTCATCGGGGGCATCCAGCACACTGGTATAGATGATCAGGTTGCCATCCTTCTCGAGAATGACGTGCTCGTCCTTGACCCATTCCGGGCGGGCGTCAGCGGAACTGCTGACCCTCTCCGTCACCAGTTCGGAACCTCCCGTCTGCTGGCTTCCGATCCGCTTGTACAGGAACCAGCCTCCGGCGGTAACGGCTATGATCAACAACAACACCGTAATGGCCAGACCGATGAAACTGCTCCCCACTGCCGCCGGTTCCGGGGCAACCGCAGTGGACGCAGCCTGGGCCTTCTTCAGTTCGTCCTTCACATTCTCTACGAACTTGATCCAGTTCTTTCCGAAATCCGGTTTGGGCAGCACGGCCAGTTTGGCCAGAAGGCTCTCCTGCACCTGGGCAAACGCCTTGCCCTTGCAGTCCGGGCAAGGCAACTCCGGTGCCGTGGCAAATTTGAGCACTTCAAAGTTTTCATCCACATTCACCCGCAGGTCCATGGTGGTGTTGCATGCAGTACAGGTGTACGGCAGGAAAAAATCCACAATGCGGGCCTTGCCGCCGGCCATGGCCTGGGGAATCAGCAACTTCTCCAGAAAGGTGTGGGGCACCCCCAACAGATAGATGGTCTGCACCAGGGGCTCCATGGTAGACATCATCTGCAACCATACGGAAGCACCCTCTTCGTGGATCTCCCCGACACCATGCAGGTCCATGACCACCACACCCTCAACCCCCTCGGCGATCTTGCGACCCGGAAAGGAACCGTCCAGATCCCCGATGAACCGGATATAGGTGGCATCCCCCACGTGCTTGTCGATCTTGAGTTTCTGTTTTTTCGAGGAAACCTTGTAGCGGAGTCGGTGCGCCAGAAAGGAAATCACCTCCGGATCCGGCTCGGGTTTGTCCTGGCTGGCCAGATAGGAGAGGAAACTGTCGGGATCTTCGTCCAGATACTCCGCATTACCGCACTTCTCGCAGGGCTGGTCCGGAATCTTCTTGTCCTTGATGGTGTCAAAATGGTCCGCCACCTCCAGCAGAATGCTGTCGTCCCGCTCGCAATAGTCACAATGATAAGGAGCAAAGAAACTCAGAATCCGGCCCTTTCCGCCGAAATTCGCGACCATGTTGAACTGGTCGATGAGTCGCGGCGGGCACTTGATGAAGTAGATGGCTTCACAGCGTTCGTTCGCCACCTTCAGGAATTCAAGCCACTCCCGGATACCGAAGGAACTGATGCGCCGGACACCGGAAAGGTCCACAATGAGCGTATCCTTGATGCCCTCGGCAATCTGCTTGGAGTTGAAACTTTCGTCGATGGTACCGTTGAACTGCAACGCAGTGATTTTCTCTTCGACGATCTTGCGGACTTCCAGACGGGATTCTTCAGCCATATTGATCTCCAATCAAGTATTGAAACAGGGCATGGGTCCTATTCATGAAAAACATGCACTGATCTGGGCAAAGTTGTAAATTCACGCCGGTTCAAACCCAAATCATAAAGTACCGTAACTTCAGTGCTGATTCCAGGTTTTATCGTGAAAAAACTGGCATAGCCGTGTTGATAGATGTACATCATCCCCAACCCGGCCCCTCCTCCTTCGGTGTCGATCTGGCCGGCCTGGGACAAGGCCCGGTGCATACCCCCGAAGACATGCTTCCGTTTGAGTCCCCCGAAAGGATCACGTACGGAAACTGCCAGGGTTTCCCCATCGGTTCCGATGCAGAAGGAAGCCGCCTGATGTTCTTCAAGTTGGACTTCCTGTTTGCGATCCTGGGCGTACAGGTGCTGTCCCTGTTCATCCACGGGCGCATCATACACGGCATTCATCAGCAACTCATGGGTCAGTTCAGCGAATGACTCCTGCACTTTCGGTGGCGTCCCCAGTTTCTCGCAGAAGGTGGGAACCCAGTCCACAATCAGGTGGAGATCCTCCGAGCTGAAAACAGGGGTTTCATGCAGGCGTGCTCCCCAGTGCAAAAACGGCTTTACACCCTCAATATCATAACTCTTGATGTGGCGACGCACCACATGAAGCACTTCCCAGAGCCTCAGCGGATTGGCGGCCCGGCGTCCGAAAATGTGATCCACGCGGGCATCCGAAGCGGCCACTCCAAGGGCGCTGGCGGGATCCTCCTCCATGAGCACCAGAATGGCACACTCCGGAGGTGCCGCAACAAGAGCCAATTGTAAAAAACACTCGGATACCAGGAGAATCCTGGTATCCTCACCGAAATCTCCCGTGCTGGGAGCGCTCTCTTTTGTCAGACACTTCAGACCCGCAGCGAAGAACACTTTTTCCAGTCGACGCAGAGTGATGACATCCTTGTCGCAAGCCAGTATCATGGGCTTGTTTGTCGAATCGGTCATGAGTTTCCTGTCCATGAATCGGGTTTCCGGGACACCTGAACCATCCCGGTCTCATGAAAAATCCAAAACAGTATAATGAAGTCTTCCAAAATCCTCAAGAATCATCTAGTATTCTTTGGCGGGACAACTCATATTTCCCTGATGGAGTCATCCATGACAACACTTTTTCTTGCATTTTTCATCCTTTCCACACCGGACCCGATGGCTGCCAACCTGCTGTCGGAAGGCCAGAAGTTCTATAATGACGGTGATGTCGCCCGTGCAGCCACCCTGTATGATGCCTACCTCCAACTGGTTCCCCGGGACAGGGATATCCTTTTGCGGTTGGCGGAACTTTATCAGTCCAGCGGAAGAAACGATCAGGCCGTGCCCCATTACCAGAACCTCCTGAAACACTTCTGCGGCAAAACCTGCAAGGAAAACTGTTTCAGCGAGGCAGAATGCAGGCGAACCGGGGAAATCGTGAAACGCATTTCCTCCGTCGCCACCGATGATGACCAGGTGCCGCTTTCGGCCCGGGTCCCCGAAATGGCAGCGAAGGTGTTTTCCCAGGCCGTGGAACTGAAGAAAAAGCGCAATTTCGAGGAAGCCCGGAAGTTTCTTACCGTGGCGCTGAAACTGGATCCCGATCTGGTGGGAGTCTACCGTCATCTCGGTGAAGTGTACGAACAACTCAAGGATCAGAAGCAGGCAGATGAATTCTATCTCTGGTACCTGAGGGTACGGCCTGCCGGCCCCCTGGCGGCGCAGGTCCGCGGAAAACTCAGTGAGGAAGCCACCAAAAACCTTGCACGCCTCACACTGAACGCCTCGTGGAACTGCTTTATCGTCATCGGATCGGAATCCCTCACGGACACCCGCGGCAAGGCCATCCGCACCCCCGTAAAGGAACTGACCCTTCCGGCAGGCCGATACGGCATCGGTTTCGTCTGTCCGGAACAGCATCTGGCACGCCGGTTCTGGGTGGATCTTGCCGCCCAGGAAAACCGGACCCTGGATTTTGAGTTCGGAGCCATCGTGGTGAACATGAATCCCTGGGCCCGCATTCTGGCGGCCCCTGTCGTCACCGAAGGAAAGCAGCAGTTCATGGATCTTGGCCTGTTTGACATCATCGGCCTGCCAGCGGGAAAATACACGGTCAAGCTGAACGCCTTTGACAAATCCCGCACCAAAACCATGAATCTGGAAATCAAGCCAAAGGAAATCGTCCGCATCACCCAGTGGGACTGATCAAAAGGCCGCGACCTTCATCGTCACATAATACAGAACCGTATCCGTCCCATACAAACCCCGGCACACACCAATGGCGGCATGGGTGCCCTTGGCATGCTGCATGTTCAGCCGGTGTCCTTCGCTCTTGATCCAGGCGGCCACCACTTCTTCGGGCGAAGGTCCCATGGCTACATTCTCCGCCACCAGTTGGGGTTTGAGTCCTGCCTTGATCACCCGGTTCAGGGGGGAACCGGTACTCCCGGAGATATGGAATATCTTGCGGTGTTGGCACATTTCTTCGCTGTGGCTGCGGGAGAGGGCCGCCAGTTTCGCATGGTGCAAAAACGGCTTCATGTTGAGTCGTTTGCGGTATTCGTTGACCCTGTCCATAACATCCTTTTCGAAAACATCAATACTTATCTCCCTGGTTGGTTCCTGCATGCGTGCCGCAGTCTTCTTCTCTGCATAGGATTCTCCGCAACCCACCGGAAACAGGGCTGCCACAAACGGCCCCTGGGCATCCTTTCCCAGAAGTTCCACATTGTAAAAACCCCGTTTGTCCTGGTCATTGCAGAAATCCAGCCGGACCGTAAACGAACCGTCCGCAGCGAGTTTCACCGGCATTCTGGCAATTCCCTCGTCCGGGGAAGTCACCAGGACCTCCAGTCCAAAGGTACCTCTCTCCATGGTACCCTTTACGGTCAGAAAATCCCCGGGTTCCACCCAACGGGGAAACGGGGCATGGGACAACCGGCGTTTCTGCATCAACAGGACCAGAACATCTGAACCGTCATCCTTTTTGCCCCTTGCAAAACCAAAATGGGTGATTCCATGCTGGCTACGGTATTGATGGAGGTTTTTGGCCACCCATTGGGCCATGAAGGCATCATCATACCCGGAAGCCACCAGATAATTCTGCAGGATCCACGGACTGGAGATCCCCCAGCGGGAAGCTATTTCCATCAACGAACTCGGTTGCAGCGGCTTGCCCTGGAACACCAGCAAGTGTCCTGCAAGTCCACTGAGTGCCTGACTGTGTACTGTCGGGAGTTTGCCGGACTCAAACCGTTCCCGGATTTTATTATACATGGAAATAGAGTTTGCCGGCACTTCTTCGGAATCCGCATACTGGCGAATCACTACGGGCGGTACAGGAACCGTCACGGATTTCTCCCCAGGTTCGTCAACGGGAGTGCCTCCCTTGACCTCCGGATGCACGATCTCCCGGTTTTGTGCCCTCCCCTCCACCATGGTGGCCCCGTGGACCGTTTCCGGCCGGCTGGATGTTCCCTGTTGGGTGCAATGAGCCAACAACAGACATCCGAAATACAGGAGTCCAAAAGAAATGCGGTACCCCTGTATCGTGGAGTGCACGCCATTGCCCAATGGGCACGCAACAAATGAAATACCCGGATTCATCATGGAATTGCCTCTTGCCTGACCAGTTGCCAGGAAAGGAATCACCCGGAAAACCCGGAATGTTCCCCATACCAATTCATACAGGTTTTTTGATGTTTTGGGAGTGTTTTTTTCTTGTGGAGGTTCCGGGATTCTTTCCCTTTGATTTCCTGTTCGATTTCTGTTAGCCTTATCGCCCTGTGACTGGATATGACTGAAGGTCATCAACACATCCATTGAGGAGTACACCATGAAAAAATCCACCATTCTTCTTCTTTCCTTCGCTCTTCTGTTTGCGGTTGCCGCATGCAAGAAGAAAGGCTCCAAGTCCTCCGGAAAAGCTGCCGAAGCCACCAAGGCCGCTGCTGGAGAAAGTGCCGCCACCGCTGAAAAGGAACTGGGTCTCAAACCCGGACTCATGCTTTCCCTGAATATCAAGTCCCTCAAGAAAACCCCGTTCTATGATGACATCCTCAAGGGCGTCAAATCGGATGAAACCACCGGAAAATGCATGGAAAAAGCCCTTGAGTCCGCCGACTCCCTGTTGCTCATGATGGATGTTGCCGCCATGGTGGCTGACGAGAACAGTGAGCCCAACATGTATGTGGCGATTTTCGGCATTGATTCCAAGGAAACCATCGACTGCATCAAGAAGATGGAAGACAGTGATCTCAAGGAAGGCAAACTCAACGGAGCCGATGCCTTTGTTTCCGAAAAGGACGGAAAGAAATACATCTGGGCACCCAACGACAAGACCATCGTTGCCGTGGGCGGCAAATATTCCGAAAAAATCACTCCCGGAAAAGACGCCCTCGGAAAGGGTGAACTGAAGCCCTTCGGCGGTGACAAATCCATCGCCTTCAGCGTGGGTGAAGTAAAGAATCCCATGGTCAGTCTGAAGGAAGCTTCCGGCATGGTTGATTTCGCCAGCGGTCTTGCGGTCGACATTTCAGCCACCCTTTCGAGTGAAAAGGAAGCGGAAGAACTTGAAAAGCAGTATGAGCAAGGCAAAGCCATGGCGGAACCCCTGGGCATGGGAGATCTGGTGAAAAACCTGAAGTTCTCCCGCAAGGGCGCCACCCTGGGCATCAACCTGAAACTTTCTGACAGCGAGTTCAAGGGTCTGATCGAAAAAGCCAAGGGCATGGGCGGACTTTCCATGTAATTTCCCCCGCAAGTCTCGCTGATATCACTTATCACACCGCCAAAAAACGCTCCAGCGTTTCCAGGGAAATGTTTTCGACCGGCCAGACATGCTCGGGAAGATCCCTGAACCAGGTCCGCTGCTGTCTGACATATTTTTCGTGGGCCCGAACGATCCGATCCTCCAGATCCTGCCGGGTGGCCCCCCGTACCAGCGTGTCCACCACCTCCCGGTATCCTACCGACTGCAGGGAACGCAAATCCGGCGAATACTGGTTCAGCAGGTTCTGCACTTCTTCCACAAACCCGTCCTGGAGCATTTTTTGCGCCCGGATACGGATGCGTGCAGACAGTTCCTCCCTGGGTGGATCCAGCACAAACATCAGGGATTTGCAGGGGGGAGGCTGAACTGCATGACGACGGTGATGCTCCGAGATGGGCAATCCTGTCTTTTCGTACACCTCCAGAGCCCTGACAAGCCGTACACGATCCCTCGGATGCAATCGGGCGGCCGTTTCCGGATCCACCTCATGCAGCCTCCCGTGCAACATCCCCGGGTTTGCATCTTCCGTTGCTTCCAGCCTCCTGCGCAATTCCAGGTCGGCAGCAGGACCCTCAAACAGGCCATTGGTGAGGGAACGGATGTAGAGCCCCGTTCCTCCCACCACCACCGGCACCTTGCCCCGGGCAAGGATGCCATCAATACATGCCAGGGCCCAATGTTGGTAGGCTCCCACAGAGAACATTTCGTCGGGTTCGACCAGATCAATTCCATGGTGGGGAACCTGGCTTCGCTCCTCTGCGGTGGGTTTGGCGGATCCAATGTCCAGTCGCCGGTAAACCTGCACCGAATCGGCTCCCACAATCTCACCCCCCAACTGAAGGCATATCCGGATGGCCATCGCCGTTTTGCCACTGGCAGTCGGACCCGCCAGCACCAGAATCCGTCTTTTTGTGTTTGGCATCCCGAATCCTCATTCACGGGCCTTTGCCCGGTCTTGAGAAATCCCATTTTCGGGAAGAAAAAACAACTTCTATTCGTCCTTTCGACAGAAGTTTTGTCTTGCTTTTCGAAAAGGTCTCCATTATAAGACTCAGTCGGTAAGAGAAAGGACTTCGCCTTTCTCCATCCGGAGAGATGTCCGAGTGGTCGAAGGAGCCTGACTCGAAATCAGGTGTACGAGTTATCGTACCGGGGGTTCGAATCCCTTTCTCTCCGCGACATTCCGGTCATCTTGACCGGAAGTGAACGAATCATCTCTGGAGAGATGTCCGAGTGGCCGAAGGAGCACGATTGGAAATCGTGTGTGTCGCAAGGCACCGAGGGTTCGAATCCCTCTCTCTCCGCCATGTCAGCCTTTGAGGCTCCGGGCGACGCAAGCTTTGTGAACCCCGCCAGGTC
The DNA here is from genome assembly GCA_964618145.1 of uncultured Kofleriaceae bacterium. Classification (GTDB taxonomy): domain Bacteria; phylum Myxococcota_A; class Polyangia; order HGW-17; family HGW-17; genus HGW-17. Next base: position 19,720 of record CAZTZR010000002.1, read on the forward strand.
CGGAAGGAAGCAACGGTAGCTTGGCAAGCGGGTGCCTGGAGCCTCAAGGGCTGCTTTTTTTCAGGTTCCTCCCATGGCATATCTGGTTCTGGCCCGCCGTTATCGACCGTCCACTTTCGCCGAACTGGTGGGGCAGGATCATATTGTCACCATACTATCCAATGCCATCACCTCTTCGCGTGTGCATCATGCCTTCCTGTTCACAGGTGCACGCGGCACCGGCAAAACCACCACTGCCCGGATCCTCGCCAAAAGCATCAATTGTGTGAATGGGCCCACGGTCACACCCTGCAATGCCTGTTCCCATTGTCTTGATATTGCAGCCTGCAAGGATGTAGACGTTCTCGAGATTGACGGGGCCACCAATACAGGTGTTGACAGCGTTCGTGCACTCAGGGAAGACATCCGCTATCTTCCGGCCTCCGGGAAATACCGCATTGTCATCATTGATGAAGTCCACATGCTCACCACTTCCGCATTCAATGCGTTGCTCAAGACGCTGGAAGAACCTCCTCCCCATGTGATCTTCATTCTTGCCACCACCGAACCCCACAAGATTCCTGCCACCATCCTGTCCCGGGTGCAGCGGTTTGATTTCCATCGCGTCGACGCCGATGTGCTGACAAACTATTTGATGGGTCTTCTTCAAAGTGAGGGTTTTTCAGCAAAGCGGGATGCGCTTCGAATCATCGCCCTGGAAGGTGAAGGCAGTGTGCGGGACAGCCTCAGTCTTCTGGACCAGGTTCTTGCTCACCACATCGAGGGAGAAATCACCGCCGAAGAGGTCAGCAGGGTTCTTGGTCTTTCCGATCGTCGGGCCCTGCTCCAGATGGCATTTGCCCTCCTGTCGCGCAATGGCCAGGAAGTTTTCGACCTTTTGCAGACCATATTCCGGGATGGTCATGACCTGGTGCACTTCACCAAATCCCTGGCGGGTTGCCTCAGGGATCTCGCCCTGTGCCGACTGGCAGAAGATCCCTTGAAGTTCCTGCCATTGACTCCTGCTGAAATCACTGAAATCACTGAAAAAACCAGGTCCCATACCCCCGAACACATCACCCATCTGTTTTCCCGTGTTTTTTTCGGCATCGACCAGGTTGCCCGAGCCCCTTCAGCAAGAATGGCACTGGAGATGGTCCTGTGTGAAATCCTTCTTGCCGAGCCACTGGCTCCGCTTTCCGATCTCTTTTCCAGACTTGAAAATCTGGAAACCCGAAATCCCGGATCCTTCCAGGCTACACAGGCTGTCCTGTCACCCAAGCCTCAAAAAGGCCGTTCCCGTGATTCTTCACCCCATACTACGGCTCAGGAAAATCCGGCCTTCGATCGAAAATCGCCTCCTGCAGATCCGGCGAGCCCTCCTGCCACCACAAGTACAATCCCCGTAGCCGAAACCATGCCGCAAACCGTAGACAACCCGGCTGTATCACCTTCGGCACCCGACGGTTTCGACCTGCAGGCATGGCTCGCCTTTTTGGCCGTCATCAGGCCTGCTTTTCCCACTCTCAGCATGCTTCTGGATGACGGGAAATTCTGCGGAGCCCGCGTGCTGGATGGGGTTTGGGATATTCAACTGTGGTTTGAAAAGGGCAGGCATGACTTCAATGTCCAGCGGTTAAGGGACAATCTTTCAATACTCAACGAACAACTATCCATCCAACTAGGTTCGGCTCGTGTGGTTCTGCTGCATTCTGACAAACCTCCTTCCCTCTCACAAACATCGCATCCCGTGCAGGGAATCGGATTGGGGTCCTCGGCCAGGGAAATGCGGGAACGCAAGGTGGCCCGGGAACAATTGCGTTCCAGGGAACATATGAACCAGCATCCGTTCATCAGGCAACTGGTGGACAAACTCCATGGTGAAATCACGGAATTCCGCGATTTGAGCCTTGACTGAAGAGGCTGTGATGTCCAATCCTTTTGACTTGAATCAACTCGGATCCCTTCTTCCCGGTTTGAATGAACTTCCGCAGAAAATGGAGAAAATCCAGAAGCGGTCCGCCCAGGAAACGGTAACCGCCGAAACCGGTGGTGGACTTGTCACCATGGAGGCTACTGCCAACATGCGGGTGAAGCGCGTTGTTTTGTCCGATTCCCTGCTTGAACTCAATGACCGGGAAATGACAGAGGATCTTGTAGCCTCCTGCTGCAATCTCATCATCGAACGATGCCGGGAAAAGGCCCAATCCATTGCCACCGAAGAACTGGGGGCCATGGCATCTTTTCTGCAAAACAATCCCCTTTTCTGATTTTGTCGTTCTCGGTTTTTCATGTCAACCCTTCTGCCGCCCAGCCTTACGGAACTAGTAACGGCCTTGTCACAACTTCCTGGCATTGGAAACAAGACCGCCCGCAGACACGCTTTTCACCTGATCGAAGGTCCACCGGATCGTCTCCAGAGACTCTCGGAGGCCCTCGAGCGCGTTCAACAGGAACTTTCCCGTTGTTCCATCTGCGGTTTCTTCGCCTCGGATGTTTCCGGATGTCCCATCTGCACGCGCCATGAACGTCACACCCGAGAACTTTGTGTCGTTGGTCGTATCCAGGATGTGCTCGCCATTGAGGAGGCTGGCATTTATCAGGGACGATATCATGTTCTCGGAGGATACGTATCTCCGTTGAACCGTGTGTTTCCCGAAAACCTGCGTATCCGCGAATTGCTTGAGCGCATCGAACCTGAAAAAATCCAGGAAATCATTCTCGCTTTTGATGCCAATCTCGATGCGGATTTTACCGAAAAATACCTGGTGGATGCCCTTCCCAAATCCATTGTCATTCATCGGATAGCCGCAGGGATTCCTTTTGGCGGGGAACTTGAGTACACCGATGGTGTCACCCTCTCCCATGCTTTCTCCCTGAAAAGACCCATTTCATAACGGTATTTTTTCAGAAAAGTTTGTTTTTATTGAATGGGGAATTTGGGTCTGAACGACCGTTCGATGACAGGAGGATCAGCCACCGCGTGTCTTGACGATGGCGAAACTGAATCGAACGTATTTGGCACGCGTGGCGGTCAGCATGACCTGGTTCACCAGTTTCCAGGGAATATTGGTATCTGCCGCAATGAATGCGTCTCCCTGGAAATTCGCTTCCGACCCTGCCGCTCCACCCCTGGCATCAATTTCCTTCTGACGGATTTCATCCAGGGCATCCTTGAGTGCATTGATGATGAAGCCGTCAGATGTATCGGAAGAAGCCACGGTCCCGTTGGTGACGGCTACAATCTTCTTGCCTTTCACCACGATGGTGGTACGGGAAATCTGGATGTCCACACATTCCACCATGTTGCTCATGGAATCCGACTTCGGAACCATCAACTCGTTTTTCTTCTGGGGAACCTGCATCGGATCGGATCCGTAACTCTTCAGAAGAAAGATCAGGATGATGGTGAGAGCGTCCATCAGGGAGGTGATGGTCAGCGGATTGTCCCCAGGAGTCCAGGGCTTTTTCTTTTTGGATTTCATCTGCTCGAATAACAGTTCGTCTTCCGTTTTCACATCAGACATGAGAGTACTCCTTTTAGGGACGACCCACAGCTACGAGGGGGAACATACAGTTGCCTTCAAGGGCCCAGTCCTTGTCGCCTGCCTTTTTCTTGAACATGCAGGCCAGGGTGCTTCCCTTGATGGCATCCGGTGTTTCGGCCCGGGCTTCCGGAGGAAGTTCACGGGCGGCATCCAGCGTTTCAATGACGGTTTCGTACAGGATGGTGTCTTCCGGCACGATGGTCACCTTGCCCCAGTCAGAGAAACCACCGGACTTGGCATCCTTGGACCCGTCCAGGGAATTGTTCTTGTAGTAGGGCTTGTAGAACTTGTCGAACAGGAACTTGCGAAGGGCGCTTGCGTTGTACACGCGCTTGCCGCCGGCGTGCGTCACCGGAATGCAGACCCGGTTGTTGGCGGTCGCCTGGGGACAGGCGGAACCACCGGCCTTGGTCGTGACATCGTAGCCGTCCTGCTTGATATTGATGGTCAAGCCCAGGGATTTCTGGGTATCATCCTGTTTCTGCTGCTGGGACCGCGACTGCCTCGGCGTGTCGACCAGAACAATACCGATCTGGATGAATTGCGCGCTCAGCAGAAGGAACGGAATCAGCAGGCACAGCAGATTCATGATCGGCATCAGATTCAGGTCTTCCATTTTTTCATCAACAGCCATCTTTTTGCCCATGACTATGACTCCTCAGCCAATGGTTATCCGGTACAATCCCGGAATCCTTGCCTGTAGCGGCCACTCCGCGGGAAGGCCGCCCCTGTGACAACAAGACAAATCAGCGGGCGCGGGTCAGGCGCCGGGCCAGCAGGTTGTCCAGTTTGGTTGAGAACAGTTCCACGTCGTCGATGATCTTCTTGGTGAAGGAGGTCAGCAGAAGATGTGCGGTCAGACAGGGAACCGCAACGATCAGACCGAACGCGGTGGTGTTCATGGCGATGGCGATACCGCTGGAGAGAACCGCGGAGCGGTTTTCGGGGGTCGCCTGACCAAGAGCGTCGAACGCCGCGATCATACCAAGAATCGTTCCGAGCAGACCGCAAAGGGTGGCGATGTTGGCCACGCCCTGCAGGGCCGGGGTACGACGGGTCACTTCCGGAGCGATTTCCAGTTTGGCTTCCTCAATGGCTGCAGACACGGCAGCGGCGCCATCGCCGTACTTGGTCAGTCCGGCCTTGATCACCCGGGGAAGCGCTGCGGTGGGGGCAGCATTGCAGAGCTTGATGGCAGAGTCGATGTTGTTGGCTCCCACCAACTGCATGATCTGGCTCATGAAAGCTTCCGCATTGATGTTGTAGCGGAAAAGAAGGAAAATGGACCGTTCAATGATGATTGCGATACCGAATGCAGAAGCAAACAGAATCACGTACATGAATTCGCCACCATCAACAAATGCCTTTGCGAGACCACTCATTTGTACTTCCTCCGAATGGGCAAGATGCCCGGTTAAAGTGAGTTAAACCTATAAAAACTGTTTGAGAAAATCAATTGTTATTCTCTCTTCAAAAGTCGAATTCGCCCGGGCATTTCCGCAGGCGCTGGCATTTATAACGTATTTTCCCGCCCATGGGAAAGAAAATTGTACGCATTCCATCAGAAAGGTCCTTTTCCAAGCGATTCATGGATTTTCCTCAGGAAATTCTGGAAAAACCGGGGATCTTTTTCATCCCATCGCCAGAAACCCCCGTATTCCCATGCCTTGAAAATCTCGAAACGGGGACGGGGGATCTGTACCTCAAGGACGTCTGAATCATTTTTCGCTCCCTGGGCAGCGGCAGGGGAGATCTTTCCAGCGGAATAAAACAAACAACTCATGAACAGCAAAAAGTGAATGATTTTCATTATTTGGATCCTTTTCCAAGACTGTCGATCCGCTGCTTCGCCTGTTCCATCCAGGATTCCACCCGGATCTGCAACGCTCGATCGGGGGACTTCTGTTTTTTCAGGGAATCCCTTACTGCCCTGGCATGAAACATGGCCTTTTCCATTCTGGCCTTTTCAGCAAGATTGCCTATCTGTGGATACTCTTCCATACTGATGTACAAAAGAGCCAGATTGTAATGGCACTTTTCGCAGTTTTTATTGAGATTCAACGCATACTCCAACTTGGTCAGGGCCTGGGACGCCTTTTTTTGCATCATATAGCCGGCACCAAGATTCAGGGGCAGACGCCACTCCCGGCTCAGTGCGCCCTTTGCTGCAAGTTTCTCGGCATTCTCCAGGACGGTGACGGCCTGGTTCACTTCCTGCCTTTCCAGCAGCAACACCCCCAGCAGGAACTGGGCTTCCCCGTGACCAGCCAGCGATGAATGCGACAAATACTTTTCCGCCTGGGACTTCAGGCCGATGGCACCAATGTTCATGCCTTTGCTTTCAGCGTTTTTCGCCTGGAAAACAAAATATTTCCCCATCATGAAATGCCATCCCGCCCCCGGTTCCGTGGGGGGATTCTGCTTCTTGTGCATCCCCTCGACGTATTCGAGTACGGAACGCAGTTTTTCCATGTTTTCCTGCTGATAGTGGATGGTGGCCATCACCATGAGGGCATCCACATTGGAGAAGTCCAGTTTGAGAACATCTGTAATCAGCCGGAAAGCCTCGGCGTAGGCGGCTTCGGTTTTCTTCTCGGCATGTTTGGCCGCCTGGTTCACGAGGACCTTGATACGTTCCGGTTCGGACAAATCCCCGGTCTCGGCGGTACCCGATTCGGTGCCCTCGCCCCCCGCAACAACCCCCTCGCCACCTTCACCGGAGGAACCTTCATCCCCGGTTTCCGTGGAAGTGGTTGTGGCGGGCTTTTTCGGGTCGGAAGAGTCCGTTTTTCCGGTTTTCGTTTCGGTAAACGGGTCCTTGTCCGCAGTGGTCTTTCCCTTTTTCTTGGTGCATCCTGCCCCCGCCATCGCGAAAACAAGCACCATGCAGAGCTGTGCCAGAATGAACTGGCGATACGGTTCCAGCGCGGAGATCCTTCTCATCACGTATTCTCCTCTTACCTGGTCAGACTTTCCACCTCGGGCAAATAGGTTCGCCGAAGGGACTTCTTCCCGGAAAAGACACGGTATTCCTCCAGCGCCTCTTCAATAAGACCACTGGACAGTTTTTCAGCCTCCACCAACTCATACAGCGTGGCAAAGGTCTTGTTGTACTCGTCCGTGATTTTGTCCAGGGGTACAATGGCCAGATCCTGCTCTTTTCCATCGATGGTGACACGATACGTCTGCTGGTAGTAGGTCTTCTGGCTCCACTTCAGGAAACAGGTTTCCTTTTCCTCGGCTTTGGTCTGGGTACAGCCGGACTTCTTGACTTCCTCTTCATCCTTCATGGCCTCCCGCGCCAGGGCCACCGGATTGGGCGCCTCCTCGAAGGCCCGGATCCCACGATAGAGCAACTGCATCTTCAATGCCAGCAAATCCCCCTTGATCTGGGCCACCTGCTTGCGGAACACACCCTTTTGTTCCTTGTACCAGTCATATCCCCGGGCCAGGTTGTCCAGGGCACTGCCATTGCCCAGCATCAGGGTCACCGTGTTGGTGGCTGACTGGAAGACACTCATGAATGCCAGCGTTGGCAACACGTTCGCCAGCAACTGCTGGATGTCCTCCATCTTTCCCTCATCCGGCTTGATCTTTTTGAGGATGTCCTCTGCCTTGGTAATCGCCGGGTTGTTCTGTCCCGAATATCGCTTCTTGACGCTGGCCAGGGCCTTTTGTGCATGGGGCAATTGGTCCCGAAGGAACTTGGAATTGCTGTCCGGGCTGAGTTTCTGGCTGGCCGCGCCCAGGGACTGCTGCTCCTTGAGGATGGCCGTGATGTCCTTTCGTGCCATGATGGTCTTCTGTGCCGCTGCGGCAAAGTCACCCGAAGCCGAGAGATCCTTGATGAAATTCGGATATTTCTTGTTGAGGGACTGGTACTTGTTGACAGCGGCCTGCACATCCTTGTTCGGTACGGAACCAGGCTCGGCCTGCACCTTCTGGATCAACTGGATGGCCGTCACCAGTTCGACCAGTTCAGCCTGGACTTCCTGGATGATCTTGTTCTTGTCTTCTTCGAGTTTGTTGAAGCGGGCGACAATCTCGTCACTCTTGCCCTGCAACTGCTTGACCCAGGTCTGGTAATTCATGGCAACCCGTTCATAGGCATCAATTTCCACAGTGGTTTTCTCGCTGAACGGGTTTTCAAAACTCCTCACCAGGGCGTTCTCGGCAAACTGGATCAGGGCGATGGCATAGTTGATCACCATGATTCCAGGATCGAGCCCTTCGCGTACACCCTGATCATAAAGTTGCTTGTACTCTTCGAGAAGTTTTACATATTCCTCGCCGGCCTTTTTGGCCCGGTCCGCATGGCGGGTCTGGAGGGCCTGCAACATCTTCCAGTGGTTCGCCTTGCGGAACATCAGATCCAGCCGGGCTTTCCACATGCTTTCGTTTTCCTTGCTTTTGACCTTTGCCAGGGGTACATAGCCGTCCAGGAATTTCTCGTACTGCTCAATGCGGGAGATGATATCCCGCACAACCGTTTCGGAAGAAGTTTTCCGGGCCAGTTCATCCATGTGCATGTTGAAAACGATGTCGGTATAAAAGAGCGTCTTGTCCGAGACCGTTACCCGGCATTTTCCGCCTGAACACTCCGGACGAACCATATAGAAGTTTTCGAGGTTTTCCTCGCTCACACCCATGCGCTGCGCCACCTGCTTGAGCATGTCGTTTTCGGACACTTCAAACACCCTGTTGTATGTCTTTTTCCCCTTCCGGAAAATCTCGAGCAACCGATCGGCCTGGGCCAGGGCCCGGTTGAACTGCTTCGGACCGCCGGTCCGGTATATGGAGAAGAGGTTTTCTTCGGCCAGGATGCGGTAGGTGCTTTCCTCACGGGTATCAATCTTGCCACCCGCCCGGCGAATCCGCCAGGCGCCTGCCTTCACGACGGTCAACTCCTGCCACATTTTCAGGGCCAGATCCTCCATGAAGAACTTCGTGGCAGCCTGGGCCAACTCAAAGAGGATTTCCTGCTTGTAGGCTTCCTCGTGGGCCAACGCCATCATGCGCCCCGTGGGTTCCTCGTAAATCCTGCGGTGCAGGATCTCAATGGCTCCCGGATAATCCCCCAACTCCTTGTAGCATGTATAGATTTTCCAGTAGACCCCGAAGAGGTTTTTCTCGAACTCCCGGACTTTGGCGGTTTCCTTGTCATCGGGACGCCGGTCCTTCATCATGGTTTCCAACTGACGGTAAATCAGCAGGGTTTCACGCCATTTTTTCGTATCGTTCTTGCCGTCCTTCTTGAGTGCCTCCGCCTCGGCAAACACATCCTCGGCCTTTTTGACCAACTCGTTGAATTCCAGTGCAGAAATCATCATCATCAGTTCGCGGTGTTCCTTGTCTCCGCCACATTTCTGCTTTTCCAGACGCTTGATGGCCGCTTCCCGCTCGGCCACAAACGTGGATTGCGCCGCGGGGTCCACATCCTGGAACTTGTAGGACAGGAACAACTTGATGGAAGCATTCATGGCCGCCGTATGGGTGCAATATTTTTCCAGAATCTGCCAATACAACTTCCTGGCTTCCTCAATTTGCCCGAAATGCAGGTAGATATCGGCGATGTTGTTGAAAAACACCGGCGAATTGTTGTGCGCCGGGAAGATCTTCATGTACTCGTATGCATCCTGGATATAGTCCTTGAAGTCCGCTGTCAGTTCCCGGGGCTCATATCTGACTTTTTTGTCCTCATCCTTGACATCAAAGGGCGGCTCTGGAATTTTCAGATCCATTTTCTGATCGTAAATGGAATAGATCATTTCAGCGGCATCCCGCTGGTGTCGGCTGCCGAGATGGGAATCCCGCACGCGCCGCCCCCAGTTCAGGGCGGTCTGGATGAACTCGCGGCGCTGTTCCTCCGAGGAGGCCAGATCGATAATGTAACTGTGGTAGATGATCAATATATTGTACATGGAAGTATATTCCATGGAACTGTTGGGGTAATCCCGGATTACTTCCATATAGTAGGCAATCACCCGTTCAAATTCTTCCAGGGCCTTTTTGGACAATTTGGCCTTTTCCGCTCCCGTGGCCTCCTTGGCCTGGTCCCCGACCTGCATTGCCTGGGAAATCATGGCCTGGCCAGTATCAATCAAGGCATATACCCGAATCCGGAGCAGTTCTTCACGCAGTTGATCCAGGGTCATGGCCCGCAACCGGACATTTTTTTTCATATTTTCATTCAAAAATCTCTGATGGGAGATGAGATATTGCTGGATTTCATCATTGGTAAAGGCTTTGTTCACAGCAAACTGGTAGATTTCCCTCTTCTTGTCCTGCCAGGTACTCAGTTGCCCACGCAGGGTGTTCTTGTCCCTCTCCGAACGGACTTCGATAATCTCCCGCTCGATGGCCTGAATCTTCATGTCAATCAGGGAAATCATGTTCCAGAAGATGGCCGGCTTGTCCGGATTGTGTCTCCATCCGCCTTCCACCGTCATGTTGCGAAAAATGTAATCATACAGTTCATAGGCAAAGTTGTAGTCCGTTTCCGAACGTTGATAGGTCCGGTTTTCCTCATATCCCATGAAGAAATCCGCCACACCTTTCCATATGCGCTTGACGTGGGGCTCATTTTCCCTGCCCTTGTAAAAGGTGGTCAGTTTTTTCATCGGGCATTTGTCAGTGCATTTGACTTCGAAGGGTGCTGTCCAACTGAACTGCCGCTCCGGATCACTTTCCCCTTCGATGTATTTCTCCTCCTGAAGCAAAAAACCGATGTATTTGATGGCAGCTTCATGGGGACTGTTTTCATCGAGATTCTGCCCCATGAGAACGACCTGATCGAACAATTGCATTCCCAATGCCGAGTTGATGTCGTTCTGGTACATCATGAGGCCGGAAAAATACACGATATAGCCACGGGTGGAGAGGGAGCGGAATTCCGGGCCAAGAGCCTGCTTGTATGCGGAAAGGGAATACCACTTGGTCAGGGCCAGATTGAAGAGCACCTCCCGGTCTGAACGGGCCTCTGCAAGAAATCCCAGTCCATTGGTGGCCGAAAGATACTTGCCGAGGGTGGCCCAGGCAGTCCCCAGAAACTCCGTATTGCCCTTGATGGGACGACAGGTGGCAAAGGGGTCGAAAGGGAGATGGGCGGGGAAGTCCGTAATGGTCCACTGCGTATAATCCCCCATGGCGGTGGGGGGCATGACTTCCAGGCCCTTGCGGGTCAAAAACGTACGCAGATCATCGGAAAAGGGGGAAAAACCCCAGTTGCCACAAACCGAAGCCAGGGACAACTTTGCAGGCATGATCTCGTCAGGATCATCCAGGGAAAACGGAGGTTTCTCGTAGATGCGGGCCAGAAGGTGCAGAACCGACCCGATATCCCTGAACTGGGGGTAGTGAATGACCAGTTTGCGGAGGTTTTCCTCACTTTTTTTACGGAAAAAATCAATTCCCATGTCCGCTTCCGCCGGACGCACGGTCCCCTTGGCCAGTTCATGGGCACGCTTCAGGATGTCCTGATATTCTTCGTCGTAGATTTCCTTCCCGGTGGCTTCATCGTTGGAGATGTAATACAAAAACAATTCTTCCGCGATCTCCTGGTAGATGACCGCCGTCCGCCACAGAAGTTCCGGTGTCCAGGTGGGATCCGGGTTCTTTTCGTATTTGTCCAGCCGCTGTTCCAGAAGGCGCAACAATTTGGCGCGTTCCACGATATCCCGGGCCTTGGCCAGACGACTTTCCTGATCCACCTGGGCCCGCTGGAATTTTTCCTCGTTGCTTTTCTGGCGTCGAACGAGATAATCCGCCGTTTCGGAAAAGCGGATGATTCCTTCCTTGTATAAAAGGTAGTCCCTTCGAAGTGCATCAATTTCCTTTTGAACCAAAGGATTTTCGGTTTTCTGTGGAATTTCCGCCTTTTCCGGTTCCTTTTCAGGCTCGGGCTTTTTCGGTTTTGCCTGCGCCATGACCAGGGAAGGACCGAACAACAGGCCGGAAAAAAGAAAAACAATGAATCGGATTTTCATTTGGGTTTTCCCCCTGTGGAGGATTCTTTGGATTCTCCGGGCTTCTTTTTTTCATCCGGGGAATCTTCTTTCCGGTCGAAGGGATCCTTCATCCGGTCTTCATCGAATTTCACCTCGAACTGCTCGACTTCCCTGTACCGCTGCCTCATCTCCGTGGTGATCTGGATGTTCCGGTCATTCAACTGAATCCATTCCAGACGGGTCTTGGAACGCAGGGACCAGTTCACGTCCACCACTCCAAGATCCGATTCCACCACCACATCATAAAAATGTTTGGCCACCTGACGGATGCTCTCCCGGGTGATTTCCCGGTTGAGAAGGCCGGATTCCTGCCGGTACTGTTGATACTGCAATTCATAGGTCTTCAGATTGGCTTCCTCAAAATCGATCTCCTGCCTGATCTTTTCCAGCCTCTCATCCGCCATGGCCTGCAGTTTCCCGTTCAGGACATCCAGTCGTGTGTCCATGGTCGCCGCGCTGTTCATGAGCATGACCATCCTGTCATAGACAGCCATCTCCTGCGGAGAAAACCGCGACTTGACGGATTCCCAGGATGCAAACTCCCCGTTGATGGCCTGCCGGTACTTCTCCCGGACAATCCGTTCCGACTCCATGTCTGCATCATCCACACCGATATTCAGGCTGGCATCGGTGATCTGGCTGCGTACCTGTCTGGCCATTTCCAGTGCCGACTCCACATCCGCCGCCTCCTCGCGCAACTGTTCCATGAACGGCGCCAGTTGCCTTTGCCGGGCCTCGGACTGCTTTTTGTAGTATTCATACAACCCGGTGATGATTTGCTGGTATCCCTGAAGATCCTTGGCCAGATTTTCCACCTGGAGGATTTTCTCGTCGTAGACCTTCCGGCGCGTGGTCATGCGTGATTCCAGGGAATCCGTACTCTTTGGCATGGTGGAGAAGATCTTTTCCAGTTCCTGCCGTTCCTTCTCGTGTTTCTTCATCTGGCTGGCCACGTTTCCTGTCAGGTGGCGGGAAAACCTTTCCCGGGCCACCTTGAGAAGTGCCGCCCGGGCTTCCATGTTGCGGATCTCCATCTCGTACGTCTTCTGGCGGGTTTCAGCCAGCAGGGGAAAAAGTCCGATTTTGCTTGCAGACTGAAGCCTTCGCTTGACCATCTGCATGTTTTCCCGGGCCAGTTCCAGGTTCTTTCCGATTCCCGAAATATCCTCACTCAGAATGATGGCCTTCATGAGGGTCTGGTTTTCGTGGAACAGGGGAAGGCTTTCCGCCGGAATGTTGTAGCGGACCCTGAAGGCGTCCGTGGGTCCGGACGTCTCCCTTCCCGGGTCGCGGGCCCGGACGATCTGGTCAAAAAAGGCCTGTACATCGATTTCCCCGTCAGCCAGTTTCTGCACGGTTTCGTGTACTCCACGGTAACGTTCGGCGGTTCCGTCAAAGTATTCCGTGGCTTCCTTCCACTTTTCCCCCCTGAGATTGAGATATCCCAAAAGGAGGCGGGCCCGGGGAAGAAACACACTGTTCTTGTTGCGGGCTTCCATGATGGCCAGGGTCTCGGCCGCCTTCATGACTTCTTCATCCCGGACATACACCCAGGCCATTTCATACAGGGCATCCTCGTAATGTGCCGATTTGTCGGAAATCATGCGGTACCAGCGGATGGCTTCCCCGGTTTCCCCGAGTTCATAAAAAATCCGGCCCAGGGCCATGCGGGCCAGGGCCTGCACTTCATTTTCGTCGTTATTGCGGGGCTTGAACGGTGCAAATGTCTTTCCTTCCAGTGCCAACACCGTTTCAAGCCACTTCCGGGTCACTTCGTCCGATGCCAGGATGGCAAATCTCCGGGCAGCCTCAAAGAGCAACATTTCCCGCATTTCCGCCAGGGAAGTGGTCACTTGCGTCAGTTGGATATGGGTTCCGTCCCTCACAAAAGAAGTGGCCCCCACCTGTGCCATGTGAACCAGGGTGGCTCCGGAGTAATAGACTGCCTGGGAAAACAGTTCCGGAAAAACCGGTTGTTTGTCCCCGCCGGTTTGCGGCCGGATACGGCCGAAAAACCGAAGGGCTTCGATAAACTTTTCCTGGGCCCATACTTCCCGGCGTTCCACCGCAGGTTTCTGGAATTCTTCGTGAGCCTGGTGATAGGCAAATTTTCCGCGGGCATAGTTGACTTCGGGAGAGTCCTTCAAATCAGGCATCTGTTCCACCAGGGAAACGAGTTTTTCGATACCCCGGTAACTATGGGTCCTGATGGAGATCTCCAGCAACCGGCGAATGGCCGTGGAGCGAAAGGCCGGATCCCACCTCTGCTCCACCACCATCCAGTAATAGTCTGCCGCCACCTGGTAATTGGCACTGGCAAACATGGACTCGGACAGGTAAAAGGTGGCCTCCTTGCCCAGTTCAGGGTGTTCAATGAGGGAGAGGAAAAGTGCCGCCGCATCCTGGGGACGGTTGTTCCGGAAAAGATACACCGCATTCAGGAAACGCTGCATGTCATCCTGACGCTTGCCTTGGGCCACCCTGGTGGCACTTTGGATCACTTCCTCCAATCGCTTGATGGCAAAATCCAGGGTGGAAAATGATTCTCCCACCTTGACCATGGAATCGGCCTGGGAAATGGCAGGCCATGCAAGCACGAACAGGGAAGCCAGAATTATCACCCGAGTCTTCATGGTTCCAATCCTTACGCTGGAAAAATGTACCGGTTGGCGGAAGTGACTCACTTGGAGCCCTTGGATTCTCCGTCACCGTCCTGGACAACCAGAGCACCGGACTTCAGTTGGAATTCAATGTGCGGCCGTTGATCCAGCGGAGTGGTCCATCCACCCTTTTCAACACCCCTTACTTCAAGGATGTATTGCTTGCCGGGCTCCACATTGAATGAGTACGTATTATGAACATCCCATTTCCATTCCCTTACATACCGGAACATCCCATAGCCATTGCCCTGGTAGGTGATGAATACCCGGAACCGTACATTTCCGGGAGAAACATGCCCCACCGGAATGGAAATCTCCTTTTTGGCCAGCGTTTCCCGGTCCTTTTCACCGGCATCACTGTAGGATGCAATCAGTTTCCCGTCCATCATGTAGCGCAGGCGAATCATCCTGAAAGCCCCACCCATGCGGTTGAGATGGCGAATCTCGATGCGGGCTCCTCCCAGGACTGCACCCCGCTCCACGGTCATGGCTTCCTTGAGGAGCTGCAGGCGAAACTTGGTGGCAGTAACCTTGTTTTTCAGATCTTCCACAAGTTCGGCCAACTGGCGCAACTTCAATTCGTTGCTGGATACCTCCGCGGCCTGGATGCGATCCGGGGCGGGACTGGTATCCCGGTCTTTTTCCGTTCCCACCGTCAGGGGTACTCCCGTGACGGCCGGAGGCGTTTTCACCTCGGGAGAGGTGGGGGGTTCCTGTGCATATGTACGGCTGCCCAGCGCCAATACGAGCATCATAACTGGAAATAGGATTCGCGTTTTCATGGTGCCTCTCAAACTCTATGGTTCATTCCCCCGGCAAAAACCGAAGATGGTGCGGCCTATATATACAATTCATTTATTTCGGGGTCAAACCATTTTTGCAGCAGGGTTCAAACCACAAATCCAGGGGACTACCCTGGCAGGCATGACAACCGATACCCAAAGCAACAATGTGGTCAAAAAGCTGGCCAGAGGAATCGATTTTCGATACAAGTGCCACCCAGGAAGGGAAACATCCATGCTCATCCAGGACATCATTGCCAGAAAACGTGACGGACAGATACTGAACCAGGAGGAAATCCGGTTTTTCATCCGGAATTACACGGACGGCCAACTCCCGGATTACCAGGCTGCCGCATTGCTCATGGCCATTTACCTCAACGGGATGAACCCGGAGGAACTCAGTTGTCTGACCCAGGCCATGCTGCACAGCGGCACCGTCGTGGATCTTTCCCACATTCCCGGATGCAAGGTCGACAAACACAGTACCGGCGGTGTGGGCGACAAGATCAGCATCCCCCTGGCACCGCTGGTGGCTGCCTGCGGCGTCCCGGTACCCATGGTTTCCGGTCGGGGCCTGGGGCATACCGGTGGCACCCTGGACAAACTGGAGTCCATCCCCGGGTTTTCCGTCAGGCTCTCCCTGGAAGATTATGCCCGTATCGTGGAAAAGGTGGGCGTGTGCATGATTGGCCAAACCCGGGAACTGGCTCCTGCCGATCGCCTGATTTATTCCCTGCGTGATGCCACGGCCACCGTTCCCTCCATCCCGCTGATTGCCTCAAGTATCATGAGCAAAAAACTTGCCGAAGGCATTGATGCCCTCATTCTGGATGTGAAGGTCGGAACCGGGGCCTTCATGCCCACGGAGGAAAAGGCCGAGGAACTGGCCCGCACCCTGGTGGACATCGGTGTTCGGGCCGGCAAGAAGGTGACTGCCCTGCTGACCCGGATGGATGATCCCCTGGGAATCGCCGTGGGCAATGCCTGCGAAGTCATCGAGTCCATTGAAGTCCTTTCCGGGGGTGGACCACAGGACATCCGTGAACTGACTTTGCTCATGGCTTCCCATATGCTGGTCATGGGACAGGCGGCACCGGATCTGGAAAGTGCCGCAAGACGCTGCGAACAGGCCATCGCCGATGGTTCCGCCCTGGAAAAAATGCGCGCGATGATTGCCGCACAGGGTGGAAACCCGGAGGCGGTGGACCATCATGAACTTTTCGCCCGGGGTTCCGGTCATGCCCGGGTGACTGCCCCTCGATCCGGCATCATCCAGTCCGTGAACTCAACGGAAATCGGCATGGCAGGCGTCCTTCTCGGGGCCGGCAGACGCCAGGTCAGCGATCCGGTGGACCATGGGGTCAGCCTGTTCATCCGGAAAAAAATCGGAGATCCCGTGGCACAGGGTGACACGCTTGTGGACGTACATTACAATAACGATCAAAGCCTGGCAGCTGCATTGGCCCGCATGGAACATGCCTATGTCATCACAAATGATTCTGTAATCAAAAAACCATTGGTAATCAAAACAATTCAGGGCGGCTGAACACCGGACCTGGAAATCCCCGGGGGAGGAACCTTGCCTGTCACCCGATCCATTGATGCTTCCGAACTGCCATCACGATGGAGTTCCGTCTATTCCTTCAAACTTCCGTACTGGAAGGAAATCCTGCTTCTGGCCGGTCCCGTGGTGGGTGCCATGCTGGCCCAGGCCTTGGTGAACCAGGCGGACTCCATCATGGTGGGACGACTGCCTGCCGTAGACGGCGTTCCCGGCCAGAGCGCCGTGGGGCTTACCACCAAGATACTGTGGGCTTTTGGAGGATTCCTCTCCGCCATTGCCATCGGCACCCAGGCACTCACGGCACGTCGCATGGGCGAGAACAATCCAAAAACGGCCGGCGCAGTCCTCATGAACTCCTTGCTGGTGGCCTTCGTCACCTCCGGCATCGCCTCGGTGCTTGGTTTCGTGTACGGACCCACCCTGTTGTCCCTGATATCCGGGGACAATCCCGAGATCATGCGTGTGGGAGGTCCATTCATCCAGTGGCGTTTGCTGGGCATCATCACCATGGTCGTTACGACAACCTACAAGGCCTTTTTTGATGGCCTCGGGAGAACCTATGTCCATTTCGTGGCTTCCATCATCATGAATGCTACGAACATATTGTTAAACTACATGCTTATTTACGGAAAATTGGGAGCGCCCTATCTGGGCGTCCGGGGTGCTGCCATAGCCTCGGTGTTGAGCACGGTTGTGGGATTGGCGATCATGGTCGTTTTTTCCCTCCAGCCAAAGTTGATCCGGAATCATCATCACTATACGCTTCATGCCTGGTCCGCCACCCTCATGAAGCAGGTGGTAAAATTGTCCCTGCCTTCTGGTGTTGCCACGCTTCTTCTCATGACCGGTTTTCTCATCGTGGACTGGATCGTCAGCGGTATCGGCACCGGGAGCGAACGCACCTTCATCCAGACCTCACACCAGATTGTCATTACCATTCTGATGCCGGCCTTGATCACCTGCCTGGCTTTCGGGACTGCAACCGCCACGCTGGTTTCCCGATCCCTGGGAGAAAAGGAGTACAGGAAAGCCGAGATCTATGCCTGGGATTCCGTGAAAATATGGGGATTTGTCATGTTGGGAATTGGCATCTGGATCGCCGCCACACCTGCCTTCTGGATACGGATCTTCAACCCCCATGAACCAGCGCTGGTGGCCGTGGCGGGTCCCGCCCTGAGAATGCTGGGAACCCTTTTGCCCCTGGTGGCCCTCGGAGTCATCCTCATGCAGGCGCATTATGGCGCAGGAAACACCATGTTTGTCATGTCGGTGGAGTTCGGAAACCAGTTCTTCGTTCTGGTTCCGGGGACCTATCTGATGGGAAGGGTTTTGAACCAGGGTCTCATGGGGGTATGGATCGCCATCATTTTCTACCTTCTCATGATCTCCGGTTTCATGTCCGTCACGTTTTTCCGCGGAAAATGGAAATGCATCCGGATCTAAGTACATTCCCCTCCTGCAACCCCCGGTTTGGCCGCCTGTCCCTGCAACCCATGACACGGTTCCTCTGCCTCGCCATCCTTTTTTCCGCCGGCTGCATCGAAAGCCGTTCCTACCTCACCACCCGGCACCGGCACCTGCACTACGAAGTGGAGGTGAAACCAAACATCCGGAAGGAAATCCGTGTCACACACGAAGTATCGGACAACCGGCTGACACTTTTTTTCGAAGAAATCAGTTACTGCCGCCATGTACAGTACGACGTGGAAAAAATGAGCCTCATCCGGACTGAAACGCGACCCGGATCCCTGTATTACATGGCCTTGGGTTCCCTGGTTGCCGCTCTTTCCGTCCCGTCGTATTACATGGGAATTGCAAAGAGTTCGGGCACCGCACGGGCCATTCATTTCTCTGTGGGAACCGGACTTTTCCTGGGACCCGGACTGGCCCTCGGCGGCTATGGTGCCTGGAAATTCCTGGAAGAGGAAACTGTCTCCGAGGACATTGGCAATGTCAGGCGCGAAGTGAAAAACACGGATTTTTCCTGTGGCCAGGGACCTCCTCCTGAAGGGGCCCGGGTGGAAGTACTGACGCGCACGGGACATGTGGACCTTGGAATTTTGCCTGTCAACGGCCGTATCACTGCGGATCTGGCGCGTTTGTCTCCCATGGTGAACGATCAGACCGGAAAAGCCTACCTGGATGTTTTCGTCAATTCCATGCGAATCGGAACCATCGTAATTTCTGAATAATTACATATATTTACAGATTTCTTGGACCGAAAATTCGCGACCCTTCGCCGGTTCATGTAAATCTGACTGGCGTTGAAACACGCAAAAAGGAGCTGCCCATGCGTGCATCAAGTGTCAATCACATGCCGGTCCCCTGCGAAGAAAACATCCAGTTCATAGCCGCCCTTGACATCGGCTCGAACAAGATCTCGTTGAGCATCGCCCAAACCTCCGGTGGACGGTTTGATGCAATTCTGGGGGTGGTGCAAAACAAATGTCACGGTGTCACGAACGGCCGAATCACCAATCTCGAAGCCGTCACACACACCATCCGGCAGTGCCTCAGCGATGCTGAAAACATTCTGGGATTCTCCGTGCCGGAAGTGTTCGTCGGCATTTCCGATCCGGATGTTGCGGTCCACCGCAATACGGCCATGGTGCCCGTGGCTGGTGATTCCGTCACATCAGAGGATATCCGGGATGTCCTGGACGCAGCGGAAAATTCCATGCCGTTGCGTGAAAACGAGGCCATCCTGCATGTTATTCCCGAACAGTTCCTGGTCAACGGGCATCCGGCGTCCGATCCCGTGGGACGTTCCGGCGTCCGGGTGGATGTCCACGCCACCGTGCTGACAGTTCCGAAAACCAGCATCCAGAATGTCCAGCGGGTCTGCAAGAATGCAAACCTGGCCGTCAGGGACATCATTTTCTCCCCCCTCGGAACCCTGGAAGCCGTCACCCGGCCCAGGCAAAGGCAACTGGGTGTTCTGATGCTGGACATTGGCGCAGGCACCACGGATGTCCTCATGGTGGAGGGAGACAGGGTTCGTTACTGCGATGTGGTGCCCCTCGGCGGCAATTCATTCACGGAAGCCATCGCCAACGGACTGCGGTGCCTTCGCGAAGAAGCGGAAAACATCAAGATCAAATGCGGAGCCGCCTCACCGGCTTACGTTGATTCCGTGGAAAAACCGGTCGATCCTCGCCTGCTTTGCGGCAGTTCTCCCGTTTCCTACGGTCAGATTGCCCATCTCATCGAGGGCCGCATCTCCGAGATCCTCCATATCGCCCTGAACCGGTTGCACTATGCCGGGATAGAGCTTACGGCACCGCATTCCATTGTCATCACCGGTGGTACCGCCCAGATTCCAGGGCTTCTGCATTTCATCCAGGAGTTGATCGAACTGCCCGTGGAACTCGGATATGCCAATCTTCCCAGCGGCATGTTCGACATGGCGAGGCAACCGATTTTCTCCTCCTCGGTGGGTCTGGTGATGTATGCTGCCGCGAATGGAGAAGGCAAGGCCACCCTGACCAATGAAAGTCCTGCAAAGGTAAAACCCGGTTTCATGAACCGTTTCATTTCTTTTCTTGGCGATTTTTTTGACTGACGGGAAAAGGTCACTTAGGATGCCCATTAGTCAGTCGGAGACTTATGAATTCACTGCTGATTTAACCACAATTTGTGGATTTGCCCGTAACGGAGGAATCGATGCCATACACCCTTGATGAAAACACAACCGGAGAAGCCCGCATCAAGATCATCGGAGTCGGCGGAGCCGGAGGCAACGCCGTCAACAACATGGTCACCAACCATCTCGAAGGTGTACAGTTTTATGTCGCCAACACGGATCGCCAGGCATTGGAAAAGAGTTCTGCCACGAACCGGATCCAGTTGGGGGACAAGATCACTTCGGGCCTCGGCGCAGGGGCCAATCCGGAAGTGGGACGCAAGGCTGCCGAGGAAAGTGCAGAAGCCATCCGCAGCGCCGTCAATGGAGCCGACATGATTTTTGTCGCCGCCGGAGAAGGGGGCGGAACGGGTTCCGGAGCCGCACCCGTGATCGCACGCATCGCCCGGGAAACCGGTGCGTTGACCGTAGGTGTGGTGACCAAGCCGTTCCGGTTTGAGGGAAAACGCCGCATGCGCCAGGCGGAAGAGGGGATTTCCGCCCTGCAGGATGAGGTGGATGCACTCATCGTCATTCCCAATGAAAAACTGCTTACCCTTTCCACCAACATCAGCATGATGGAAGCCTTCATGCGTGCGGACGAGGTCCTCCTGAACGCCGCCCGCGGCATCACCGACCTGATCCTGGAAAGCGGATACATCAACGTGGACTTCATGGACGTGCGTTCCGTGATGTCCAACAAGGGCCGTGCCCTGATGGGCATCGGGGTCCACAAAGGCGACCGGGCTGCCATTGAAGCAGTCAGGAATGCCATTTCCTCCCCCCTTCTGGAAGATGTATCCATCGAAGGAGCCACCGGAGTTCTGGTCAACATCACCTGTTCCCAGAATATCTCACTGCAGGAAATTTCCGAGGCAGCCATGCTCATCGAGGACATGGCCCACGAGGATGCCAACGTCATCTGGGGTTCGGTGGTGGACAACAATCTCCAAAACGAGGTGCGTGTAACGATCATCGCCACCGGGTTTGACACGGTCAGGCAGGCGGTTAAACCCAACCCGGCCCACGAGATCGTCAATACCGGAACCTCCATCCGCAAACAGCAATTGACGTTGCCCTGCACCGCCCATGCCAACGGATGCACTCCCCGTGATGCAGAACCGGTCCGCGCCTCCCACATCACGGCGGAAATGCCCCGGGCATCATCCTCCCAGGAAATTCCCCACATGGATGCCGGACGATCGGCAGCCATGGATAACGGAAAATATTCCAAACCGGATTATATCCGGAGACTTGAAATGGCCCATCCTGTTCCCCCCATGCCGCCTGCTCCCTGAACCCGGACGTGGGTCCAGGTTTGTGAACCACTGCCCTCCACGCGGTTTCAGCTTGACCTCCACATAAAATCGTATATAAATACCGTGTTTTTCCGTCGACAGTCTCCTGTCGGCTTATCCTGATTGGAAAATGGAGTATTCCCATGGCCAAAACCCAGACCCGTCGTTCCATCTCCGTCCGCGGGGAGTTGTATGACCGCATTCACCAGTATTGTGAAGCAAACAGCATCAGCATGAGTTCCTTCGTCGAAAACCGCATTTCCTCCTTTTTGAACGGTTCCATGATGGATGAGCAACCACCCCTGCCCTATGGCGACGATGAACCGGAAATCGTAATTCCGGGCAGCAACGATTCACCGCCGCCCGTGCGGTCCGTTTCTGCCAGATCGTCGCTTTCCAGTGCTGAACTGGCTTCCGAAATCCAACAGCATTTTACTTTCTGAGTTCATGTTTTTTGTCCATCCCTTGATGCGGCTTGTACATGGCCGCCTTTTTTTCCCCCGAGTTTCTGGAGGTTTCATGCACGCCGGCTTTTCCGACAGAGTTTACCTGGCGTTGCTCGTTGCGGGTGGCATCCTGATCCTGGCCGGAGGGTGCCGGAAAAAGGATCCTGACTTCATGAAACCCGGTTCCTGGGAAAGCCGAAGTCTGCAATGTGCATCGGAAACCTTGGTGGACCTGGAAAAACGCCTTCTGGATCGGGCCCAGGAAGCCGACCGCCTGATGAAGGAACTGCAGAAGCATCTGGAGGACAACCAGTGTCCGGGAGGCAAACACCCGCAATGTGTTCCCGGCGCAGGCATCCAGGCCATCGCCACACTGATCAGCGGTGCCCGGATCCCTGGAGACGAAACCCCCTACGAGGAACCTGAAAGCCTTCCGGATGAAGGGGACGATCTGGGTGAAATCGGTTCTTTGGACGTCGAAGCCGCCAGCAAGGCCAAATCCGTCCGGAGAAAAAGTCGCCTCTTCAAGGAGGAGATGGGGGATGATGTCAAGGAAACCAGAAAAGAAACCCTGCCTGGAACCGGCCCGGCCTCTGAAACCGAGCCAGGACCCAAAGAGATTGCAGGCAAGGCCGGTTGTGGGGTTGAGGTCACTGACAAATGCTCTTTTTTGGTACAAGATACCGTCATTTCCCGGTTGACCATTTTTCTGGAACAGGCTGCACAACTCGAACTGGAAGCCCACCGCTATCTTGAATCCACAGGCCAGCGTCTCAACGAACAACCCGTGCAGAACCTTTTCGCCGGCATGCGCACACTGGAAGGACAGATTCACGAACTCGTGACCCGCGAAGAACTTGCCATGCGCCGCAAAGGAGCCGACGAAGCCTTTTTTCAGACCATGCATCCCCTGGTCATCAAGGGAATAGTCAGCGACCTCTCGGTGGCTGTACCGGCCAAACTCATCGAAGATCTGAAAAAACTGGTTCCCATGGTCAACCGGGGCCACGGGTTTTTCCAGCGTCATGAAACGGAATGGAGACAGAAAGTGGCTGCAGCCATCCGGCACCTGCACAAGTCACAGCGGGTCCATGCAAATGTTTGTCTGCAAAGACCCAACTGCTGGCAGTTCAGGCAATGCGTCAAACGTTACCAACTGCCTGGCATTCTCATGCTCGACTAGGCTTGCTGCTGAATCCTTCCGGGAGAGGACCACCACATTGTATTGCGTGACCACCCAGAAAAGCCGGCATCTGGTCGGTGCTTTGACCCGTGGAATGGAGCTGCCGGCCGCCTTTGACCGGATTTTCTCCGACAACCTTGCCAGATCCGGCAATATCCGCCTCGGAGGTGTTCTGGAACATGCGGTCCTTTTGACTGAAAGCGGGACACCCTTGACCATCTTGCAACAATCCCGCATTCTCTCCTGTGAAGGAACCATTTCCGACACGGATGGAAGGATCGAGGCTTTTCTGACGGTCTGCCTGCAATTCTCCGGCCCGCTGGGACCCCAGATCGTCGGAGGAACCCTGAAGGAAGCCCGCATTCTGGCGTGCGAATTTGATCTGGTCGTGTTTGACGACATCCTGATTGTCAAGAAGACAGACCCGCGACTGCCGATCCCCGTCTGGACCGATTGTTTTGCCGAGTCGGAAGAAAACGTGACCGGTTCCGGACCCCTTCCTGGTCCGGATCGTGAGTCAGAGGAACCCTCATCGGATTCTTCCCTTCTTCCCGGTCCCGGAGATATTGTGGAACATTTCCGGTTCGGGACCTGCCGGGTCCAGAAGGTGGATAACGGGGAATCCCTTGAGGTTTGGCTTCCCAGCAAAAACAAGGCCCGTCTGAGCATGCAGGTTCTGCAGTTCACCCTGGAACGCACCGAGGAGGACGGCACCAACGTGTTTCGGGCAAAACCACACAAGACCAGGTAACCGATGCAGACATCGACCGCGTTTCAGGATGAACTGGTCAACCGAAACATGGATCTGGTCAAGAAAATTGCCCACGAGGTCCATAAACTGGTCAAGAAGCGGATCGATATCCAGGAGTTGATCAACCTGGGAACCATTGGCCTGATCGAAAGTGCCCGGAGGTATGATCCTGAACGCGGAAACCAGTTCGGCACTTTTGCCTACTACCGGGTCAAGGGTGCCATGTTCGATGGGGTAAGGGATCTTTGGTTTGAAGTGTCCAGGGTGGAAGGGTTCACTGTCCAGGAATCCGCCAACCGGTACATGAAGGAAAAGATCAAGGAACGGAAAAAATCAGAGGAAAAGAAAAACACTGCCCATGTGGTGGAACAGTTGCAGGACACCCTGTCCGGTCTGGCCGCCTGCTACCAGGTCAGTTCACCCCGGCGCATTCAATCCATTCCCGACGAACGGGCACAAAAGGGCTTTGATCTGATTGAAGTGGAATCCGACATGGAAATCGTGAAACAACTCATGCAGAAGTTGCCTGAGGATCTCCAGGATGCGTTGCACTGTATCTACATGGAGGACATGTCTCTGGATCAATATGCAAAATTGCGTGGACGTTCCAAGAGTTGGGCCTCCCGGATGCATGTCAAGTCCATTGATTCCCTGAAAAGTTTGTGGAGAAGTCAAAGAAGATGATCAGTGAAGCCACCGTCAGCGAAGAAGTCTTCCTGGATTTCAGGATGTTCTTCACCGAAACCGTCGGGGAGGTGGCCTTTGCCCGTTTCGTCCACCTGCTTCCCACCACTCTCAAGGCGCTTTTTGCCAGGGATCCGGTTCCGGGAGCACAGGTGCCGGCGCGTCTGTTTACCGTTCTGTGGGCAGCCGTGGACCTGCAGGTACATCATCAGTTCATGGACTTTGCCACCCAATGGGGACAGCATTTCATCCTGGCAAGGGAAAAACGTTTCACTGCGGATCTTTCTCCCACACAACTGGAAAAACTGCCCGAATTGTGGATGCGAAACCGGTCTACCGCCATTTTGGCCGTGGCCAACCGCCTGCAGACAGGCATGGACCTTCTGGGCGAATGGTTTTCGCCTCTGGCGTTGGCCGTGGACGAACGCATCTCCCCTTCCAACCTGTCCTTCAACGCCCATGTCCGTCCTGTCTCCCTGCCGTTGTTCTGCGATGTTCTGGCAGGCTTTGCAAGCGGCCTTTTGATGATTCACCATATCCCTTTTCTGCGCATCCAGGAAACCTTTTGCATGACGGATGGACACCTGGCATGTTCCTTCCAGATCCTTTTCGAACCGGAAACCCCTCTTTCATTCCTGTAGTTGAAAATACTGCCTGCATGTGGTTAACTCCGGGTGCCATACAAGGCCGGCATGGCGCCGCAGCTAGGATCCCCGAATGAAAGTCACCTACAAGTCACTGAAGGATTATGCCTTTTCCCATTTTCAACAGGGCAACCTGGAACAGACCATGCACGCTTTGGTATCTGCGCTGACCACGGACCCGCTGGATCTGGAGATGCGCTTTTTGGCTGCGGACGTCCTGATGAAACTGAACGCAATGGAAGAACTGGAGAAAGTGCTGGTCTTTTCCTCCGAAATTGCCATGCGTTCCGGACACCCCGTGGCTGCCATGGCCTTTCTGCACCGTATCGAGGCCCTTGGCAAGGATGCCGATCCACTCTGGAAGCGGCTGGCATACATGTATTCATCGGATTCCTCCCAACTGTCCGCCAGCGGTTCCAAGGTGGCCCCCCTTCCCGAGGATACACCAGTCAATGCACCGGAAGGCACACTGGACATTCCCGGGTTGGTCCGGCAAGTGACGCAATTATCCCAGACCATCACAAAGAATGAGGATTTTCCGCCGAAACTGCTTCCAATGCCTCTTCTTTCCGATGTTCCGGCACACCACTTCGTGGAAGTGGCCCGTGTGCTTCGTTTGCTGGCGCTTTCGCCCTCCCAGTGCCTGATCCGGGAAGGTGAACCCGGCAATTCCTTTTTCATGATCGGCACGGGGGAGTTCACCGTGTTCAAGACCGACGTGCATGGCCGGACAACCACCCTGGCCACCCTGCATGCCGGAGCCATTGTCGGTGAGATGGCGCTGGTTCAAAGGGCACCCCGTTCCGCATCGGTGGCCGCCATGACTCATGCCCATGTACTTGAATTTCCCGCCGAGGCCATCGCCCGCCTGGCTGGCCATCTCGAACAGGTGGCCATCGCACTGGACAAGTTCACCCGGGAGCGCCTCATCGGAAACCTGCTGGCCACCAGTCCCCTTTTCCGCCCCTTTTCCCGGACCCAGCGCAAGGAACTTTTGCAGCACTTCCAGGCGTATGTGGTGGAACCCGACACCGTGGTGGTGCGCCAGGGAGAAGAAGGCACCGGATTGTATCTGGTTCTTGGCGGAGAGGTGGACGTCATCCGGGATCAGGACACCCCTTCCCGGTTGCAACTGGCCACGCTGGGGGCTCCGGAAAGTTTCGGTGAAATCAGCCTGCTGACCGAATCCGCCACCACTGCATCCGTCATCGCCACCCGCCGGACCACGCTTCTGTTCCTGGCACGGCATTACTTCCTGAGACTTGTTTCCAGTGTACCGGAAATGAAGGAGTATTTTTCCCAACTGGCTGAAAACCGGCTTTCCTCCACGGCGGCTGCACTCGAGGCACAGGAAGTCGTGGATGCAGACGAAGAAGAAATCATCCTCATCTGATGATCGGGAACCAATGGTAAAAATAAAGAAAAGCCAACTATTCAACATCATCGCGTTCCTGGTGGGCACCGCCGTCATCATCACGCTGATCCGCAACATCGGATGGCAAAACACGAAGGAACACCTTTACCGCACGGGGTGGGGCTTTTTCTGGCTGTTCCCCATCTATTTCATCACCATGATCGGGGATACCCTCTCCTGGCGACTGTTGATACGCAAACCTGTATCCCTGTTGCGCGTGATTCTGGTAGCCAATTCCGGTACGGCCATCAATGCGCTCACCCCCACCGGTGACGGAGGGGAATTCGTCAAGGGAAATCTCATTGGTGCCGACATCGGGGCTTCCGAAGCCGTCTCCTCCCTTTTGCTGTGGAATTTTTTGTATGCTGTTACAAAAAAACTGGTCACTGTTGCAGGTCCCATCCTGTATCTGGTGTTCGGACCGTTTGATTCCGACCCGAAGGCCATCCGTCCGGTATTGGTTTTCTGGTTTCTGGGACTTGGACTTTTCACCACCCTGTATCTTCCTTTTGCCTGGTTCCTTGTGACCCGCATCGGGGTCGAGCGCATCGCCCGCAGGCTTCACCGGCTCTGGCTGGTACGCAGACTGGATCTTTCCAGAATGGAAAAATTCGCCCGGCAACTGGATGAAACCTTCTCGGATTTTGGTGCACAACACAAAATGCGCCTTCTGGGAGCAGCCCTCCTGCTTTTGGTCGTCCACATCAGCGTCTGTCTCGAAATATGGTTTGTACTGGGTTTGCTCGGAGTGGAGGTTTCCTGGGCCACCAGCGTCTTTTTGTTCACAGGTGCCTCTCTGCTTCAGACAATCGTCTCGGTGTCCCCGGTGGAAATGGGAGTCACGGAAGCCGGTTCCATGGGGATCTACCAACTGATCGGCTTTGATCCCATGTTCGGCTTCATGCAGGAATTCATCCGCCGTCTAAGACGACTGGTGTTCAACATCATCGGTCTGGCTTACCTGGGATACGTGGCCTTTTTACCATCGCGGGATCCTGGAAAACCCGCAAACCAGGATCCGAAGGACACGGATGACTCCGAAAAACCGGAAATACAGGATACAGACCCATGCCAGGAACAAAACCCGAGCCCCAATCCCTGATCCGGACCCGCACGTTGGTTCTTTTTTCCCTGGTATTACCCGGATTGTTGGTTCTTTTGAACGCTTGCATATCTTCCCGCCCTGAACCGAAACACAAAGAACCAATCCCGAATTCTCCCGGGAAAGTGAATGAAAAAAGCCGAAATGCCGATCCGGAACTGTTGAAACAGTATGTTCTCATGTTGCTGGATACCCCGAGGCCCCGAAACTGGAAGCATACCGACATGCTGGACAAATCAGCCGGGCGCATCCACAAAGTGCTTTCCCGGCACCTGGACTGCCGGTATCAGGACTATTCCGCCAAGGGTAACACCTACCGCAATGTGGTCTGCACGGGCGGCAAGACCACTTCAGGGGATGTATGGGTGGTAGGTGCCCATTATGATGTCTATGGTGATTTTCCGGGAGCCGATGACAACGCATCGGGAGTGGCCGGACTTCTGGAATTCGCCCGGATTGTCGAACCGCTTCTGCCAGAATTGCCGTTTCGGCTGGAATTGGTGGCCTATACCCTCGAAGAGCCACCCTTTTTCCGCACCCCCGACATGGGAAGCCGTGTTCACGCCCGTTCGCTTGCAAATGCCGGGGATCGGGTGCTGGGCATGCTGTGTCTGGACATGATCGGCTATTTCACGGAGAAACCGGTCCAGAAAGTGCCCCATGAGGCCCTTCGCATGGTGGTTCCCCGGCATGGCAATTTCATAGCGGCCATAGCCAATCCCCCGTCCGCATCCCTGGCAGCGCGGTATGCCCGGGCCGTGGAGCAATCCGGACAACTGGAAGCCCTGCATCTTGTGGTCCCCGAATCCGTGCGCGGCGCAGATTTTTCCGACCATGGAAGTTACTGGCACGAAGGTTTTCCGGCGATTCTGATCACCGACAGTGCTTTTTACCGCAACCCCCATTACCATACGGAAATGGACACTCCGGACACTCTGGATTATAAAAAAATGGCCCATACCGTGGATGGATTGAGAGCCTTTTTTGAAAGCATCCTGTCCTCCCGTTCCCCATGACCAAATGGACATTCATGGCCAGATCAGGGGGGGATCCAGATGCATGGCCGCCAATTGGGCTGCCAAAGCCGGACGGGAATCAGATGCCGGAAACTGTACAACCACCATCGGATAATGGGTGGGTACCTCCAGGTGGGAGATTCCAAACCGTTTTCCACTGGCCAGCCAGTACATGCGATCGGTCCCCGTTCCCAGCGCACACAACACCGTCATGCCCCACCGGGCGAACAACTCCCTGGAGAACCGCTCCTGCATGGGCACCGGTTCCAGAATTTCCACAATGGTATCCTTGCCCCGGGCACGAATCGTATTGGCAAAGGTGGTCAACCGATCCCTGAGCCGGGTCCGGAGCCTGAGCACCTGATCATCCATCTCGGTGAAATCGCGGGTCATCGACTCAAAGTGTTCAGTGCTCACCACAAAGGAAGGATACCGGTACAGCCTGACATCCAGCGGCAGCACCTCCTGGACAAAAGCCCCCACGAGTTCCCGCACATCCTCGGGGTCGTGGACCACCGGAACCTTCAGCACAGTGGCCCGGTGGGTCGGATGCAGCCGGGCCGTGGTGATCAGGTTCCCCAGATGCTTCCGGGCTCCCGGCTTGAGTTCATACGTCTCCGAATCCATGCGTATGGAACGGCATTCCCACTGGATCTCCACCATGGAAACCTTTTCATTGTCGAATACATGCAACTGCCAATCCGTCCCGCAATCCACCGGAGCAACGGATTTGGACAATTCCAGCATCCGGAGGGTTTCCCGGGCGGATTCCCCCTGCTGGAGAAGCACTCCCACATCCACACGCCTGGACGAGAAGAGGGAAATGTCTCCAGGCACCAACAACACCCGGGTGGTGACGGAGGAAGACGTGGCGGCAAACAACCTGGAACGGGGGGCCTTCATCCGGTTCGCAAACTCGGAAAAGATGCTTTTCTTTTCCCTGGCGGGACTGACACGCTTTCCAATCTTTTTCGGGTCCGCATTGCACCCGGAAAACAACAAGAGAAATCCATATGCCAAAAGCAAAAGAACCGGATTCAGACATCCGGTTTTGACCGGATTTTCCCTCATTCTTCGGCCGGATCTTCTTTTTGTCTCAGTCGGGAAAAAAAGGATTGAAGAACTTTCGAGCATGATTCGGCACAGATTCCGGATACAACTTCCACACGGTGATTCAGACGGGGATCCTCACACAGCGCATAAAGACTGCGGACACCGCCGGCCTTGGGATCCGAAACGCCAAACACCAAAGACCGGATGCGCGCATGCACAAGGGCGGCGGCACACATCGGACATGGCTCCAGCGTCACATATACATCCACACCGGACAAACGCCAGTCTTTCTGCGCCATCCCGACTTCCCGCAAAAGCAGGATTTCGGCATGGGCACAGGGATCCCCGGAGGTCTCGCGCAGATTATGGGCCCTGGCGATAATCCGGTTGTCCCGTACAGCCACAGCGCCCACAGGGATTTCCCCTTTTTGGGCGGCCAGAGCGGCTTCCTCCAGCGCCGCCCGCATGAAACGGGCACGATGGGAACGGGGCGTGGTCATCTAACCGATTTGTGCAGCGGCGGCCACGATGGACGCGAAACCTTCGGCCACAAGGGCCGCTCCGCCCACCAGTGCGCCGTCAATGTCAGGACAGGCAAACAGTTCCGCCGCATTGTCCGCCTTCACGGAACCGCCATACTGGATGATCAATTCCCCCGCGGCAGTACCGCCCCAGAGTTCCGCCACCCGGGAGCGGATAAGGGCATGTACTTCCTGGGCCTGGGCAGGTGTTGCGGTCCTTCCGGTGCCAATGGCCCACACCGGTTCGTAGGCCACTATGATCCGGGAACGGAGATCTTCCGCCACATGGGGGAGCACAGCGTCGATCTGACTGCCAACAACCTCCCAGGTCCTTTCGGCTTCGCGTTGTTCAAGGGTCTCACCCACGCAAAAGACCACTTCCAGCCCACAAGCCAGGGCGGCCTGGACCTTTTCCCGGATGACTGCATCGGTTTCCTGGAACAGGGAACGCCGTTCCGAATGCCCGAGAATGACGCCATCCATGCCCGCATCGCGGAGCAGTGCAAACGCCACCTCACCGGTGAAGGCACCCTTTGGTGCCGGATGACCATTTTGACCCAACACCTTTACATGAGGGTGCCGTGCCACAGTCCCGCGGACAGATGGCAGGGACAGGAAAACCGGAGCCATGCCCACCACCACCCGATCCCGGAATTCCTCCGTGTGGTGGATCACCTGCCTTGCCAGTTCCACAGACTGTTCGATGGTATTGTGCATTTTCCAGTTGCCATAAATATGGAATTTCCGGGACATGGGATTTCCTTTCTGTTTCCTATTTTTCCAGGGCTGCCACGCCGGGAAGAATGCGGCCTTCCATCATTTCCAGGGAAGCACCGCCTCCGGTGGATACATGGCTGATCCGGTCGCCGACCTGGGCCTTGTTGATGGCGGCAACGGAATCTCCACCACCTACGACGGATACAGCCGAACCCGTGGCCACGGCCCGGGCCACCGACAACGTACCCTCGGCCAGAACCGGGTTTTCAAATACTCCCATGGGACCGTTCCAGAAGATGGTGGCCGCCGTGCCGATCACCTCGGCAAAGGCCCTTCGGGTTTCAGGTCCGATGTCCAGGGCCATGCGATCCGCAGGAACCACTGCGCCGGCAGCCACGGTTTCCACTTCTACCGCATCCAGGGAGGATGCCACCACCAGATCGGAAGGAAGCAGCAATTCCACGTTCCGGGCGCGGGCCGCCTCTTCGATTTCCCTGCAGAGGCCGAACTTGTCTTCCTCCACCCGGGAAGCACCGAGTTCCCGTCCGCGGGCGGCCAGGAACGTGTTGGCCATGGCCCCCCCGATGAGGATGGCGTTGACCCGTTCCAGCAGGTTCCGGATGACTCCCACCTTGTCGGCCACCTTGGCACCGCCCAGAATGGCCACAAACGGTTTGTCGGGATTTTTCAGCAATTTGGTGAAAAACTCCACTTCCTTCATCATCAGGAAGCCGGCACCCTTGTCATCGAAGTGCTCCACCATACCGGCAGTGGAACCATGGGCGCGATGCGCGGTCCCGAAGGCATCGTTGATGTACACATCGGCCAGGGCTGCCAGTTCCTTCGAAAAAGCCGGATCATTTCCCTCTTCTCCGGAATCGTAGCGCAGGTTTTCCAGCAACAGGATCTGGTTGGGCTTCAGGTCGGCCGCAAGCCGGGTAACCCCGTCACCCACGGGCTCGTCCGCCACCAGGATTTCCACGCCGGGCAGTTTTTCCGCCAGGACTTTTCCCACCGGCTGCATGCTGTATTTCGGATCGGGTTTTCCCTTGGGCCGGCCAAGATGGCTGGCCAGAATCACCCGGGCACCCTGTTCCTGGGCATACCGGATGGTCGGCAGGGCGGCGTCAATGCGTGTGGTGTCGGACACCTCTCCCGTAGCCTTGTCGAAGGGCACGTTGAAATCCACCCGGATGAAGACACGTTTTCCCTCGATGGGGATGTCACGGATGCTGTAGATAGCCATTTCTCACCCCTTGTTCCTCGCGATGTGTTTCGCGACGGACTCGTTTTACAGTTTGGCCGCCACCAGTTGGGCCAGGTCCAGAAGCCGGGCGGAATACCCCACTTCATTGTCATACCAGGCCAGCGTCTTGACCATGTTCCCCATGACGGTGGTGTTGGCCAGATCCACCGTGGAGGAAGCCTGCGAACCATTGAAGTCAATGGAAACCAGCGGCTCCGAGCACACATGCAGGTAGCCCGCCAGGGGACCCTCCACACTGGCCCGACGCAGGGCTTCGTTGACTTCCTGGGCGTTGGTGGCCTTTTCCACCGTGCAGACGAAATCCACCACCGACACGTTCGGGGTGGGAACCCGCATGGCAAAACCGTCGATCTTGCCATTGAGTTCCGGCATCACCAGACCGATGGCCTTCGCGGCACCCGTGGTGGTGGGAATCATGGAGAGGGCGGCGGCCCGGGCACGACGCAGATCCTTGTGGGGCAGGTCCAGAATGTTCTGGTCGTTGGTGTAGGAATGGATGGTGGTCATCAGGCCATGCTGGATCTTGTAGTTGTCGTGCAGCACCTTAACCACCGGGGCCAGGCAGTTGGTGGTGCAGGAAGCATTGCTCATGACATGATGCTTGTCGGGATCGTAATTGTTCTCGTTCACACCCAGAACGAACGTGGGTACGCCCTTTTCACCGGGAGCGGAAATCAACACCTTGCGGGCGCCGGCATCCAGATGGGGCTGGGCCTTTTCCAGGGAGCGGAAGATACCCGTGCATTCCAGCACGATATCCACACCCAGATCCCGCCAGGGGAGTTCCGCCGGATTTTTCACGGCGTAGATTTTCGCATGGTGTTTTCCCACCATCAGCGTATCCCCTTCAAGATGGACATCCTGAAAGGCTCCGTGCACGGAGTCATATTTGAACAGGTGTGCCAGCGTGGCGGGACTGGTGAGATCGTTGATGGCAACAACCTGCAGCGTGCTTTCCCGCTGGGCCAGAAGACGCAGCACCGCGCGTCCGATTCGTCCAAAACCATTGATTGCTACTTTCGTCATGTGAACCTCCTTGGGGTTGACGTGAAACCGGTCCCGAGAGTATGTGAAATACCCATTTCCTGTCAAGTCAGAAGAATGGGGTTCCGGACGGTCACCAAATGTTTTTTCGATTGTTTCCTAATGGATGATGAAGGGGACGCGGGCGTCAAACAACACATTGAAACCAAACAGGAAATCCATGGCGAACGACCAGTTTCCCCCCTGACGCTTCAGGGCATAGGCTTCATGGGTGAAGTTGAAGAAGATCCGGTTGGACAGGGCAAAGTATAATTTGTTTGTCGCCTGGATCTCATAGGCTTTCGGGGTCCCGTCGCTGTCCAGGATGAATCCGTCCAGACGACTCTCCCCCTTGACTCCCTGTCCGAAGACCTTGAACAGATCCCCGTTGTTGAGTTGCCATCCGGCATATATGGTGCGCTGGGCCTTGACGTCCTCTTCTCCGTATTCCCGGCGAAGACCCGCTCCGGCCTTGAAGAACAGCCGGTTCTCCCAGACTTCCATCCCCATGCCGACAACCCCGGTGAACAGTTTTGCCCGGTAGGTTTCGTCCCGCAGGGAGGCGGTGAACTCCGTGTTGTATCCCACATCCACGAAAGGAATGGGAGCCCACCAGGAACCCTTCCACCAGGTGTTCTTGGGGCTCTTCAACTGGTACAGCACATTGAAGCGCACTTCATCGGCCGTTTCCTTGTCAATGTCGATGGTCTGCCCCAATTCGTCTTCAATGGTCGTCCATGTCTTGCCATACAGCAGCCGGGTCCGCATGGACAGCGCGTGGTTGACATTGGAAATCCCCGTAAAGAAAGTGATATCCACGTTCACGGAAGTCAGATCCCGACCCATCAACTTGGGCTTGTCTTCATACAGACCCGACTGGTAGATGCTCGAATGCCCAAAGGTGATGCCGACATTTCCTCCACCGTTCCACACATAATTCTTCCATAGATCCGGAAAATCCGAGGCAAAATCCAGTTTGCGGCTTTCCTCGTTGCGGTTCTGGAAAAACCCGATCACCAACTGCCGGACCCCTTTTTCCAGGGTTGAAAAGTCGGTACGGGGAGTCAGAATGCCGCCGCCGCCGGACATGACATACTGGGTGCTGACCACCTTGTAGTGCAATTCGTCTTCAATGTCCCGCTGGTTGATGGTGAATCCGCCCCCTTTTTTCGCCTCCAGACCCAGCACTTTGAGGGCTCCGTCCTTCTTGTCGGCATACGCCCCCAGCAAACCCTTGATGTCCTTGCCCTTCAAATGCAGTGTCACAATCCCGGAATCACTGCGGATCAGTCGTGCGATCATTTCCCTGGTAACCGTTCCGGTGACCGGAAAGTCGTATTGCATGAGGATATCCCGGTTGATCACCGCCAGTTCGGCCCGCTCCGATGCCCGCATGATGCCCAGAATGTATCCGAGGAAACTGTCCAGATCCATGGATCCGTCGATGATGTTCTTGCCGAGGGGAACATTGAATGCCTCGCAGAATTTCGAAACATACAGGGTACCCGGATCGGCTTCGGTAAGGTTTTCCACCGTGACAGGCACATCCATGGCTTCACTTTCGGAAGCGTTCACATCAAAACCGCCGCCCTCTTTGGGCGCAAGCGCCAGCCGCAACCTTGTGATGCTGCGTCCGAAACGGGAGGACCCCACAATCAGGGATCCGTGGTTGCGCTTGATCAGGCTGATGAATCCCAGTTTGACCACATTCGGGGACTGGCTCTGGGAAGCGAATACCACATGGGGTTCGGGAACATCCAGACCCCGCAAAAAAGACAGCACCTGGGCCGGATAGGTGATCTCCGTGTCCAGGTGGGAAACGAGGAAGATCAGGTGCACACCCTCTTTGACGAGTTTTTCGTGGGATTCCTTGTAGGCCTTGGCGGGAGCTGTGAACTTGAAAAGTTCCCGGGAGGCTTTGGGCAGGCGGGCGGTGTGGTTTTCGGGAAACAGGGCCACAATCCCGATTTTCACCCCATCCATTTCGAAAATGTGATGTGTCCGGATGCGCTCTGCACAGGCCTTTTCCTTTCCCTTTTCGCACTCGATGTTGGTGGCCAGCAAGGGAATCTCCTGCCGGAAAAACATGCGCGAAGCCATTTCCAGAACCCCGTCCGTAGCCAGAAAATCCTGGGGACCCCAGGCATTGACCACCATACCCATTTTCTTGTAATTGGACGCAACAAACACCGCTCCGGAAAGGTTTTCCAGCAGGTAAAGTCCCATGGCATCGGGTGAAAACAGGTTTCCACCACCTATCATGGCCAGGGGTTTTCCCTCCTGGTCCAGTTGCTGCCGGATCCTGTCCACCTGTTCCACCATGGAAAGCAGGTAGGACCGGGGATTTTTCCCCGTGCAATCCGGGGTAAAAAACCGACCGTACAGGTCGGAAGTATAAACAAAGTTCAGTTGTTTCAGTTCCCTGGCTTCGGGTGACCCGGATTCACCGGGCTTTTCGGCTTTCTCCCCCTTTTCCGGCGGATCGGCGTGTTCTTTATGGTCAGGATCATGTTTTTCTCCCGGTTTGGACGTATCCGCCCAGACCCTGCCGGAACCGAAAAACACGAATAGCAATATGAGTATTTGTTTCATGGGGCATCCTTTCAATATATGATTAAACATAGCCCGTCAAAGATAATGGAAATGTATTTCCGTTTTTTCCTCTTGTCAATTCCTGTTTTTCGTGTAGCGTTTTGAACAACCTATTTTTTTTTGGAGGTTTCTACATGAACTTTGAAAAACTCTGGTACAGTTATCAACCCCATATCACCGCACTGAGCCTGCGCATTCTGGCCGTCGTCATCATCTACATTGGTGGCAAGATTGCGTTGCGCATCATCGACAGCATTCTGGACAGGTTGTTCAAGAAGACCAAAATCGACACCACCGTCACCCGTTTTTTGCGCAACCTCATCCACGTGGCGGTCAATGTGTTCGTCTTTCTGGCCATACTCAGCAAACTCGGCATTGAAACCACCTCGTTTGTGGCCATCCTCGGTGCAGCCACCCTGGCCATCGGTTTTGCCCTTCAGGGTTCTTTGGCCAATTTTTCGGCCGGAGTGCTCATCATGCTCTTTCGCCCCTTCAAGGTGGGTGATGTCATCGAAGCCAGCGGTCAGATCGGTGTCGTGGACACCATCGGAATCCTGGTGTGCGAGTTGACCTCCCCGGACAACCGGCACATCATCATTCCCAATGGCAAGATCATGGCCGACACCATCATCAACTACACCTCCCTGGGTACCCGCCGAATTGACCTGGTGGTGGGCGTTTCCTATGGTGCCAACCTTCAAAAAGCCCAGCAGGTCATGCTGGATGAACTGAAGAAAAACCCGAAGATTCTGGAGGAACCCGAACCCGTGGTAGCATTGAGCGAACTGGCTGACAGTTCCCTGAACTTCGTGGTCCGCCCTTGGGTGAATGTCGCCGACTACTGGACTGTCCGGGCCGAGGTGCTCGTCGCCATCAAGGACCGCCTGGACGCCGAAGGCATCGAAATCCCCTTCCCCCAGCGGGACGTGCATCTGCATCAAGTAAAATAGGTCCGTCCTTTCGCCTGGCGGGTTTTCCGCGTCAACTGTTTTTAAAAAGCCCCGCATGATCCACCAGGGCAATAGAGTTCACATTTTTCCCAGTTCAACTGAGATTGAAGGTGAGGGTCAAGGTACCTTAAGGAACCGTACTTTTCCGGGAGATCCTCGACTGCTTACCACTTTCGGTGTTCACGGCAGAAACAACGGGATCAGACTTTTGGGCCCTTGTCCAGAAAAAACAGAACTCGATTGCCCTGCATGATCCTCAAGGGGTCGTTGTATTTCGGGGGACTTCATGGTATTCACTCTGCCATGACCGTTGTGGATCTTCTGCGCCTGGTGGTGACAGGTCTTTTCGTGTGGCTTTTACGGCCGCATCTGGCTCTTTTGTGGCGTTTTGCCCTGCCCGGACGTGTGCGGCACGCCTTGCTTCCCCAGGAACGGCCCCCCGAAGGTCTCTGGAAAAAAATGCTGGAACAGGCGGGTTTTAAACCCGTCGGATTCAGGCGGGAAAGAATTCCCCTTCTGGAAAACCGGGGCTTTTTCGTATTTCATCACTCTGAGGGTGTATATGCGGATGTTCCGGAACAGGCCTTCTTCTCCCCCCGTAAACAGGTTCCCACCGGACTGTACCTGACCACCTGGTTGCCGGACACCCTGTTCCTGATCACCAAGCGCGTGGGAGGAAACATCCATCAGGATCTGTATGTTTCACAGAAACGTTCCGGATCCCTCCAGGACATGATGCGGGCCCACCGGGCCACGCTGCTGCAACTCGGACTCGGCCAGAACGTGGACGAGCCGGGCACCTGCGAACGCCGGGAGGAAATCTTCCGGCTGTGGCATGCCCGGTTTGCGAGGATCGAACAGAGGAATTTTGCCGTACTCTCATTCGTTCTGAGCATCATTATGATCGTTTTTTTGATACGAATGTGGATGATATGAAATGAACATGACTTGCGCTCCCCCTCCGTCATGGCCCCTTTTACTCCGCAACCGGCAAGTCCGGTTCCTGGTCTGGTGTCTTTTCCTGCCGGGACTTTTCGTCTCCTGCAGCGAAACCTGGCAACTGAAATTCGATGTCATCACCGCTGCGGACAACAATCCGTTTGAAGACATCCACACACTGGAAGTGACACTCAGTGGCATTACCCGCACCGTGCAATGCAGTGACTCCGGTTGCCCGTTTGATGTGAAGTTCAAACTGCAGGAAGGGGAGACAGGACGGCTCGTCCTGAAAGGTTACAACGCCGACAACCTCATGGTGGCGGCGGGTTTCTCTCCCCGATTCACCGCAGTGGATGCCGCCGTGAGACTGGGAGTCCATTTGGGACGGCTCCAGAGCGCCGGCGTGGTGGACACCTTTTTCGAGGCTCCCCCGGAGCATGCGTCAGTGGCACCATTGCATGCCCCGGGTCCCCGGGATCTTTCCACCAATGTGGGTACCCTGCTCTTCGGGGGGAAAAACCTCGAAGGTCTGCCTTCGGACGAAGTCTGGTATTACGACCCGTACATTTTGGCCCTGATCCCCCAGCCTCCCCTGAGTCTGCCCCTTTCAGGCGCCGGGATCATGGAACTGGGGAACGGCAATTTCCTGTTGTATGGGGGCCAAACGGAAAACAACCGCATCTCCGGAACCATGCTGTACTACACGACTTCCTCCGTACAGGCTCCCGGAAGCCACGTCATCACGTTGCCGCCGGACCAGGCTCCGGTTCCAGCCGCATTTGTCCGGACCGTGGAAATCGGTCCTTTTGACAGTCTTTTCGATTCCTCCACAAATGAATATCTCTTGACTGCATTCTTGCTGCTGTCCGGTGAAACGGAAGACCAGTCCCCCGCGCCGATCACTTGGGTCTTCGTATATTATTCCATCCAGACCTCCACCACCACCATCCGGACATCCCGCAGCGAACTGACCCTGCCTGCAGGGGTATCCGCCATGGCCACCCGGCTGCATGACACCGCATACAGGATCATTATTCCGGAATCCCGATTGTTCCTCACGGCGACAGTGGAAACCGGTCCGCTGGGACTGACCCCGCTTTTGGTGACCGAGGACATGCCGGAACTTCCCGAACGCTCGGGGTGGCACCTTGTTCCTGCAGGCGATGAGAGGATGCTTGCCATAGCGGGCAGGGATTCCGAAGGACATTGCGTGGCCGAATGGTTTGACGTACACATGCGGGCAAAGACCGTGACCCCCCTGCCAGGAGGACCCCAACGGTGTGACGGACGGTTTTTCCAGGTTGGAAAACTGCTGGTGGCTGTGGGCGGCGTGAACATGGAAGATCTGTCCATCCAGTCTGCATGCTGGGAAATGAATGCCACCGAAACGGGCATATCCCTCGGGGAACGCCTGGACATCACGGGGGCAATTTCCAGAAAACATCCCCAGGTGTTCATGCTTCCTTCGGGAAACCTGGCCGCATACGGTGGCAGGCATCCGGACACCAACGAACTTGCAGTTGCCCTGGAACTGTTTACATTTGACCCCAGAATCAGTATGGTACCCTCACCATGACTTCAACCCTATCCGGATCCCTGGATCCAATCCAACCCCATTGAAGGAGAGAATCTATGAGCGACGTGACTTCCGGTTTGAAACCCCAGGCCCTGTGGAACTACTTTTCCCAGATGGCCGCCATCCCCCACAAGTCCAAAAACGAAGCCGCCATCATCGCATGGCTCGAGAAGGTCGGGCGCGACCACAATGTGGAAGTGAAAAAGGATGAGGTCGGCAACATCGTGCTGTGCGTCCCCGCCACCGCCGGCCACGAAAACGCCCCGGTGGTGATCCTGCAGGGACACATGGACATGGTCTGCGAACAGAACGCCGACTCCACCCATGACTTCGCGAAGGATCCGCTGAAACTGCAGGTCAACGGTGAATGGCTTTCTGCCACCGGCACCACACTGGGCGCCGACAACGGCATTGGTCTTGCCGCTGCACTGGCCATTCTGGACGATCCGGATGTGGTGCACGGACCCCTGGAAATCCTGGCCACGGTGGATGAGGAAACCGGCATGACCGGAGCATTCAACCTCAAGACGGAATTCCTCAAGGGACGCATGATGCTGAACCTGGATTCCGAAGAGGACGGAGCGATTTACGTGGGCTGCGCCGGCGGCGCCGACGTGAAGGCTTTCTTCGACATCGCACAGAATCCGGTACCCGCCAACAGCGTGCGGTTTGACATCACCGTAAAGGGTCTGCGGGGCGGACACTCCGGGCTGAATATCATTGAAAACCGCGCCAACGCGCTGCGCATGCTCGCCCGCATGCTCAAAAACCTGGAAAAACAGGGAATTGCCTGTCACCTCCAGAACCTGTTCGGTGGTTCAGCCCACAACGCCATCCCGCGGGAAGCCACGGCCGTGGTCATCGTGGACAAGGGCGATGCTTCCCGGACGCAGGAATGGTTTGAAATGCGCTTCGAAGACATGCGTGCCGAATACGGCAAGCGGGACAAGAACATGACCCTCGAATGCGTGAACAAGGGCGAAGCCTCCGGCATGGTCTGGAAGCCTGAAGTATCTGCCGGCCTGGTGGACTTCATGCTGCTGGCCCCCAACGGCACACTGACCATGAGTCAGGATTTGCCGAACCTGGTGGAAAGTTCCTGCAACCTGGCCACCGTCAAGACCGAAGGGGACAAACTGGTAGTACATCTTTCCTGCCGGTCCAGTGTGCAACCGGTCATCCCGGAGATTCAGGAAACCATCGCCATCGCAGCCGCCCGGGTGGGCGCCCATGCGGAACTCGGGGATGGATACCCTGCCTGGCAGCCCGACATGGACAGCCCGTTGCTGGCATCGGCCCGCAGCGTGTTTGAGCGCGTCTTTGGCCGCACACCGGAAATCAAGGCCATTCACGCAGGTCTGGAATGCGGCATCATCGGCGAGAAGTTCCCCGGCATCAAGATGATCAGTTTCGGACCCGAAATCCATGGGGCCCACAGCCCCGAGGAAAAAGTGAGCATTCCCTCGACCGAGCGTTTCTACCGCGCCCTTTGCGGCATTTTGACTGATCTCGCCTGATCCCCTTTTTTTCCTGTCCTATAACCAGAGTGTCATGCCTTCGCGGGCCAGTTCGACTTCCATGGATGAACGGCCGCGCAGGGAATCCACCAGGGCCTCGAGTTCCGCATCCGTGGAATCGAAATGGTAATGGGTGAGAACCAGTTTTTCCACGCCTGCCGCCTCGGCCGCCCGCAGGGCATCCATAGCCGAAAATGCTTCCCGTACATGCCTTCGTTCGGAACCGGGCAAATGGCTGCGCACGTCATGAACCAACACATCGGCACCGGAATAAAACCGGATGACCTCCGGGGATATCTCCCCTTCGGGGTAGTTGACATCGGGCGCGAAAACAATGCTGCGGTTTTCCTTGCACAAACGAACGCCAGTGGCCTGCTCGGTCATGTGCGGAAGTTGTTCGATCATCACACCCAAACCGCCAATGGAAAACCGGGAACCCGGTGTAATATCCGAAAACACCAGGTTGGAATTCAGGTTTTTCAAACTCTGGATCGGGGAAAAAATGGGGTTCATCTGGCTTTCGAGCACCTGCTCCATGGTCCGCTTGCAAAACCGGCTTCCATACAGGCGTATGGTGTTTCCGGGGATGAATGCGGGAATGAAGAAGGGAAAGCCCTGGATATGGTCATAATGGGGATGGGTGATGAAAAGGTCCAGTTCCCCCTGACCCTTGCCAAAAACCCCCGCCATCAGGTTGCGGCCCCATGTGGTGATACCGGTGCCGGCATCAATGGCCAGCGTTTCCCCGTTCTCCCCCTGCACGGTTACGCACAGGGTATTTCCGCCGACCAATGTCGTCTGTTCTCCCGGTGAAGGAACGAGCGCTCGAACGCCCCAGAACGTGATCTGCATGCAAACCTCGGGTACCGGCCAAAAACCGGCCTTACTCCACTATGATTTCACGGCCCTCGACGGCCGGGCTGATCTCCAGTGAATCCGTACGGAACTTCTGCACAATCTGCTCCATCAATTGATCCATCTGGTCATCCGTACGTTCTGGAGCATGGTGAAAAATGACCAGATGTTTGGCACCGGCTTTTTGACACACTTCCACGGCATGGGAGGCCGCCGAATGTCCCCAGTGCGGATTGCGCTGGTATTCCTCGTCGGTGAACATGGTATCGTAAATGACCACGTCCGCGCTTTGGCACAACTTCAGGAGGGAATCCCGCATTGCAGCCAGTTGTTCCCCCACATCCGGATCCACCGGGACCGTCAGGTCCGGGGCCTTCGCAATGAATTCACGGTCCAGGATCATGTGTTCGAACGGAGCTGTGTCCGTCACATAGACCACACTTTTATCCCGGTGCTGCACCCGGTAGGCATTGGCAATCAGGGGGTGGTTCAACCGGCTCGAGAAAACCTCCAGTTCCGGCCCCAGGGGAACAGAAGCTCCGTCCTGCAATTCAACGAACTGCACGGTCGCCTTCCAGTCTTCGTGGGAAAGGGGAAAATAGGGATCCTCAATCACCTTGTGAATGACGTCCTTCAGGCAAAACTCGTCACGGTGGCGGGAATAAAAGGTCACCCGGTTTCCGGCCTGGTACAGGGGATCGAAAAACGGAAGCCCCTGGATGTGATCCCAATGGGCATGGGAAATGAAGATATGGATGTCCAGGTTTCCCTGCACGGCCAGTTTCTGACCGAGCCGGCGAATCCCCGTACCCGAATCCAGGATGATGACGGGAGCTCCGACATCCACCTGGATGCAGGATGTGTTTCCACCGTAGCGCTGCGTCAGGGGACCGGGAACTGGAATGGAACCTCGTACACCCCAGAACAGTACTTTCATCCTTCAGCTCCTTGCATTGGAATCGGATTTTTCATGTTCTTTCCCCGAAATGCCATGCCCGGGCCGCGAAGAACCTCCACGGTTCGTCCAGAAGTACCCAGTCACACATCAGGCGTGCCCAAACTAACACAGAAAATGTGATTTTCAAAAAAGAATTTCAAGGTGACATGAAAGTTGCCAAAAAAAGGAAAAATGGGATTGACACCATGCAAGATTCTCACATAACTTATGGGCATGAGCCAGACCCATGCCTTTTCGCAAATCAAGGACGTGGTGATCGATGCGTGGTGCATCACCGATGCCAGCGGTGTCATCACCGACTACAACCGCGTGTTCTTTTCGCTGTTCCCGCGTAACGTGGCCCGCAAACTCAAGGGTCTGACCCTGCCCGAGGTATTGGCCATGCCGGTGAACATCGTGGCCGAAGCCATCACCCAGAACAGGCAGGTCCGCTTTGACGAAGTGGTGGCAGCCATCCTGGAAACCGCCGAGGAATTCCGGTTCATCCTGAGTGCAATCCCTCTCCTGGACGAAGCCCAGAATCTGGAAGGAGCCCTGGTGATCATGCGCAACGTCACGGACGAAGCCATGGTGCAGATCAAATACCAGGAAATGCTGGAACGG
Organism: uncultured Kofleriaceae bacterium; assembly: GCA_964618145.1. Classification (GTDB taxonomy): domain Bacteria; phylum Myxococcota_A; class Polyangia; order HGW-17; family HGW-17; genus HGW-17. Next base: position 62,990 of record CAZTZR010000002.1, read on the forward strand.
GAAGCTCGTGAACGTGAATTGTTGAAGGCGGAACTGGTGCGACGCACCGAACGGCTGATTCAGGTTTCCGAGCGATATTATGAACTCAAGGCCCAGATCCGCAAACGGGCCAAGGGTCAGGTATCTCCGTTCAAACTCAAGTTCTGACACCCCGCAGGTCAGGTGAATGGGGGGGCGAAAGTTGCGTTCCGGACAAATTCATGCTTTGTTGGGGCGGATTCTTTCGGGGGGTTTTTCATGAAATTTCCAGTTGTGCCCAAATGGATTGCCTGTTTGTTTCCGGTTGTTGCCGCCTGTCTGTGTCTCTGGCCGGCACGGGCCGGGGCCTATGAACCCTGGCTCGAACCCATGGGTGCCCGGGGACTGGGACTAGGCGGAGCAGTCATCGCTTCGGGAACCGGCTCCGATGCACTGATCGCGAATCCGGCCGCCATGTCCCTGGTGCGCTCTTACATCTGGGAAAATTATTACCGGTACCAGACAAAGCCTTCCGGCCACGCCGGACTGACCGCCCTGGTGGATTCATACAAAAACGAGAGGCTGGCTGCCGGCCTTTTCACTTCCTATGTGCATTCCGAGCCGGAAGATGAACTCACCGGGGAAACCTCGAAGGAAAAGATCATGAGGACAGGTTTGGCCCTGTCCCTGAAATTCACGGACTATCTGGCCGTCGGGGTGCATGGTCACTGGTTCAACTACCAGCATACAAAACTGCCCGAAGGTGACATCAAGGAAAAAAAATTCACCCTGGATGTCGGGGTCATCGTCAAGATCAGTGACATGTTCCAGGTGGGGGCAGTTGCCTATGATCTGCTCACGGACCACTCGGAGGAGCGTCCGTACACGTTTGGTGCCGGTCTGGCCACCCGTTTTTTCAACAACCGGTTCCTGATGGAAGCCAATGTCCTGATGGAAGGGAAAAAACCGTGGTATCGGGGTGGGGCCGAATACCTGTTCCAACAGGGAATCGTGATCCGGGGCGGGGGAGGCATACGGGAGTTCACGGACCAGAAGTTCGTGAGCGGGGGCATGGGGTACATCACCCAGAAAAGTTCCGTGGAATTTTCCGTACAGCAGGAAATCCAGGGTTTGCGTTCCACCATTGTCGGCCTGGATCTGCGGTTCTTCATCAGGTGAAACATGTCTGAATCCAAAAAATCCCGAGGTATTTTCATCGCCGTGGAAGGCATTGACGGGGCCGGCACAACCACGTTCACTGGCAACCTGACGGCCCAACTCGCCCAGATGGGCATTTCGGCCCACCGTACCATGGAGCCCACCTCCGGTGTCATCGGAAAACTTCTGCGTGAGTTGCTCAAATCCCATACCATTCCCGATCCTGCCATCTACGCACTGTTGTTCGCCGCAGACCGCCGGGATCACTGGCTTCACGAGATCCTTCCTGAACTGGAGAGGGGAAACTGGGTCGTCAGCGACCGCTACGTGCTTTCTTCTTTGGCCTACCAGGGCATTGACGAAGATGTGGCATGGGTGTCCACCCTCAACGCCCGGGCGCCTTTGCCTTCCGTCACATTCTTTCTGGATCTGCCCTATACCGTTGCCCAGGATCGCCTGAGACACCGCCATGGACCCCGGGAAAACCTGGAACACGCAGAATTCCAGGAAAAGGTCTCCAGAAGATACCGCGAAATCGCTTCCACCTTCGGTTCTTCCCTGGTCACCCTGGATGCCACTGCCAGCGAAAAACATCTGGTGCGCATGGCTATCATGGAACTTCGCATACGCGGACTTCTGGCGGAGTGATGGCATGGGTCACGTCTGGAACTTCCTGATCCGGGCATCGGACGGATTCTTTTCCCCGGTTCTTGCCTTTTTCACCCAACTTGGCAAAGTTTTGATGTTGCTGGCAAATGCGATTGCCTGGCTGTTCCGCCGTCCCTGGCGCTGGCGGAATTTCGTACAGGCCATGGATTTCATTGGACTAGGCTCTATCGGCATCGTGGCACTGGTGGCATCCTTTACCGGTGCCGCCTTCAGCCTGCAGACCGTCTACACCTTCAAGATGTTCCAGGCGGAAGCCTTCATCGGTGTGACCGTGGCACTTTCCCTTTCCCGGGAACTGGCACCCGTACTGACTGCACTCATGGTCACTGCCCGGGCCGGTTCGGCCATGGCCACCGAACTGGGGTCCATGCGCATCACCGAACAGATTGACGCCATGCATACCATGGCTGTCAGCCCCATCCAGTATCTGGTGACCCCCCGTATTGTGGCAGGAGTCCTGATGTTGCCCCTTTTGACCATGGTTTTCAACCTGGTGGGCATCATGGGGGCATCCTTTGTGGCCACCGACCTCATGGGGGTTGACAGTGGACCCTTCTGGCACAACATCTATTGGTACATTGACGCTCGGGACATTGTGGAGGGTCTCATCAAGGCCACCGTCTTCGGGCTCGTTTTTTCCACCATCTCCTGCTATCAGGGCTACACGGCCGAAGGCGGCGCTGCCGGGGTTGGGAGGGCCACCACCCGTGCGGTCGTCTGGTCCTCCGTGTCCATTCTCTTCTTTGATGTGGTGTTGACAGACGTCTTGATGGTAATCATGGGTTGATGGTGGTGCCCCACACCTTCAAGGTGTGAACCCCCTTCAGGAAATCATCTTACCGGATATCCAGTTCGCCCAGGCGACGATACAGTGTGGCACGACTGATCCCGAGAATTTTGGCGGCTTTGGAACGATTTCCCCGCACCTGCCGCAAGGCCTCCAGAATCTCCTGCCGTCCGAACTGCCATTGATTCCGGCCAACGGATTCGGTAGCCCTTCCCATCTCGGGGGGCAAATCTTCCGGATTCACGTGGTTTCCCTTGCAGTGAATGACCAGATAATCCACCATATGCTTGAGTTCACGCACATTACCCGGCCAAGGATGCTCTGCCAGAACCGTCCAGACTTCCGCCCTGGTTCGCAACAACGGCCGGGCGATGGCGCGACATGCCTGCTCCATGAAATAGTTGAACAACAGGGGAATGTCTGTCTTGCGATCCCGCAATGCAGGCATCCGGATGCGACCCACCCGCAGCCTGTAGAGCAGATCCTCCCGGAAACTGCCCCCGGAAACATGGGCGGACAAATCCCGGTGGGTCGCGGCCACCACACGCACATCCACACGACGGGGCCTGGTCTCCCCCACCGGGAGGATTTCGCCGGTTTCCAGGACACGGAGAAGGTGTGCCTGAATCGAAAGGGGCGTGTCGCCGACTTCATCCAGAAAAAGCGTTCCCCCGTGGGCACTTTCAAACAGCCCCTTCTGGTCGGCCGTGGCCCCCGTGAAAGAACCCTTCTTGTGACCAAACAACTGACTGCCCAGGATGGATTCCGTCAAACCCGCACAATTGATGGCCAAAAAGGCCTTGCCCTTCCGGGGGCTGTGTTCATGCACGGCCCGGGCCGCCAGTTCCTTTCCCGTGCCGGTTTCTCCCTCGATCAGAACCGGCCAGTGTCCCCTGCCTATGTCCAGCACCTGTTGGCGTATCCGCCAGATGGCATCCGAATTGCCCAAAAGCCAGGAACCTCCCTGAAGCGGATCCGCTTCATGAAGGCGCAATTCCGTCACGTCATGGAAAAGCCAGAGTGTCTCCGGACCATCCGGAACCGGTTGCACCGACACCTCCAGATGACGCTTCACCGGCAGACCCAGGGTGGTCACCACCTTCTTTCGTAAATGCCCATCCGGTTTGACCTTCCATTCATTCACATCCAGTTGCGGCTCAAGGGGAAGGTTTGAAACCGGCAGACCATTCCATTCATGACCCTCCAGGCCCAGTTGACGAAGGAGCCTGTCACCGGCAAACGTCATGATGCCGGAAGGATCCACCACCAGAATGCCCGTTTCCAGGACATCGAGCACCTGCAACAGGTACCGGAACCGTTCCTGCAGGGTATTTTCCCGTTTGGCGAGAATCCGGACCATCCGCCTGAGTTCCATCTGGTTCATGGTCAGCCGGGCCAGTTTTTCCAGCAGGTCCAGTTGTTCCGGCGTCACCGAACGGGGTCGGTGGTCCACCACGCAAAGGGTTCCCATGGTGAGCCCGCCGGATGTCACCAGGGGCATCCCCGCGTAAAAGCGCACGGGAGGTTTTCCCTTCACCAGAGGATTGTCGGAAAACCGGTCATCCTTTTCCGCATCGGGAACCACCAGGGGGCGACCATCGGCTACCACATGCCCACAAAAGGAAATATCCCGGGGTGTTTCCCGGACATCCAGGCCCCGATGGGACTTGAACCACTGCCTTTCGGAATCCACCAGGGAAACCAGTGCTGTCGGTACATTCAACATGGCGGCAGCCAATGCCGTCAGATCGTCAAATTCCGTTTCTGGCGGTGTATCCAGAATGTCGAAACCAAGCAGTTCCTGCAGGCGTTCTGCTTCATTGGGAGGAAAAGCAGGCGCTTTCATGACCGGTTCACCCGAACCAGCATGGACAAAAAGGTGAGAACGGGATTGGAAGATGTCCATACCCGCAATGCCCCTGAAGACACCTTGCCCATTCGTCCCCGGTGCAAAAGGGAAGCCACTGCAAGGGACCAAAGCCGGTCGGCCTGTCTGCGGGGAATCATCACCAGGGTTTCGAGTTCCGGCATATACCGCATTGCCAATTCCATACTGAGACCCACCGGAGACGGTTCCGGAAAGAACTCCATGGCCTTTGGCCCGATCTCCGGATGGTTGCGAATCAGATAATACACGTCTTTCACCCAGAATCCGGACAACTGCCAGCCATGATTGTAAGCGTGCAGCAACACATAGGCGAGATGGTGTGCGGGACAGGGAACATGGGCTTCGAAATCACATCCCTCCAGAACCACGCGATGATCGATGAACGCCTGCAACACCGTTGCGGGATGGGTGGATTCCCGGGAAAACCGGTAATGCAGTTCCACCGGAATGGTTTGCGGTTTCGTAAAGGTCCAGTGCACCAGGGATTCATCCGGGTGGGCCCCGGTTCGGTACCCGGTTGCGAGCAAGGCCTGAACGGCCCGGCCAAAATGGGCCGGCAAAACGAAGATGTCAAGATCGCAAAAGGGTCGCACAAAGGGATTGTCGTATTCGGACAACGCCAGACCGACGCCCTTGACCAGCACCCAGTCCACCTGGGCCCGGGCAAATGCCCGGGAAATTTCCTCCAGTTGATTCAATGCCGCAACCATCCTGCCACGGTTTTCGTTTTCCCTGGAAAGGAAGTCCAAAGGAACGGGGTGAACAGGAAAGAATGTCATGCCCATCAGGAAAACCGGATCAGGCGCCGGAAAAAGGCAAGCAGGAAAAACAGGAACAGGATGGAAGGACCGGCGGGATGCGTACCCGTGCTGCATCCTCCGTCCCGGGTCTTCTTCTCGCCTTCGATGACATACACTGCACGGTCAAAACCCGTGGTACCCCCGTCCGGGTTGACCACCACCAGTTTGTAGTCCCCCAGCAGGGCACTGGAATCAACGGAGACCTGTATTTTCAACTGGCCATCCGAATCATGCAGCACATCCCTGACTTCCAGCATGTTCCCTGGCACGAAAGATGCCGAAGCCCCTTCCTGGAAATGAGCTCCGTACACCTGAATGACCGCACTGGATCCCTGCCGGATGGAAGAAGGCGAAACCGCACTTACCTTCGGGAGCGGTACCGTGGAACGGACCTGCAATTCATAAGAGGTTCCTTCCCGGGGATTGAGTCCCGGAACGAATTTATCAGATGCCACATGCAGCACGATGAGCAGCATCTCGTCTTCCGGATCCAGGGTCAAAAGGGCACCCCCTTCACCCACATCCGATTTCAGGGTCCGGCTTTCTCCGGAAAGGGAAACCACCTGCAAGGCCCATCGCCCTTCCCCCGTGACTTCGACCGTGGTATTCCGGCGATAGGTCGAAGGTGCCCGGAGTCGAAAGTAGTTGACCCCCCAGGGACGTGGCCAGACTGTCTTGATGGGGGTCAGCGTCTGGGGCAGATCAATGGTCAGTGTGTCGGTCAGGGGAGGTGGCGGAGTCAGGTTCCGGGCACCGGGAAAAATCTCGTAAGCCGAAACGGCATTCTGACCGACAAACCAGCGGGCACGGGAAAAATCCTGGATGGCCTCCACGAGATTTCCCAATCCCCTGTCCACCAGCAATCCTTCCAGGGCTTCCATGTAGTGGGGGGAATTGTTGGTATTGCCTGTTTCCTGCATGGAATGCTCCCAGATCTCCCGGGTGAACACCGCACCTTCCCGGCCGGGACCTCCATATTGTTCCGCCAGAAAGTAGGCCCACAGAAAACCGCCATACCAGTACATGGAGGACTGATCCCCACCGGCAATGCTCCAATAGGGCAGTGACTGGAAACTTTCCAGATAATACCGGACATAGGAAATGCTGTCAGGATACACTGCAAACTTCATGTAGGTGGCAGTGTTTTCCCACCAGGATACTGGTTCCATGCAGTCCATGGCCGCCTGGGTGGCATGGTTCAACTCATGGGCCACCAGGGAATCCACATACCAGCGGGGGCTTCGTTGATCCACCACCACGTAACTGACGCAGTCATCCCAGGGAGTGGCTTCGTAGGTGGAAATGGGGGCACAGTATCCACCGGCACCAAAACCCGTGTCGCCAATGTAAATGCGGTATCGTCCTTCCGGTGTGGTCAAAGGAGGCTCATAATACCCGAAATCGTCAATGATGGTGATCCATGAATATTCTGCGGCGGCAAGTGTCGCCCGGGCCAGGGGGGCCAGATTCGTATTGGGGTAATACACCCGCACGGGGACTATCTCGGAATCCAGATGGTAGGGCAGTTCCATGGGATAATTGGCCACCGGCAGAAGATTGTTGCGCTGACGCAGTTGCCAGGCGGTGACCAACCAGGAAGTCATCCAGTCCGGATGCGCCGGATACTCCTGCAACCGGGAGCGCCAGGGTTCCGTAACCATGTGTGGACTCTTGACGGCGTTCTCCATCACCTCGATTTTTTCGAGAAGCGAGATTCTTCCCTCCCTGTGGGCGGTATCCAGATCTTCCAGTACGGGATGGAATGGCAGATTCAGCAGAACGGTAACAAACAACCAGACAGGCATATGGCCCCCTTTCCGGAAGTGTTATACTCCAATTCCGGATTTTTCAGAGAAAAAAGTAAGAGTCAGCGGCTTTCCACAGTGATGTCCACAGGTGCCGACTGGATATCGGAAAGTGTTTCAAAAGAGGCAACAACACCCTGGAGGGAACCCCGGAAAAAGGCGGTGACATGCCCCTGAACCAGGTTGAGGAACAACGCCGGTTCGGGACCGGACGAACAAACGCTGCAGGTCATGCCACAGGAGGCATCGGGATCCAGCAGATCGTTGTGACCGTATGCCGTGGCAATGATATGCCATGCGGGAGCAGCCGAAGCACCGTAGAACTGTACACTGTTGTCTCCGGCCGGAGCACAGGGCTGATTGAATCCGGAACTCTGGGGCCCGAGTCCTGAACCCAGAACATAGGAAGGAAACGGAAAATTGAAATCACCGGAAATCACCCTGGCCTCACCCCCCAAAGGCCCACCTGTGCCATCCACGGGATCCAGACCGGCGACGGCTTTTGCAAGCTGGGGATTTTCCTTGAGCACCAGCCATGCCACCTTTCCGCCGCGACTGTGTCCGGCATACCCCACATGATCGACCGAAGGAACCGCCGGGCCCGTGAACTGTCCCAGACCGGTGTTCACCCATGCCCGCACCTGGGCGGCATTGGCCGCTTCCTCGGCGGACGTCGGTTTTCCAAGGGGAATGCCGTCAGCTGCATACATCTGTGGACCCAGAACAATATATCCATGACTGGCCAGATGGGACAAAATCCGGCTGTACCAGGCCGAACTCATGAGAAACCCATGCTGGAAAATCACCACCGCATATTCCCCCGGTTGGGAGGGAAACCATAGCCGGACCGGAACCGGCAACCCGGACTGGGCGGCACTGATCTCCTGAAAGGTCACTTCCAGATTCCCGGTGTCAAACACATTCCCGGTACCCACATATATACCATTTCCATTATTGATATTGTTTATATTATTAATATTGTTAATATTATTTTCATTATTTATGTTATTTGTGTTATTTGTGTTATTGATATTGTTTATATTGTTTTGATTATTCTGGTTGTTCAAGTTGTTTTTGTTTTTCGTGCTCTCCGAGTCACAACCCATAACCATCGAAAAAACCACCAAACAAGAATAGAAAAAAACCTTCATGAAAACACCTCCATGGGCCTGCGTCCAAGCAGGAACCACACATACAATAGCGGAAGAACTTCCCACGTCAAGTAACAAGTGTTATGGATTTTCATCCTGCCATCTGCCGGGAAAAACGCGATTGTGGAAATCTTCCATTGGAACCGGAGGGAAAATCCGGTATTTTCCCACGTCAGGAGATGAATCATGACGGATGATCGAAAACAATCCAGTCCCAGTTTTGCCGATATGATGGCGCAAAGTGGTCCTGTCCTGCAACGACTCGAACCCGGGGAAAAAGTACGGGTGAAAATCGTGAAAATCGGTCGCGATTGGGTCTTTGTGGACACCGGACGCAAGGGAGAAGGCGTCATTGACGTACGGGAAGTCCAGGATGGTGAAGGAACCCTCCAGGTAAAAGAAGGGGATACCGTGGAGGCCTTTTTCCTGGAAAGTTCCAGCGGCGAGCACCGTTTCACTGTTCGGCTGGGTCGTTCCGGCGGCGGCGGCAGTGCCCAACTGGAAGATGCCCATCACGCGCAAATCCCCGTGGAGGGGTTTGTCCAGAAGGAAATCAAGGGCGGCTATGAGGTCATGCTGGCAGGTAACGTCCGTGCCTTCTGTCCATATTCACAGATATCGCTGCGCCGCAGTGACCCCAGCGTCTGGGTGGGCACCCGGGTCAGTTTCCTGATCAGCCAGTACGAGGAAAAGGGTCGCAACATTGTCGTGTCCAGGAGACAAATCGAAGAGGAACAGCAGAAACTGGAACGGGAACGACAGCAGGAGCGTTTGGCCGTTGGAATGATCGTGCCCGGCACGATCAGTTCCGTGCTGGATTTTGGCGCCTTTGTGGACATCGGAGGCATTGATGGCCTGCTTCCAAAATCGGAAATTTCCTGGGACGCCTCTGCGGACATCCGTTCCCTGGTGGCCCCCGGGCAAAGCGTTTCCGTTCGCATCCTGCAACTGGATTTCAACCGCAACAAACACCTGTTCAGCCTCAAGCAGGTGGGACCGGATCCCTGGGAAAACGTTCTGGAAAGGATTCCGGTGGGAACCCACATGGAAGGCCGCGTATCCCGTCTGGCGCCCTTTGGCGCCTTCGTCACCCTGTCCGATGGCATTGACGGGCTCATGCACATCACCAACATGAAACTCGGACGTCGCATTGGTCACCCGAAAGAGGTGCTGACCGAAGGGGAGACCATCCCGGTCGTGGTGGATGCCATTGACGTGGAAGCCAAACGCATTTCCCTTTCCTGGGACCGGGAACCCGAAGTCGTCAACACGCCGGAGGCCCCTTCCAGGGAACCGGAAGCCCCCTCCTGGAATGAACTGAAAAAACAATACGATGAACCAGCCACCCCTTCTTTGGGGCTGTTTGGTCAACTCCTGCAAAAGCAACTGGATAAAAAACCGGAAAAGTAGAAAAAATCAGAAACCGGGGGTCTCCATCGGACCTGTGGAGGATCCCGAAAAAAACTGGCGCAGGATCGGATCCGGTGAATCGCGGAACCCGGATGCCGGTCCGTCCTTGTAGATGCGTCCCTGATACACCATGGCAATGCGTTGTCCTATGCTGAAGATCGATTCCAGATCGTGGGAAACAACAATGCAACCCACACCATGCTCTGCAGCCAGGCGTCCTATCAGACTGTCCACCCGGCGGGCGCTCACGGGATCCAGTCCGGTGGTGGGTTCGTCAAACAGGACATATTTCGGGTCCAGTGTCAGCGCCCTGGCGATGGCCACCCGTTTCTTCATGCCATCTCCGATTTCGGATGGCATGGCCCCCGCCCAATCCTCCATGCCCACCTCCGCGAGCAATACCAGTGCCCTCTGGCGCGCCTTCTTTTCGGAAAAGCGGGACACCTTGCGCAAGGGTAACATGACATTCTGAAGAATGGTCAGACTGTCGAACAGCGAAGATGCCTGGAAAACCATGGCCACCTGTCGGCGGATCCGGAAAAATTCCTTCTCGGAGAGATCATTTACCCGTGTGCCATCCACCCGGATCTCTCCGGATGTGGGTGACAACAACCCGATGATATGCTTGATGGTGACGCTCTTGCCCACCCCGGAGGTTCCCACCACCATGAGAATCTCCCCCGGCTCCACCTTCATGGTGATCCCGGAAAGCACCGTTCTGTCTCCAAATTTCTTCACAACATCCACAAATTCGATTCCCACGCCTACACTCCTGCCTGCACGGTCATCAAACCAATGGCCGAAATGGTGAAGTCCAGAAGGATGACTGCCAGACTGGAATTGATGACCGCCCGGGTCGTTGCGGTTCCCACTCCTTCGGACCCACCGGTGGTGGACAGTCCGCAGTATCCTGAAACAATGGGAATGGCCCCCCCATGGACCACCAGTTTGGTCATGCCGATGGCCAGATCTCCCGGCAGCACCTTGTCAAATACAAAAAAAACGGAAAAGTTCACGTCAAATGCAGCGTGAGCCATCAATGCACCAGCCACCACCACAATCACCATCGCATAGATCCCCAACGCAAGGGTCATGACCATGGACGCCAAAAAACGCGGCACAATCAGGAAATCCACCGGATCCACCCCTGTCATTCTGAGGGCATCCACCTGCTCGGTCACGGTCATTGAGCCGATTTCCGCCGCAATTCCCGCTCCCACACGGGTGGCCAGCATCATGGCTGTCAGGATGGGAACAAATGCATGCACCATTCCCCGGATGAATTCCGGCCCCACCTGACTTTGATCCCCCGTGATCTTGTTGATCTGCAGGCATACCTGAAACACCAGCACCATTCCCAGGGCACCCAATGTCACGGTGACGAACAAAAGGGAGCGGTTGCCGATCTGGAACATCTGGTTCACGATCTCGCCTTTGGCCCTTCCCCTGCGACGGAAAACACCCGCAAACGTACGGCCGGCCACCGAGAACAACTCCAGAAAGGATTCCCACAGATCCAGAACCAGGGCACCGATGGAAGCGAAGAAATCCGGAATCATCCATCCACCCCTACGGCAACGCATATGTAAGAAGGTAATCGCTGAGCACAATGCCCAGCGCCGCAGCCACCACCGCATTGTTGACCGCCCGTCCGACGCCCACGGCGCCACCCTTGACGGTGATTCCGAAGTGACACGAAGTCAGGGCAACGATGAATCCGAACACCGCCGCCTTGATGAGCCCGTGCACCAGGTCGGCAATGTGGACATTCTGGGAAAACGATACCCAGAAGGCGGCAATGCTGACATCCGCGAGCAGTTGTCCGAACAGGGCTGCTCCGACAATGGCCACCACGTTTCCGAGGATTGTCAGCAAAAACAGCATGATGATCATGCTCAACACCCGCGGAACGATCAAGTACCGGACGGGATCGATGGACAACGCCCTTAACCCGTCGATCTGTTCGGTCACCACCATGGTTCCCAGTTCCGCAGTGTTGTTCGAACCCACACGACCTGAAAACATGAGACCCAGCAGCATGGGACCCACCTCACGGAAAACGGCGTATCCGGCACCCCAGCCCACCAGGGACGTGGCACCAAACCGTTTGACAAACACCGCCGCCTGGATGACCATGATGCCTCCGGTGAAAAAGGCAGTCAGGACAATGATGGGAACGCTTCTGACGCCCATCTTGTGGAGGTTTCTCCAGGTTTCATCCCGGTCAAAGCGCGGGGGAAAAAGGGAAAACAACACCCTGAACAGCAATGTCAGGATTCCACCCACTTCATGGGCCAGGGACAACACGGACGCCCCGATGCCGGCAAACATGTCACCGATCTTCACAGCGGACCCTCCGGCAGTCCGCGCACGAACTGGTATACAACGGGATCTTCACATTGGTTCAGTTCGCTTTCCGGACCACAGTACCGGATGCGGCCCTGATGCAGGAACAGGATGTTCTTTACGAACTTGCGCAAAGCGGAGATATCCGAGGAAATGGCGACAGTGGTGGAAGCATGGGTAGCCCCCAGTTCTCCCAGCAGATCGTAAATTTTCGAGGTGGTGACCGGGTCCAGGCCGGCAGTGGGTTCATCATAGATGATCAGCGGCGCATTTCCGATGGTCGCGCGGGCAATACCCACCCGTTTCTTCATGCCCCCCGACAGTTCCGCCGGCCACTTCTCCTCGCTGCCTGAAAGTCCAACCGCCCTTAACCGGTCCTGGGCCCGTGCGTACAATTCCTCCCGGGACATATCCGGAAACTCCCGGGCAAGGGGAAATGCCACATTTTCCCAGACGCGCAAAAAATCGAACAACGCATTGTTCTGGAACAACATGCCGATGCGGCGCCTCACGGTCACCCGCTGATGTTCGCGAAGTTCATGCAGCGCTTTTCCGTCAATGAATATCCTTCCCGACTGCGGTCTGAAAAGTCCACAAAGGGTCTTGACAAGAACACTCTTTCCGGATGCCGGCGGACCAATGATTCCCCAGGTGCTTTCCGGTTCGCACACCAGGGATACATCCTCCAGAACGGGCCGGTGGGCGAGAAAAAGGGTGAGTTGCTCCGCGCGGATCATGACTGCCAATTTATGGGGCCACCTTGCAGTTGGCAAGCTGATTCCGGGCTTCCCCTGCAAAACGGCTGCGGGGATGATCCTTCAACAGTTTTCTTGCCGCAGCACACGCTGCCGTGGAATTTCCACGGTCACGGTGCAGGTGCAAAAGGCGCAATTGTGCACGGTCCCGCAATCGGGAGTGGGGAAACAGCCTTTCCAGATCCGTCCAGGCACGGATGGCCTTTTTTTCCTGGTTCTGCTCCATGTGCAGATCTCCCAGCATCAACTGGGCATCATCAAGCCATTGGGAATTGTATTCACCAAAAATGTAGGAACTTTCACGCGTGTTCAGCAATTGTTCCAGAAACCGGATTGCGCGGGGCAAATCCCTTGCCTCGCGGCTGTAATTGGCCGCCATCCAGAGGGCTTCATCCCGGCGGGGACTGTCCGGGTGGGACTTTTGCAGAACATCCAGAAGGGAGATGGCGTATTTCTTCCATCTTTCCCCCGGTTGAATCCACGCCAGTTTTGCACATTCCAGCAAAATCAGGCTGGCCAGGAAACTTCTCCGGTTCTTCCGGTACAGTTCCAGACACCGCCGGATCACCAGGGATGCCGGTTTTTTTTCCAGAAGCATGGCGCGGACCAGCGCATCCTCGGCGGCCACCGTGTCCGGAAAACGTTCCACGATGGACCAGTAATTTTCGGGATCTTTCGAATCACTGCGGGAATGATACAGCCAGAGGGCACGGGCACGGGTTCGGGGGGCTGCCTTGTCGTTGGCTGCCACCTTTTGGAGAACCGGGAACGCCTTTTCCCGTTCTCCTGAATCCAGAAAGAGCCTTGCCGACCGCAACTGCCATTCGGCCGCCCGGTGACGGGGAGTCGATTTGGACTGGCTGCGCTCCAGATATTTGCGGGCTGCAGCCGCCCGATCTTCCGGGTGGACACGTCGTGGCAGTTCCGCCTTCTTTTTCGGAGGGGCACAGGCTCCGGCGAACAGGATGATCAGGACGGCAAGACTAGTCCACCTGCTCATCGCTGCCAAACCAGTCCAGAGCGGTTTTCAGTTCAGTATTCTGATTGTCCGGAAAATGCAGCAAGGACACGGGTTCGGGCATGAGCGCCGATCGCATCTGCAGCAATTCCAGTTCCATACCCAGTCCGGACATCGGCAACGATTCCGGGTCGGGGCAAGAAACCAGTGGGTAACCGGGCACTCCGTGGTGGTAGGTGACTCCAATCACTGCCGGAAATTCGAGACGGGAACGCAACAACATCTCGTAACTCGGCCTGGAACAAAAGATGTCCTGTTCATTCTGGCGGGACCACGAAACAATGCTGAAAAGAAAATCGGCAGGTTGCAGGAACGCACAGGCGGCTCCCAGCAAATGAAGGCTCCCGTTATCAGGAGTTGCGGAAAACAGAATCAGGTCCGGGGCAAAGCGCTCAATCACACCCGTGGCCAACCCGGCAATGTCTATGGTTGACACCATGTTGGAGGGAGGGAGATCCTGAAGTTGGCAAACTTGCACCCTGGCAAGGGGAGCCGGCAATCGTTCCAGCCTCGAGTCCGTCCAGAGAACCAGACTGCAGTCAAAACCATGTTCATCAACCAGCCATGCAGCAGACTGAAAAAGGGAATGAGCCGGAATGGAAAGTTCCGGATCAGAAAACCTGCCCTCGAAAAAAACCACCAGTCGGCGTGGCATCAAAACTCCTGCTCCATCAGTTCTTCCACCAGTGAATCCAGATCTCCACACACCTGACGAAAGTGCGGAATCCAGATGCCTTCAGGAATTGGATCCCCGCCGATGCTGAGCCAGCGGGCTTCGTTGGACAGAATGGATTCACACAGCCTGAATTCCCTGGAACTGCAGCCAATCAGAAGTACCTTGTGTACGGCCTGAAGCGCATTTTTCCACCAGGGAAGAACTTTCTGATCCGCATCGTCGAAACCCACAAGCATCCATTCCTCCTGACGGCACCACTGGATGAGGGCATCCCGGTGGGTGAGGGCGTATTTTCCCAAAACCACCAGTGTATCCGATGCATAGGGAATCTCCCCTGCAGGCTCCACAGCCAAATCCAGAAGGGGCGACTCCCCGGAAAGCATGGCAATCACCTCGACATCCCCGGACCCTGTGGCCGGATGCCGGGGACCGTGATGCACCAGGGCCACCACGGAATATTCAAGATCTTCTTCGAAAAACTCCGTTTTTTCACGGGTTCCCGGATGACCCCGGGTGATTTTCAACTGGGGTTGCACGGTGATGGTGCAATTGGGCAGATAGATGCCCTTGAGATGAATGCAGAGATACGGTGCCACCTCGCCGGCAAGGGGGGAAGCCCCGAACAATACCAGGACAGGGGGAAACCGGTCTATGACTTCCACCAGGGGGGTAACCCACGTGTCCAGGCATGCAGGCTCGGCAACACCGGTGACCAGGATGACCTTGTCCGCCCGGCAGGCGGCCAACTGTGCCACCAGATCCTGCTGCATGCGGTCGTAGGAAGGAAGAAGAAGGACAGCATAAAGGCTGGCACCCCGGGAGGATGCCACTTGCCGACCCACCTCCAGTGCACCAAGCCCCGCCTGGGAAATGCGCCCCTTGTGGGTTTCCATCACTGTCAGGATGATCGCCACGGCTCAATGCTCTTTCGTGGATGCCGGAAAAATCCTGTTTCCGTTTATTCCAGTTGATATTTCTGCTTCATTTTCAAAAGCATGGACTTGTACTCAATGTCCCAGGCCGAAGAACCTTCCTCCAGGTTTTTCAGACGCTTGCGGACCTCCTCGTCGATTTCTTCATCCAGGGTCATGAACTTCTGGAGTACGGCCTCCAGTTTGGCCCGGATTTCCCTGTCCTCTGAATAAATTTCCTCCACATGGGTGGACTGCATCAGGATTTCGAGCATCTGGTTGCTCATGTACCGGATACCTTCCTCACCCAGGGCAAAATCACGCTCCTCCGCCTTGGCACGCTTGACACGACCGAAATGCTCGAACGAGAGTCCGGTCGCCTTGAGGTGTTCGCGCGCCTTCTCCGTGATTTCCTTTTCCAGGCGGATGTACTCGTTCATCACGCTTTCGATGTCCAACTGCACTTCCGTGGGATTGCGTGTTTCAATGTCTTCTTCCACCGTCAGACGCTTCACGATTTCAGCGGCTATGACTGGGATCTTCTTTTGGTACAGACGCAT
Organism: uncultured Kofleriaceae bacterium; assembly: GCA_964618145.1. Taxonomy (GTDB): domain Bacteria; phylum Myxococcota_A; class Polyangia; order HGW-17; family HGW-17; genus HGW-17. The sequence goes on from CAZTZR010000002.1 coordinate 78,882, forward strand.
GGTTCACGTTCCTTTGCGTATCCGGTCAGGCCTTTGGTTCCTCTTCGGAACGAACTTCAGGTTTTTTGATCTTGCGGTTGGCAGGGGGTGACAACAGCATGGAAACGGCCCGGCCCTCATGGGCGGGTTTTTGTTCGACTTCCGCAGCGTCTCCCAATTGCTTCAGAATGGTTTCCAGCAACTGGAAACCAAATTCCGGATGAACGATTTCACGTCCCCTGAAAGACACGACCACACGGATCTTGTCTCCATCCTCCAGAAACTTTCGGATGTTGCGGATTTTGAAGTCCAGATCATGATCATCGGTTTTCGGCCGGAATTTGACTTCCTTCATGCTGATCTGGGTGGCGTTCGCCCTTTTGATCTTCTCCTGCTTGGCACGCTCGTACTTGAACTTGCCGTAATCCATGATCTTGCAGACCGGCGGACTGGCCTTGGGGCTGACCTCCACCAGTTCGAGGCCTTTCTCTTCCGCCTTGCGGATGGCATCATAGGTGCTCATGATGCCCAGTTGTTCACCATCCTCGTCAATGACCCGAACCTCGGGGACACGGATGCGGTGGTTGATTCGAAAGGCTTCCTCGGGACGGGTTTGTTTGAAATGCGGACGAATGACGACACCTCCTTTTTGTGACGGATCAACGCAAAATTGCGCAGTTACACCATAATCAAACAAGTGCGGGCCAACGGACCAGCGGCTCCATAATACCGAAAAATTCCCCGATGGGTATCATTTTTCCGTTGTTTTCATCCGTGGTGCGCAAGGTTACAGCATTTTCCTCCACTTCACGCTTGCCCACCACCAGAATCACCGGAATTTTCTGCATCTGTGCATCCCGGATCTTGAAGTTCAGTTTTTCCGGCCGCAGGTCCGCAGTGACCCGGAATCCCTGACCCGTCAATACCCTGGCAACCTCCGCCGCCCATTCGTCCTGATCGTTGGTGACCGTCACCACCCGGAACTGTTCCGGGGCCAGCCACAGGGGCATGCGACCGGCATGGTGTTCCAGGAGAATGCCGAAGAAACGCTCAATGGAACCCAAAAGGGCACGGTGTACCATGATGGGACGCTCGCGTTCGCTGGAGGCATTGATGAAGGTCATGTCAAAACGTTCCGGCAGGTTGAAGTCCAACTGGATGGTGGAACACTGCCACTGCCTTCCCAGGCTGTCCTTCAATGCGATGTCGATTTTCGGCCCGTAGAAGGCTCCGCCGCCTTCGTCAATCTCGTATTCGCCCCCCCATTCGTCCAGAACCTCCCGGAGCCGCGCGGTGGCCTCGTCCCAGATGTCGTCGGTCCCGCAACTCTTGCCCTGGGGTTTGGTGGCCAGACGACAGATGAAGTCCGTGAATCCGAAGGCACGGAGCATGTTCATGGAGAAATGGAACACGCTGGTCAGTTCCTCCTTCATCTGATCCCTTCGCAAGAAGATGTGGGCATCATCCTGGGTGAATCCGCGCACCCGGAACAGTCCATGGAGCACCCCCGAGCGTTCAAAGCGGTACACAGTTCCCAGTTCCGCCCACCTGAAGGGCAGTTCCCGGTAGGACCGCAGGGTGCTGCGATAAATCTGGATGTGGTACGGGCAGTTCATCGGCTTGATAAGGTATGGCTGACCCTCCACCTCCATTCCCGAAAACATGGAGTCCTGGTAGAATCCCAGATGACCGCTCTGGTGCCACAGTTCCTCCCGGGCGATATGGGGACTGTAAACGACCTCGTACCCATGCTCGAAATGCCGGCGGCGCCAGAAGTCCTCCATGATGGTGCGGATGCGTCCGCCCTTCGGATGCCACAACACCAGCCCGCCACCAATGGTTTCATTGATGGAAAACAGGTCCAGATCCTTGCCCAGGCGCCGGTGGTCCCGCTTTTTGGCTTCTTCCAGAAAAGCCATGTGGGCGTCCAGATCCTTCTGGGAAGCAAACGCTGTTCCGTAGATACGCTGAAGCATGGGATTCTTTTCGTCACCACGCCAGTAGGCTCCCGCCGAAGAGAGCAGCTTGAAAGCCCGGATCTTGCCGGTATGTTCCACATGGGGTCCCCGGCAGAGATCCACGAAATCCCCATGCCTGTACAGCGTGACAATCTCTCCTTCCGGAATGGCGTCCAGAAGTTCGAGTTTGTAGGTTTCACCCATTTTTTCAAACAGGTCGCGGGCGGCTTCCCGGGTGATTTCCTCCCGCAAAAAAGGCTGGTTCTTCCCGGCGATCTTCCGCATCTGGGATTCGATGTTCACCAGATCTTCTTCCGTGAAGGGGCGTGGAACATCGAAATCGTAATAAAAGCCGTTTTCAATGGAGGGGCCGATGGTCACCTTGGCTTCGGGAAAAAGCGTCTTGACGGCGTCGGCCATGACATGCGCACAACTGTGGCGCAGGGTTTCCAGTTCTGGTGCATTGCTCATGAGGGGTTCTCCATGACTATTTCCCTTGGATTGTTGGATGATGCTGGAATGAGGCTGAGAAATAGTCCATCAAAAAAACAGAAAAAATCCTTGTGGGCGCGGGCAGGATTGAACTGCCGGCCCCTACCGTGTCAAGGTAGTGCTCTCCCACTGAGCTACGCGCCCGCACTGGATGTGGATTCGAACCGGCGAAATACCGGCTTTCCGGTACCGGATCACCACATCCCGGAGGCCGTTTTGTACGGGGAACCGTTTTCGAAGTCAAGGGAAATCGACGCTACCTTTCCCCGAACCATAAACAATGGAAGAACTTCCAGTACCCTTTGGCCGTTTGTATCAAATGCGTCAAAAAATTATTACAAAAAAATACAAAAAAATACATATTGAATCATATTGATACACTTCACTTTTCCAAAAATGGGCTTTCGGAACCTGTAAGAACAGTGTTTTTCCCTCAAACGAGTTTTGGCATGACTGTTGCGTCATGGAAGGCCACCGTGCCGAAAACGCTTTCCCGGCACGGACAAGGAGATTCCCATGAAACACCTCATGTTTGCATCCATATTCATCCTTTCCGCATGTTCTGCATCCCTCAAGGAGGTTCCCGAAATCCAGTTGGTCCCGGTCATTGTTCAGGGTGAATCCTGTGTCCCGCTCATTGCAGGACAACATCACAACATCGGCTCAGTGTGTGCCACCATTGAAGACGAATACATGAAAGTCACCTATTCCCTCACCGGTGACTGGAAACTCGAAGAAACCCATCTCTGGGTCGGAACTTCCCTGACTGATCTTCCTGCCACCCCCAGCGGCAATCCCCAGATCGGACTGTTCCCGTATGCCAGTGGTCCTTTGGACCATGTTAATGAATACTCCCATTACGTGCCCCTTTCCCTTTTCGGCCTGACCGCCGACCAGGAAGAATGCAACCCGCTGGACTTGTTCCTGGTGGCCCATGCGGCAGTAGTGCGGGTGGTGGACGGCGAAATCGTCCAGGGTGAAACCGCCTTCGGCGAAGGACCCCGTCTGGTACGTCGTGGCTCCTGGGGAATGTACTTCGGATGGAGACTTGTATGTGAGCAAAACGGGGATCCCGAACCGGAACCGTTGATTTGTGAAACCGCTTTTGCCCGTGGCGAATCGGCTACCTGCTTCTCCGAATTCGGATTTTCCCGGTGGGGATGGACAAATGGCGCCCTGAAAAACGGTATCCACACCATGGACATCTATGCCGGCGCTGCCCAGTGCGACATCAGCAAGGGTCTGCATGTGGGAACCCTCCATGTATCTTTCAATCAGGGTGTGGCGGTGGTCCAATACCAGATGCTTCCCGGATTCACCATGTCCGAGACCCATCTCTACGTGGGTGAAGAACCTCTTCCCCGGGATGTGAACGGAGACTATACCGTGGCTCCCGGACAGTATCCTGTCAAGGAAAATCTGTATCACGCCTTCTTCGCCGAATATGAAATCGGCAACCTGCCTCCCTGGATCCATGTGGTAGCCCACTCCGTGGTCTGCCAGCAGCCCGAATCCATTGAAACCCACTGACCTACCCCCCACTCCAGTTCCAACTCCACCCTCTTCTAGCCCAAGGTATCGGCAGTCGAAGACAACTCTTCACGGAACGTGAATGTCCTGCTGTGGAGCGTGACCTAGTTGAACGGGCGGATCCCGTACCGGATCATCTTGCGATGCAGGGTAGTCCGGTGCAAACCCAGCGCCGCCGCCGCCCGGCCGCGATTTCCCCCCGCCTGCACCAGTGCATCCCGGATCCGGAAAGCCTCCTCCTCCTCCCCGGGCAATTGTACCGTTTCCTGCCTTTTCCCGTCCATCACGGGACCTTGCGGCGACATGGCCGCCAGCGTGTCTGCGGGAATGGATCCCACATGCAGGGATGACAATGGAGACGTGATGGCCATATACTTGATCACGTTCTGCAGTTCCCGGACGTTTCCCGGCCAGGAATACCGCAGAAACCTCTCGGTGACTTCCCGGGAAAAATATCTTTTATGATGTCGGCCACGATCGGCAATTTCCAAAAAATGCTGCATCAGGAGGGGAATGTCCGTGGGCCGCTCCCGCAGGGCCGGCACCCGCAGGGGAAGTACATTGAGCCGGAAAAACAGGTCTTCCCGGAAGGAACCACCGGAAATGGCAGATTTCAGATCCCGGTTGGTGGCTGCCACAATCCGGACATCACTGGTTCGCTGACCACTTTCCCCTACCCGGGAAAAGGTCTTGTCCTGCAAAAACCGCAACATCTTGGCCTGCAGTTCCACGGGCATTTCCCCGATTTCATCCAGAAAGAGCGTGCCTCCCCGGGCAGTTTCCACCGCGCCGGCCCGATCCCGCAGGGCACCGGTAAACGCTCCCCTGACATGCCCGAAGAATTCCGACTCCAGCAGGTTCGAGGGCAACGCCGCACAGTTCACTGCCACATAGGGCATGGAACTGCGTTCACCGAGGGTATGCAGTGCCCGGGCAATCCGTTCCTTCCCCGTTCCGGATTCGCCCTGGATCAACACGGTTTCCTCGTGGGGCGCAAACAGTTTCACCTGTTCAATGAGCCGCAACATGACGTCACTGTTTCCCACTATCCCGAGAAAATGTTCCATGTCCGAATCATCCACCCGAAAGGCACGGCGGTCTTCCAGAATCACCAAAAGCCCCTGGATCTCTCCTCCATCGGTGTTGGAAACCAATGGAACCGTCCGCCGGGTAACGGGACACATGACCCCTTTGTGACACCGGATGAGATCCTCACAGACAATCTCTTCCTTTTGCGACAGGCAGCGCTCCCCGACACAATCCTCCCGGCAATGCCTCGTTCCGAGAACTTCATGACAGGGTTTGCCCTGGACATCCGCCGCACGGTATCCGGTGAGATTTTCCGCCCGGGGGGAAAAATAGGAAATCCGCCGGTCCGGATCCAGCGTGATTACGGCTTCCCGGATGCTGGTGACAATGGACTGGAAGATGTTCGAACGCCTGAGCAGGTTTTCGCATTCACGATTTTTTTTCATATTACGCATACCCTTCACTGCATCATTTATCGCTACATATTTCGCAACAAATGATGCACACTTATGACTTTCCGGCTCAATAAAGTCAAGAGAAGAAAGAAAAAACAATGTAAATCAATGACTTTTTTCTGGAATCGAAAGGTGGCACGGCTTCTGCAACACAAAGGGCGCCCGGAACCAGGGTGGTTCCGGGAAGTTGTAACCTGTTTCAAAGGAGATTTGACATGAATCAAAAACCCGGACTTTTTCACTTTCTTTCCTACCCTCGTCTCTTTGCGGGGACTTTTCTACCCTTGGCTTTGATTCTGATCCTCGGTGCCGGCACTTCAGGCTGTGCAGAAGAGAACACCAAAGAAGTCCAGCCGGCCAATGTGAATCCATATCAAATGCTGATGCACATACCCGGAACCGATGTGGACTCAGTCACCATCGCACTGGTCAACTCCATCCAGAACCACGATGAACGGGAGTGGGGCATGCCGGATGACTGGGTCGTGGCCGGTTCCCAGGCCATTGCCGAACACGGCCCCCTGGGCGCCACCTTGCGTCTTCCGGGCGGCCATCGCACGGTGGAATTGTGCAATCATACCTATGCATCCATGGCCCTTTCGGCCGGAAGCCAACGAGCGGTGGGACTTCCCTGCAAACTTTCCCTTGTTTCCCGCGATGGCGGTGTGGACGTCATCATGCTCAATCCGGAAGCCATCTTCGCGCTGTTCTTTCATGACGTGCCGGCTGAAATGGCTTCCCATATGGGCGATCTCGCCCGGACCGTGAAAAGCGAAATCCACGAACTGGTACGAAGGGGAACCGCACAGTTCACCCAGGCACAATGGCAGGAAACGCCTGTGGGCCCCTCCTGGACACCCGACGACCGGACAACTTTTTCCCAGATGGATTCCACCATCACCTTTGTTCTGGATCCCGCACAATCCGGAGGCCGGTACGATTCCGCCGAAGTCCTTCGGGAAACCATCGTCCACGGCATTCTGGAAGCCGCCACCCACGAGGAAATGGATGCTGTCGGCAGCCGCGTGGAAGGACTTTCCGTGGATGACTGGCGCTCCGCGCGGACCTTTGCCCTTTCCCTTCCCGGCGACATCCGGGTGGTGGAACTGTGTTCCCCCACCTATGCCACCGCCGCACTTTCCACCGGTCTGCACCATGCACCTGCTTTGCCCTGCAAACTGTCGGTATATGTGCACGAAGGCAAGGTACATGTGGATGTACTGGACACAAACTTCGTGTTTCCCACCTTTTTCAGTGATCTTCCCGCAGAAATGCACTCCCAGTTGGATCAAATGGCCCAGGCCGTCCGTGGTGACGTACTGACCATCGTTTCCCATGTACTTGAAGGATTGTGATTACGGGGAAACTTCTTCTTCTCCCGCTGGCGGGGCCTGTCCGGCTTTCTTCCTTTCCTCCATGGCATCAATCAGTTGATTCAACTCCGCAATGACTGCAGACCCGGAAGGGGCCCCTTCGGCAATCTTCGGAACCAGCGCCCGGGCCCCGTCAAAATGGCCGGCCAGAAGCCTCGCTTTCATCTGTAGTTCCAATGCCCATTTCACCCCGGAAAAACGCTCCGAAAGCCTGTCTGCCAGCGGCAGGATCCTTTCCGCCCACCCGGCTTCCCCCAGTGCCAGTGTACCCAGAATCATCAAATACTGGTGTTCCGGGACATCCCGCCCATGAAAGGTTTCCAGAAAACCCTGCAACTCCTCCCGCTTTCCGGATACCAGGGCTCCAAATACCCTCAAGGGCCTGTATTCTTCGGGAAGATCCCCGAACACCTCGGGAGGGTCGGAGAATTCACCATTGATGATCTGCAGCATCACCCTCAATCCGTTGACCTGCCGGATGTCGGACTCGTTCAGAAAGGTTTCACCGGTACTCTTCCTGAAACGCATCTCGTATTCGGATGTCACCTGATCCACCAGAACCTGGGCCCGGCGGTGCATCCCCAGGCAGGCAGCCTGCCAGGCGGCGGCTGTCTTGACAACGGACATGGCAGGTTCCAGCGCCAGGGCTGCCTGCATGTGTTCGCTGGACCGCCGGGCCTCCCCGTCGGACACCGAACGAACACGTTCCTGGGGAAGGATCATCTCCAGGGGACGCTCCAAGCACTGTACACGCCCCAGGGACCATTCGGACAAAACCGCCGCCATCAGGGCGTTTCCGGTCATCACAATGGCATCCTTGCCTGAAAGATCCCCGGGAAAGGAAAACCGCCGTACCGGTTCTTCCCCTGGAGTACCCTCATACAGCATCAGGGAATATGTTCCCAGTCCCAGGGAATGTGCCCTGGTCCCGGGCTCAAACCGGTTTATCCCCACTGCAGCAGGACGGGCAAGTGCACCGGCAAGGGAATGGCCCAAGAGGGCCCATTCCAGGGAGGACGCCGCACCCCCTTTTTCCTGAAGCAAGTCATTGGCCAGATCTTCCGGAAACCGGAACTCCTTCCCGGAAAAAGGCGCAAGAATCACCCTTTTCTCCAATTCGGAAATCACCTTTTCGATGTCTCCACCCCATTGGGAAGCCAGTTGTTTCACCGAAGACGGAATCCGGACCGGATTGAAAACACCTTCCAGTTTCAGTCCGGTGGATTTCTCGACAACACCTGCCACGGTGGCAAAATCATGGGGTGCCTTCCCGTACATGGAGGAAGACGGTTTTCCACGAGCAGTGATCCGTACTCCCACAAACACCAGGGCCCCCGCCACCAGACAAGCTGCCACCGCCAGAACCGGTCGCCAGCGGAAGGGCCCTGTTGCCTTTCCTTTCAGGTCATCTTCCGGCAAAATGCCATTTCGGCGCAAACAGGAAGGACACCTGGGATCTGTTTCCATTTCAAAGTGGTTTCCACAGTTCGTACAAACCCATTTCATCGTGCGGACACTCCTTGGAAAACCGGCAACCGTGCTGGACACGGCATGGAAAAAGTATTGCAGTTTGTTTCGAAGTGCAAGCTCGCCATCGGACCCTTCAACCGGAAAACGACGCAGGAATTTCCCTGCATTCATTGTCGATGACAGTCGGTTTTCCTTGTCAGTCAAGCAGTTTTCAAAAGGGGGTTTGCAAGGGGAACCTTTTGTTCTACACACTAAAGGCCCGGGGTTCCCGGGCACCCTGGAGGACATCGTGTCAATACCGATCTTCGAACATGTTTTCAGCCATCCGCAGATCCACCCTTTCGACGAAATCACCTGGGACATCCGTGACGCACACATCATCGGAAAAGACCAGACACCCGTGTTTTCCCAGAAGGGAATCCGCGTTCCCTCCTTCTGGAGTGATACCGCATGCACGATTGCGGCCCAGAAATATTTCCGCGGGAAACTCGACAGTGAACGCAGGGAAAAGGGGATTGACGATCTCATTACCCGTGTGGTGACCACCATCCGTAAATGGGGAGTGGAAGACGGGTACTTTGATGATGCCACCGGGGAGATCTTCGAACGGGAACTGACCTGGCTGATTCTCCACCAGGCCGGCGCATTCAACAGTCCGGTATGGTTCAATGTCGGTGTGGATCCCCATCCCCAGTGTTCCGCATGCTTCATCCTGCGGGTGGAGGATTCCCTGCAGAGCATTCTGGAACTGGCCCGGACCGAAGCCATGATCTTCAAGGGAGGATCCGGCTCGGGCATGAATTTTTCTCCGGTCCGTTCCTCCAAGGAAGAACTCTCGGGAGGTGGCAGGGCTTCGGGACCCGTCAGTTTCATGAAGGGATTCGACGCCTTTGCCGGGGTGATCAAAAGTGGCGGCAAGACCCGCCGTGCGGCCAAGATGGTCATCCTCAACGTGGAACATCCGGATGTCCCGGAATTCATCAACTCCAAGATCCGGGAAGAAGAAAAAGCGCTGGCCCTGATCCGGGAAGGCTTTGACGGCAGTTTCGACGGAGACGCCTACGCCTCCGTGTTCTTCCAGAATGCCAACCACAGCGTTCGGGTGAGCGATGCTTATATGCGCGCCGTGCAGAATGATGAAATGTGGGATTTGCGGGCGGTTACCACCGGGGAAGTGGTGATGCAGATACCCGCCCGTGAACTCTGGCACCAGATCTCCGTGGCCGCCCACCGGTGCGGAGATCCCGGGTTGCAGTTCCATGACACCGTGAATGCGTGGCACACCTGTCCTGCCCATGGCCCCATCAATGCCAGCAACCCTTGCTCGGAGTTCATGTTCCTGGATGAGAGCGCCTGTAACCTGGCGTCCCTGAACCTGCTGTCATTTCTGGAAAAAGACGGCTCTTTCCAGGTGGAACGTTTCCAGAAGGCAGTGGAGATATTCATCACTGCCATGGACATTCTGGTGGATCGGGCCTCCTACCCCACACCGGGCATCGGAGACAACAGCAGGAAATTCCGCCCTCTGGGTCTGGGTTACACCAACCTCGGCGGTCTTCTCATGACCCTGGGTCTGCCCTACGACAGCGAGGAAGGACGCCAATTGGCCGCCCATATCACCTCCTTCCTCACCGGGGCTTCCTACCTGCAATCCACCAGGCTTTCCGCCGCCCGGGGGACATTCCATGGCTACGATGAAAACCGGGATGCCGTGTTGCGTGTTGTAACAAGGCATGCCGAATGCAGTGCGAACCTGGCGGTGTCGGTTGCCACCGAAGAACTGGCCGGATACAGCCGTCAAGTCTGGAAAGATGTTGCCACCCTGGTGGCTGAGCAGGGGGTCCGCAATTCCCAGGTCACCCTTCTGGCCCCTACCGGTACCATCGGGTTCATGATGGATTCCGATTCCACCGGCATCGAACCCCTTGTGGCCCTCGTGATGTACAAGCAACTTGTGGGAGGAGGCAGCCTGAAGATGGTCAGTTCTTCCGTCCGTCCTGCACTGGATCGCCTGGGATACGACACCGATGCCATGGATCGAATCATGGAACACCTCCTGCAAACAGGGGGCATGGAAGGGGCTCCATTCCTGAAAAGCGAGCATCTGCCCGTATTCGATGCCGCACTGAGACCGGCATCCGGAACCCGCACCATTTCCCACGAAGGGCACATCGACATGATGGCTGCCGTGCAGCCGTTCTTGTCCGGCGCCATCTCCAAAACGGTGAATGTCCCGGAAAACACCACCGCCGAGGAAATCGCACAGATCCACATGGATGCCTGGACCAAGGGTCTCAAAAGCATCGCCCTGTACCGGGAAGGCTCCAAGGGCACCGCTCCGCTCTCCACTGCGCCCCCCAGGATGGACAAGGCCACCGCACCGGAAAAACTGCAGCGCAAGCGCCTGTCTGCAGAACGGTACAGTCTGACCCACAAGTTCGAGGTGGGGGGTCACGAGGGATACATCACAGTGGGCTATTATGATGACGGGACCCCCGGAGAGGTCTTTATCGCCATGGCCAAGGAAGGTTCCACCATTTCCGGTCTCATGGACGCCTTTGCCATCGGCATCAGCGTGGCCCTGCAGCACGGTGTTCCCCTGCATCTGTTCTGCGAAAAGTTCATGCACACACGATTTGAACCCTCCGGAATCACCTCCAATCCGTCAATTCCCATGGCCTCCTCCCTGCTGGATTACCTCTTCCGTTGGCTGTCGATTCATCACCCGCAAGGCATCAATGAACGCATCCGCACCTTGTTCGGGCACACGTCCCCTCCACCGTCGACCCCGGTGGCAACCACGGACGCCGGTTCCCCCACCGAGGCCTATGTGGTCTCCTCGGATGCCCCCGTCTGTTCCGACTGCGGATTCGTCATGGTGCGTAACGGTGCCTGCTACAAATGCGTCAACTGTGGAGCTTCCTCCGGTTGCAGTTGATGGATGCCAACTTTCGCCCTGTATTTGAAAACCTCACGGAGGCGGCCAGAATCCTGCGCCCCCGGGTTGCCGCCATCGGCAACTTCGATGGAGTGCATCTGGGACACCAGGCCCTGCTGGGTTTTGCACGCCGTCTGGGACGACCGGTACTCGCAATTACGTTTTCCCCGCATCCAGCGGAATTTTTCGGTTCCTTTGACTACCGGCCGCTGTTGCCAATGGAACAGAAACTGTCCAGACTCCTTGATTCAGGCTCCGATGGAGTGGCCAACCTTCCTTTTTCCAGGGATTTTTCCCAACTTCCAGCGGAAGCTTTCGTGCAGATCCTGGTGGAGAAACTGGGAATTGACCATGTGGCCGTCGGATCGGATTTCCATTTCGGAGCAGACCGCCAGGGGGATACGGGACTTCTCGGACAGATCCTCCACCGGCAGGATGTCCGCCTGCATGTCCTTCCCCTGGCCACATGGCAGGACCATCCCATTCACAGCCGTACCATCCGCAGGGCACTGTCCGATGGCGATCTGAAAACCGCCTCGGCCATGCTTGGACATGACTATACCCTGTACGGAACGGTTGTTCACGGGATGGGGATCGGCCGTATCCTGGGTTTTCCCACCGCCAACCTGATCACCCGCCAGTGGATTCCGGCCGAGGGAGTCTATTCGGCCACCGTGGCGGTGGATGAAGGCAGATTTCCAGCCGCTTTCTCCATCGGCCGGAGGGAAACCATTGGAAGGGACCTTCCGATGGCCCTGGAAGCCTGTCTTCTGGACACGTGCATTGACCTCTATGACAGGCCAATCGCAGTGACACTGCACCGTCTTTTGCGTCCCCAGATTCATTTCCCTTCCAGGGAAGCCCTGGTTGCCCGAATGAAAAAGGACATTGCCATCATCAGAAAGGAATCCGGACAATCCGATGGACATTGATGAAATCACCCGGATCCTGATGGAAAACCCCGAACAACTTCCTGATGTTCCGGAAAGGGAGGCACGCCACACCCGCCTGTTTACCTCCGAACTGTATGACGGTGGCCCCCTGCTCGAACAGTACCAAAAACAGGGGCTTCCGGTGGAATGCCTCCGGGAAGCGGAAGCATGGCTGGTGGAAAGTGAAGAGGAGGGCGGACAACCCATTTTGCTGGAAACCGGCTTGTTCTGTCAGACGGGCTGCATTCAGACCACGTATTCCGACGCAGGCGTCTGCCTGGAATTCGCCGTACCCCTCCCCATGGCCACGGAGTTGTTCCTGGAACTGAACATGCTGTGTTCTCCGGGTGTACGCTGCTCCCATTACTTCCTGCCCTTTTCTTGCGGAAGGATTCGTTTCCGGCCGGAAAACAGTATATTTGGTATACGTTCTTTGCTTTATATAAATATCATGACCGGAAAAAAACCTCTTGTTTTCGGTTCGAGGGTTCTTTTTTCCGGGTAAAACCACATTCCACGGTTGACGAACACCCGGTTTGTGTGTTTGTTTCAACAGGCCGGGCTGGTATGTCCGGATTGGGGTCTTTTCATGAAGAAACTTCTGGTTTTGCTTGTTTTTTCCTTCTTGCTACAACCAGCCTGCTCCCGAGTGCCTCCTCCCCTGAAACTGGCACCCAACATGCAGGACCATGCACCCGTTCCCTGGGGAAAAGCCGCATTTTACAGTCAGTCCCGTCGCATCACCAGCATTCTGGTCACCGATGACCATCTCTGGGCGGGAACTCCCCACGGATTGCAACAGTGGACCCTGGAAGGAAACCGCCACCAGATCATCAGCTCCCGGGACGGTCTCCCGGATGATCACATCCATTCGCTGACCATGACCACCACGGGTTCCGTCTGGGTGGCCACCGCTGGTGGCCTTTCATCCTGGACCAATGGTGCATGGCAGAATCATCCCCTTCCCATTGAGGGAGAACCCACTGTTGTTGCTGCCACGGTCACGGGGGATGCAGTTTGGGCTGGCACCACTAAAGGATTGGCCTTCCAGGTGTTTGGACGATGGGTGGTCTATTCCTCCAGGGTGCACGTCACCACCCTCAAGCCAAATGCAACCAGTGGCGTCTGGCTGGGAACGCGCGAAAACGGTGTCTTTTTCTGTGAAAACGGAGCATGCAAACCCAGGCCCAGTCCACTGAAGGAAGTCACGGCCATCGACATGGAGGGAGATGACATATGGATTGCCGGTTTGACTCCCCAAAAGGAACCCCTGTTCCTGCTGATCCGAAATGACATCACCCACGTTTATGATGCCCCCGGACCCATCAAGTGGATCCAGCGCTACATGGGATCGGTGTTCATGAATTTCCAGGACAGTGCCACCCTTGTGCAGCCCTGCTCGAAAGATGCAAAACACACCTTTGTCGCCCGCACCCAGAAAAGCCCCTGTCTGGAAGCCGTGGCCTTCGCAAAACCACTGCCCATGCGGATTACGAGCCTTTTCCGGACCGGTGGAAACCTGTGGGTGGGAACGGAAAACCTCGGAATCACCCGGTATACCGAAAACGACATGCAACAATATACTTCCGATGATCTGGTGGATCCGCATGTCATGGGAATGTCCCTGGAATGTGTTCCGGCCGGACGACGCTGCTATTTCGCGGCAGGAAAAAACAGTTTCATCTACGAACATGAAAAGGGATTTTCTCCGATTTTGCTTCCAGACCATCCCGGCTGGAGCCTGGCCAGTTTTGCCACCAACACTGTCGGAGGACTGTTTGCCGCCGCCATCAGCGGAACCGGTACCGTCAGCATCTTCCAGCGGCAGGCCAGCGGCCAGTGGCAACCCGTCCCGGACACCCCTTCCCTGGAAACCCAGGATCCCAATGTGCGGGTCCGTTTTTCCCACTTTACCCAGCGCCATATTGCGTGGATCGGCGTCACTTCGTCAAAGGCCGCCAGCAGCGGCATTTTCATCTACAACATGGAGAGGAACCGAATCAACGGGCCCCGCAACTACAGGGACCTGAACGGGCGCCGGGTGGATGTGCCCGAATCCGTCAAAACCCTCTACAGGCGCAAGGACATACGCTATCTCGCTACCAATCAGGGGCTGGTCCTTTTGTATCGAAAGGACGGAAAGAAAATAATGGAAAAGGTCAGTGCGGCCAACGGGTTGCACACCGACATCGTGGAAGACGTCCTGGTGGAACCCTCCGGATGGATCTGGCTGGCCACCGATCTGGGAATCTGCCTTCAGAAATCGAGGAACGACCGCTGGCTGTGCGGTGTGGAAAGTCCCATGCCCGATGCAGCACACACTACCACCCTGGTGCGGGATCCCCAAACAGGAACGGTATATGCAGGTGCGGGAAACAAGTTGTTCCGGTACCGTAACCATCGCACGGAAATGATTGAAACGGAAAAGCACCTCAACCAGGAACGGATCATGAGTCTGAAAATCGACATCAACGGTATCCTGTGGGTACTGCATCCGGAATCCCTTTCCCTGATTCAACTGGAATCGCGCTGACGCACTTCATGAACGAACTGTTTGGCCTCCTCCTGAAAGGCGGCATCATCATGGTGCCCATTGGTCTGGCATCCCTCGCCGGACTGGCGGTGGTACTGGAACGCATCTGGGCGCTGCGGCAGAAAAACGTGCATCCTGAAGGCCTGTTGGGCAGGGTAGAAGAGGTACTGGTGAACAAGGGCCCCGAAGCCGCCCTTGTCCTGGTGGAAAACGACACCAGTTCCCTGGGAAGACTGCTTTGCTCCGCACTTTCCCGCAGACAGGCTGACCCGGAACAAACCCGGGCCAGACTGGAGGAAATCGGCCGAAGGGAAGCCCACCGGATAGGACGCCACATCGAGATTGTGGGAATTCTGGCTGCCGTCAGTCCTTTGCTTGGTCTTCTGGGCACCGTCACCGGAATGATCACCGTGTTCCGTCGCGTCATGGTGGAAGCCGCCTCCCGGGGTATCAACCCCGCATCCCTGGCCTCCGGAATCTGGGAGGCCCTGGTAACCACGGCTGCAGGACTTGCTGTGGCCATTCCACTGTATCTTGCGTACCGGCTTCTTCATGCCCGTGCAGAAAACTGGGTGGCCACCCTGGAAACCGATATCGGCGAATTTTGCGAACTTTTGTTTGAATCCGGAAAACCGGGCGGAGCCGACTGTTGAAATTCCACAGGGAAAATCGAAACAAATGGACATCGGCTGTCATTGACCTGACCCCCCTGATAGACATTGTCTTTTTACTGCTCCTGTTCTTTTTGCTCACGGCAGCACCCCCTCCGGATCCCACCCTGGATGTCAGTTTGCCCTCTGCTTCATCCGCAGGTACTTCCTCTGCAGGCCCCCAGGAGGTCACCGTGGTCCTTCAGTCCGGAGGTGCCATATTCCTGGAAAACTCCCAGATGACCCTGACACAACTCCAGGAGAGGTTTCTGGAACTGGCAAAAAACGCACCAGGCACCCGGGTTGTGTTGCGAGGGGACCGGGCCGCCCGTTACGAGTCCTTTGTCGGAGTGCTGGAGGCTGCTGCCAATGCCAACCTTCCACTGCATGTGGCAGTGGAGGAAGTTCCCGGTTCCGCCCAAACGCCATGAGTCCCCAACAAACACATTTTCTGGACATATGGTTTTTTCTCATTGGATTCTTCCTGTTTTTGGCAACTGTCGGAAGTTTCTTCTTCAGGAACCAATTCAGGAATCAACTCCAGTTCTCGTTCTTTATCCTGTTTTCCCTGTCAGCATCCCTGCATGCCTGGCTGCACATGATTTTTCTGGGCTATCCCTTCCATGCATTCTCCTTTCTGGCACTGAACATCACCCAGGTCCTTGCCCTGTGCGGACTGGCCGGCGCCGGATGGCAGGCTTTCCGGAAGGATGATGCCCCCCTGTTTCTCCGGCTCCTTCTTCCTGCATTGATTCTGTTGCTTCCTGCGGCTTTTCTCGTCAACTCCGGGACAGGCTTCCTGGCAATACATGCCATTGGCGGTTTGTTGACCCTGATTGGGTTTTCCGGTTTCTTTTTCGGAAAACCGTTTCGAAACCCCTCTTCCCTGGGGGTGAAAGCGGCGTTTGCTTTCCTTGGATTTTGGTTGCTGTCCAACACCTTCTGGCCCCTTCCCCTTCTGGATGATTCGCCGGCCAACCTCTGGCAGGCATGGATTGCCCTGGTCAGGATTCCGCCGGAGCCCGTGGAAGCCTTGCTCCTGCTGTCATTCCTGATTGGTATGGGGTCTGATTGGTTCATCCGGCAACGACGTTCCGGAAAAGTCAACCGCAAATTCCTGATGCAACTCCAGGTCATCACCGGTTTCATCTGTATCCTGATCGCCTCTGGCTGGTTTTTCATGGACCAGGGAAGACGCCAGTTTGAACAAAGGGAACGCAAC
The DNA here is from genome assembly GCA_964618145.1 of uncultured Kofleriaceae bacterium. GTDB lineage: Bacteria > Myxococcota_A > Polyangia > HGW-17 > HGW-17 > HGW-17. Next base: position 95,443 of record CAZTZR010000002.1, read on the forward strand.
CGCATCCTTCAGGCCATGCACAATGGGGCACTTTCCCTTTCCACAAGGGAGATTCAGTTGCTCAAAGGGGAACCTGCAGACCATTCCCACCTCTCGTACCGACGACTCAAATCAACCTTGTCCGATTTGCGCAGGATCAACCCGGAAAGCCGCTTTGTGTACCTCATGGGCTTGCGGCAGGATTCCGTTTTCTTCTACGCGGATTCCGAACCGGAAGACAGCCCGGACATCTCTCCCCCCGGACAGATCTATACGGATGCATCCGAAACACTCATGGGTGTGTTCCGAACCCGGCAAGCCACCACGGAAGGCCCCCTGCCCGATGCCTGGGGCGTCTGGGTGTCCGCCTTTGTCCCGCTCATCGACAATGGCCAGGTCGTTGCCGTTCTGGGAATGGATATGGATGCCAAAACCTGGCTGACCCAGATCTACCAGGCCCGTTTTTCCGCACTCAAGGTCATCTGGATGGGAAGCTTGCTGTTCCTCGGCCTTTTCATTTACCTGCGCGTCACATCCGCAACCGCACTGCAACTGCTTGAATCCGAGGAAAAATACCGGATCCTGTTTGAACAGTCAGGCAATTCCCATTTCCTGCTGGACGATGGCATCGTGGATTGCAATCCCGCTGCCTGCCGGCTTTTCGGTGTCGGACCGGAAGGAATCCTGCATCGAACCCTTGACGAATTCTCGCCGGACATCCAGCCCGACGGACAGGGATCTTCCCGTCGGATGCAGGAACTGGTGGAACGGGCCAAAAACAATGGACCCCAGGAATTTTCCTGGGATTTCAGGAATCCGGACAAAAGCCCCCTGCATGCACAAATCCTGTTATCCCCTGTTTTCGTGCAGGGAAAACAATGGATTCTGGCCACAGTGCGGGATCGGACCGAAGAAGTCAGGCATCGCGAGATGGAGCGTCGCATGGAGATCCGGATTTCGGAAATCCAGAAATGGGAAGGACTGGCTTCCCTGGCCGGGGGAGTTGCCCATGACTTCAACAACCTGATCAACACCATCGCCGGAAACGTGCACATGATTCAGCTGGAATGCGCAAATCCCGATCCCCGGTTGACGGATAGTCTGGATGCCATACTGGAAAGTGCCCGGGTGGCCACGGACCTTTCCAGGCAGATGCTGGCCTATGCGGGTCGTTCCCAATTGAACCTGCGCGTGTTCTCCCTGTCCGGACTTGTCAGGAACATGAACAAGATCCTGCGCTCCGCCACAGGTACCCGTGTAACACTGGAACTGAAAATCCCCGGTGAAGATTTGCCGGTTTCCGGAGATCCCACCCAGGTCCAGCAGGTTCTGCTGAATCTGGTCATGAACGCCGTGGAATCCATGGATCGAAGGGATGGCCAGATCGGCATCGAGTTGGCCTCCAGGAAGTTCACAGGCGAACAGATGCTGGAATGTGTTTGCCGGGATGCCCTTTTGGAAGGCCTGTATGCGGTAATGACCGTCCGGGACAATGGCCAGGGGATGACGCCCCAGGTCATGGCCAGGGTTTTCGAACCATTTTTCTCCACCAAGTTCACCGGACGGGGCCTCGGGCTGGCTGCCTCCCTGGGAATCATCCATCACCACAATGGCGGTTTTTTTGTCCGCAGCACTCCCGGCGTCGGCTCCGTTTTTGAGGTTCGGCTACCTCTTTCGGACCAACCCGTTGAAACAGAAACCCTCACCCCGACGGATTCTCCGGAAACTACCCGACCTTTGCACATTCTCGTGGCCGAGGATGAACCCCGATTGTTGCAACTGGCTACCCGCGTTCTGCAAAAGCAGGGACACACGATCATCTCCAGCGAAAACGGTGAAGAAGCCCTCCATTTGTTTCACCAGCATGGTACCTGTCTGGATCTGGTTTTTTCCGATGTCATGATGCCCGGTTTGACCGGGCTGGAACTGGTGGAACAGATCAAGCAAAACCGTCCGGATCTCCCGGTGATTCTCACCAGTGGACACCTCCCGGATCAATATGGGGACGCATTTCGACTGGCGGACCGTTTTCTGCAGAAACCCTATCACTACAAAGAACTGTTACAGAAAATCCATGAACTGTTTACAAAAACCTGAGACCCGAAAATCCGGCCAATGGCTGTTGCCTTTTTTCCTTTTGCTTTCTGCTTTCCCTGCAGGTTGCCGCAAACCCGCCGGCGAAAGTGGGGAAATTGCGTCCCCCGGGGACCTATGGGAACGGCATGAAAACACCAGGGAAGGCTATGCGGTAACTGGACCTCCCACCCGTACTTCCAATGTTGTCAAGGCGGTCACCATGGATGGGGAAAAAGAAATCCCTGTCACCTACTTCAATCTGGAAAACAACATATTTTATGTGGCTTCCTTTCCCCGGGATCCGAAAATGGGTACCTCCGATGAGGCCATCCTCAATGGTCAGGCAGATGGAATTCTGGCCCGATTCAAGAAGTTCGAGGTTCAAAGGGAATTTTTCACGCGCAACGAGGTTCGGGGTCTTCGACTGCTGTTGACACGACCGGATTCCTACAAAATCATCGAACTGTATGTAACTGACCGGTCCCTGTACCAGGTGGTTACGGATTTGCCGTCGGCCAATTCCCATGTGAAGGAAAGCCGGCGTTTCCGGGAATCCTTCGAGATTCTCAGGTGATTCACAAAAGGATTTCAGATGGACAGACGTGATTTTCTGAAGGCAGTTGGCATTTCCCTGCCTGTCTCCTTGGCCGGATTGAAACCCTCTGCAAGGAGTTCCGCAACACAGGTGGATGTCACCATGTTCCGGGGAAATCCAACCCACACATTCTATGGCACCGGACCACTCCCCGACGAGTTCTCCGTGTTGTGGACATTCCAGATGGGAAACTTCAAAAGCCCCATTTCCGGGAAGGTCTGGTCTGGAACCGGCTGGACCGGAACCGCCATCGTGGTGGGAGACTGGGTGTACATCGGCTCCCAGGACACCTATTTTTACGCACTGAACCGCCATACGGGAGAACGCAGCTGGCGGTTTCGTTCCGGGGCCATGTTCAAGAGTTCCTGCGCCTATCATGCAGGACGAATCTTCGTGGGAAACGTGGATGACCACATTTACTGCTTTCACGCCGAAACCGGACAGGTTCTCTGGAAATACAATACCGGAACGGATTGTGATTCCTCTCCCACCATCTACAAGGGGCGGGTCTACATTGCCGGTGAATGCGGATTCATGCACTGTTTCAGGCCTGACACCGGACAACTGATCTGGCGCACCTTTGTGGACGGCCGGGAAGGCCCGGGGGGTTCCAACGGTGCCGAGAGCACGCCGGCCATCTTTCAGGACAGGGTTTTCATCACCAATTTCACCGGGGAACTGTATTGCCTTCGGGCGGACAACGGAGCCGTCATCTGGAAGGCCATCACCGGGGACGATACGGATGCCTCGCCCGTGGTGGCCCATGGTCTGGTCTACGCCGCAGCAGAAGATCAGAGTCCTTATGTTTTCGCTTTCGACATCCGGGACGGATCCTTGCGCTGGCGTTTCGGTGGATCATTTACCCGGGGATTCTGGGCCACCCCGGCCGTCGCCGGAAAACGCCTCTTCGCGGGCGCCGAAAACGGCCGCATGTACTGTCTGGATGCCCTGACCGGGGAAAAAATCTGGGAATACCGGGCGGATCAATCCATCTGGAGTTCCCCCGCCGTTGTGGACAACAGGGTGATTTTCGGTTCCTACGACCATCATCTGCACATGCTGCGTGCGGATACAGGTGAACTGGTCTCGAAAATCAAACTCCGGGGAAGAATCCTGTCTTCCCCATGCATTGTGGGAGGAAAGGTGTACATCGGTACCGCCGAAGGAACCTTCTACTGTCTGGGCTGATCCTCGTTGTTTTTTAACCGGCCCATGATCCGGTTCTGCTGTTCCTGCATCCGTTCCATCAGCATCACCTCCACATCCAGGATGGGGGAGCCTCCAAGCAGTGCATCCCGCACATCCTTCTGTGACAGGGTCCTCGCCAGAATGGCCAGAAGTGTCACATGCTCCTGGGCAGTGGATTCCTCGGGTCCCAGCAGGATGCACAGGATTTTCGGAAAGGACACCATACTGGTCAGACGGAAACCGTTTTTATGCCGACCGAACTGAATCTGGTTTTCCATCAAGCCGGGGACATGGGCATGGAGGAAACAAATTCCCGGAGCCAGTTCCACCGGGTCCTTTTCGCATTGTTCCATGAACACCCTGGCCAGGGTGGCAACCATGTCTTCAGAAATTCCGGAAGCCAGCACCAGCCGGGCGATGGCTTCTTCCGGGTCAGGGTGGGTGAATTCGGTGCCGGAAACCAGAAAGGAACTTCCTGCAGAAACATCCGGGATGGAAACATTCTGTTGTTTTTCCTGTGTTTCGGGCAAAAACAGCATCCACAGGGGTCCTTCACAGGAACTGGAAATGCGCTTTTGCACCCGTTCCAGGGAAGGTCGCCAGCCCAGACCCAGGGGCCGGACCATATAAAAAATCCTCAGGGTATCCCGGGGGGGTGTCACGAGAAGATCCATGTCGAAGGGTTCCAGGAATTCCACGGAAAACTGGCTGAGTTCTTCTTCCACAATTCCTTTTTCTTCAGGCGTCACCCGCACCCGTACGGAAGCATTCAGTTGCCTGGCCACCTGCAGGACATGTTCCAGACCGGACCTGAATCCCGGGTGCAGGGTCATCTGCGGCCAGAAAACAAGTTCCATGGCCGAAAACCGCATGGTTTCCATGCGCGCAAGGATTAAAAGGCAATCTGAATGACGAACCAGATGGTCCAGGGTAGGGCTGTACGTGGAAAAAATGCGGAGGCGGGGATCCGGTAACCGGGCCAGCACCGTTTGCACGCCAAAATCCCGCACGGCCCCAGCCATGCCGGAACCCACATGCATGGCTACACGGGTCACGGGGAGGGCGGGTACGTCCGTGGCTGTGGTGGCCACAAGCGCTTGTTCGAGAAGGTTTTCCGCCTGCTCCACCCGGGCTTCCATTTCCGAGCCCTCCTCAATGACGTGCAAAAAGTACAAGGGTTCCCTTCCCGCGTTTTTCCGGAACAAAAGTGCCAGATCCAGAAGCAGGGACTCGTGGCCGGTCACCGGAATCATGATGCGGCCCGTATCCTGACGCCGTGGAGTGGACCGGGGAACCTGCCGGGCCTGCTTTTGTCCGGCCCGGTCGGTGACGAAACTTCCGACTATGCAGGTGACAATGATCATACCGATGGTTCCGGACACAATTTCCAGACTGAAAATTCCGACACGCACACCCACCATCACGGCGGCCAGGGTGGCCGCCGCCTGGTTGACCGTGATGCCGTACACCAGGTTGGCTTCTGTCCGGCTCCATCCAAGCAACTTCGAGGATGCAAAGGCGGCCGCCCACTTGCTGGCCAGGGCCACCACCACCATGAATCCCGTCACCTTGAGGGTGGTCCGGCTGGTAAAGAAATGGCGAACATCCACCAGCATGCCCACGGAAAGCAGGAAGAAAGGAATGAAAAGGGCATATCCCAGAAAGTGAATCCGGTTCATCAGCGTACTTCGCTCGGGAATCTGGCGGTTCAGAATCAGACCGGAAAAGAAGGCTCCGATGATGGGTTCCAGCCCGGCTTCATGGGCCAGAGCCGAAGATAAAAATACAACGGAAAGCACATAGACGTATTCTATCTGTCCGTTCTTGGCAAAATTGCGGAAAAACCAGCGGGTCATCACGGGAAGAACCAGCACCAGTGCCAGCACATATGCCAAAATGGAGGCACTGAGTTTCAAGGCAAACCACAGGGTCAGTTCCCCTGCGTGGGCACCGACGATGAACACCAGCAGCAAGAGGGCAAGGGTGTCCGTGAGGATGGTACCTCCCACTGCCGCAATGACCACCGGCTGCCGGGTCAGGCCCAGGGCACTGACCCGTGGCCAGGAAATGAGGGTGTGGGAAGAAAACATGGAAGCCAAAAGCACGGCAGCCAACAGGGACAGACCCAGAACAGGCGGCGCCAGCAGGGTTCCTGCTGCCAACGGAATCAGGAAAGTCAGTACACCAAAAATTGTACTGTGTCGTCGCAGGAGAAAAAATTGCCGCAGGTCGATTTCCACCCCGGCCAGAAACATGATATAGACAAGACCCACCTGCCCCAGGAGCCGGATCTCCGCACCCAGGGTCAGTACCTCCAGCCCATGAGGTCCGAAAAGAGTGCCGGCCAGAATCAGTCCCACAATCCCCGGCAATTTGAAACGCTCCGCCAGCAGGGGAGCCATCAACACAAGTGCGAGTACCAGCCCGAAGAGCAGGATGGGGTCGGAAATGGGAAACTGGAGGGCTAATGGCATTTATTTGACAATCTGACCGGCTTGCAAACGCTGTCGCCGGATTTCGTACAAACAAATGGCGGCAGCCACCGAGGCATTGAAGGATCCCACTCCCGAAGAACACATGGGAATGCGAATCCGGGCATCACATTCTTTCCGGATCACCGGACGGACGCCCTGATGCTCGGAACCGATGACCAAAAGCAATGGTCCGGCAAGATCGGCCGCCGGAAGTTCGGTGTCCCCCTCTCCGTCTGCAGCCAGGAGTTGTAGTCCGGCCTGCCGGGCGGCAGACAGCGCATGCTTCAAGTTGGCCACCCTGGCTACAGGAAGACGTACCAGTGCACCGGCAGACGCTTTCATGGCTCCAGCGGTCACATGGGCCGATTCCCTGAAGGGAATCACGATTCCGTGTGCACCGAGCAACTGGGCACTGCGGGCAATGGCTCCCAGATTGTGGGGATCCGTGATGCGGTCAAGCGCCACCAACAATGCGGGAGGCGTGGCAAGGGCCTGATCCAGGAGGGTGTCAAATTCCTGGTATGCATAGCCCCGGACCAACCCGACAACACCTTGATGTACACCGGCACCGGACAACTCGTCGAGTTGGGACTGATACACGTTTTCCACTCGAATCCCGGCTTTCTTCGCCAGGGAAACCAGTTGCACGGGTGCCGAGGAACAAACCAGCAGACTGAGCACCTGGCCGGCCGAAATGGCTTCCGTCACCGGATGAATTCCGAACACCACATGGACATCTTCGGCTACGGGAGAATCATGGAAGGGGCGTTTCATGAATCACTTGTTCAGGGTGGCGGCGATTTCCATCATGATTTCGTGGGCGGCCTGCTTCGGGTCGGCCGCATCACGGATGGGACGCCCTACCACAAGATGAGTGGCTCCATCAAAAATGGCCGCACCGGGTGTTGCCACACGTTTCTGGTCCTGGGCATTCCCCGAGGGACGGATGCCGGGAATCACAATGGAAAATCCCGGAGGTGCGATGGCTGCCAGAACGGAAATCTCCAGGGCTGAAGCCACCACACCACCGATTCCGGATTCCACGCAATTGTTCATTCGGGAAAGCACCAGACTGCGAATACTGCTTGAATAACCATCCCGGGAAAGATCCTCCGCGGAAAGGGAAGTCAGCACTGTCACTCCCAAAACGGTGGGCGCACAGGACAAAGAAGCAGCCGCCAGGGCCGCCCTGCGCATCATTTCAATGCCCCCCGAAGCGTGAACCGTCAAAAAGCGGATGGGAAGACCTTCAAGGTTCCGGATGGCCCGCTCCACTGTGGCGGGAATGTCGTGCAACTTGAGATCCAGAAACACCGGCAAACCAAATGCCGCCATTTCCTCCACCACTGTGCGTCCTTCCCGCAGGTACAGTTCAAGGCCGATCTTCCACATGCCCACGGAATCCTTCAACAAGGCACCGTATTCCATCGCCTCCTTGCGGTTTTGCACGTCACACGCGAAAATCAGACGGCTTTTTGCCAGTTGCAGATGCTCTTCAGAATATTTCATGTTCCAATCCTTTCCCGGTGGGTTCGCCCCACCGACGTGATCAGGTTCACGGAACCCTGGTCCTATACCCGGGATCCAGAAAACCACATGGATGCATCACTGCACCGTGTTTTCCCGGGTCGGGACCAATTCCTGATCCACTGATTTCAATTGCCAGGTTTCCTTTGTCCGGCACAATGGCATGATCCGGACCTCTTCTACCTGGAAAATGATTCCAGGCCTGTCGGAAACCGTTACATAATGGTGATGCCTGTTGGCGACATCCGGAGGGGTCATCTTTCCCCATACAATCCGGATGACCCGCCGATTCTGTTCGTTTTCCGGCAACAATTCAAGTTCAACATAATCCGAATCACCGTGGGGGGCATACTCCTTCGGAACTTCATCGGCCAACACCATTTTGGTGGCCCGCAACCGGCCCGGAGCTATTGCGCGGAAGAACCCCTCCACGGAAGCCTGTGAAAGAACCAATTCCCCTGAACTGGATTTCACCTTGAAAATATTGGCGGAATCCCGCTCCAGCACATAAGAAAAGCCTTCGCATTTCCCGGAAATCACCTGCACCGGGGAAAACTCCGATGCAAAAACCAGCGGGTTTTCAAGATCCAGTGGATGCAGCAACAGGATTTCGGAAGCCTGGTGGGAAAATACCTCGAAAACATGGGGTATTTTTCGCCATTGATCCTCGTCGGATCTTCTGGTTTCTTGAACTACATGAACATTTTCGGGGGAATCCGGATACAAGCGAAGACGCAGTTTGTTCCCGTCCGAAAAATCCAGTTCCACCCCTCCGGTGGATTTCTCCCGGGGGATTTTCGCGTCCGTCAAAAGCCGCTGTGCCCGCAAGGCAAAGAGGCGGGATACTGACCTTTTCAAAAGGGCATCGCTCCATTCTTTCGGTACCGAATCCTCCATGGAAACCTTCCACGCATGATCGTCCTCCCTCCGGAAGTGGCGGTATACGCTCCCGTCCGGTTTCAGGAATGTCACCGCGACCACTTCCTCCACCGGCTTCTGGACCAGGCGCGGGTCCATCCAGCCCATGGAATCGCGCACGAACAACTGGCGCAGGGCGCCCTTGATCTGCCACACATCCCTGGAACCATCCTCCCTGAAAAGCGTATACGCGGAACTCTTTCCAAGAAAGAAATGCCACCCCGGCCGACCCTGCCGTGTCAGGCGGACTTCCACTGCCTGTCGACCGGCCACCTTCTGGGAAGACTGGCTCTTTTCACTCCTGTCCACCACAATGGTAAACTCCGGATCGGTCAGCCGATTGAACACCCGGGAAAACACGCCTGGATTGGCCAGACCCACCAGGGGCTCCGTCATGAACCAATCTTGTCCGCGTTTTTCAAATACAAAGGTTCCAAAACGATTCTTCACCGTCATGCCATCGATTTCCTCCAGGGAAATGGTCGGTCGGGGAACAGGTGGCCTGACCTGACTTTCATGCATGGTGGGCGGTTTGATACTCCGCGGCCACAGCAGGAAAATACCAACAAGGGTAACCACGACAAAAATCCCGGGAATCCAGAGTTTTTTCAATTTGTCCAGGTTCATTTCGATTTCCCCCGTCGTTTCTGTCGAAACAGCCAGAAACCCATCCCGGCACCCAGAAGCAACAGTACCGGTGTGCCGATGACAAACGTCATCACCCAGGCAGGGCCGGGATTCGTGTCCAGTTTCAACCGCTGTATGGTCCGGCCCCGTTGACGCAAGTGGGCCAAACTGTTATCTCTTATTAAATAATCCATGATCTCCCGGAAAAACAACTGGTGGGTGTTCACCGTGTTGTAATTGAAATCCCGGAACAGATCCGAATCTCCTATCGCCACAAGCCTGGCATCGGGGTGCCATGAACTTTCGGGCCGCGGCCGGGCAAAAATTCCCACTGAAAACCGACCGGTGTCCCCGGTGCGCGGCCAGTCGAAATTCTCCTCGTAGGCCCGCTGGTGCCGCCAGGCTCCCGGATCCGAACGAAGTTTTCGTTCCACGTGAAATCCGGTGGAAGCGTCCATGTCGAGGGAGGAAACCGTAAATGGCATGATGGTGAGTTTCCGCGACACATCGATCATGGGCATCAGTGGAAAGGTGACAACCTTGTGTTCACTCACACTGACCCTGGGTGCCGACAGGGACAGGATCATGTCCTCCCCCAGGGAAATTCCCAGGGTTCCGAGTCGCTCCCGCAGGGAATGATTGGGAACCCAGTGACGGGGCACTCCCCGAACGGTCCGGTTGTTCCGGAACATCATGCCGTCCGCCAGGATCAGAACCGACTTTCCCGCCTTCAGGAAATCTGTCACTGTGGTCCATGCCCCATCGGAAAACGGACGAAGCGGGCCGGCAATCACCAGAACTTTTGCGTCCGGGGGAATCTCCCCCTTTTGACGGACCATTTCGAATTCCGGAATGGAGGAAAACAACCGGTCAAATCCGCCACGGGGATCCTCCGCCGTTTCGGGAAACTCCCCGTGTTCCGAAGTGAAGACCACCCTGGGACGTTCCCCCATGAGCCGCTTCAGGCGAAAGGTGACCTCGTACTCCAGGGAACGGACGCCAGATACATCCGGTATCGTTTCCACCACATTTCCCGTAACGATGGCCATTCCGAAAAGGATCCGGTTCAGTTGGGTGGATGTGGCGCTTTTTTTCCCGATTTCCATTTCACCGATGCCATAGTTCCGGGCCAGTTTTCCCACTTCCGGATCGGATTCCGGAGCCAGCACCTGCACCTGCAGGTTCCCGGACAGGCGGGAATATTCTTCCAGAAAAGCCAAAACATCCTGACGCACCGGTACCAGTTCCCGGGGAAGGTTCGAGGAACAGAAGAAGAGGATTTTCACTTCCTTTTTCAGGTTCCTGGCCACCTGCACGGTGGCGGGATCCATCGTAAAGACCTTTTCCGAAGTCAAATCCAGACGCAGGGGAAACCGCAGGGAAAACAACTGGAACAGCACCAGCACCAGCAAAGCCGCAGGCGTGCGCCAGGTAAAGGCCCGGAACCAGAGTTTCCGGGTTCGCCAACTTTCCCATCCCAGTTGTGCCAGGAACAGACCCACACCGGCAAAAACCAGAAAATAGGCCAGATCCGGCAACCAGAGGATGCCCCGGGACCAATTGAACAGGTGCGTACCAAAAGAAAGTTGCGCCAAAACGCCCTTGAGTGCCTCGGGTGCAAAGGGCACCAGGTGTTCAGGAATCCAGAAGAAGAAAACCACGACAAAAGCCACCAGAAAGGCCGCCGTCTGATTCCGGGAAAACGACCCCACCGCCAGTCCCACCGAAGAAAAGGCCATTCCCAGGAGGAACAGTCCGAAATTGGCCGACACCAATTGTCCAAAATCAAAGACTCCCCAACCCGCCAGGGTCACCCCCAGGGGAATGAAGCCGCCACCCGCAAGTGCAATCAGCAGGATCAGCATCACCGTGGCCAACCGGGCCGTCACCACCACAAAGGGGGAAACCGGCAGAAGCCGCAACAGATCCAACTGGTTCTGCCGGAAATTCAGTTGTCCGGTGGTAATCGCCAGGGTGAACAGCAGGAACAGTATGGGCGCCAGTTGGAAATATGGAGTCAGCGTAACAACTCCAGAATCCAGAAGCACTTTGAATGCCAGCATTCCGGAAAGAACCCAGTAGGCCACACACAACACGTACAGGGCGGGCCTGCTGAACTGGTTCAACAGTTCACGACGCAAAAGGGAAAGAAATCCCCGCATCAGTCTGTCTCCCCGATCAGCGCCCTGCGCAGTATGTCATCGGATGTCATGGGGCCGTCATACATGAGTTTCCCATCCGACAGCACCAGCACCCGGTCGGCAAGACTCCTCGCCTCGGACAGCAAATGTGTGCTCAAAAGAATGACCCTGGATTTGGCCAACTCCCGTACCAACGCATGAAAGGAAGCCTGCTGCTCGGGATCCAGACCGGTGACGGGTTCATCCAGAACCACCAGGTCCGGATCATGGAACAATACGATCGCCAAAGAGGCCCTTTGCCTGAATCCCCTGGAAGCACTTCCCATGGGACGGTTCAACACGGAAGAAAGATCCAGGCGTTCCACCAGGAAATCCACACGATCCCTTCTTGCTTTTTTCGTCATGCCATGCAACGCGGCACACAGGTCCAGATGTTCCTGCAGGGTCAATGCGCTGTCCAGAATGTCCTCTTCAGGCAGATAGCCAAACCGGCGACGGGCTGCAGATGCCATGGAAATCGGGTCCAGACCGAAGACAAGAACCTCCCCGCTGGCAGGAGCCCTCAGTCCCGTCAGGGCATCCATGATGGTGGACTTTCCGGCACCGTTGAGACCCAGAAGCGTAGTGCACTGGCCGGAAAGCAAATCGAATGTCACCTGATCCACAGCCAGCGAACTGCCATATCGGACGGTCAGTTCCCGAACGGTCACAAGGGCGCTCATGCAGTCACTTCCCTGTCAATGATGCCCGGTCGCAGGAAAAACGCACCGGTACGATGACAAAAACAGCAGGATTGCTCGAAAGACAAGGGCATGATGATTCAGTATCGGATGGTTCCGGCGCCGCTCAGGTCGGTATCCAGTTTCGGAAACTCAAGGGAACGAAGGATCCCGTGGGCACAATTCGCAATTTTCTGGTTGGGACTTCCGTCCAGCCGGGCGGAGGTGAAACGTACACGGCCACTTCGACCGTCAATCTGGTAACTGATCACCACGGCACCGGTGGGCGGGATGCAGGCTCCAGAAATCCGCATGATGACATCCCGGTTGACAATGGAATTGATGACATAGCGGGCCAACTGCTGGTCATCCAGGGAATACACCGTAACTTCCTGGCCGGCGGAACCGGACCCGCCACCACCGCCACCTCCTCCGCCGGAGGTCCGACGGCGACGCGCACCGGCGGCTTTTTTCATCGCCTGGGCCGCTGCCATGTCGTCCTCGGCCTGCTCGGTTTCCAGGGCCAGTTCCTCCTCGCCTCCGATGCTCCTTTTTCCCCGGCCGCCGCTTTCCTGTGTCACAGACTGGTACAGGATGATGGAGCCAACAATGGCCGCAAGGACCACCAGCCCCAGCACAACCGTGAGTTTGAGGGTGCGTGACTGACGCTTTTCCTGCACCGTGGTCTTGATTTCGGCTTCTTCACGCCTTTTCAGCTCCATGCGACGCTGGTACTCGTGCACGAAATCCGTGAAATCGGGGTGCTGAAGCGCCTTTTTTCGCATACCGGTGGCGATGGTCACCACAACGTGATCCGGAAGGATTTCCTCATCGCAAAGTTTTTCCCGGATTTCCTGTCCACTGTATGGACCGTAATCCAGGCGGCCCTTCTGGACCATGTATTTCCTGTCCTCCTCGTCATCCGCAAAGGTCTTCAGAAGATCCAGCATCATCATGGACTTGCTGGCCTTCTTGCCACCCAGAAGGGAGATTCGGATCTCCTCCAGAAGGGCTCCTGCTGTAGGAGGCCGCAGTTCCGGTTCGGACAACAGGCCTACCTGCAAGGCGGAAACCAACTCGGGCGGCGTTTCCGGTCGCAAATCCACGGCCCCGTCTGACTGGGGGCTTTTCCCGCTGAGCAAAACGTGGGTGAGCATGGCCAGGGAATAGACGTCGGCCCGGTGATCCGGCTTGGTCCGCACGTATTCATGGGCCATGTAGGGCAGGTCCGCCGGTTCCAGAATCTGTTGGGGATCCATATGGGCCGAACAGGCGCTGAGCCATCCGAATTCGGACACCTTCACCCGGCCGATGGAACTGACGAAGATGCACCGGGGGTTCAAAAATCCATGGAAAAACGTATCCTGCACCTCATCGAGCATCTGGGCAACGGGAGTGATGATCCGGCGCACCGTGGCCGGCGGTGCCCCCACAGGAAACTTTCTTTGCATCAGTTCGGAAAGCAATTGACCTTCCGTCCAGGCGTGTGCCACAAACGGAAGTCGTGTTGCGGTATCCACCCCGCAACCCAACACCTCCACCACATGCTTATGGACCACACCCACAAAAGCCTGGGAAACCGAAAAAACCAGGTCTACTGCCCGCTTGTTGATTCCGGCAAGCCGGTCCAGACACTGGATTTCCACGGCCCTCTGATCGGACAGGCTCAACGCCTTGTACCGCTCCCCCCAGCGATTGGAGGACACGTAGTTCAGGATTTGATAGGACTCGTTCAGCTTGGCTCCAGGATTCAGTTTCGGCATGCTGCTTTCCTGTGGACGCAAGGACACGCCCAATAAGGTTGAAACTGTACCATTATTGTCGGCTCGCGATGGGATGCAAGCTGAAAATCCGGTTTGGGCTTCACCCGGGTCGGATGGACAGTACTTTTCCGGTTGCAGGTAAAAACGTCGTCAGCGACGCAGACCCAGGTCAGCGATGATCCGGGCGTACCGTTCCACGGAATTTTTCTTGAGGTAATCCAGCAGGCGACGGCGGCGACCGACGAGCATCAGAAGCCCGCGGCGGCTGTGGAAATCCTTCTTGTGGGACTTGAAGTGTTCGGTCAGGTGCTTGATGCGTTCGGTAAGCAGGGCAATCTGGACTTCCGGACTTCCGGTGTCATGATCGTGCTTCTTGAAGTTTTCGATGATCTGACCTTTCAAACTGGTGGACATTCCCATGGTGTTCAACCTCCTGAACTTGGGTTTTGGTGAAAATCCTGCAAAATGCAAGTGGTTTTTTCAAAAGATCCGGGAAAAACCCGGACAGGACGCAATTTTTCGCCTTCGATTTCCGCCAGGGCCAGCACCCGCCCCTCACCGGACAGGAGCACCACCGGAGCTACCAGAGCCTTTTCCGGGGAAACAATGGACTGGCCACAGGCCAACGCCCCGACAAGATCCCCGGGGACCCGCACCCGGGACAATCCCCGCAGGGCATCCGCCATGGATACCAGGCGCAAGGAAAGATCCTCCGGGGAAAGCGAAAGCAGTTCATCCAGCGGCCAGGCATCTTCAGCACGGAAAAAGCCGCTTGCAACCCGGCGAAGTTCTGTCACATGGGCCGGGCAGTTCCAGGCCTGTCCCAGATCCTCCGCCAACTGGCGCACATAGGTTCCCTTGGAACAGTGTACCCGCAAGGTCAGATCCGGCAGGTCCATGGATACCAGTTCCAGCCTTTCAATCCGCACCTCCCGTGGTGGCCTTGGTACCTCAATCCCGCGGCGGGCAGCCTGATACAGGCGTTGACCATCAATGCGCACAGCACTGTACATCGGTGGCAACTGGGAAACCGTGCCTGTGAATCGTTCCAGCACCAACCCGATGCCGGTGGCGTCCAGCGGGGGAACCTCTCCGGTCCTGACCACCTGGCCGGTGGCGTCCTGGGTGTCGGTGGCCATGCCCAAACGCATGGTAAAAACGTATTCCTTGTCCTTGAGAAGCAGGTGGTCCGAAATGCGGGTGGCCTCACCGAGCAACACGGGAAGCACACCGGTGGCCATGGGGTCAAGGGTTCCGGCATGACCGCACCGGACAAAACCCGCCGCGCGACGCACCCGTGCCACCACGTCATGACTGGTGTGGCCGGAAGGCTTGTCCACCAGCAACACCCCGTGAAACCGGGGATCCACCTTCCGTGGACGTGGACTCATTCCCCCACCCCCAGATCACGGATGGCCGAAAAGATCTGCTCCAGAACCTGCTCACAGGTTCCGGTCATGCGACATCCGGAAGCGTTCTTGTGGCCGCCTCCCCCGAAACCGGCGGCAATGGTGTCCACAGGGAAGGTTCCCCGGGAACGGAAAGCCACCCGCCAGAGATCGGGTTCCCGATCATCCTGACGCACCAGAAAGGCAATCTCCACGCCCGCGATGGATCTGGCGTAATTGATGAAACCGGAACTGGCGTCCATGGCGGCCCCCGAGCGTTCCACCATCTCCCGGGTCAGGTGCATGCCGGCCACCTTTCCCCCGGAGCGCACCTGCAATGTTCCCAGACACATGCCCAGCAGGTGTTGCCGGGACAGTTCCAGACTTTCGTAGATGTTCTGGGCGGCTTCCCATGGATCGGCTCCACCCTCCAGCAAACGGGACCCCAACCGCAGGGTCCTCGCATCGGTGGAACTGTACCGGAAGGAACCGGTATCGGTCAGAATCGCACACCAGAGAGGACGGGCAATGTCGGGGGTGATTTCGCAACCCGATTCCAGAACCAGTTCACCCACCAGCACTCCGGTGGCCGAAGCGGTGGCATCCACCCATTCCCTGTCCCCGAAGGGTTCCCGGGTGCGGTGATGATCAATGACTATCCGTTCGGGACCTGCAGGCAGGGATTCCATCCCGCCTGCCACCTGGCTGGCCGACCCGCAATCCAGAATGAAAACCGCATCGAAGGATTCGGAAGGATCCACTGTATTCCTTGCATCATGATCCTTCGCAAGATACCTGAACACTGCCGGAAGCTCGGGAAACAGGCAGACCGCCTGACCCCCTTTCGCCCGCACCAGACCGCTGAGACCGAACACGCTGCCAGCGGCATCACCGTCCGGCATGGCATGGGTCACGATCAGGACGCGTGAAGAAAGAAATCCAAGAAGTTCGCGACCATCCGTCATGAATCGGAATCCTTGTCTTCCCGGGAAATGCCCGCGATCACTTCATCAAGCTTCCAGGCATCCAGAAGCACATTGTCCGGGAAAAACCGTAATTCGGGAACCTTGCGCAAATTCAGTTGGGAAGCCAGTTGCCTGCGCAGGAAACCGGACGCGTTCTGCAGGGCCAACACGGCAGATTTCAGGTCCGCATCGGGAACGGCACTGGTGATGTACACACGGGCAAGGGACAGATCCATGGTCAGATCCACATGCGTAACGGAAATGTCCAGCAGTCGTGGATCCTCCAGCATCGCCGTGACGGCCATGGACAGTACCTCGAACACCTGGGTGGCCACCTTTTTCGGGCGGCGACCAGCATCCGGGCGTCGCCCCGCGTCTCCCTTGGACCCGGAACCCTTGTGGCTGAACGCTATGCAACGGCTCATGATTACACAAAAAACCAGCGACGAACAAAAGGTTATTTCTGCGGCACAGGCACACAGGAGGACAGAACATCCTCCCAGTTTTCCGGAACCGGGTCATCCTCTCCGCCTTCGCAACCGGAGAGGGGACCGAAATGCAGGATTTCGCGTTCCTGATGAACCAGGGGTGCCAGATAGGTGTCTTCCATGAATCCGATCACGTGGTCCAGCATGGACATGGCATGCGCAGACTCGTTGCTCACCACGGAACACCCCAGCACCAGAAGGGAATGATTGTCGTTTTCCTCTATCTCTGCCACTGCCACGGGGAAGCGTTGCCTCGAGCGGTCAATCAACCCGCGGGCAACACGGCGCTTGTCCTTCAGGGACAAAGCAGCAATGGAAAAACAAAGACGAGCCACAGCGACAACCATCATGGTTCCACCCGGAAACCCAACCCTCGGAACTCCACGTCGGACTTCACCTCGTCGCAAATCCCGGACAGCCGGGGCAAGTGAATCCCAAGGAATCCCGGCCGGATTGACTTACCGAAGCCCAATCCAGCGGCGCCTACTATAACGAATCCTGAAATCGGATCAAGTCTTTTTTATGGAGGGAACAGCTTGTTTTCAAGTTTTCTTTCCTTTACTCTGCAAAAGGTGGCAACATGACCGAATCCTCCCCAAAACGACGGTTTCCCCTTTCCCTGCTGGCATGGCTGTTTCCCCTCACGGCGGTGTTGCTGATGGGGAGCATTTTGTATTTCGCCCAAAGATCCCGGGTTCGTCGGGGAGACGCCGATATGGTCAGGCAACTGGTACGGGATCGCATTGACGCCGTTTTCCGTCCCCTGGAGTTGACTGCTCTTCACTTTGAAACCATTTCTCCGGGTATCTCCGTTCCCCGGGAAACCGTCTTGCGTCACTTCCGCTTTCTGCAGAAACTGGCCCATTTCCAGGAAATCGCATTGGTTTCCAGTACTTTCCAGATCATGACTCACACCGGAGGAGAGGAAGAAGTCTTCCTGTCCGCCGTCCGTGGCAAGAAACCCGGGTGGGCTTTTTTGCATCTGGGAACCAATGCCGGAATCCTGGACCGTCTGTACTTCGGAATCCCCATGACTCCTTCCGGGGAAGAACCCCGGTGGATTGTCGCCCAATACCCGCTTTTGCGCCTGCAAGAAGGTCTGCCAGACTTTGTGCAACTGAAGGTGATGGAAAATCCGGAGAAAAGTCCGATACACCCGGTAGCACCACTGCTACTTCTGGGTTTTTCCGAAATCCAGCGTCCCCTGTGGCCCCTGGCAACAGGTATCCTGATGCTTTTTGCAGGCTTTTTCCTGCTGGTGTTCATCTTCAGGCGCTGACCGCGCCGGTGGAGACACTTCACCCAAACGGGAAGGGTTCAAATCCGGGAATACACACCCGTCCCCGCCCCAGGGACTTGGCCTGATACAAAAGTCCGTCAGCCACATGAAACAGTTCGTCCGGGGTTTCGCAATCCACGGGCCAGCAGGCACCACCGATACTCAGGGAGATACCCGCTTCAGCCGCCAGGGTTCCGATCCGGATTCCGCAGGCCCGCAGTTGACCCGGATCCGCTTCGGGCAGCATCACCACAAACTCGTCTCCGCCATACCGTCCCACCACATCATCGGCTCTCGTGGTGTCCCGCAACATTTTCGCCACCTGTCGCAATACCACATCCCCGGCCTCGTGACCCCGTGTGTCATTGATCTGCTTGAAATGATCGACATCCACCACCAGCAGGGAACACGGACGACCGTGCCGTTGCGAACGGGCCAGTTCGGTTTTCAGCCGGTTCTCGAATTCCCGGCGGTTGAAAACACCGGTGAGACCGTCCACCCGGGCCAGTTCCTCGACCCTCCGCAAAAGAGCCAGATTCTCCCAAACCAGTGCGGTCTGGTCAATGAAGAAAGCCAGATGGCGCAGCCGGTCCTGGGTGACGGGTTCCCGGTTGTGACGGTTGTCCGCCAGAACCAGGCCAAGGGTACGTCCATGGGGACGCAGGGAAGCCAGAACAAACTCTCCCCGCACGTCCAGTCTGCACAGGCCTTCATTGATGGCCTTTTCCTGCCGGACCAGAATGGGACCTTGTGCGCCCAGGGCCTGCCATATCTCGTCGTCAGGTTCCGGCACCAGCCGGATGTCCTGCACCAGTTGCTGGAATCGCGTGTCAAAATGGCTGCAGTCATAGTCCCGGATCAGTGCGGCAATGTCCTTTTCCTCGATTTCGATGGCCTCCCAGATACGGTGGGCCTCGGTTTCGTCAAACGGCCCTATTCCCTTGGAACCGGCAAAGACCTTCAGGTGTTCATCCCAGACAAACAGGGCCGCACGGTTGAAACCCAGACTGTATCCGGAGGTGATGCCCGAAAGGAGGATGTACAGGGCCTGATCCTCGTTGGTGCTCTGCAACATGAACCGGGTGATGGTGCTCAGGGTGGAAAGATGGGAGGACAAAAAGGCGAATCCGTTGAGGAGTTCAGAGGATTCCTCCAGGGACAGAAGTGTGCCGAGAATACCTTGTATCACCCCCTGAATGCCGGCTTCCAGATCCCGTGCATCGGGAATCCAGGTGCGCTCCTTCCGGCTGAGGGTCAACTCCGCAGCAGGAATCTCCACCAGGCTCACCTTTTGCAACACAAGGTGGTCGGAAACCAGCGACATACGCAAAAGTTGCCGCACCGAAAGGGGCCAGCCGGACGGAGGTCCACCCAGCACGGCTGTCATACCGATGGGATCGGGAAGGCTCTCGAACAACTCCCGCAGGTTGACCGGCAACGGCGCGGTACGGGTGGCATGGAGGATCTCCCGGGACAACCCGGAAAGGGGATGGGCGGGGGAGATGCTGGTCCCGGAAGACACGAAAGGTTTCATTTCCTACTGCACATTGATGCGCTGCATGTTCATGCCTCCCACATACCCATAGGAAACATGCTTGTCAAATCCCGACACCAGAAGCATGACCGGTTGATCCGCCCTGAGCACGTGATATCCGTCGTTCTGGGATCCAGGGTCCACATTCTGTCCGGCAGGACGGTCCGGATAAATGCGGGGAAAAGACAACTGACAATGAAAAATGTCATACTGGAAACCCGGGTCCACGCGGGTGGTGCATGCCGCCGGACGACGGATGCAGTCGAAATTCGCCAGGGGCTGGTAGTCCAGTTCAATGTGTGTCCCCTGTCTGGCAGCCAGCGTGATGAAATCAAAGGCGTATTTGTCCGGCGTCAGAAAAACGTAATAGTCCCTCCACTGTTCCAACGGGGGCACCATGATGAAGGAGGGATCCCCGCCGGGAAGGTCAATGGGAATGCCCGTGGTCCCCTGACCACGCATGAACTGCCCCACAAACAAAGGCTTGTCGGATTCAATCACCATGTCACAAAAAGGGGTGATGTCTACAAACTCCCCGCGGTGAAGGAAAAAATAGTGGTCCGGCACCGGCATGGACGTGAAAACAGTGGTATCGTCATACAGTGCCATGATCCGGAACAAATCGCTTTCCTCGATGATGGCGGTCCCGCCTCCGGCCGCCGCGACGGCAGGGGTGCGGGGGGGCGTACGTGCGGCAACAAACCGTGTTCCCGCCGCCGAAAGGGGAAACAACTGGTGTTCCAGATGATCCGCGCAGCAGTACCTTTCACCAAAGAACCGCCAGGCCGGGACATCGGATGCTTCGGAACCCGAGAACACGGCGACAGGTTTGTCCGCCACCACTTTGGTACCGGTCAGATCCGCCAGAAACCCGTCCGTCTCGATGTTCAGCACCATGAATTCGTGCATGTCCACAAGAAAGGTTTCTCCGGGAAGTGCCGGGGGAATCAGTCCCCCGTCTCCCAGGATCCGGGCACTCGGGGTTACCTGAACGTTGGTACCCGGTTCGGTGGCCACAATGGTCACAAAACCCCTCAGATGCTGGCTGAAATTGTTGTCAGGATTGTTCGTGACGGCAATCGTCTGGGGCCAGGACAGCACCAGGTATTCCAAATCCAGGGCATTTTTGGGGAACAGGATACTGGCGTCGTTGGAAAACACATCGACGTTTTCCAGTGGGTTGAACTGGTAAGCCACAATGGGAACCGTGGAAGTCACCCGGTAAGCCTGGGTGGACAATGCAGTATGGGTTCCGGTGTTGAACGTGCCGGGAACCGAACCGTCCACTTCCCGGGCCGGCAGTGGAAGCACCCGCAAACCTTCAGGGGGCACCTGCACACGGGCCACCTCCCGAAGTTTCACAGGCCAGTAGGGTGGAGCCTCGTTGATTTCCACCACCACCTCCGCGGTCAAAAGGGAGGTATTGGATACCACCACCGCGAACTGCTGGGCAGCCGCATTCCCCGAGGAAACCTTGGCATTGTCCAGATCCACCGCCCAGTACTCGCAACCCAGATAGGATCTCTCGTTGGCAATGGCGGAGCATGCGTGCACACACTGTCCCTGGGAACAGACATACCCCCTGTCCGTTTCACAATGGGCAAAAAAATCCAGGCTCTGGCCGTCTTCGGCACACAAGGCCACGTGTGCGCCGTCACAGACCCACTGGCCCGGCATGCACAGCCGGCAACCCAGATTGGGAAAACAGGGACCTGTGCCGCAACTTTTGAAATCATATTTCCCTGCCGGATGTGTGCAGGTCATCTGGATCCCGGCGGAACAGTACACCCGACCCACCTCGCAGAGGGCCGGAAGGGTTTCCGTTTTTGTACAGGAACCTCCCAGAAATACCATCCAGAGCAGAAGAAGGATCTTCAATTTGTCTCCTGGAAGGAAAACAGGCTACCGTCGGCGGCAGAGGCAGCCCAGTACCGTTCAGCCAGGTACCGATAAGTGAAATCATCAAAGGACAACTCCGGAACCAGGGCAGACTGCACATGCCAGTACATCCAACCGGAGGGTCTTTGGGGCACTGTTGAAAAAGATCTGAGATCCGGCAGGACAAATGTGTGGACCTGTCCGTGAACGTACAATCTCCACCAGGCATCACCCTTGGGAAACGTGTTGATCCGGACCACGAAAAACGTGGGTTGCACCGTGGTGCCGGGTTCGAAGGAAAACCGTCCATTTACCGGAGGTGTACCGGTGACGGGAGCAATGGGTGTCGGAATGGTCAAAAACGTGTTCACAATCTTGGGATTTTCGGTGAACCTGGACAAAAAAACCCTGGAAAACGGATACTGACCGTGGTTGTGGGCCTCGGCAAAAAGTGCGAACTGGGCATCAAAAAGCGGACCCGTCAGGAACATCTGGTTTTCATAAACGAACACCGGATCGGCGTCGGTGGTCTGCAGGGCGTTGTCAAGAACAATGTATCCATCGGAACCGATGTTCACAAACAGGCGGTTCCGGTACTGTTTGGGTCCCTTGTCCGGATCCAGGGGTGGTGGATTCGCAAAGGAGACGTTGACACGGTTGTTCCGTGGATACTCCACACTGACCTTGGCGTTCACGACTTCCCCGGGACCCACCACCAGCCGGCGGGTGATCCCGTAGGACACAGGTATGAAGTGGCTCTTGTCCGTCTTTTCGTAACCGGCAATGGCCACCAGTGCAAACGAGCCCGGCCATACCGTCAGCAGGATCGGGTGTCCGAAATCCTCCACGCACATGTCCGTGTCCCGGATGGTGATCACCGCAGGAGATGCAATGTTGTAGGAAGAAAGCGTCTGGAGAACCCGCACGACACGCTGGTAACCTTCGGGGGCTGGCTGGGGAACCTGGATGTTCCAGTTGCAGGAATACCTGAACTCCGCATCCTTGAAGTCCACCGCTCCAACAATCTGGGAGTACACATTGGTGGGAGTGGAGGGAATCTGTCCGTTTCCGGGATCCCCGGGAGGTGTGGACGGTTCCAGGAACAAGGTGACATGGCGGGCATCAAAACCCACCATGGATACGGTGATGAATTCATCTTTGGCTACCGTCAGCACCTGACGTCCCCGCAGGGAAGGATCGGAAAACGTGATTTGCCCATTGGAGTCCGTACGACCCGAAAACGGACTTTCCGCCGAAGCACCCAGCAACACCAGCGCATCGGGAACCGGAACCCGTCCGTACAGGTTCAGGACCGTCACCGTCATCGACCCATCCAGCGGACCGCCTCCGAATCCCCCGTAGGCGGGATCCGTGGTATCGTAATAGGCAAAGGCATCGGGAACCACATGGACATCACCATCGGCTTTTTCTATTCTCAAGGCCACCGAACCGGGACCCGAAGGCGGTGTCCGGGCGGTGGCCGCAGCCGCGGTGAGGATGCGCACATCTGACAGACGGTTCTCCCCGAGATAGAGCACATCGGTTTCTTCCAGTTCGGAAAGGGGGGAATTCACGCGGATGAAAGTTCCCCCGGTGACTGCCCCGGAACCCGGATCCACGGAATACCGGTCATATGTGAACCCGTCGGCCAGAATCGCCTGTTCACCGCCACCCTGCATCACCGTGACCTCAACGGTTCCCACCTCTCCGGCAGGCACACGCGCCAGGAGTCGTGTGGGAGAAACCATGACCACTGACGTGGGATCGGCCCACCGGGAGCCGAAAGCAACCTTGGCGTTTTCCATGAATCCGAACCCCCGGATGGTCACTTCGGTGCCCCCTTCCGCAGGACCATGGGAAGGCTCCACCAGCGTTACCCTGAAGGGGTTCGGGATGTCTCCGTCGGGCAGGTTGTTGATTCCGGCATCCGGGTCAAAGCCCTTGATGGGCTCCGGGCGGGAACAGCCAAAAAGGGTTCCTTGAATCAGCGCCCAGATAAAGAAAACATGCAGGTGTTTTACCATCGGCTTCAAACCCCCGTCACCTGCCAATTATAACGCACAAAAAGCAAAAAGCCACCCGGGCGACCGGGAAAAGATGAAACCGTTCTGCGACCACGGGAGCGTCGAAAATCCCCTTGATGGAAATACCCCGAAAAAAATGGTTCACGTGGACAGGAACTGCTGGTTGAGGCTGGCCGCAAGTTGTTTCATTTGCTCCAGGACCTCCCGGACCTGCTGGGCATCCGCAGCAATTTTTCCGTTTGCCGCATTCAACTGGTCGGTCAGATCGGCCACCTGGGTTGTGAGATCGTCGATGGCGGCCTCGTTTTGCATCCGAACCTGCTCCAGATTGAAGACCTTTTCCTCCAGACCTTCCTTCTGGCCAGTCAGATCTGTGATGATGCCATTCAACCGTGCCTGTTCGGCAGCGGCGGCAGCATTCAGTCCGTCAATCTTCTGCTCGAAATCCGCAATGGTACCCGCCAAAACCTCGGCAGCCGCAGCGGCAGCGGCAGCGGTGGCGGCTTCATGTCCGGATTTCAGGTTGGCCACTTCCCCTTCGTGGGCCGCCTTTGCATTGGCCGTCTGTTCCTGATGCTGGCGTACCAGAGCCGCCAGTTCCTGGCCATGGCGGGTGGTTGCAGCAGCGGTGGCGGCTTCATGTTCCGCCTTCAGGCGGGCGATTTCGGCTTCGTGTTCCGCCTGGAGCTGCTCCGTGGCGGCCAGATGGGCTGCATTCAAATCCGCAATTTCCTGGGCATGACGGGCGGATTCGGCTTCGGTGGCCTGTTGGTGGGCTTCTTGCAGGCTGGACATCGCCGTGGCATGTTCGGCCCGCAACGTGGCCATCTCGCCCGCATGTTTTTCGTTGAGTCCGGCGATCTCCCCGGCATGCAGCGCCTTGAGTTCATTCACCGTGTTTTCGAGAAGCGCGGCGGCTTCGGCCAGCGCGGTGGCGTGGGCTTCCAGGGTGGAGGCCATTTCCTGTTCATGGGTGGCCTGTTTTTCCTCCAGTTGACCTTTGTAATCGGCATGGAGTCCCGCCACTTCCCCTTCGTGGGCGGACTTGAGTGCCGCCGAGAGGGTGGCATGTTCACTCTTCAGTGTGGTGATCGCGTTTTCGTGATCCCCGTTGAGTTTGGTCACCTGTCCTTCATGCTCGGACTTCATCCGTGCGACCGTGTCGGCGTATTCCGCCTCCACTGCCTTCTTCGCTGCCTCCAGGTTGGAGAGTTCCGCCTTGAGCCGGGCGACATCGGCCGTCAGGTTCTGCACCTGCCCCGTCAGATCGGCCACCTGGGCGTCGAGTTCGGCGATGCGGGCATTGGCCTGGGCCAGTTCCTCCCCGAGTTCCACCGACTTGCGCTCCAGTTCCAGGCCGTTGGTATTCAGATCGGCGATTTCCCGCTCCAGTTCACGGATGCGGTTTTTCTTTTTCAGGACCTCCTGCTCCTTGTTGTCCACTTCCTCACGCAGGTCAATGATGGCCCGTTCCTTCTGGTTGATGGTCTCCCGAAGGTTCAAAAATTCCTTTTCCTTGGAAAATGAACTGGTGTTTCCGCTTTTGGCCTGGGCCAGTTCCCGGGTCAGGCGTTCCTTTTCCTTTTTCAGGTTTTCCAGTTCCGCCAGGGTGGCCGCATCATAGGACGGCACACTTTCAGCAATCTCGTCCAGCCCCAGACTGGCCGAGAGGGATGATTCGGGGGTTTCCATCCTGACAGCAGGAGTTCCCGGCGCCTCGGGGACTTCCTCCACCACCGGTGCCGGCTCTTCGACCACCGGTGCCGGCTCTTCGACCACCGGTGCCGACTCTTCGACCATCGGTGCCGGCTCTTCGACCACCGGTTCTACCGGTGTCGGCTCATCCGCCCAGTCTGCTTCACTCATCTGGACCGGCTTGGCAGGTGCACCATTGGATTCCATGGTGAACAATTCCTCTTCGGCAGATTCATCATCAATGGCGATGATTTCAGCACTGGGCAAAAATTCCCTTTCAGGTTCAGGGATGGCATCGGCAGCCTGTTCAAAGAAGGAGGAATCAATGAGATTGTCCAGACTGGCGCTGATTTCCGAGTCCAGGTGCTCATCCATGTCCTGCAGGATGGCGTCAAAGCCTTCGGCATCGGACATGGGATCCTGGTCTACCGAAAGGTTCATCATGACCTCGAACTCCTTGCGGAACTGGGTCATGTCATAGGGCTTGATCAGATACGAATCTGCCCGTGTCTTGAGTTCCTTGTGCTTGCTGAAGGATTCGTCCGTGGCTTCCGCCGAGGTCAGAAGAAGGGGAATGTTTTGCAGTTCGTTGATTTTCTTGATCTTGTGACAGACCGCAAAACCGCTCATCTTGGGAACTTCCACACAGAGCACAATGGCATCCGGGAGAATGTCCTTGGCAGCCTGGAGGCCGGAAACGCCATCTTCCTTGATCAGGGCTTCGTATCCCATTTCAGCCAGGGTTTCCGTCATCTGCCGGGCTATATTCCCGTCTTGTTCGATAATCAGGACTGTCTTGCTGGACATCGAGACCTCCTTCGCAGGTGATGATCAGAATAGCCTTGACCCCTTCCGGTTGTCAATGAAGGAAAAGTCAAAACCGCCTTCAGGGGAACTCGATCCCCACATCCGGTCCCGGAACATCAAAGAGGGCCTGTCGCTCAATCGATCCCGAGGGTGTCGTCAGTTCCATCAACACCTTGTAGCGGCCGGGAAGCAGTTTCACCGAGGCACGAACAGTCCGGTTCCTGACCACCGATTCCCGGGAAAAGAGATCTTCCCCACGGCTGTTTTCCACCCGGATCCGGAGCCGGGAATCATCCCCGCGCCGTGACGCCGGGATCACGACCACCAGAGTCATGTCGTGTCTTTTTCGGGAGCGGACTTCCCGGGAAACCACCCACCCGATCCCGAGTGCCAGAATTCCCAGGGCGATCCATTTGCGAAGGTGCGGATGCTTCCAGTTCATTGCAGAAATAGTGGCTTTCTTTCCGGGGGTGTCAGAATTCCGGTGCGAGAACATTATGCCCGGGGCCCTTCGGACGGGGTACCGGACGGGTCATGAAAGCACCATACTCCTTGCCATCAAGTTTATAGATACCGGCCATCTGCCCGTCATGGAAACGGAACCCCACAAACTGCAGTGTCGAGTTGCCGCTGCCGAGTTGTACTTTCACCGAAAATTCAACCCGACCGGATTCCGGCACGAACTTGCCCGAAAAGGTCACGCTCTGGGTCCGTTCCCAGGTTTGGGGAAGCCTGGACTGTGGTCCTATATCAAATTGCAAATCCATTTTCCCTGCGATGGTCTTCCCTCCAATTTGCGTGATTGAAAGAACATTGGGAGTGTAGGTGGTAGTTGGTCCCCGGGAGAGGATCAAGTGCACCGGAGCCTCCGGTTTGGCCCAGACCGGAGAAGAAACCAGCAAGATACCAGTCATCAAAAACAGGGGAAGGAACAGGTTTTTCATGGCAAACTCCGTGAACTGATTCGGTTCGGACAGGTTGTTCCGACGATTGTCTTTCACCGCAATTCAGTCTTTCATGAGATTTCTTGATTTTTCAAGTGTTTTATTCCACATTGTATCGGGTATGTGTTTTCGGCGTCCGCAGGATCCATTCCCGCAAAGAGGTGGAGATGGCCACTTATACCTATGAAGGAAAAACCAAAAACGGCATTCTCAAGAAGGGTACCGTCACTGCTGCCAGTGAACAGATTGCGTTCACCACCCTGAACAGCCAGGGCATCACCGTCTCCCGTCTGAAGGAAAAGAAGCCTTTCAGTTTTGACGATCTGAGCAAGATTGATCTCAACATTGGTGGTGTTCCCCCCCGGGACCTGATGATTTTCACACGCCAGTTCGCCACCATGATTGATTCCGGTCTTCCCCTGGTACAGGCACTGGACATTCTGGCGTCCACGTCCGAAAATAAATATTTCGGGAAGATCCTCAAGGACATCAAGGAACGGGTCGAACAGGGAACCACTTTCTCCGAAGCGCTTGCCCACCATCCGAAAACCTTTGACACCCTGTTCGTCAACCTGGTCCGGGCCGGCGAGGTGGGTGGCATTCTCGACACCATCATGAACCGTCTGGCCATCCAGATTGAAAAAAGTCTGAAACTCAAACGCCGCATCCGCAGCGCCATGAACTACCCCATCATCGTCATCGTGGTCTGTGTTGCAGTGGTGGGCGGCCTGCTGTTCAAGGTCATCCCCACCTTCGAGGAAATGTTTGCGGGCATGGGCAGTGAGTTGCCCGGCCTCACCCAGAAGGTCATCAACGCCAGCCGCTGGGCCATCCGGAACAGCAACCTGATTTTTGGCGCTTTTGCCACCATTGTCATCGGATTTGTCGTCATGCTGCGCCTACCCAGGGGCAGGTTCCTCTGGCACAAGGCGCTTCTGCACTTTCCCATCATCGGCCCGGTCATCAAGAAAATCGCCGTGGCCCGCTTCACCCGGACCATGGGCACCTTGCTGTCCTCCGGCGTACCCATCCTGGACGCCCTGGAAATCGTCTCCCGGTCCGCCGGCAACCTGGTCATCGAGGAAGCCCTCATGCAGGTCCGCACCAAGATCTCCGAAGGACGCAACATCGTCGAACCCCTCACCCAGACGAAAATCTTTCCACACATGGTGATCCAGATGATTGGCGTCGGTGAACAGACCGGTGCCCTGGACACCATGCTGAACAAGATCGCCGACTTCTACGAGGACGAGGTGGACGTTGCCGTCGAGGGCATGACTTCCATGATCGAGCCCCTGCTGATGGTGGTTCTCGGGGGCGCCATCGGCACGGTCATGATTGCGATGTACATGCCCATCTTCAGCATGGCTGGCAGCACGGACAACATCAAGTGATGTTCCGGGGCATTCCCGCGCCGGTCCTTGCCGGTTCCGGACCCTCCCAGAGCCGGCGCATCCTCTGGCTCTCCATCCTCAAGTTTTTCCTCATTACATTCATACTGCTGGTGTCCGCGTTGACCACCCTGCTCTCCCCGGATGCCAGTGCCGCAGGGACCCTGGTACAGCATACGGTTGTGGGGCTGGTGGTGTTCGAGTATTTCACCGTCCTGGGAATGCTGTGGCTGCTTCGGGACAATTACCGCCATCTACACTGGTGTTTTCTCGGCACTGTCATCTCCGATGCCGTGGTCACCTCCATCCTGGTACACGTCACCGGGGGCGCCATCTCCCCGTATGTCATCCTGTACATGGTGGGCATCATCTCCTCGGCCATCGCCATGCCGGCTTTCTGGGCCGGGAGTGTGACATTTTTATCCATCACTCTGTACAGTCTTGTGGCGGTGGCGGGCAAAGCCGGATGGATTCCTCCTCTCTCCGGACAAACGGTGGTTCCAGTGGAGCTGCCGCTGACGGTGCTGGCCACCCGACTGAGCCTGAACATCAGCGCCATGGCCGCCATTTCCGCCCTTTCCATCACGTTTGCCAGGCACCTTTCCTTCGCGGAACTGTCCAACCTGAACAAGGACCGGCAAATACAGATTCTGTTCACCCGACACCAGGACATCCTGCGTTCGCTGCCCGACGGCATTTTGTGCCTGTCCACGGACGGCACTGTCCTGGACACCAATTTCGCCTTCAACCGGCTGTTCGGCCAGGAAATCGACCGGGGAATGTCCATCGAATCCCTGCCAACTGAAATCACGGACTGGATCGCGAAAAAACCGGATGCCCTCCGTACCCGTCTGAACCAGGGTTCCCAGTGGCTTGACGTGGAGGTATCCGTACAAGACTTCTTTGTGGATGGGCAACTATCCGGATACATCCTGGTAGCCCGCAACCGCAGCGAGATCACCCTGCTGGAACGCCAGGTCGCCCAGCAGGAGAAACTGGCCGCCCTGGGACGGCTCACGGCATCCATTGCCCACGAAATCCGCAATCCCCTGACCTCCATTGCCGGTTCCCTGGAACTACTCAAACCCATGGTTTCCGCCGAAGATCCGGATTCCAGGGAATTGTTCGGAATCATTTTCAAAGAAATACGGCGACTGAACGAACTGATTTCCGAGTTGCGGGTGTATACCTCCCGCAAGAAGCCGAACAGTGAAAAACTGGACCTGGTGGAATTCATCCAGGAAACCGTCATGCTTTGTGAAGCCGATCCGAAAAAGGCCGGCACCCGTTTCACGCTGGAACTGCCCGAAAAATGTTTCATCCGGTTCGATCCCGGGGGATTAAGACAGGTTTTACTCAATCTGGTCATCAACGCCATCCAGGCCGCCCCGGAAACCTGGGTGCGGATCCGTCTTCTGACGGTCGCCGGTGAAGTCCATGTGGAAGTGGAAGATCCCGGCCCGGGCATTCCGGAGGAACTGCAGGAAAAAATCTTCGAACCCTTTGTTTCCACCAAGAATTCAGGTACCGGACTGGGACTCGCTGTGGCCAGCCACATCCTTCTGGCCCATGGGGGGCGTCTGGAATTGGCCACCACCTCTCCGGAAGGGACCATCATGCGGTTGGTGATTCCGGCCTTTTCCCCCGCCACTGAAGCGGCCCCGTCGAATCAAGCGCAGTGAAAAGAAAAAATTCTCCGTTTCCCCCCTTTTCTTGACATTCAAAATAGGTCATACTGCTTCGGACCGCAGGAGGTGAACCGTGGGTTTTTTCAGAAAAATCTTTGGTGGCGGAAAAAAATCCGATACCGGCGAACTAGAAACCACTTCAGGCGAACAGGAAGCCATTGAGGAGTCCGGTTCCGGCATCGCCGAATCCGAACCCATTCCCGAGGAGGATCGCGTTCCGGAACCCGAGCCGGAACCCGAGGTCAAAACCCCGAAGGAAAGCAAGTCCAAGGCCACCGTGTTCGGCATGCCGGCTCCCGTGACGCCGGACCAGGTTTCCGGCGAAGTCACTTCCGGCGAAGTCACTTCCGGCGAAATCACTTCCGGCGAAATCACTTCTGGCGAAATCACTTCCGGCGAAATCACTTCTGGTGAAGTCACTTCCGGCGAAGTCACCTCCGGCGAAGTCACTTCCGGCGAAGTCACTTCCGGCGAAGTCACTTCCGGCGAAGTCACTTCCGGCGAAGTCACCTCCGGCGAAATCGCCTCGGGTGAAATCGTGGACAATCCCGTCCCGGCAGCCGTGGAAGAACCGGCAGCCAGGGTGGATTCCAAACCCATGGCATCCCCCTCCGGTGCCCGGCCCGCCTTGCCCGAAGTGGAAGAAGACGATCTGGATTTGTTCCCCAAGGTGGAAAAAAAGGATTCCCGTTCCATGATCGATTGCACCTCCTGCAGTCACCGCCTGCCGGTTCCCTACGTCGGCTATCCCGCCCGCATCACCTGCCCCTTCTGTCTGAACGTCAACGAATACAATTTGTAACAGAGGGCCCAAAACCGCAGTGACGTTTTCCCAGCAGTTGGGGAATTGTAGCTGGGGTGATGTAAAATACCTGCGCACAATTCTTGTTCATCGGCTATCCGGCTTCACCAGTCCGTGGGTAGCAGGTAACTCTGGTAGGTAGCATAACCGAAGAGTTCCACACTGAAGGTGATCTTTGGGTCCCTTGAATAAAAGTGGGCCGAACGTGGATGGTGCGCCCAAGAATATTCATGGACGATCACACCCCAGCCGGAATCTCCGATGGGGGTATAGGCCGAGGGTTCGAAAGGCTGATCGTCGAGCCATATTCGCTGGTCGGGACTCGCGGGAAGGGGAGCGACGATCTGCAGCGTGTTGTACTGGAAATTGGAGGGTAGGGCCAGGCGGTAGGCGGCACGGAACCGATGGGTGGGGACGACGATCCCGAAGGAGGGATCCCCGTAGGTGGTCCCGAAGTATTTTGCAGCCAGAACAAATTTGCCCACCAGTACGGGCGCACTCGAACTCACCTCAAGATGGAGCCTGCCCCAGACGGGGAGTTCGAAAAACTCTCCTGCGTCGAGGGTGACCGACGCGTGGACCGGAGGCGAAAACTCCACGCGGGTGCGGTCCTCAACAGCCAGCACCCGGACGAAATTAGCCGCCGTATTTGCCACCGGCAATTCGGTGAGCGCCACCAGGTGGTGAGTACCCAAGGTGTTTTTCGGTGGCATGACTTCTTCGAGCAGGTCACCAGCCCACAAATCGTAGGGGATGAACGCCAAATTGTGCCCGGCCCATACTGCCACGGGCCGATCAGAGATGACAGTGGACCCCGTAAGGTCGAGGGCGAGGCCACCGGTGCAGTAGGTATCCCCGTTAATCACGATGGAGGCGGCTCCCGGACCATCGGGACAATCAAGGAAGTCGCTCTCGGTCATCAACTGTAGCACGTCTCCACGGTCCAGGCGCCGTGTGAGAGGGACACCGGCGGGCGTGGCCACGACGCCGTGGCCTTCGGCCAGTTTCGCGCGGGGAACCACTGTCACGCTCGTGTCGTCCTCAACCGCCACAACCACGATGTTGCCCGGGTAATTGCAGTGATAGTTGAAAAACTGGCCGCTGACCGTTTCCAGGAACCAGTTGCTGCGACTCATGATCACGGTCCGGTTTCCCAGGTCTCTGATGGGGAGCAGGAGCGAGGCGTCGGCTGTGAAGCCCTGATTGGCACCTAGCAGGTGATGGAACGGGTTGAACTGGGCCGCCCGTACCGGCCGATCACTCGTGATGAAATAGGCGCCCTGCCCCTGCGCGGCCCGATACAGCCCAGATTGAAAATGGCTGAAGGTCACTGTAGAACCTGCGGTTCTCAGGAAATCGAGGGTCGGCAGAAGAAACACGTCCGAACCCAGAGCGGGCACCAGACGCTCCTCGTAGACGTTGGGGCCCTGAACCCGAACGCGCGCCTCCTGAGCCTGCTGATTGGCGACCAGGATCCCGAAATCGTTGTGATAAGGCATCATGAGTTGGGGGTTGGCCATACTCACGGCCACGAAGGCGCATCCCTGTGCGCCGTCATGGGTCCATGCGCAGGGGTCGCTGCAGCCGGAGAAGTCGTACGTGCAGTTCATCGAGCGAGCCAGGTGGCCGGCGTCATACCCCAGGCTTTCGCAGGTGGCGGATCCGATGTCCTCGCCATCGCAATATTCTCCGGCCTCGCGCAGCCCGTTGCCGCATATGGCTCTCTCGCCTTCGCAGCCGCTGGTATCGAAGGTGCATTCAACGCACGAGAGCGTGCCACCCGGGTACCCCAAACTTTCACAGGTGGCGGATCCAAGGTCCTCGCCGTCGCAGTACTCTCCGGCCTCGCGCAGCCCGTTGCCGCACTCGGGCGTCGGCAGTTCGCGACAATCGCCCTCATCGTAAGTGCATGTGTTCGTGCACCGCAGCAGACCCAGGAAATAGCCCCGCGTCCAGCAGGTGGCGCCTTTAAGATCATCTCCATCGCACTCCTCGTTGGCCTGGGCTATTCCGTCGCCACAGGTCAGGTAAATGGATGGGTGACGACCGCAGGCGAAAAACACCACCAGACATCCTGTAATAAAGAAACTGCGGCATGGGCACGGGATTTTGCCAATGTACATGATGACCTCCGGATGCTGGACGGAATCGTTGAACATTGTACCGCGAATTGTCAAGGACGCAACCCTGACGATACCTTGACCCAGGGTGATCGAGTTCTGTTTTTTCTGGACAAGGGCCCAAAAGTCTGATCCCGTTGTTTCTGCGGTGTCCCACCGATTTCCGGTGCCGGT
>CAZTZR010000003.1:0-99314 GCA_964618145.1 uncultured Kofleriaceae bacterium
GCTGGCCGGGTTCTCGGTGGAACAGCGCGAGTCCGTGACGTGCGAAGGAGGTCCATGCGGGCAGGTGGGCAGCCATTGCTTTGCCTCCCCCCTGGAGTTCCATGGCCATCGGGCCTTGCACCAAATCGGTGCATTCAAGGAAGGTGGTGGATGGATCTTTGCGGTGGGGGAAGCCGTTCACGCTTTGGAGAATGCCACGAAACTGACACACTGGCCGATGCTGGACCACACAGAACCGGGGCACTTTGCGGTCCGAACGCCCGTTCGCACCACATGCCCCTGTCATGCGCCGGGATACGAGTGTGTGCACGCAGGGTGCTACAATGAATACACCGGGATTGGCTTCAGTTGCTGCATTCCAACAGACCCTGTGGTGCGGGGTACCGTAGTCCTTCCGGTTCCAGCCGGCGAAGCGTTTTTGGGGGAACTCGGAAACCCGTCAAGTGCGGGACTGCAGTTCGATGGGGACATGGGGTCGACGTTGGGGCCGCAGGGGCTTTTGGGGCTGCTCGAACCTCATGGCACCAAACTGCTGGTATATGGCACCCGGACATGGATTTCTTCCGACGGTGATGGCTATCTGGCACTGGCAACGGGAGGTGCAGTCAATTATCTGGCTGACGTGAACCTGGGTGTCGGGCTCCCGGTCACGGAACATCCGGATACCAACCTGTCACGCCTGTACCTGAACACGCTGTTCAGGAAAAACCAGTTGCCGGGAACCGCCGGTCCTGAACCCGCCGTGAAAGCGGAACGGAGTTCATGGGGGGCATGCCCGGAACGCTGGCTGCCCCTTCGGCGGCGCTTCGAGTTTCAGTTGGACAGCAACACCCGCACCACTGCGGATTGGGTTCAGTTTGAAATGGAACTTACCTCCGACGTGGGGTTCGTGACCTGCACGCCGGAAGCAGTTACCGAGGGGAGAAGGTTGTCCTGGCACATCAATCGCTTCGATGAAAGTTCATTTTTTGCCTGTCTCTTTGATTTTCCCGTGGAGGGGGACTACCCGCTCATCACGTGGCTCCACTACAGTTTCATGAGTACCTTCGGAAAGAACGGGAGCATTCGCGATGACGTACTGCTGGAGATCCGGGATTCCACGGACACCAATGGCGACGGCTTGCCACAGTGCCATCCCTGCGACGATCACCCTGGATATCATGACCGGACCGTCGACTGCGGGGTTTCCGGTGACCCGGTGTATCCCGAGTATGACCGGCCTTGGCCCGATGAGCCTGAACCTGCGCGAATGTCCGGTGGATGCGCCTGTGCCGCAGGCATTCGCGACAGGGACGGATCCGGCACACGCCTTCCCCCTGGTTTGCTCTTTGCAATTCTTTTGGTAATAATGGTGCGTCGTTGCCGGATGGCTCCGAAGCGGCAATCTGTTGCGAACGTTTACACCGGTACTTGATGTCGGGAACAAGTGACATCCAGGCCTGCGTGACAATAATTGACATGGAATACGCCTGCAGACATATTCCGGTGTCAGGCGGCCGTGTTTGTGTTTGAGGATTCGGGACAGATCTTGAATTTGCGCAAACTCCTGCTATGGTTGGCGGAGTTGCAAAGTCGTCCCTCATTTTCATGGAGGTCCTTGTGATACACATTACCGATATGTCCTGGCTTCCGGTCGCCAAACTTTGGGGAATCATGCTGTCGGTGGTGGTTGTTCTTTGGGGCTGTGGCAGCGGGGAAAAAAAGGCGGTGGGGATTCCCGACGCGCCCCCGTGCCCTGAACGGATGTCCCCGGTGCCGGTGATTGAACCGGTGTTTACCGTGGGAGAGGGAACGCCGTCCTCCTGTGATGAAAATGCACTGCGGGAGGCAATGGCCCTGGCGGGTGCCGGCGGTTCCGGCAGCATCCTGTTTGACTGCGGGCCTGAACCCCACGTCATCCACCTGACTTCAGCCCTGGAAGTATCCGGCACCCTCCTGCTGGACGGGGAGAACCGGATCACCCTGGATGGGGGGCAAAACAGCCGCATCCTGTCCTGTGCGCACCACACCCGCCTGACGGTACAGCGCATGGAACTGGCCAACGGCCGCACCGAAGACAGTGGTGCGGCCATCCACCAGCCCTGGTTCGGGGAACTGGTGGTCATCGATGTCGGATTCACCAACAATGTCTGCACCTCCACCGCACCGGAGATCGGTGGCGGTGGCGTATTCGCCGGAGGTTTGACCAAAGCGGTGTTTTCCGGTTGCACGTTCACGGGCAACCGTGCGTCCAACGGAGGGGGAATCTTCAATCGGTCCAGTACGCTGACCGTGCTGCACAGCACCTTCGTTGACAACGAGACGACCTCATCGGGGGGCGGCGGACAGGTGGGCAACGGTGGAGCCATTTACATCGACGGCATGTGGAACGATCCCCCGGGACGTCTGCTCCTGTGTGGCAGTGTCTTTCGGGAGAACAAGGGCCGCCAGCACGGCAGCGCCTTGTTCGGGTATTTCTATGCCGGTTCCGCCGCGGATATCCACGACTGCGTGTTCGAGGACAACCGGTTCCTCGCCGAAGGGTCGGGAACGCTGTATCATCAGGGGGTCCACCTGACGCTCTCCCGAAGCCTTTTTGCCGGAAACACTTCACTGAAGCATGCGTCGGGGTTGTTTGTGGGTTCCGGTTCCACCGCGGACGTGATCAACTGCACCTTTGCGGACAATCATACACCGGAGGTGGGAGCCGCCATCTTCAACGGCGCGTCCACCGTACGGGTGGTCAACTCCACCTTTTCCGGCAACAGTGCGGACTATGCGCCTGCGGTGTTTTCCGGCGAGAACGCACGCATGAGTTACCGCAACTGCATCTTCTCCGGAAACACCACAGAGAACCGGTACAGCGCACTGCATTGCAATGCCGCCGGGGTGGACGAGGGCGGAAACATCCAGTGGCCGGAAAACCGCAATTCCGGGTCGCCGGATACCCCGTGTGCGGCAGGAACCCTGTTTGCCGATCCACAGTTGACGGTTCTGGGGGATCACGGCGGCTTTTCCCGTTCGCATGAC
This sequence comes from uncultured Kofleriaceae bacterium, assembly GCA_964618145.1. Classification (GTDB taxonomy): domain Bacteria; phylum Myxococcota_A; class Polyangia; order HGW-17; family HGW-17; genus HGW-17. The sequence goes on from CAZTZR010000003.1 coordinate 3,010, forward strand.
GTTTCCGCCCAGAGCCCGGCCTTGTTGCTGGGGCGCAACTGCCCGAAGGTGGATCAGCGCGGCGTTTCCCGGGCGGAGCCATGCACTTCCGGTGCCATTGAAAAATAGACTGAATCAATCCGGTTCTTCGAAGTCCGCCGGGTTCAGGTGCATCACGAGGACCTCGTGAATCAACTCCAGGGCCCTTTCCCGCGGAGGAATTCATGAACAAAAGTGCAACCACCAGACGCTGCAGGACCGCCACCAGTTTCCGGATGTCATCGGAATGCAGACCCAGGGTGGGCTCGTCCAGCAGGAACAGGGTGCGGCCCGTATCCGCCCGGGCCAGTTCCCGGGCCAGTTTGACCCGCTGGGATTCGCCACCGGAAAGAGACGGCGCGGGACGATCCAGGGTCAGGTATCCCAATCCCACGGAACCCAGAAGCCGCAACCGGGCCTGGATCTCCCGCAACAGGCCTTCGGCGATGCGCTTTCGCCCTTCATCCAGATTCAGGTGGGAGAAGTGCGACAGGCAGGCAAGAACCGTTTGGGCACATACTTCCGGGAGACTTTTCCCTCGTCCTGATGATTGTTGCTGTTGTTAGAAAACCTGACCCGGGGCCACCATACAGCAAATCCGGAAAAACCGATATGATTTGCAAAAATATCAGTTGCAAAGGAAGGCGGGACAACCGCATCATGCCGGGAACCCGGTCGCCTGGCGTCTGGATGCCTTGCACCGGCGGAGGTTCATGCGTTACACCACAAGCGAGAAGGAAAACATCATCCACAAAAACCGGCATGAATACGGCAACCTCAGCCGCTTCATGGAGTTCGTCGATGATGCCGGGGTCATGGAGTTGACCCGGCTGCGCGATGAGTGGGTGGCAAGGCTCAACCGGCTTGGCGTGGAATACGGTGCCAACGGCACCAAGTTGGATCTGCGCGGACTGAGTCCTGGTTGTCAAATCTGTATGGCGGGGCGATGGAGTTGCCTGTTCGTCAATAATTTATGCAACGCCAGGTGTTTCTACTGTCCGTCATCCCAGGATGACCTCTCGGAACCGGCGACCAACCATCTGACGTTTGATGACGCAGGATTCCATGCCTGCTACCTGAAGCGGTTCGGGTTCACCGGCGCCGCCATCAGTGGGGGCGAGCCGTTCATGTCATTCGAAAGGACACTCGACTACATCACGCGGATCCGGGAGGTGAACGGAAATGGCTTCCACATCTGGATGTACACCAACGGCATCCTGTCGTCGCCGGAGAAACTCCGCAGGCTTGTGGCTGCGGGACTCAACGAACTGCGGTTCGACCTGACCGCAGTGGGGTACCGTGTGGACCAGGCTGCCCGGGCTGTCGGTGTCATCGAGACGGTGGCCGTGGAGGTTCCCGCCATCGAGGGCGAGATCTCCCAATTGAAGAAGATGGCCGCCGGGTTGGCCGCCGCCGGTGTCGGGCACCTGAACCTGCACCAACTCCGCTGCACGCCCTACAGCGCCGCCCGCATGATCGAGCGGGGCATCTCCTTTATCCATGCGCCATTCGTGCTTTCGGCCTGGTCCGAGGTGATTGCGCTGGAGGTCATGGCATCCGCGCTGGAAAGCGGGCTTGACCTTCCTGTGCACTTCTGCTCGTTTCTCTACAAGTATCACAACCAGAATTGTGCCGCCCGAAGGCGCGCCGCGGGTCTGCTCCAGGAGAGCATCCATTCCGTGACGCCGGCGGGCTATCTGCGCGAGATCACCTCCGATGGTGTGGCCCTGGATGCACTCCAGGTCCGCGGGCGCCCTTTCGAACGACTCCGGCTCGACTACTTCGAGAGCCGCATTTCCCAGACCCGGGAGGATGGTGGGGCCGAAGTTTTCTCCTGGGCCGATCGGGTGCTCCATGTCCACAAGCGCAGGGCGCAAAACCCGATCCTTCTGGAGGGGCGCGAGGTGGGCCTGTTCACGGAAGCCTTCCTGAATGACTTTCCCTGGAACAGGGACATGGACCCGGACGAACAACTGCACACCCACGGGGACAGCTCCGGGAAGTTCTCCGCCATCAGGGCCATGGAGGTCCTGCCCGAAGGCCTGATCGAGTATTTCTGAACCCCCAAAAAACATTTCCCTGGAGGTGGGTTTCTGTCCAATTTGCCCGGCAACCTGCTCATTTCCCTCATTATCAGCGCTGCTCAAATCCAATGATACCATCCCCCGGTATGGCAAGAATCCATCCGGCGACGTCGTCGCCTCCAACGGGACATCCTTTTGCGGGCGTACCTTGTCGCCGGTCTTGGAAATACATTCAGTTTTCAGGGATCAATGGACTTGACCGGCGCAATTCATGGCGCTTGTGCGGGGGCCGGGGTATGCCGCGCAGGCTGCCGCCGCCTGTCCCGGGCCGGCTTCGTTCCGGAACATGTTCTGCTTGAAAAAGGTTAATCCCCGGTTTTTCAGGCTGGTCACCTGCCGGTGGCATGGAGTAGGATGCATTCGTTGCAGTTGCTGTCAAGCCGGTGGATACATCGCAATGAGGCTTCGGTCACACATTTCAGGAAATGATGGATCATGAATACTTCACACATGTTTGACGAGCCGCTGATTGCGGGCGACAGGACAGTGCCCAGGCTGAAGACCGGTTGGACTTCTGCGGATCGGCACGGGGCCTTCGCGGTTCGCTGGAACATCGGAAGGATGACGTATCTCGTAGAGCCCGGTATCTACGCCATCGGAAGTCCGACGGGAGAATCGCCCGTGCTCGTGACCGCCAACTACAAGCTCACGGTCGACATCGTGCGACGCGATCTCGCCGGGACCGATGTATGGCTGCTCGTGCTCGACACGAAAGGCGTGAACGTGTGGTGCGCGGCGGGGAAGGGCACCTTCGGAACGGATGAACTGGTGACGAGGATCGAGGCCACCCGGATCGGGGAACTGGTCACTCACCGCAAGATCATCCTGCCGCAACTCGGCGCCCCGGGAGTATCCGCCCGGGAGATAAAGCAGAGGTCGGGCTTTTTGGTGACGTATGGTCCGGTGCGCAGTGCCGATCTTGTGGCGTATCTGTCGGCAGGCTGCCGTGCCGACGAGAAGATGCGTCAGGTCACGTTTGACTTCGGCGAGCGCATGGCCGTGGTGCCGGTGGAGCTTTCCCAGACGCTGCCCTATCTGGCTGTCACGCTGCTCATCGCGGTGGGCCTGTCGGTTGCCGATTTCACGTTGGCGGCGATTTTCCGCGAATATCTGCCCTTTTTGACAGCGATCATCACCGGAGTCCTTTTGTTTCCTGCCTTGCTCCCGGTGCTGCCATTCCGTTCCTTCGCGCTGGGCGGTGCATTGACGGGTCTGGCCGGCGCGGCCGTACTCTGGCCCGTGCTGTCATGGAACCTCTCCGAGATCATCCGGAACACCACGATCATCACTGTGGTGTCTTCGTTTTTCGCACTCAACTTCACCGGCGCATCCACCTTCACCTCGCCTTCGGGGGTGAAGAAGGAACTGGGCCTGGCACTGCCTGTCATGCTCGCAGTCCTTGGCTCCGGTGTCGCCACCTCGGTGCTTGTCCACCTGCTCAAAGGAGCCTGAAATGCCGCGTGAATACCTGAAGAATGTGACCACCGTGAAAGTCGATGCCGAAAAATGCACCGGGTGCGGGCTCTGCGTGGACCTCTGTCCCCATCGTGTGCTCCGGATGGAAGAAGGCAAGGTGGTGGTCCACCACCCCGACAAATGCATCGAATGCGGCGCCTGTAGCAAAAACTGTCCCACCGAAGCCGTTTCGGTCCAGGCCGGGGTCGGTTGTGCCTACGCGATGATTGCAGGGAAACTCCGGGGCAAGGCGCCATGCTGCGGTCCCGGTTCCGGCTGCTGCTGATATGGTATCATTCCCGGCACACTGTTGGGGTCCATGGGTGTGCCTCATGAAACTCATTACCGATACGTCCAGGCTTTCGCTTTCCAGGAGGGTGTCCTGGGGAGCCATGCACCACCGGTGCCATCGAGAGACGGTAAATCCCTGAATCAATCCAGTTCTTCGAAGTCCGCCGGGTTCAGGTGCATCACGAGAACCTCGTGAAGTTTTTGTTCCATCAGTCTGGAACCCTGGCCGCTCAGGTGCACCTCATCCTGGAAATTGTCCAGGTCCGCATGAAGGTCGCCATGGGCTTCGCTGTTGAAGTCCGCCGTGACGGACCCGTCGGGCAGCACGGCAGTCACCTGTCTGGCGAACCGCTCGAAGTCGGCGCGATGGGCCTGATACACGGGCCGGGGAACGGGATGCAGCACCAGGATGATCCGTGCGCCAGCGGCATCCAGGTCCCGCAGCAATTCCAGGTACTCCTGCCACGCGAAAAAGTCGGTGGCGAGTTCCCTGCGGTAGTAGTCGGGATCTCCGGCTTTTTCGTGAATCAACTCCAGGGCCCTTTCCCTCGGAGGCTCCTCGTATTCGTGGTAGCCGAACTCGTTGTAGGGTTCGTGCCCCGACAAATCCTGCCAGGCCGCGATGATATAGCGTTTGAGGATGTCCACGGAACCCAGGGCACCGAACACGGCGCTCTCCGAGAGATACGTGGTCTTCATGCCGCTTTCCCGGAGAATGTACGGGTACATGCTGATGATCACCAGTTTCGGGTCCCGGACCTCCAGATAGTTGTCCACGAGCCATTTGACTTCCGATATGGTGCCGGCCAGGATCGACAGGTTGTAGATCTGAAGCGGCAAAAAGCGGGAAGTGTCGATGTTGAACGAGGTGGAACCGCCGATGAGCAACCCGTTGAAGTTCTCCGGCACGTAGCGGCGCGAGAGCAGGTTTTTCTCCAGGCGCTCGTTGAAGTACATGTTGATGCGTCGGTGTGTTGCCCCGCGAAAGTAGCCGTAGGAGTCGATCCAGACATTGATGCCGATGATCAAGGCCGCCAGCAGCAACGTCAGAATCACGGAGGAGAGGAAAAAGCGTCGGGGGGTCATGGGGTTGTCCATCAGAAGTCAAAATACAAAAACGCCTTTGGCGTGGAGGAATTCATGAACAGAAGTGCAACCAGCAGCAAAAGGACCACCCGGGCGACACCGGAACGCGACCAGGTGAGGCGATCGGAAAGAGTGCGGGAATTGGGCAGGCTGAAAACAGCCACCAGAGCGGCACCCAGGATGGTCAGATACAGCACCCGGTCAAAGAGATGCACGTGGTAGAACATTTTCATGGAAAACAGGCCGGAAAAACCTGTCATTGCCTTGAACTGGCGCACCGCCGATGAAAAGGATGAAGCCCGGAAGAGAACCCATGCAAAATGAACAAACACAAAGGTCATGGCCCACGACACCAAAAAGGGGAGACGCCTTTTGGTGGTGGTAAAAAGCCGGTGGACGATGGTGGCGGTTCCGTGGCAGATGCCCCACAGCACAAAGGTCCATCCGGCACCGTGCCACAGTCCGCCCAGGGTGAAAGTAATCATGAGATTGCGCAGGTTCGCGGACAGCGGCCCCCGGGATCCCCCCAGTGGAATGTACAGATACGTCATCAGCCATCGTGACAGGGTGATGTGCCAGCGCCGCCAGAATTCCTGGATGTTCCCGGACTTGTACGGAGACAAAAAGTTTTGCGGCAACTCGATATTGAACATGCGGGCCGCTCCCAGCCCCATGTCGGTATACCCGGAAAAATCGAAATACAGTTGCATGGTATAGGACAGCGTGGTGATCCACGCCTCGAACAGCGAGAGGGGACCGGCGGAGTCAAACCCCAACCCCACAAACAGGGAAAGACTATCGGCGATGACCACCTTCTTGAACAGGCCCATGGAGAACAGGTACAGCCCCCGGGAAAGGTGGTCCCAGTCGGGCGTGCGGCGGGATTCGTCCTCGAACTGGGGGATCACTTCGGCATGGTGCACGATGGGGCCGGCGATGAGTTGCGGGAAGAAGGTGACAAACAGCAGGTAGTTCACCGGTTGGGTTTCCCGGGTGGTACCGCGCCAGGAGTCCACCAGGTAGGCAATCTGCTGGAAGGTGAAAAAGGAGATGGCCAGCGGCAACACGATCTTCATCAGGTCAAATTGCGTGGAGAACAGGGCTTCCAGGTTTCCCACCGCAAAATGGGTGTATTTGAAGAACCCCAGCACCAGGAGATTGATTGCAATGCCCAGAACCAACCCGCGGCGCCGTACCGCAGGCGAACGGTCACCGGATGGCAGAAGGTGCAACCCCATGCGGAAATTGAAGAGACACGAACCCAGGATCAAGGGAACGTAGTGCCAGTTCCACCAGCCGTAGAAAAAGAGCGATGCCGCCACGAGCCACAGTTTTGCCAGGGAATGGGAACCGCGCCGGGCGATCTGGAAATACCCGGCGAGGGTGATGGGAAGAAACAGGAAGAGGAAGGGGAACGAAGAGAAGATCAAGGGTTGTTCACCATCCCGGAGGATGCCCCGGTAACTTCCGTGAGGTTCAGGTGGCCAGGCATTGGCCGGTAAAACTGGCGTTGTTACGGGCGAGGGCTTCCACAGTGCCCTCGGCGACAATATAGCCTCCGGCGTCGCCGCCTTCCGGGCCCAGGTCGATGACATGGTCGGCGCAACGGATGACATCCAGGTTGTGTTCGATGACCACCACGGAATTGCCGGCATCCACCAGACGCTGCAGGACCGTCACCAGTTTCCGGATGTCATCGGAATGCAGACCCAGGGTGGGCTCGTCCAGCAGGAACAGGGTGCGGCCCGTATCCGCCCGGGCCAGTTCCCGGGCCAGTTTGACCCGCTGGGCTTCCCCGCCGGAAAGGGTGGTGGCACTCTGGCCCAGACTCATGTATTCCAGACCCACATCGGCGAGGGTTTGCAGGATGCGCGCCAGGGTGGGGAGCCCGGCAAAAAGCGGCAGGGCCGCTTCCACGGACAGGTTCAGGATTTCGGAGATGTCCAGGCCCCGGTATTTCACCCGCAAGGTGGCATCGTTGTATCGCCTGCCGTGACAGGTCTCACATGGAACGTAAACATCGGGCAGAAAGTGCATTTCGATCCGGCGTACGCCATCCCCCTTGCAGGATTCGCAGCGACCGCCAGCCACGTTGAAGGAAAACCGTCCGGGGCCGTAACCGGCGGCCCGGGCGGTGGGAAGTTGGGCGAACAGGTTCCGGACGAGATCGAACGCCTTGGTGTAGGTGGCCGGATTGGAACGGGGTGTCCGTCCGATGGGGGACTGGTCGATGTGGATCACCTTGTCGACATGTTCCAGACCGTCAATGCGGTCGTGGGCGCCGATGGCGGTTTTGGCGTGGTGAAGGTGGGCCGCCAGGGCAGGATGCAGGATGCCCCGTACAAGGGAAGACTTTCCCGCTCCCGACACGCCCGTGACGGCCGTGAGACATCCCAGGGGGAAAGCCACATCCATGCCCTTGAGGTTGTTTTCCCGGGCGTTGCGCACCACCAGATGGACGGCAGGAACCCGCCGGGTCCGGGGTGGTTCGAGTTGCAGCCGTCCGGAAAGGTAGCGGCCGGTGAGGGTATCCGAATGCACAAGTTCCCGTGGGGGTCCCTCGAACACCACCTGTCCGCCCCGGACGCCTGCACCCGGTCCGAAGTCCACCACATGATCGGCGGCGCGCATGGTGTCTGCATCGTGCTCCACCACGATCACCGTGTTGCCGTTGTCCCGCAGGGTGCAAAGGGACCGGATCAGGCGGAAATTGTCCTTCGGATGCAGGCCGATGGAGGGTTCGTCCAGCACATAGGTCACGCCGGACAACTCGCTTCCCAGTTGGCTCGCCAGCCGGATGCGCTGGGATTCGCCCCCGGAAAGGGACGGGGCGGGACGATCCAGGGTCAGGTATCCCAACCCCACGGAATCCAGAAACCGCAACCGGGCCTGGATCTCCCGCAACAGGCCTTCGGCGATGCGCTTTCGCCCTTCATCCAGTTTCATGTGGGAGAAATGCGACAGGCAGGCAAGAACCGTTTGGGCACATACTTCCGGGAGACTTTTCCCTGCCACCCGCACCGCGCGGGATTCCGGACGCAGACGGGTGCCTCCGCATTCCCGGCAGGATGACTCCGACAGGTACCCGGCATAATAATCCCGCATGGCCTGGGATTGGGTTTCGCGGTACCGCCGCATGAGGGTGTTCAGCACCCCCTCGTATTCCATCAGGAAGGTTCCGCTCCCCCGCTTGTGGTGCATTTCCACGGGAAACTTTTCTCCGCCGTTGCCAAAGAGCAGCAAATCCCGGTGAGCCGCCGGCAACCGGGAGAACGGCGCGTCGAAGTTGATTCCGTAGCGCCGTTCCAGGGCCTGGAAAATGGCGAAGTTCCATCCATCCTGCCGCTCCATGGTGGCGGCCCAGGGTTCAATGGCCCCCTGGCGAACGGAACGCGAACCGTCGGGAATCACCCTGGCAGGATCCATTTCCATGCAATGTCCCAGCCCGTGACAGGCGGGACACATCCCGATGGGGCTGTTGAAGGAAAACCCCTGGGGCGTCGGCTCGGGCAGTCCCAATCCGCAACGGGTGCAGGTGCGCCGCAGGGAAAAGCGTTTGGCCTTCTCCGGCAGGGACACCGGTTCGGCGATCAGTTCCCCCTGTCCTTCCCGCAGTGCGGTTTCCACGGAGTCGGCCAGGCGGCCGGCATCCACCCTGGCGGGGGTGATGCGGTCCACCACCAGTTCAATGGTGTGCTTTTTCGTTTTCGAAAGGGTCATCTCCGGTTCCAGGGAAAGGATCTTCCCGTTGACCCGCACCCGGGCATAGCCCCGTGACGCCAAATCCGCGAACAACTCGGCAAAGGTTCCCTTGCGCAGTTCCACCAGGGGAGAAAGAATCAGGGCGGGTTCCTCCCATTGCGCCAGTTCACGAACGATTTGCGAGGAATCCACAGGCTCCACGGTGCAATCGCAAACGGGGCAGAACTGGGTTCCCACCCGGGCGTACAGCACCCGGAGGTGGTCGTGAACCTCGGTGACGGTGCCCACCGTGGAGCGGGGATTGGATGCGGCCGTCTTCTGTTCGATGGCGATGGAGGGTGTCAGTCCGCGGATATGCTCACAGGCAGGTTTTTCCATCTGCCCCAGAAATTGCCGGGCGTAGGACGACAGGCTTTCCACATAGCGGCGTTGTCCTTCCGCGTAGATGGTATCAAACGCCATGGAAGACTTTCCCGAACCTGACACCCCCGTGAAAACCACGAGACGGTTCTTGGGCACCCGCAGGTGCTCCACCCGCAGGTTGTGTTGTCGTGCGCCGGTGATTTCGATGAATTCGTTCTGCATGGTCGGGTGCCGGTTCCCTGCCTGTGATCCAATACACCAAATACTCGGGATGAACCAAGTCATTTTTTGATGAACACGAGGGACAACCGTTTGTATGGGATCAAAGACATTGATTGGTCAGATCGAGGATTTCCTGCAATTCCGGGTCGGATGTCTGGTCGATCAATCCCTGCAGTTCCGAAAGCAACAGGACTTTCTGCTGACCCCGGTCCTGTTCGTCGTAAATGGATTGACCGGCCAGGAAGCGGGCGTAGTTCACCACGGCATTAGCCTTGTTCAGCATGCATCTTGAGCCTTGCAGCAGTTGCCCGACCGTCATGGTGACAGTTTCACTTCGGGCCTCGCGGGTCAGGGGATCCATCCAGGTGGCACGAAACACGATTTCCTGGGAATAAACGGGATTATCGTCACAATAATGCAAAAACGAGTGAAACAGCATTGCGTCATTGGGCGCCAGATGCTGGGGACGCACTTCCTCGGGGTTCGTGGAGATCTCTTCTCCGTGGAACCGGGAGATGACAAAACCGGGGGGAAGCGTCATTTCCAGGCGCACGTTGAGTGCCGCAATGTCCAGGTTCTGGAGAAACCGTTTCTCGGAAAAGGACTCGTATGCGGTGGCTTCGTCATTGATGTACAGGTAGGCGCCCCGTCCATAATCCGTCACGGTGTCCATCAACTGGTGATTGTAGTAATCCCCGGTTCCGACACCGATCAGGAAGATGCCGTCCCCTTCCTCCATGGAAGCGGCTTCCCCGATAAGCGTGTGAGATGTGACTCCGGTGTTGGCCCCGCCATCGCTGATGAGGATGACCCGGGTCAGTCGGTCCAGGGAATAGTGTTGCCTGGCCTGTTCATAGGCCCGGATCAAGCCACCGTTCAAATCGGTGCTTCCCGTGGCACCGAGGTTTTCGATGATGCCTGACAGGGTGGGGTCCGCCGGACCGCTTACCATGTGTCCGGAAAGCAGTACGTTCTGCACATGGCTCCATTCCACCAGGGAAATCATGTCCCCCTGACGCAACCGTACAGAGATCGCCCTGAGCGTGTGTTTCAGATTTTCAATGGGCAGACCGCTCATCGATCCGCTGGTATCCAGGCTGAACACGAAATGGACGGGGCGGCGATCCGCCAGGGTGCGGGCTTCGGAAACGAGCCCCACCAGCAGTTTGTACTGCCCGTCTTCGTCCAGCATCATTTCCGGGTAAATGGCCAGTTGGCCTGCCGGGGCAGGTTCATAGTCAAATGTGTAATAATTCAGGAATTCGTATTCCCTGGGTGCCAAGTGGCGCAATTGATTGCAGTTGCCCTTGAGAATGCGATCCTTGGCCAGCATGGGCTGAGCCTGGGAGGCTGAGTCATCCGCACTCATGAAATAGGTCGTGGGTTCTTCCGGAGCCGTTTCGCAGAGCAGTTCCAGCCATTCTTCCAATGGGATGTCACCGATGGGTTCCCCATCCGGGTCCGTGCCGGCGTCCTGATGATTATTGCTGTTGTTAGAATTGTTAAAGTTATTGTAGTAGTTGTTTTGGTTGTTGTAGTAGTTGTTTGTGTTGTTGAGGTTATTATAATAATTGTTTTGGTTATTAGTTGATTTTTTGCCGGATTCCGCAGTGCAGTTCGTTAATATAAATACGATCATTAAATGGAAAAAAGCTAAGTTCCGCAACATGGCAATCACCTTTCTTGTCCGGGGTTATGACGGACTCCAAATTATTACCATGTATTTTTAGATGTGCAAACCTTATTGAATCGTTGGGATCAGTGGGGGACGCCGTAAATCGGTACGGGTTCGGGCTCCCGGGGTTGCTGTTCGGGCGACTGGCGCTGCCCGCCTTTCACATCGGGTTCCGCGGGCGGCTCATCCACCGAATCGGCGGCTTCCCGGGCTGCCGGTCCCTGATACAGGACTGTGGGACCCGGATCCGGCCGACAGGCGATGGTCGGCAGACCCAGTCCGGCCGCCAGCAGGGTGGCGCAGATCCAGCCGGGGGTCCGGGTGCGGGGTTGTTTTGCAGATTCCATGGCGCGTTGGATTTTTTCCTGGATATCCATTGGATGCCCTCCAGTCCAGATATTTCTGCGCCTGAATCCGGGGGTTGTCAATCAGTAAGAATTGGTTAATGCGGGCACATATGTTACGTTTCGGCATGGAGAGAAGGAACCTGTGGCCGTAAGCATTGCCGAAATCATCATTTACTGCCTGATCGCCGACTGGTGTTTCCGTCGCATGGGAATTCCGGGACTCATCGGCATGCTGTTCACGGGGGTTGTCCTTGGGCCGTATGTCCTCGGGGTCATTGATCCCAATCTCTTGGCCATCGGGCCGGATCTGCGCCTCATCGCCTTGATCGTGATCCTTTTGCGGGTCGGCTTCGAATTGCGCCGATCGACCCTGCACCGGATCGGGGGCAGGGCCCTGCTCCTGGCGATGATCCCCGCCACCATGGAAGGCATTGCCATCACGATTGCCGGACCGTGGTTGCTTGGCCTCGGTTGGCTGGAATCAGCCGTGTTGGGATCGGTTCTGGCAGCCGTTTCCCCGGCGGTGGTGGTTCCGTCCATGATCAAATTCATCAAGGAGCGTCGGGGCACGGGCAAGGACATCCCCACCATGGTCATGGCGGCGGCGTCGGTGGATGATGTGTACGTGATCGTTGTGCATACCGCCATCCTGGGGGTTCTGGTGGGTCGCCAGGTCAACATGGCTGCGCAAATCGCCATTGTCCCTCTTTCCCTGATCATCGGGATTGCCATTGGGCTGGCTCTCGGAATCATCCTGTACAAACTGTTCGACCTTTTCAATCCCCGGGCGACCAAAAGGGTCATGATCGTGATTGCCCTGTCGATTCTCCTGGTGCGCCTGCAGCACCTGCTGGCCGGCATCCTGCCGTTTGCCGGCCTGGTTTCCGCCATGGCCATCGGATTCATCATTCTGGAAAAACGCGAGAAAATGGCTCACGAACTTTCGTCCAAACTGGCCAAGGTCTGGGTCTTTGCCGAAATCATCCTGTTTTCCATGGTAGGAGCCCAGGTGAACGTTGGCGTTGCGTGGCGGGCCGGTGCCATGGGTGCCGCCATCATCGGCATCGGTCTGGCCGCCCGTGGCATTGGGGTGGCCCTGTGTCTTGTCCGCAGCAGGTTGAATTTCATGGAAAGGTTGTTTGTGGTGGTTGCCTATTCCCCGAAAGCCACCGTGCAGGCTGCCATCGGTTCTGCGCCGCTGTTGGCGATGAGTTCTGCCGGGATGGACACCGGGCCCGGGGAACTGATTCTGGCGATTGCCGTTCTGAGCATCATTCTGACGGCCCCCACCGGCGCCTGGGCGATCCATGCCCTGGGTCGCCGCGTACTGGAAGTGGCCCCGGCCCCGATAAGCCCGGGAGATGAATCCCTGAGTCATTGAGTCCAGGAAATTCCGGAAGGAGAAAGCATGAATCCGCAAACCATACTCAAACTGGCACAGGATCATGGACTTGCATTGCAGGAAGACATGATTGTCAACAATCTGGGGCTTGATTTCCTGGTGGCATTTGCCACGGATCCCGATGGGACCCGATGGGTTCTGCGTCTTCCACGCCGCAAGGACATGGAGCGGCAAATCGGGCAGGAAAAAAGCATTTTGAATCTCATGCGGAAGCATTTGCCCGTGGCTGTTCCCGATTGGCGAATTGTGGCTCCGGACTTGATTGCCTATCCCCTCATGGAAGGTCAACCGGTGATCCGGATGAGTCCGGAAACGGGTGACATTGCATGGAGTATCGATCCGGCCTGTCCTGATTATGTTGTGTCACTGGCTAAAGTGCTGGCGGAAATACACCGGATTCCCGCTCAGGAAGCCGAAACAATGGGACTGAAGTCGTCCACACCGGAGATGGTCCGACGGGAAATCATGGAAAAAATCGAACTGGTCGGAAAGGAAATGGGAATACCTGTTGCCCTGGATACCCGCTGGCGCAAATGGGTGGATGACGATCGGTATTGGCCCGGGTTTTCTGCAGTGATTCATGGTGATTTGTATGCGGGTCATATTCTGGTGGACGAAAAAGGGATGATCACGGGCCTCATTGACTGGTCTGAAGGTCAGGTGGGGGATCCCTCCGTGGATTTTGCCGGACATTCCATGCTGTTCGGAGAAGCAAGCCTGCGGGAATTGATTCTTCAGTACGAGATTGCAGGCGGAAAGGTCTGGGACGGATTGTTCGTGCACACACTGGAGCGCCAGTCTGCGGCTTCCCTCATGTACGCCGCCTTTGCCTTGGGCATTGCCAGTAATGAGCATATCGAAGCCGCCAGGAAGATGATGGCGTCACAGTGAACGATGAGACATCGGAAGTTACGGGAAGAAATCGCTCTCTTTCCGGGAACGACATTCATTGGAAAAAGGATTTGTCGCTTTTTCTCGGAGGCCAGGGTCTCTCGGTTTTTGGTTCCGCGCTGGTTCAGTATGCCATTGTCTGGCACATCACTCTGAATACCAAATCAGGTATCATACTGATGTTGTCCGTGGCATGCAGTTTCTTGCCTGCATTCATCCTTTCGCCCATTGCCGGCGTATGCGCGGACCGCTGGAACCGGAAGCGCCTGGTTGTCTTCTCCGATGCTTTCGTTGCGGTAGTGACCCTTGGGGTGGCACTCCTGTTCATGGCAGGTTCCGGTAGCATCCTGGTATTGCTGATTGCCCAGACCCTGCGTTCTGCCGGGTCCGCTTTCCAGACTCCTGCCATTGGGGCCATACTCCCCCAAATCGTTCCGAAAGAAAAATTGCTGCGGGCCAACGGAATCAACAGCAGCATACAGTCCGCCATTCATGTCCTTTCTCCCATGGCCGGCGGAGCCCTCCTGACGCTGGCGCCCATTCACATGGTCTTTTTCGTGGATGTCGCAACAGCAGCCCTGGCCATCAGCACGCTTGTGCTGTTTTTGCATGTGCCGTCACACGGACATGCGCTGAAACCGGCGAAGGTTGGTTTTTTCATCGAATTCAAGGAAGGATTTGCCTACCTTGGGGCCCATTCCAGTCAGCTTTTGCTCTTCGTGTATTATGGACTTGTGCTGTTCCTGATTACGCCTTCGGCTGCCCTGACACGTTTGTTGGTCGTCAGGGTTTTCGGTGAAGAAGTTTGGCGATTGAGTACCATGGACATGGTTTCTTCCATCGGCATGGTTGCAGGGGGAATACTGATTGCGACCTGGGGAGGATTCAGGAATCGCCGGATGACGATTCTTGCGGCTTCGGCCATTTTGGGAACGTGTGCATTGATGATTGGTCTGGTTCAGGATTACGTACAGATAGTCATTGTGATGGCCGTTTTTGGCATGTCTTTGCCGTTGTTCAGTACACCGTTTGCTGTGCTGATTCAGGAGAATGTGGAAGAAGCATTTCACGGAAGGATGTTCAGTTTACTGAACATGTTTTCCAAGGGAATCATACCGATCGGAATGCTCGTGTTTGGTCCCCTGTCGGAACTTGTCCGGATTGAGGTATTGTTGATCGTGTCGGGCTTGCTCCTTGTACTGTTGGTTTTGATCGCGCTTGTGACGATGCATCGGAACTCCGGATGTGAAACACCCGTCAAGGAATGGTGGTTCAAAAGGAAAAAATCAGGAAAAAACCGAACTTGAAGAAGGTGTCGCCGAGTCCGAACTTCCAGTCCTGCACCAAGCCCAGATCGAAATCCCGGCACTGAACCGTACAAAAGGCTGGAAGGAATGGTTGCGGTCATTTCCGAATAAAATGACGTTTTGTTGGCGTGAAGTGGTCAGTACACGCAGATGACCGCCAGGTTGTGGGTTTCGTCGGTGGGTTCAAGGTTGTAGGTGCAGGAGTACTCCCAGGAACGGCCCCACCGCAGGTAATAGGTTCCGGGCTGGGTAGGGAGTTTGAGGGAAAACGAATACCCGGAAGTCGGGGTTGCCTGCACGTTGTGGACGCAGTGGGAAAACCCCGCGCTGGGGGCATCATCGGAGGCTGGCGGGTTGCCCGCGAAAAATCCCTAGTACAGTTGGACGATACACGTGGTGCATCCGGTCAGGGATGCATTGTATGCAAAGTTTCCCGAAACGGTGACCTCGGAAATAGCCGAAAGCCCCGAGGTATTGAACACGCAACCCGGAATCAACAGGAAGCAAAAACCTGAACAAATCACAATCCGGCGGAAAAAATGGTGTTGCATGGATCAACTCCCCCAAAAAAAGTATCACGGGATCCATAGGGCGTCAAACGCACCGGGCTGGATGGCAGGAATGTCAGCATTCCTGGAAGTAGTTGGTTTTCGCGAAAGTGGCGACCTTCTCCACACCGTCCGGGGTTTCCCGCAGAAGCTCGATGGTCCATTCATCTTGGCGGAGGAATTCCATGCGTCCGTCCCCGTCAATGTCTCCCAGAATGGTGATCCTTTCTCCGAACTGGAAGCGGGAATACAGTTGTTTCCAGCCGGTGGTGGTCCTTTTCCAGAGGATGGCTGTTCTTTCCACTTCGCATTCGTTCAAAGACAACGGATAAGTCATGGTGATGGAAAAATAGGTGTTGCCGTTGAACACCGCGCGCCCGAGATGACCGTGCTGGTTCAGTTCCTCCATCATGGAGGGATTGAAATCCGCCAGTCCCCTCTTCATTCGTTCGATCTGGTATTCCACATAATTTTCCGGTTCTTCTCCGGCTTCGTCACTGAATTTTTTCACATGTTCCTGATACTGGTTCATCTGGACTGCATGCAACTGCTTGAGTTCATCGTCGGAAATGACGGTTTCCATTCGTTCCGCTTCTGAAATGGAATCGGGGGTGACCTGGGCCCACAGGTTGGTCATGTTGACTTCGGCCGCGCATCCGGTGACACGGGCGGCGGGCCGTATGGTCATGCGCTTCCAGAAGTCCGCGATGGGCAGTTTGCTGCGAAGGTCCTTTTCCGGGACTTCGTGGATGGTATCGAGAACCACTCCGGCGTTTTCAAAGGTGTCATCATGGTACCCCAATTTCAAAACGCCCCAGGGAGTACCGGCTCCCAGAACCCGGGGCCGCTCCAGGGTACCCTCACAAACCCGGCGGTGCCCGTTGTACACAGTGATCCGGGCTCCCCTGAGGTGTTCCCACGACGAAGAGTCCAGTTCCGAACTGAAAGCGACCTTCCATGGACTCATTTCTTCAAATGTCAGCAATGCCGGATCGATCTGCTGTTCTTTCTTTCCTTTCGGGCTCAGGTACACGTACACGCCGTCCTTGACCCTTTCCACGAAAAAGAATGCGTTTTCCCGTGCTCCCGGGGGCTGAGCCCGTTCCCCGGCGGCGGCCGGCGGCAATCGTGGCGTGCCGGAGCGTCCGGAAGTACAGGTCACAAGTCCCCAGAAGACCGTCGCATAAAGAATGCGCCGAGTTGCCATTTTCATGGAAAACCTCCTTGAGTGGGTTGGGGACCGCAGTTTTTGTGATCTTGCCTGCGAACCGAAAGACCCGGTTCAAGGATTGCCCAGGACAGGGTGACTGTCAACCGGATTTCCCGGATTGGACCACGCATCCGCGAAACCTGGGGGGGGGCGGAGGATTCCATTGAGATCCAGGCCGGTTTGTGGTACCTCCTTTCCAGGTGGATGAGCATGCAGTCAGATACTGGATTTCTTTGTGGATATGTAGCCATTCTGGGGCGTCCGAACGTGGGCAAGAGCACCCTGCTCAATGCCATTCTCGGGGAGAAGGTGTCCATCGTGACCCACAAGCCCCAGACCACACGGCAGAAAATCCTGGGTGTGGTGCCCGGGCCCGGGTATCAGGCCGTTTTCATTGATACGCCGGGGTACCACCACTTCAAGCGGCGGTTGAACCGCTCCATGGTGGAGAGCGCCCTGGGAGCCATCGGGGACGCGGATCTGGTGCTGGTCATGGTGGATGTCTCGGACAAGACCGATGAGTTCAGGGATCCCCACGGGGCCGGTGAACTGGTGCGTATGTGCGAAAAGCAGGAAAAACCCGTGCTTTTGTTGCTCAACAAGGTGGACCGACTGCCGGACAAAAAGAAGTTGCTGCCCATGATCGAGGCGTGGGCGAAGTTTTCCGGGGCTGTGAAGGTGGTCATTCCCCTGTCAGCCATGAAGTCCGACGGCGTGGATCTGATCCTTCAGGAGGTGCCGAAATACCTTCCGGAAGGTCCGGCGCTGTTTCCGGAGGAAGATCTGACGGACCAGTCGGAGCGGGCCATTGCCGCGGAAATGATCCGGGAGGTGTGCATCCTGCAGTTGCGCGAGGAATTGCCGTACGCCACGGCGGTGGTCATCGAGCGGTTTGCGGACACCGCCATGGCCCGGACCATCTCTGCCGTGATCTGGGTGGAGCGGGACAGCCAGAAAAGCATTGTCATCGGCAAACACGGGGCCATGATCCGGGAGATCGGACAAAAGGCCCGGGAAAGACTTACCGAGCGTTTTGGAATCCAGACGCACCTGTTTCTGGAGGTGCGCGTGCAGCCTGAATGGACAGATGACCCCGCCGCCCTGCGGGAGTTGGGGTACGAACCATGAGCCAGAGGTCCACCGTCGCCATCGTGGGTCGCCCCAATGTGGGCAAGTCCACCCTGTTCAACCGTCTGCTGAAGAGCCGCAAGGCGTTGGTCGAGGACATTCCGGGGGTGACCCGGGACCGGATTTACGGAACCCTGGAGTGGGACGGCCGGTCCTGCAACCTCATTGATACCGGGGGACTGGACCCCAAGGATCCTTCCAGCCTGAAAAAATCCATCCGCCAGCAGGTGGAAGTGGCCATGCTGGAAGCGGACGCCATCCTCATTGTGGTGGACGCTCGTTCCGGCCCCACAGGACTGGACGCGGACATCATACAGTTGGTACGTCCCCTGGGAAAGCCGGTGGCATTGGTAGTCAACAAGGCGGACAACCAGAAGCAGGAACTTCTGGCCGGAGAATTCTACCGGTACGGGTTGGAACCCGTGTTTGCCGTGTCGGCATCCCACGGACGGGGAGTGGGGGAACTTCTGGACTGGATGGAACAGGTGCTTTCGTTTCCGGAGGACAAGGAGGTGGAGGACGCCGGCAGGGAAGCCATCCGGATCACTTTCTGTGGAAGGCCGAACGCCGGAAAAAGTTCCATGGTCAACCGCATTCTGGGCCAGCAGCGGATGCTGGTGGATGATCGGGCCGGCACTACCATGGATGCCGTGGAAGTTCCCTTTTCCCGCAGGAAAAAGGATTTCATCCTGGTGGACACCGCCGGATTGCGGCGCAAGAGGTCCATTGACGACCAACTTGAAAAACTTGCAGTACATCATGCCATCACTGCCATGGAAGCCTCCCATGTGGTGGTGCTCGTATGTGACGCCAGCCTGGGCATTCATGATCAGGATGCCAAACTGGCCCAATTGGCGATGGAACGCGGTCGGGGGCTGATCATCGCGCTGAACAAGTGGGATCTGATTCCCGACCCTGCCACCCGCAAGAAGGCCAAGACCCAGGTGCAGGAAACCCTGCGGTTTGTTCCCTGGGCACAGGTGGTGCCCACCTCCGCCCTGGATGGCCGGGGGCTCGGAGTGATTTGCGAGAAGGCAGTGCAGGCCCATGCGGCATGGAACCGTCGTGTTTCCACCGGTGAATTGAACCGTTTCCTGCAGGAGGCGGTGGAGTTGCACCATCCCCCCATGGCCGGCCGCCGGCCGCTCAAGTTCTATTACATGAGTCAACCCCAGATCCGTCCGCCGGTGTTTGTGATTCACGCCAATCGCAAGAGTGTGCCGGAGGACTACCAGCGGTACCTGACCAACCGGCTGCGGGAGGTTTTTTCCTTTGTCGGGACCCCTGTGCGTCTGGTGGTGCGGTCCAGTCATGGAGACAAAGAGGGAACCAGATGATCCACCAGTTCTCCGGTTTGCGGGTCCATGTCGCAACAGTTTTCCTGCTGGCCTGTTGTGGCCTGGTCGCGTGCGGCCCGCGCCCCCGGGTTCGGGTGGAAGCACGGCGTCTCGTGATTCGGCAAATCTCCCTGGAGCATCTGGTGCTGGAGGTACGTTACGAGGTGCACAATCCGCATCCGGTATCCATTTCGATTCTGGAAGTGGATCAGACGTTGCAGCTGGCCAACACGGTGGCAGCCCGTGGGCAGATGGAAGAGCCTGTCACTGTACCTGCAAAAAAGAGTTCACCCCTGCATGTCACGCTGAAGGTTCCGTTTTTGCCCATGGCAAATCCCGCAAAGGATTTGCTCCTGGGACGCTCTGTGCCCTACCGGCTGGAAAGCGTCATGCGCATGAAGACCATCCTGGGGAATGAAGAGCGCAAACTGCTCCGCCAGGGGGAACTGGAACTGCCCATCCTGCCGGGAGGCGGACTGGTGGGTCTGAAGAATGTCCGTCTGGAGGGGGGACCCCTGGGAACCCTGCGTCTGGACATGATCATTGCGGTGCCCCGGCCGAAGAAGCAACTCATGGATACTACCGAGGTGGAGTATTACCTCAAGATAGACAAGAGTGTGATTGCCGAAGGAAAATTTCCCATGACCGCCGGTCCGGAGAACATGCAGAATGTGACGATTCCGGTGGCCTGGCCCATTGCGGAAGGGGCCACATGGGTTCCGCGAATGGCCCTGGGTCTTCCGGTCCATTTCCGGCTGCGTTTTGACCTTGGCGAGGAAACCGAGTTCCTGATCGACAAGAAGGAAAAAATGAAACTCAATCCGTTTGCGCGGTAAAGGAGAGGGTCATGAAGCGAGAAGATCAGATTCAGGTGTGCAAACTGGTGGCGCAGGCCATCTTCATTGACGGACAGTTGACGGACAACGAGATGCAGATGCTGGACAAACTGCTGGCCCATTTCGAAATCACCAAAGAAGAGAAAAAGGACATTCTGGCCCGGAACATCGATGACGATGTGGCGGCCATGGCTGCATTGATCGAAGGGGACGATGCGAAAAAGGAAGCGCTGGTTCAACTGGCCCAGGCGATCTCCGTGGACGGCAGCATCTCCCGCTCCGAGCGGGGCCTGCTGGTCCGCTGTGCCGAAGCCATGGGGTTTTCCACGGAAACGATGCGCGAAATTGTCGCCCCCTACTTGCCGGAAATGGCATGACGCAAAACGGCCGGTCATTTTCCGGCGAGGATCTGGGCCACCTTCGAAGCCAGCAGTGAAACACCGAAGGGCTTGGCCAGGAAGTTCTGTTCTTCCGGGGCGATACCCTGTTTTTCCAGCATGTTTGTTGTGTAACCGGAGATATACAGCACCTTCATTTCCGGTTCGTTGCGCTTGAGTTCATGATACAGCCTCTTACCGCTCATGTGGGGCATGATCACATCGGTGATCAGCAAGGAGAGGGGTCCTTCCTGGTGGCTGTTGGCCAGGGCGATGGCTTTTTGGGGATCCGGAGCATCCAGGACCCGGTATCCATGCTTGATCAATGTCCGGCAGACAAAGTGCCGCACTGCATCCTCGTCTTCCACCACCAGAATGGCATGGGGTTGTGCCTGTACCACGGGCATGGGAGATGGTGTCAGTTCCACTGAAGTGGCTTCCGTTGTGTCCACCAGCGGGATCTGGATGCGGATGCGGTTTCCGGAGGGCGGAGACGGTATCCATGCCAGGGTACCGCCGAAGGCGGCAACGATGTTCCACGCATTGGCCAGTTCCAGATCTTCCACTGACCCGGAAGCTGCGGTGAACGGGTCAAACACCTGTCGTGCATCGGATGGGCTCAGGGGTTTTCCACGTTCAATCAGGTCAATGGAGACCACTTTGCCGGAATCAGACCCGGAAACAATGGACATCACCTGACAACGGATCAAAACGGGTTGTTCGGCGGGGGTGTCCGGTTGCTTCAGAATCTTCCGAACCAGCGCCAAAAGTACCTGCTGGAAGTGGTCCGCATCCACCTTCACCACCAGTCTGTCCAGCGAAGAATCGCACTCCAGTTTCGGAGGGACTGCGCAATAGGGGGTGATGCCCTTGATGCACTGCCGGATCAAGTCTCCGGAAAAAACATTTTCCATCTTGTAGGTGTGGCGTGTACCGAACCGCAACAGGCTGCGGGTCAGATCCTTGGCACGTTCTGCAGCCTCCAGGACACGGCGCAAATCGGTGGCCAGGGGACTGTCCGAAGGGATGTCCAGCAGCGCCACGGATATGTATCCCAGAATGGGTGACAGAAGGTTGTTGAACTGGTGCGCAATGCCATGGGCCATTTTCCCGATGGTTTCCTGCTTCTGGGATTGCGCCAGTTGGGCTTCCAGCCAGGAACTGGAACTGTCTGTGCGTTTCTTGGCGAGGGCCGTGCCAAGAAGGGAGGCCGCCGTACGGAGGCTTTCCACCTCGGGGGAAGACCATTTCCGGGGATTCCGGCATTCGTCCATGCCCCAGAAACCCCACCATTTTCCTTCGGAGAAGATGGGAACAACCGCCAGGGAGGCGATGCCCTGGGGAAGCAGGATTTCCTGTTCGGGAAGCGGGAAATCAATGATGTTTCCGTGAATGGTATTGTTCTGTCCCAGTTCCTGGGTCCAGCGCTGGATGCCGAATTCGTTCAGACTCATGCATTTGAGGTCAGGATTGTCAATCTGTGGCGGGATGCCCGGTGCCACCCATTCCATCCATTGGCTGGTGAGGAGATCGCCGCTTTCCGAGGAGTGGTTCTCGAAGATGTACATCCGGGAAACATCTGCGGCTTCGCCCAGAAGGCGCATCATTTCCGGCAGTCTTTCCTTGAAATCCGGCTTCTGGAGGGTCTGGGCCAAAAGGGCCACCGCCCTCCACAGGTTTTCACTGCGCATGGAGGAATTCCTGGAAAAATCCAGGTCGGTGGTTTCCATTCCGAACACGTGCCATGTGGCAGGCTGCGAACTGTCCACCGGAACCAGTTTCGTCCGGAAAAGCCGCTGGTTTCCGGCCGCGTCCATGAAGGCCCATGTGTCTTCCACGGGCTGTCCTGCATCGAGTTGGCGGAAAATGCGTTCGATTTCTTCCCGGCGGGGCATCATGGAGAACAACCCGTTGGGCAACATGTCCATCTTGCGTTCGGCGATGTCCATCAGATGGAATACGGAAGGAGACAGGAACTTCCACTTCCAGCCGGATTCGGATCGCTCCAGAATACCTGTAAACTCCTTTGACAGGGGACAGGAAAGCCGCTCCAGGGCCTCCGTGGCATGTTGTTTTTCCTGCAGGGGTTCTGTGGATTCCACCTCGGAAAGATTGGTCCAGAACATTGCCATGTCCAGGGCCATCTGCTCAAGCCTGCCCACTACGTCATTGGAAAAGGCGAACAAGTGTTCATGATAAAGACACAGGACACCGAACTGCCTGTCCGTTGAAGAAACAGGCAGAAACAGCATGGAACCAATGTTCCTGGCCCGGGTCCAGTCCCTCAATGCATCAAGTTCCGCCATGGACTGGGTGTCCCGGATATGCACCAGTTTCTGTCCCGAGAAAGCCCACTGTGCCGGATGGTTGTTCGCGATTTCTGCACCATGGACGGGACTCCAGTAATCAGGTCCCCATTTTCCTGCAACCGTCACCGGTATGAGTTTTCCTTCAACGCCTCCGAGCAGGAACACAGAGTTGCAGCGGAAGTATTCAAGAAGTTTTCCGCAGACATGTTCCTGCATGTCCTGGACACTGGACATGCGCAAAAGGTCGGAAAACAGCCCTGAGAGGAACCCTGACATGGATTCCTCGCCTGACCAGACACCGACAGGACGGGGCGTTTCTTCCATGGAGTCGCCAATGGGTTCGACCCAGAAACAGAGCAATTCCGGATTTTCTGGTATGGTGGTGATGGTCAGTCGGAAATGGGTGGCAGAATCGCAATGGGGGCAAGTAAAGAAATATACATCATCCCTGTGTTTGATGTGGTGTTTCAGAAAATCTTCGTTCAGGGTACCGTTTGGTACCGGTTTTCCCTCTTCGTTGAGAAGTACCCAACTGAATTGCCGGACATTGGAAAAATCGGCCGGGAGTTCTCCGGCGGCCATCAGTTCCTGGAATGCAGGATTGACATACCGGATGGTTCCCTTGAGATCCAGCACCAGGGTGGCCACGGGAGAAAGTTCCAGCAGGGGACCTGACTGTGACAGGTATTCCGGGAGATTTGTGATGGAGTTTTGATCCTGCCGTGGATTCATCGTTCAACCTGGGGTTCCTTCATGTGCATGCAGGTGATCCCTTACTACCACAACAGGATAACTTGTGCAAACACCAAAGTATTCAATATGACCTGTTCCCGGATTGCCAAAGGACCCCATTTCGCCTATGTTGGGGGCGGCGGTACTGTGCGGAACCGCCGGGAGAGTCCGATGAACAGATTCCTGTGTTTCGTTTGTTTGTTTTTTGTCTTTTCGGCTTGCCGGTCCACAGGGAGCGGTTCCACCACCCAGGAAAAGACTGCAGAAAAGCCGGTGAAGTTGCTCGGGGAGAAGGAGACTGAAACCAAAAAACCGCGCCGGCGACCCCGGCAGGAAAAGACGGCCTTTTCAACGGTACAGGATTACACCAGATATATTGATGAAAATCCGGATGACCCACAGGCATTCTACAATCGTGGCACACTTCACCTGAGGGCAGGTGATGTGGCATCCGCCCTGGCGGATTTTTCCAGGGCCATCGAACTGAAACCGGACTATCAACTTGCCTGGGTCAACCGGGCGGTGTTGCACCTGCGGGAGCGGCGGTTCGACCAGGCCATTGCCGATTACTCGAAGGCCATCGAAATCACTCCCGACAATCCGCGCATGTATTTTCAACGTGCCTTTGCGTACGAAAGGAAAAACGACTTCAAAAAAGCGTTGGCGGATTACACGAAGGCGATTGAATTGCGCGAAAACTACGCCGAGGCATTGGTCAACCGTGGTCTTTTGTACGAAAAGACCGGGCAGGATGAGAAGGCACTGGCGGATTACAACCGGGCCATCCAGATCAAGCCGAAAATGGGCCGCGCCTATTCCAACCGGGGACTCATCTTTGCCAAGAGGCGCAACTGGGATGGAGCAATTGTGGATTTCGGAAAGGCCATTGAGTATGCACCGAACTATTCAAGGGGATATTACAACCGGGGGGTCATCCACCTGAACGCGGGGGAAATCGACGAGGCCATCGCCGATTTCACGAAGACCATTGAACTGGAACCCGATTTCGTGCGGGCGTACATCAACCGGGGAGCCGCATACACGGAAAAGAAGGATTTTGATGCCGCCGGGAAGGATTATTCGAAGGCCATTGAACTGGAACCAAAAAATGGACGTGTCTATATCAGCCGGGCGGTCAATTTTTTCAACCAGCAAAAGTATGACGAATCGTGGACGGATGTACACCGTGCCCGCAGTCTGGGTGTGAACCCGTCCAATCGTTTTATGGAAGCCCTGAAAAAGGCGTCCCGCCGGGACAAATGATGTGCTATGGTTTTCCCGGGGAGGAAAGCCATGCGAATCCAATCGTTTCTGAAAATTCTGTTGGTTCTGGGGTGTGTTGTCCTGGTCGGTTGTGATCCTGCGGAAAAGAACACCAACAACCAGAACAATATCAACAATATCAACAACGTCAACAACATCAATAATCAGAACAACGTCAACAACGTCAACAACGTCAACAACCAGAACAACCTGTTTTTTGACCGTGATAGCGACGGGGTTCCCGATGACGAAGACAATTGTCCGGATGATTTCAATCCCATGCAGGAAGACTACAACGGGGATGGTGTGGGGGATGCCTGCACCTTCCAGGATGGCACGGTGCAACATCCGTTCATCATTTCCGTGACCGAAGACGGTGCCATTTACGATGATGCGCAGGACACTGCCCAGTCTTCGTCCAGTGTGTTTGATTCCTATCCGCCGAACACCCTGGACCAGAGCGGTCCGGAATATGTGTATGTCATGAGTCTTCCGCGGCGCATGCAGGTTCATGCATACATTGATCTGCCGGAGCCGCCGGGAGTGGACATTGATGTGCACTTGTTGTCCTCCCTGTCTCCACTGGAGTTGATCGCCCGCAGCAATTCGTCGGTCATGGAAACACTGGATGCCGGTTTGTATTACCTCGTGATGGATACGTATGTGTCCAACGGGGTGCCCAAGCCTGGCCCTTATCAGTTGCATGTGCGGGCAAGGCCCTGGTACGAGGGCACTGTGGATGACATCATTCCGGTATATGGTTCGAGCATCACCGTGCCGGTTCCGTTGCCGTATGTTTTCGTGGACATGCGCGACACCTCGGAATCACTGTCCAGTGTGTTTGACTCCTATCCTCCGAACACCGTGAACCAGGAGGGGCCCGAGTATGTTTACGGATTCACGCTGGACGCGCCTGCCTGGGTGTCCGCAGAAGTGCTTGCACCAGAGCCGGCTGGAGTGGACATCGATGTGCACCTGTTGTCTTCCCTGTCTCCCCTGGAGTTGATTGCCCGGGGGAACATCCGGGTATGGTCGCGACTGGAACCCGGAACATATTACGTCATTGCCGACACCTACATGAACAATACGGGACCATATAAACTGACGGTCTCCTTCCGTTCAGCCGGACTGGAACCGGAAACGCTTTTCAATCCGTACATTCTGGCAGCGGTGGACTACATTGATACGCATTACCGGCTGTTGGGGTATGACAGCGCCGTTCTGACCCACGATATCGAGTACGGTTCCTTTGGTACCATCCCGGCCACCGGGGGCGCCCGCACCATGTGTGTGGCGGCCGTCATGGAGGTGATTCTGGTGGCCATGCAAATATATGAAGCCGAAACCGGCGACTCCACGGTGTGGGATTACCTGCCCATGCGTTCCTTCCAGTTTCTGGGTGCCAATGATCTCAAAGCACATTTGTGGGTGAACCACGACCTGGATTCCTGGGGAAGCGCGGACGCTGTTCGTCATTTCGGCATGGGCATGAACGTTTCCTTCGAGAACCTGATCCCGGGTTCCCTGATCAACCTCAACCGTACCACCGGAACGGGGCATGCGGTCATCTTCATTTCATTTATCGATATCGCCGGGAACGAATCCGACACGTGGCATGACGGAGTCGTAGGTTTCCGCTACTACTCCAGCCAGGGTGGCTTCAACGTCGGTTCCGGCGGCATGGATTACCGCTATGCCGTGTTTTCCCAGCACGGTTCTCCCACCATGCCCTATCTGCGGGATCTCAACGTCATTTACAGCACTTCCCAGAACTATCTCAACACCGGTGTCATGTACATGCCTTCGCACTGGCGCTCCACGGCCCGCACCATGGGTGCGAAGAAGAACCTCGATCAACCCGACGTGAGCGTCTTTGACCCCGTCTACTTTGATGGCGTGACCCCCGGAAATTAAACCCATCCGACCGACCTCGTCACCTTTGATGGGGTGACCGGGTTTGCCGGGTTTGCCGGGGTTGGATGGGTTCAGTACAGGGGGAAACTGTCTGGATTGGGAAGGTTTCCGGCCTGGGACTGGGCCTCCAGCAGAGGTGCCAGAAGTTGATCATAACAAGAGGGTTCGCAGGTTTCCTTCACAAAGGCGAGCAGGGTCTGGGCGGCCCGGTCCAGGGGGCGGGTGGCCCGCAAAAGGGAAACTCCCTGACTTTCCCGGGCGGTGACACGTTTTTCCATCAGGGTATCAAACTGGTTCTGCATCTCTTCAAGACGGTTCACGAAAGGCAGCAGATGGAACTTTTTCAGCCATTCCATCTGTTCGTCTTCCTGAAGCCACACCAGGCGATGATACAGAACGGTGATGTCGCTGAGCAGCGATCCGGTGATGAAGTCGATGGGGTGCAGTTTCTGCAGGATGCCCTTTGCAGGTTCACGGTCTTCGTTGGATTCCGGGCACAGGATATGGGCCTGCAATACCATGATGATGGCGCGATAGGCGTCATCACGCTGTTTTTGTACACTCTCCAGTTCCTTCATGTACAAATCCTGCTCGGTGGGGGTGTCCAGGATCATCCTGAGTTCAGACACGCGTTCTTCCAGTTGGTCCGCCAGCAGGTTGGCCGCTGTATTGTTTGCGCATTGATCCCTGACCATCCGGATCATCTTTTCAATTGCAGGTATTTTCAGTTCGGGGGGTATCACTCCCATGTGCAGTGTCATTGGTTCCTCCGCAGGGTGGTTTGTCATACCGTGGTCACGAAACGCCACACCATTGAACAATTCCGGATGCTATCAGATTTCAAAAAGAAATGAAATTGGTTTGTGCAACAAGTCCATCCATCACCGGGGCGACAGATCCTGAATGTCCTGTATCAGTCGGCTGCTTTGGATGGCCCGCATGCAAAAGGGGTTTTCTCCAAAGGAATCGCCATTGCCCGCTGCCATGGCGGTACATCCGGCCCGGCAGGTTTCCGCCATGGCACAGGAGGCACATACACCGGTGAGAAGTCCTGATTTGTTCCGGAAACGGGCAAATGCACCATCGTCCTTCCACAGGTCCCCCAGTCGCCGGGTCCGCAGGTCTCCGCAAACGAACTCGTCTCCCAGGGACAGACACGGCAGGACTTCTCCGTTGGATCGGATGCCGATGACATGGATGCCGGCCATGCATCCGCGCCAGCGTCCGTGGATATGCGGCAGTTCCCCGCCAAGGGGGTGATATCCGAAATCGTCCATGGGACAGATCCAGACCTCCGGATCCGACCGCAGGACCCGGGTCACCTTGTTGCAGAATTGTTCATATTCCCGGACATCCAAAGACCAGTCAGCAGCAAAGCGCTCCCCCGTGGGATTGGCGACCTGCACCTGCCAGGTGATGCCGGAGCCGCGCAGCAGGTCACAAAAAGCGTCAAACTCATGGAAGTTCAGACGGCAGAATGTGGTGATGGCGTTGACGCGGGGATGTCCGGTGGCCACCAGTCTGTTCAGCAGTTCCATGACACGGTCGAATCCATCCACCCGCCGCATTCGCTGCATGGTCTCCGGGTTCGTTCCGTCCAGGGAAACCCCGATAATGTGGGGGTTCACATCCACAAAGGTGTCGAACACACGATCATCCACCATCAACCCGTTGGTGATGATGACCAGTCGCATACCCAGCCGCCCCACCTCGCGGGCGATGGTTTCCCATCCAGGATGCAGTAGAAGTTCCCCGCCAATCAGGGTGATTTCCTCGCCCCCCAGGTCCGCGAGTTCCCCAAGAACCGACAGCCATCGATCGGTGCTGAATTCCCCTTCCCGGGGTGGCCCCGAGTTGGAAGCGCAATGGACGCAGCGCAGGTTGCACCGGTTCGTCAATTCCAGGACGGCATATTTCAGCGGGGTTGTCATGGCAGCTCCAAAAGTGCTTCCAGAAGTTCCCGCCGCTCCAGACGGTGGTAGCAGTATTCGTTTTCAAGCCGGTTCTGGCACATGGTCAGCAGGATGTCCGGGCATCCCCCGTGACACGAAGGGGCATGGGGACATTCCCCGCATACACCTTCCAGATGATCCGCGTGGAGCCAGGAAAGGTTTTCCCGGCAGCGTTCCTCTTCGAGGATGCGCGCAAGACCCCCCGGATCGCGAATGTTTCCCACCACGTTTTCGGGAAGGGCAAGTGCCGAACACGGGGTGACATCGCCGTTTGCCCGAACGAACAGATTCAGGATGCCTCCCGTGCAGCGTTTTTGCCAGGTGCGGGCCAGAAGGCTCAGTGGATGCCGGTTCGAGCAGGTAACCAGATCGTCCATGGGAACAATCCGGTGGGGATGCTTTTCGAAAAACCCGGCCACCTGCAAACCCAGTTCGTAGTATTCTTCAGGTGAAAGGATCAGATCCCTGCCGGCCCGGCCCTTGGCGGAAACCATCTGTACCTGCAGGGTCAGGTTTTCCCGCAGGGCCCAGTCCCACAATGCGGGAAGTTCCCCGACGTTGATCCTCGAAAAGGCACTGATGATGCTCACGGGTACCCCGGCTTCCCGCAAAAGACGGATCCCCTCCATGGTGGCGGCGTGCATCCCGGGGCCCCGGATGGCATCATGTACCTGCGGGTCCATGCCGTCCACGCTGACAGTGGCCAGGATCACTCCGGCGTTTTTCCATGCCCGGGCGGTGGAGGCATCCACCAGGGTGGCGCTGGTGACCAGCCGAACGGGAAAACCTGCTTCCCGACCGGCGGCCAGAATCCCTTCCAGATCCGGTCGGCAGCAGACTTCTCCCCCGGTCAGCGACAACTCCTGCATCCCGGCCTGCCGTGCATCCGACAAAAGGGAGCGGATTTCCTCCAGGGTCAATTCTGCGGTTCCATGCGCATCCGGTCCCGCATCCACGTAGCAGTGGGGACAGGACAGGTTGCAGCGCCAGGTGATCTCCAGTTCAAGAATGTAGGGATGACGACAGGAAAATTCCCGGCCACCGGAGGAATGAAAATACCGGAATCCGTCGCCACTCCGGCGAACCCGGACACCGTCATGCGTGTGACTCATGGATGGTTTCCCGAAAACTAAAAACGTCCACCGCCGCCATACTTGGTATGCACGCGCGGTGGCTCATCTCTGGGAGCGGGTTTCATGGGCTTGGCAGGAGGCGCCATACCGTCTTCTTCATCCTCGAAAGGGGACGGGGCCATGGGGGGTCTGACACCTGCGCTGTACCGGTGCTTGGAATAGACCTCTTCCCCGTCCTCTCCGAAAGTGTTCTCCAGATTGGAATCCGTCTTTGCTTCCGGTTCTGTCTGAACCTTTCCAGGGGGTTCCGCCTCTTCGGACACTGATTCCGTGTCCCCTTGGGACGACGGCAGGGTGGCAGCTTTTTCCCTGGGACCGCACCCGGAGGAGGCCAGGGTGACCGCAGTGGCCATCACGGCCACGGAGCCGGAGAAACGCAGAAACATGGACCAGAGTTTCTGGAGGCGGGGGGATGACTCCCGTTCCATGCGGTTCTTCTGGTGCAAAAAGACCCGTTCGAAGGTCTTGCGGTCCCCGGCCAGAAGCGAACCCAGTCCGTACTGCAACTGGGCTTCGGTGTTGCCCGGGTCCAGTTGCGTGGCCTGTTCGAAGCATTCAACCGCATGGGCTGTCCGGCCTTCGGCCAGGGCCATGCGTCCCTTTTCCATCCAGTCTTGTGTTGTCATGTGGGGCACCTCCTTCGGGTACGAAGGAATTGTACGGGAGGTTTCAGAGTTTGTCCAGCACCTGTTCACAGAGATCCTCCACCTTGGGATCCTGGAACTTCATTTTGATGGTCTGGCAGCGTATGCGCAGCACCCGCGGCATGTAAGGCTTTTTCCCGCTGTCAAGGTTTTCGGCAATGCGTTTGAGCAGTCGAATCACCAAAGGCAGGGAATTGATTTCCAGAGCCCGTTCCAGAAACTCCATGTCCGAAGGCAGGGATTCGTTTTCTTCCAGGATTTGGCGCGCCTGTTTCAGGAAATCACCGGGGTCTTCGATGCGAAGACATGCCTTCACCATGGCGGCCAGGCTTTTGTCCGAAGAACTCTGGATGCTTTTTTCCTCTTCGGACTTGCGAACCATCTGGGCCAGTTTTTCGGACGAAAACAATTTGTCCACATCCGCTTTGGAAACCCGCATGTGGGAATTGCGTCCGGATTCGGGGCGTTCGGAGCGGCGCCCGGAACCACTCCGGTCCTTGCGTGCATCGATTTCCTTCCAAGTGGGTTTGTCAGGCATTTTGCTCCGGTCCGGGTTCCGGCTGCCCGTGCAGCACCATCACGGCATTGTAAACTTCCTGGTTCAGAAAGATGGCCATCTGTTCGGATACCTCGAACCGCCGGGCCATTTCCTTTGCAAACTCGGGATGGAGGAAATTCTGGTTCAGCACGAAATGGAACACGGAGCGACGATACAGGTAAGCCCGGACTGCGGATTCCAGTTCCTCCACCGTTTCACCCGGAAGCAGATCCCTGGTCAGATCCTTCAGGAGGTTCTTTTCCGCGTCCGAGAAATTCTCGTCGGCATAGGCTATCATGTACAAAAAGGCCAGATAGGTGGCCTTGTTGTCATTCGATGAAAGGGTGTCCAGTTCCGAGCGGTCCAGGGGCTTCCAGTCCTTCAGGAGTTCGGGAAAATCCAGCCCGGGAAAGAACTCCGTCACGACCTGCTGAAGGAATTCCTTCTCGCGCGGATCCATGTCTTCTCCGTCCGCCTTGGCCATCTGGACGATTCCGCGGAAAATGATCTGCTTTTCCGCCGGGGTCAGTTCGTTTGCGCGCAGAAGTTGTTCGATTTCCATAGCCATGATTCACCTCTTCTCTTCCATCTTTTTCAGGTATTCCTGGAGCAGTTTGTGTTCCTTCATGCCCACATTGCTGAATCGGATGCCGATTTCGTGGTCCGGCGCACCCTTGACCCAGACAATTTCGCCCTTGACTTCAATGACGGCGTCCAGATCCGGAAACGTGACAACCAGATCCACGGGAGTTCCCACTTCTTCCGGTTCCGAAGTGGCCAGGCGCATTCCCCCGAGACTCAGGTCGGTGATGCGGTGGTTGAGAAGGAATTCCCTGCCCGTGTAATCGACAAAGGCTTCAAGTTCGAATCGTTTGTGACGTCGTTTGTCCCGGGTGCTCATGGATGTACAAGGCCCTTTCTGAAAAAACCTGTTCCAATTCTGGACCGGCATCAGCGTAAAAGAGCCTTGGCATCACGTCAAGGCGAAAATGTGGGAAATGGAGAAAAGAAAACTACTTGCCGGATGGTTTGCTGTCGCCGGCCTGAAGGACCTGTACTCCCTTGGGGGGAGTGAAGGTGAAAATCCGGTCGGCAATGGGCTTGTTCAATACAATGTTGGAAAACGTGATGCGGTTGCGGTTCCCCTCCGAATCAAAGACAATACTGGACACCACGGCCCCCTGTTCGTTGACGATGAACAGCACGGAAGTGAAGTGGGGGGAAGATTTTTTCGGCAAAAGTTTGATGGCCTTTTGTCCCTTTCCGGCGAATTTGCTCTTGTCGATGATTTTGACGTGGAAGTCATCGACAAGTTTTCCTTTTCCCCAGAGGAACTTGACCGGAGTGGGCAATCCGCTGTCCTTGATGTCATGCCACATGGCCTGCTTGCTGGAAGGTTCGTACATCCATGCCTTTTTGCCGTCAATCAGGAAGAGTTTCTTTTCCGGCTTCAGGTAATCCCAGGTCATGAACCCGGGTTTTTTGACGTAGATTTTTCCGCTTTCCGCCGGTTGGTCGCCATGAAAACGCTTGGTAAATACCTGGGAAAAATCCGCCTGGAAGGTGGTGATCTTGTCGTAATAAGCCTGGGTGACAGCCATGGCGGCCAGGGATTCCTTGCTGTTGTAGGTACCCAGATCCTCTTGGGGAGCGGCCGGTTTGGCGGCCGGTTTGGCGGGAGGTTTCCCCTGCATGAGCAACGTCATCGTCAAAATGGTGGAAACGAACAATTGCATGGATATCCTCCTGAACCGGCTTTGTGATTATTGGAACCGGTTGTCGGTGAGGCGGCCTGACGAAAACGGAGGCGGCCACAAGCCCTCATACGCCCGATCGGGGCAATTTATTCTCCGAGGTCGGAATGCAGACAATTCCGTGTGCGGAGAGTCGGAAACTAGCATGGGCGAACCTTGCCGGCAAGCTGATGTTTGGGTCACAAATCGGGAGAAACAGGTTGATGAAACCCGGGAATCTGTGATATGACCATAAACCGTTCAGGAGGAATCCGATGAGGCAAATTATCATTTTTGTCCTTTTGAGTCTGTTTTCGGTTCTGGCAATTTCCGGATGTGCCCCGAAGGTGGATTGCAACAAACTGGAAGCACGCATGATTGCCTGCAAGAATGACAACTACAAGGCATTGCACCCCGAACCCGATGTATGTCCCCTCGGATCCGAGGAATGCGTGAAGAACCACGAGGAACTCACCACCCGGTATGCGCAGATCGTCGACACGCAGTTGGTCATTCCCTGCCGGAAGAACAGCGGTCGCGACACCCGGGCCGCCCGCATCAACAAGTGCCTGGATCTCAAGGATTGTGCCGAAATGCATGCCTGTCTCAAGGAAGTCACCCGCTAGCGGTTCCGGAAGTCATAGCTCATCATGCAGGGCATATCCAGGTTTCCGTTTTCCGCCATGCCCTGGTGGAAAAGACTCATTTTCATAGGTATTCCCATTGGTGTGACCATCCTTCTGGCCGTGGGGGTCCACATCTCCCGCATGAAGGTGACTTCCTGGGTCCGGGTGTATGGTCTTCCCCGGGTACAGCCGGGTACCCGGAATGCCTTTCGCGTGGTGGTCCGTCACGGGAAGGACAACAAACCGGCCACGCCGGCGCATATCAAGGCGTATCTCCTGGGAGACGGCCTTCGGCAGTTCATCGGGGAGGGACGTGCGGACAAAGGAGCCCAGACAATCGAGATCAACACCGTGCTTCCCATGTGGAAGCCCGGCAAATACCGGGTGCAACTGGACATCCGGAGCACCCATGTCCAGGAAAGCGTGGCATTTCCACTGGAGTTGGCGGATCCTCCCGACAAACTTGGATGGATCCATGAAAGCATGCCCGGGGCCGATGGGGGAAACTATGTGCGCATGCTCACCAGTCCGTTGAGACCCGATGAAGATGGAGTCATTGTCGGAATCCATCCCATGAATGGTCGCGGCTTCAAAATGCCCTTCCGGGACGTATTGTTCCTCAGGGCCCATGACACCCAGGGTTTTCCACGGCGGGTCCGCGCCCAGTTGAAAATGCAACGGGGACGGATCCGGTTGCCCCGGAACGAGGAATGCAACCCCCCGTTTTCCAGACCGGAACCGGATCCCTGCATGATCGAAATCCAGGATGGCCAGAGCGTACCCTTCCTGCTGGAAACAGACAGTCTGGGTCTCTCTTCCATGGCACTTTATGTCATGACCCCGGGGGTGGTGTTCCTCATTGACTATCAGGTACAGGACGGTGCCGGGGAATGGGGTCCGAAGAGGACCATGGATTTCGAGGTGGGAATCGTGGAAGACGATGCATTCATCGCCACATTTCCCCGGGTGCTGCCCGCCGGTCCGGATTTCGTGTTTCCCTTCCGCGGACTTGGGCGGGGACCGATGTATGTGGACCTGTACAGTGAAACCGGCTGGTTGCGCGCGGAGTCCGTTCCCCTGAGCGAGATGTTCGGGCAGACCCGACTGGAGCTGGAGGAACCCTCCGGTTTGCGCAAATTGCAGATCAGCCTCTTTTTCATTCCCATTGCCAATTCAACCGTCAATGCCACTTTCTGGGTACATCCCCAGGCCAACAATCCCCGGATCATCGAGGACGCCATCCGCATGGCCAGGCGGAACGAGAACCTGGATGCCCACACCTTGCAGTATCTTTCCACGCTACTGGACAAGGGGTTGATCTGGCAGCCCGGGTATGTCATCGAGAGCAACATCCATTTTTTTGCCGGCCTTCTGGACATGTTTCATTACGGGCCGGATGTCCTCACGGACACCCGGGACCACAAGGAGGCGGTTCTTTCCAGATTCAAGCATTCCTCCCAGCGGATGGTGTTGTTGATGGTGGGTCTTTCGGGCCTTCTCCTCATGGTCGTCATTTTTGTGGCTGTCTATCTGGCGCTGCGCCAGCGGCACAAAAGCCAGATGAAGATGTCTGACATCCAGAAGGACGAAGAGGGCAATGAAACCTTCTGGAAAAACCTTCATCATTCCGGCGAGGAAAAGGCCCTGCGTGTACAGGCTGTCGTTTTCGGCGTCCTGGTGGCCCTCATCATCGGCTTCATCTTTGTCGCCCTGATGTGGGTCCTCTTCAACATCAAATGGGAGATGTAAGAGCATGGCCCAATCCTGGGCCATGCGACCGAGGGAACGAATGTGACCGGATCCATCCACCTGAGGGCCGCCCGCAAAAGGTTATAGGGAACGAATGCAAACACTTTCAGCCATGATTCTCGCAGCCGGACACGGATCCCGTTTGCAGGAACTGGGTCGGGACCGGCCCAAGCCCATGCTTCCCGTGGGAACCCGAACCCTGGTGGAGCATGCCTTCTCGTTTCTGAAACAGGGAGGTATCCGCCAGGTGGTGATCAACAGTTTCACCCATGCTGATTCCCTGGAGGATCATGTGGGGGATGGTTCCCGGTTTGACATGCAGGTTCAATGGAGCCGCGAGACCGGGCAGATCCTGGGGACCGGCGGTGGCATCCGGCATGCACGAAGGTTTTTTGAAGGGCACACGCTGGTGGTGATGAACGGCAAAATCGTGACATCCGCCAGCCTGCACAATGCACTTGAATGTCATCAAAAGCAGGGAAACCCTGTCACGCTGGTGTTGCGCCAGGATCCGGAAGCTTCCCGATGGGGCGGATTCACGCTGGATGAACATGGACAGGTGCAATCAATGCTGGGGATCTCCCGCCAGGGCGATGGGACACCGCCTCCTTTGGCCACCCACATGTTCACCGGCATCAGCATCCTGGAACCGGAATTTCTCGCTGTTTTGCCCGAAGGACCCCACTGTCTGGTCCGTGAAGGCCTGGTTCCCTGGTTCCGGCCCGGGGCATCAATGGGTGCATATGTCTTGTCATCCGAAGAATACTGGTGGGATCATTCCACTCCTGCCAGATATTTGCAGGGAAACATGAACCTGTTTGAACCGCACTTGAAGCAGTTTTTCACCGGGGATTTGCCATATCATCCGAGCCGTCCAGATGTGCTGGCCGCGCCAGGAGTCGAACTTCCCGCAGATGTTACGGTGTCAGGCCCGGTGGTGCTGGGAAAGGATGTACGGGTTTTACCGGGAGTGCACCTGGACCGTGTGGTGGCATGGGAAGGAGCGTTGATTGAAAAGTCTCTGTCCTGTGCCGTGGTTACCGGAAACCAGGTGGTTCCCGTGGATCTGTCCGATCCGGGGGCCCGCACGGGCCCGGCCCTGAAAAAATAGGAATCAGCGGGAAAGCTCTTCTCGCCGGGAGGCCGGAAGTCGTCTGAGTTGGGCATCCACCTCGGTGGGGTATCGCCTGCGCAGTTCTTCCAGTGCGCGGCGACTGATGGTCAGGGATTCGTGCCGCAGGGCAGGCAGCAACCACTCAATGGGCAGGGATTCGGATTGCCGGGCACGGGTGAGCCCCATACTGACAGCCACCATTTCCGGATTGGCCAGCAAATGTTTCACCATTTCCGGATGTCCGGTGTTTTTCGGGTGGCTCGCCAGGTCCAGAAGCAGGATGCGCTCACGAACGGATCCTTCATGGTCGAGGGGCAGTTCAAACGGCGAGAGAAGTTCCATGTAGTTGTCAAGATCCTCGAGCACCCCGGCACGGGTATCCGGCCATTTTTCTTCTGCGAGCATGCGTTCGAGAAGGGTCTTGTCCTGTAC
The DNA here is from genome assembly GCA_964618145.1 of uncultured Kofleriaceae bacterium. Classification (GTDB taxonomy): domain Bacteria; phylum Myxococcota_A; class Polyangia; order HGW-17; family HGW-17; genus HGW-17. The sequence continues at coordinate 39,428 of CAZTZR010000003.1, forward strand.
GATCAGAAGAACCCAGGCCCGGCGCCGGACAGAGGCATAAGGATGCCTTTTGAGCACTGCCATCCGTTCCACAAGGCGGGGGAACAGGTTGCGGCCCAGTTTTTCCGCCTCCCTGTCATCGCACAACTCCGAGAATCCGGACAGTGCCAACTCCGGTCCCCATGCGGAAAGAAGGTTTTCCAGTTCATTGGGAGTCATCAGGGCGAAATTCCCGGTTGAACCCTTGAGGAGGTCGGCAATTCCGGAAAGTTTCGGGCAAGGTGCACCGGTTACAAGAGGCAGATGCACATCGAGCCTCACCATCTCCAGATCCACATTTGCGGACAGTTCCAGAATCTGCTGCCAGGACCGATCCTGGGAAGAGCCGGTTCCAACCATGGTTTTTTCGAACAGGAGGTTCAACCACGGTTGTTGCAGGCCGGAGGAATACAGCCTCAGGCTGATGGGGGTTTCGTTCCATTTGCGAGGGCGGATACCGGCGGAAAAAAGCATTCCCTGGGCGAAATGGGCGCGTTTGTGGGCAGGAGCCCGCCAATACAGGCGGGCCAGGTTCCCCAGATGTTCCCGGCGTCCGGCGTACACCATCGCCTCTTCGATGGCCGTACGCATTTCGAAACTGGAAAAACGGGCCATCCAGTTGTCCAGCAATATGGTTTCCCGCTCGTTGGCGTGCAGTGCATAGGCCTGAACGCAGCGCGCACGCACCGAGGTGGGAAGCACGGTGTTTTCGATGACCGGCACCAGTGCGGTCCGGGAAACCCTTGCCAGGGTGAAACAGGCCAGAATCATGTGGTCATGATGGGCTGGAGCCTGCAGTATCCGTTCAAATTCGGGACTACGGGGAGCCAGCCGGGCCAGTCCCCAGAGGGCAAGAAGTTGGCCTGCAGCCGATTCCTGCATGGAGGCGAAAAACTGCAGGTCCGCCACTATGCTGCGGTCTCCGATGTGGGAAGCTATCATCAGGCTTTTCAGAATGAATTGCAGGTCCTGTCGGGAGAATGTTTCGGATCCTGCTTTTTGTGCGGCTTTCTTCCGGGCGGTTTCCACGTTCCGGCGTGCCATGCGGATGAGTGGAATGGCGGCGTTGGGGTTGCCCAGTTGCGCCAGCAGGTTCCTGGCACTTTCCATGTCAGCCGCATTGTCGGACGTCAGGCTTTCCAGAAGGGGTTTCAGTGCACGGGTGGCGACCCTTTCCAGTTCTTCCCGTGCGGTTTTTCGCTCCGCTGGATTTTTTGCGTTCCGGACGGTCCACGTCAACTGGGGCACATGGCGTCGGTACGTTTCAAGAAGCAGTCTGGAAAAGACAGGGCGATGGGCATAGGTAAAGGAAAGGGGATGCAGTACACGTTCGAGTTTCCCCAGGCTGGAGCGGATTTCCCCGAGTTCCAGTGCGAAACGGGCGGCGCGTTCCACCACCTCGTCCTCCGAGGAGCGGGCAATGATCTGGTGGTAGGTGAGGGATGCCTCGTCCAGAAGACCCAGTTGCTGTTGAAGGAAAGCCAACTGGAAATAGTAGCCCATTTCGTAGGGGTCCAGCCGGATGGCTTCCTGGAAGGACTTGATGGCTCCCTTGTAATCCTCCAGTTTCATCGCAAGTTCACCCGCCTTGGCCCAGGAGCGGGAATCCCTGGCGTCCTTTTCCAGGGCCATCTGGAGATACAGGCGGGCCTTTTCATCATCTCCCATGATGGCCCATGCTGCAGAAAGTTGTTCGTAGAAATCCTTGGCCCGGTGGGGGATCAATTGAACTGCTTCCTCCAGTGCGGTGATGTATTCCCGGTATCGTCCCAGGGAATCATACAATCCGATGATGCCCAGCAGGGGCTCACTCAGGGAAGGCTGTTCCTTGCGCATTTTCTGGAAGAGTTCCAGTGCAGTCTCCCATCTTCCCAGCATCAGGAATCCTTCCGCCAGGAACATGCCACGATCAACCTGGTCCGGTTTCCAGAGGGCCAGTCGCCGGTTCATTTCGCGTTCCAGCGAGTTCAGTTCCACCCACAACTGCAGCAGTTGCTTGCGCGCCCTGCGTGCCATGACCACGTCCATCTGGGAGATGGCTTCCTCCAGCGTGGTTTCAAAGACCCTCTCGGCTTCCCTGAGCAACTGGTTCTTGATCTTGACGGTTCCCAGTTGAAACAGGTGACGCGTGTCCTTCGGCTTGAGTTTTACTGCGGCGCGGGCCTGGGCGAGGCTTTCCTGGAGCCGGCCGACCTCAAGATAGGTCACGGAAAGCACATGATGGGCCTCGGCTGGATCTTCCATGATCCCGGGTTTCAGGATCCTTTCCCAGGTGCCCACGGCCTTCACCCTGTCGCCGCGTCCCCAGTATTGCTGTCCCAGGTTGACGTAATGTTCATGATCCAACGGTTCCAGTCTCACCAGGGTTTCCAGGATGCTGATCACCTTGGCTGGCTGGTTCCATTGTCCGTACAGATCCGAAAGTGCCAGAAGCACGGAGGCATCGTTGCGGAATTTGGCCAGAAGGGAATCTGCCAGCGCCAGGGCTTTTTTCTGCTGTCCCGCCCGTTCGTATCTTTTGGCAAGTTCCACGGCAAAGCGGGTCTGGGCGGGGGCGGCCCGCACAAGTGCTTCCTGTTCGGCGATGAGCATCTGTGGTTCGGCGCCACTCTTTTCCAGCAGGGAGATGAACTCCAGCCGGATGTCCACATTGCCGGGTTCCTGCCGCAAGGCGGCACGGTACTGGGAAAAAGCGGCGTCGAATTCCCCCAGTTCCCCATGGATGGAAGCCAGAATCGTGGACTGGAAGGCATTGGGGCGTGGCCAGCGTTTCCGGAATTCCCGAAGCAAAAGGGGCAATTCGTCACGACGTCGCGCGATGGAAACCATACGGCCGATCAGTTCGTTGCGCACCCAGTGACCGGAAGCCGTCAGGGCGATGGTTTTCCAGTACAGTTCCACGGCCTCGGTGTCCTTGCCCATTCGCTCCAGAAGGACGCCGGTGGCTTTCATGATGTCTATCCGCCGGTGGGTGTCGCCGGCGGACATGTTGAGCAGGGTCTTGTATTCGACCATGGCTTTTTCAAACTGCATGGCTTCCGTGAGCAATTCGGCGTAGTCACGGCGTGTCTGGAAATCCGCGGGCCGCAACTTGATGAGGCTGTCGAAATACCGGGCGCCTCCTTCCAGATCGCCACCCAGGATGGAAATCCGGACCAGTTCCCGAAGCATGCGTTCCCGGATGGCGGCGCCGGTTACCCGTTCCAGCGCCTGATCCAGGTACCCCCGGGCTTCGGGGTAAAGGCGTTTCCGGATGTGCAATTCCCCCATGAGTTTGTGGGCTTCATAGCGTTTGTCATCCGTTTTCAGTGCAGTCTGCAGATGGGTCAGGCTCTCGTCCAGGCGATCAATCCGCAGGTAGAGTTTTCCCAGAATGGCATTGGCCTGATAGTGTTCGGGATTTTTCTTGAGGATGGCACGGTATTCCAGGATCAGCCGGTCCATGGAACTGTGATTCTGATACAAGAGGACCAGTTTCCGGAAGGCGAAGTCGTCATCCGGATTGGAAAGGAGCATTCCCTTGTACCGTTCGATCATGGCGGGATTGAATTCATCCCGCTTCACCTTCCATGCATGGGCAGGCAGGGAAAAGGACAACCAGCACATAATCCACAGAAGATGTTTCATGGTCCGTCATTCCTCACGGGCGGGGGGAAGAACTTCCAGAATGCGCGAAAGATTTTTCGCCACGTGTTCCTGACAGGAAAAAACTTCCCTTTTCACGGAATCCATGAATCCTGCGGGTTTGCGGTGTGCTGCGCAGTCATTTTCCATGTCCCGGGCAGAATCGGTCATCCGTTGACCAATGGTCCGGTAGAGAAAATGTGACAATCCGCGGGCTTCCCTGGATTCGTTCTGGAAATGAATCATGGCTTTGTGTAGATATTCCATGGCATCCTTGTTCCGCTGGGCCTGCCATGCGGTGGCGGATTCATTCACAAAGTGCCGGATGCGGTCCCGTTGTTTCAGGAATTCGCGTTTTTGTTCGCTTTCGTGCAACCGCTGTTGCAACTGCTCCCGAACCGCCCTGGATTCGTTGAGTTCCTGATCCAGCCTGGCGACTTCCTTTTTGAAGCGCACGATTTCGGTTTGCCTGTCCTTGAGTCGGCTTTCCAGATCCGATCGGCCCCATCGCCCACCGATATAGCCGATGAAAAACAGCAGGATGCCCGTCAGGACCAGCGCAACTCGATGTCCCCATGTGGTGGAAAGAATTTTCTTGATGACCACCCACAGATCCGATGGTTTCGGTTCTGGTGGTCCTGATGGGGTTTGCGATGAAGCCAGGGCTGATTCACGCATCATGTCCCTGGTTTTCTCCGGGTCCGGTGTGGGTTCGGGCCCGGGAGTGGGTTGTGGCTCGGGCCCGGGAGTGGGTTGTGGCTCGGGTTCGGGAGTGGGTTGTGGCTCGGGTTCGGGAGTGGGTTGTGGCTCGGGTTCGGGTTTCGAGCCGGTCCCTGGCGGTGCCGGTGCCGGGGGCTCCAGTTCCAGAACCGGTTCCGGAGGGTCCGCGCCTGGGTTTTCCTGCACAACGGGTATCTCCGGTTGGGTGTTCAGTGCCAACAACCGCGGGTCCGGTCCCGGTAGGGGCGCCGGGGAGGGACTTTCGGAAGGGTTTTTTTTTGTGTTCATTTAAATATCCCTCAAGTTGCCGTTTCATGGCCGGATCCCGATGACACCCAGATGCAGGCCGTTGGGCCAGCCATCGCGGCGGTAGGAATAGAAAAGATCGTTTCGGCAGAAGGTGCAACCGGAAAATTCGGGATGATGCACCATGCAAACGCCGGACCGTAAAAGTTCATCCTTTGCCATGGTTGGCAAATCTGCCAGGATCCGGCCTTGACAGACAGACACGTGTTTCGGGTGGTCCTGCTGCATGCGTTCGGCCACCTCGGGTCCGATTTCGAAACAGCAGGAACCGATTCCGGGACCCACTGCCGCCCAGACATCCTCCGGTTTGCAACCCGCCTTCTGACAGAGGGTTTCCAGTCCGAACCGGCAGATGCCGTCCACCAGTCCACGCCATCCCGCATGAAGTGCAGCCACCACGGACCCGTCGGGGGCAGCCAGAAGTACGGGAAGGCAGTCCGCAGTTGTCACACCGATGGCCCGGCCGGGAACCGAGGTGATCAGTCCATCGGCTTCTTCGGCCAGCACCTCTTCCGGGGTCAGGTGGTCCACATCCAGGATCCCCACGCCATGCACCTGTTCCGCCGTGTAGATTACGGTTTCAGGAAAACCCATTGCATGCAGGAGAAGCCGCCGGTTTTCCAGGACGTTTTCCAGGTTGTCCCCCTTTTTCCAGTGCATGTTCCCCGATGCATACACGCCTTTGGACACTCCCCCTGTTCGCGTGGAAAATCCATGGGCGATACGGGGAGGGCATCGGTCTGCCGAGAGGAGGATTGAATGATGACTGCTCAATGTAGCTCCTTCATGCAAATGGAAACATACAGGAAAGGCGGGACGGGTTCAACTCTGAACGGGCAGGACCCTTGAATCATGGGCGGATTTCATCATAATGCAACAGGGCATCCATGACATTCCGTACCATGGCGTCGGAAGTCCAGGTAGCCCCTGAAACCACATCCACCCCCAGACTCTGATACAGCGCCTGACAACCGGGGCTGCAATTCTGGTTGTACCCGGGCAAAAGCGTGAAACTTTCATAGGACCTGCCTGAAAACTGGGTGAAGAAAGACAGGGGAATCATGCTCCACCAACTTTCGCGCTGGTCAATGGTTTCCAGCCCCACAGCCACCTCGTCCCGGGAAATTCCCAGCATTGTCGTAATCAAACCGTTGAATCCGTAATGGGTTTTTACCAGTGCGTATCCGAGGACTTCCTGGTTGTCATCGCGCAGTATCCAGTAGTTTCCCGAGGCGCTGGAGTCTTCAGTGGGAGTGGTCCGGGGAAACAACTGGGAGAGTGCCTGGTTTTCGGTCTTGTTCCGGTTGGCCGGGATGACTTCAACGTTGTTGATATTGTTGGTATTGTTGATGTTATTAATGTTGTTGATGTTGTTGATGTTATTGATGTTATTGATGTTATTGACCGGATCTGACTTCGGATCCGCCGGGCAACCTGTGAGGGTCAGTGCCATACACCCGACCAATATCATTTTCATCATTGGTTCATCTCCTGGACTTCGGCAAAAAGAATCACCGAACGGGGGACATATTACTGCAAACCCGCGTTTGTTCAAGGGAGAGCATGAATTTTTCCGACGGATTTGAAAAGCACGGTACCGGTTTGGATTCAAATGAATTATCCACAGTTCGCGTTTGACAATTTCCCGTAATCGGGTAAACAGTTGCATCCTGCCTTCTGTTTTCTTTCATTCCGGAAGTCAGCAGATGGTCGCACTTTGCTTGTTATAATGGTTCAGGTTGTTCTTGAAAGGAGATTGTTCATGCGGAAATTGTTTGCGATATTATTAACTATGGCTGTTTTTGCCCTGGTTGTCGGATGTGACGATGGTGGCAAAAAGAAAAAAGTCAACACCACCTGTGGCGACGGTGTTCGTGAAGGAACGGAAGTTTGCGACGACCTCGATCTGGGCGATGCGGACTGTGTTTCACAGGGTTTCTCTGGCGGTGTGCTGGGTTGCCTGGCGGATTGCACCGGGTTTGACACCACAGCCTGCACCAACACGACCAACAACACCACTCCCGGACATGTGGGGGACCCCTGCATGCTGGATGAACAGTGCATCACTGACATGGGGAGCTGTTATGCCGAAGTCGGATATGGCATGCCTTCGGGATACTGCGTATCCGATTGCACCGGTGAGGGGGGATGTTACGAAGAAAACAACATGTGTGTTTCCGCCGGGGGTGTCTCTTTTTGTGCCAGAACCTGTGATCTGGAACTCAATGACTGTCGTACGGGATACCAGTGCTACAACATCGGAGAGCCGGTGGGTGTTTGCTGGCCGAAATGCACGACCGGTGATCACTGCACGGTGACCGGCATCTGCGATGACGAGAGTGGTTTTTGCATGACGCCCCCCGAGGTTTGCGACGATGAAATCGACAACGATTTCGATGGTCTGGTGGACTGCGAGGATCCCGATTGCGATGCCATGCCTGCCTGCGGTTGCCCCGAGGATGAATACAACAATCATTCCGGTCCCACCGCCCACACCATGGATCTCTCCTCGATTCCGGCCAACCTGTCTGGACACATCTGCGGACCGGCCCATGAAGACTGGTTCCGGCTTTCCCCGGCCACGTCCTTTGCCGGCATCGTCCGTCTGAATTTCACCCATTCCAACGGAGATCTGGATCTGGTCCTGACGGACAGCAACTTTGATGTGATTGGATATTCCTATAGCGTTACGGACGTGGAACAGATCAATTACGACTTCGTGGGTGGTTCCACCTACTACGTCATCATTGAAGGATACGCCGGCGCCACCGGGGATTATGAACTCACCGTGGAATACGCCCCCGCCCGCATTGATGCCGACATCGTGGCCGTACCTTCCGCCGGAACCCCCGGCGGTTCCGTGGCCCTGCAGGTGACCCTGACCAACACCGGTGGTCTGGATGCTTCCACCGTGGCGGCCACCCTGACTTCGGCAGATTCCTCCGTGACCATCACCGACGGTGCCGCCTCCTTTGGCGACATTGTCCCGGGCGCCAACGCTTCCAATGGCACCGATGCCCTGACCTTTGACATTTCGGCCGAACACAAGAACAACCAGCCCGTGGCCCTGACCCTGACCGTGACGGCAGCCGGCGGTGGCGAGTGGACCTTCCCGGTGGCCGTACCGGTTCCCTTCCCCGTGCTCAAGACCCATAATCTGGTCATCAACGACGCCACCGGCAATGACGATGGTTATGCGGATCCAGGCGAAGACACCTTCCTGGAGTTCCATGTCATCAATGATGGCGCCCTGGTGGCTTCCGGTCCCATCACGGTTCTGGTGGAAATCCACGAAGAATCCACAGTCGGGGGAATCCTCGTGGTGCCCCCCGCCAATACCGTCTGTTCCGTGGATCCCCTCGCTGCAGGAGCCCATGCGGCCTGTGAACCATGGGGACTGAACATTCCCGAAAACGCCGTGGACGGGGACATTGCCGTGGTGGTGTTCCGCTACACGGACGGCGATGGAAACGAATGGTCCGAAATCCGGAACATCCAGGTGGGACCCGCCACCTACATGTCCCTGCTGACCCAACCCGATCCCCAGGGGGACAACGGTTCCTATGCCTGCGATCTGAAAGATCTCCTGGCCTATGTGGATGCCGCCGGCATCATGCACATCAAGACCGAGTTCCATTCCGCCTGCAACCTGACGGGTATTCATGACATTTACATGCATGATGGCAGCAATTACATCACCCTGACCCTGGAAAACAATGCCCGGTCCATCTGGTCGCGGCACACCGGTTCCTGGACGCAGGTGGGCAATCCGGCGTCCTTTGTCATCAATCCGTTGTCCGGTTCCACTTCTGAACTGGAATACCACATTGCCGTGGCCGACATTCCCCACATGAATCTGGCCTCGAATTCCGTCCAGATGTATGCGGCAGTGATCCCCGACTGGAACGAGTGGGACTACACCGATTATGCGCCCGATTCGGAAGGCGACATGCCTTGGGTGAATTTATCCTGGTAATCCAGTAATCCGGGGCCGTCCCCTGTTTCGGGCGGCCCCTTTTTCCCATTTCCCTTTTCACGGAAGCATTCATGAGCACCCAACCTTCCAAGGAACTGAAGACTTTTCCCAATCCCCGCCCCGGGCGGGAATACTCCATCGAGATCGAAACCGATGAGTTCACGGCACTGTGTCCCATGACCGGGCAACCGGACTTTGCCACCATCCACATTACTTACGTGCCGGACCAGTTGTGTGTGGAACTCAAGTCCCTGAAACTCTATCTGTGGAGCTTCCGGCAGGAAGGTGCCTTTCACGAGGATCTGACCAACCGGATCCACGATGATCTGGTCCAGGAGCTTTCCCCGCGATCCATTACTGTCCGGGGGGATTTCAACATCCGGGGCGGCCTGCATACCCAGGTCACGGTGCATTCGGACAAGAACAATCCCCAATAGTTGATTCACATCAAACAAAAATTGGGGTGATTTTTTTCTGAACGGGAGTATATTCTCCTTGGTCCCGGCGATTTCCGGTAGGGAGAAACATCATGAATCCAATCAATGGCGGAAAAACACCCCATGACATGACACGAACCATCGAACATTGCATGCGTGTGCTGGACCGGCAGGCTTCCGGTCCACGGGTGCCGGTATGGATGCAGGCCACCCTGGTCAGTGCGGGCCTTGTATTCTCTGGCGCCTGCAGGGAAAAGACAGACTCATCCCCGTCTGCCTCCGGGCCGGCGGCGCAGGAGTCTGCGGAATCCGCCAGTCCGGAACTGCCGGCTTACGCATCACCTCCCACAGAAAAGCCCGAAGTGCCGCCCGAACACGGACCGGACCCGACCGAAGGTGATCCCCCGGATCAGGACCCGGCACCGGCGCCGGAACCCGTCATGCCGGAATCTGGCCAGCCGGAACCTGAAAAGGACAAAGTGCCCGGGAAAAAGACCACTTCCCCGCTGGTGATTGAAATGGGTTACGGTACCCCTGGAGACATGATTCCCGGTCCGATCGGAGCCTACGGTGCACCCCCAGCGCTGCGGGAAACTCCAAGGGTAAGGGATTCGAGGGCTGTACCGGCTTATGGGGGTCCACCCATGGCCATGCCAGAAGTGCCCGAAGGGATGTCCGCACAAACTCCCCGACTGGAAATCAAGTGAACCTTGCAGATTGCGATGCCAATGGGGAAACCGGAGGTGTTCGGGGTTACTGATCAGTCTCGTTGGGCGGGGACGGTGCGGGGTTGGTTTCGGGTTCCGCCACGGCGGTGACCGCTTCGGTGGTGTTCTGTGCATCCCCGTTTGGTTCCCCGTCTGGTTCCCCGTCTGCATCACCGTCTTCCGTGCGAACATGTTCGGCGGCCAGGATGGTCACGTCCCGGATGGAATCATCCGCGGGCAACCGCATGATGGTGATGCCCATGGTCGCCCTGGACAGGATGGAAATTTCGGAAATGGACACCCGGATCAGGGTGCCCTGCTGGGTCAGCGCGATCAGGTGTTCCCCTTCCCGCACCACCTTTGCCGCAGCCAGATACCCGTTGCGTTCGTTGGTGCGGATGCCGATGAGTCCCTTGCTGCCCCGGTTGTGCGGGGAAAAGTCGGCGGCAGGCGAACGCTTCCCGAAGCCGCGTTCCGAGATGGAAAGCACCGTCACATCGGGTTCGGCCGGATCCAGGATCGCCAGGGAGGCAACCCGGTCATTTCCCCGTAGGCCGATGCCACGGACACCCCTGGCGGTGCGGCCCATGGAACGGACATTGCTCTCGGGGAACCGGGCAATCAGTCCGCTGCGGGTTGCCAGAAGGATGTCATGGGAGCCCTGGGTCAGTTTCGCATCAAGCAACTGGTCGCCTTCGTCAATGGAGATGGCGATGATGCCGTTCTGCTTGATGTTGGAATAATACATCAGTTCGGTCTTTTTCACGACGCCCTTCTGGGTGGCGAAAAAGATGAAATGGCCGCTTTCAATGGCGGGGACCGGCATCATGGCCACCACCCGTTCGCCCTCCTGGAGGTTCAGGAAGTTGACCAGCGCCTTTCCCCGGGAGGTGGGACTGGCCTTGGGCAGGGTGTATGCCTTTTGCTGGAACACCCGTCCGGTATTGGTGAAGAACAGCACCGTGGACAGCGCGGTCACTGCCATGATATGGGTGACCACATCCTCTTCGTCCCGCAATTGTGCCCCTCGCCGGCCCTTGCCTCCGCGCGCCTGGGCCCGGAACAGTTCCACGGGCATGGTCTTGATGTATCCGCTCTGGGTGAGGGTAAGGATCATCGGCTCGTCCTCGATGAGATCCTCCATGGCGATGTCAGCGCTGTCCTCGAGGAGGATGGTACGTCGTTCATCCCCGTATTTTTCGCGGATTTCCTGCAGTTCCGCGATCATGTGATTGCGCAGGAGTTCCTCGCTTTGCAGCAGGGCGTTCAACTTGTCGATGAGATCGGTCAGGCCCCGATACTCACCAGCCAGTTTTTCCTGCTGCAGGCCGGTCAGGCGCTGCAACCGCATGTCCAGGATGGCTTGTGCCTGACGTTCGCTCAGCCGGTAGTGGGCATCGGCTCTGGCCACCTCATCCGGAGTGAAACCGGCCCGTTCGAGGAAACCTCCAAGTCCGGTGAAATCGTGGGCCTGGAGGCGTGTGCGGGCTTCATCGGGATCACGGGAGGTCCGGATCAGTTCAATGACCCGGTCGATGTCCATGGAAGCCACGCCCAGTCCCTCGATGATTTCGCGTTTGTCCAAAGCTTCACGGAGTTCGAATTCGGAACGGCGGATGATGACCTGCCGCCGGTGATCGAGGAACTTCTCCAGCAGATCTTTCAGGTTCAGCAAACGGGGTCGCCCGTCCACAATGGCAATCATGTTGACGCTGAAATTGGTCTGCAGTTGGGTGTGTTTGTACAGGTGGTTCAACACGATTTCGGCCACGGCATCCCGTTTGAGGAACACTACCACCCGCAGTCCGGACTTGTCGCTTTCATCCCGGATGTCCGAAATGCCCTCGATGACCTTTTCCTTGACGAGATCCGCCATACGTTCGATCAGTTGGGCCTTGTTCACCTGGTAGGGGATTTCGGAAATGACAAGAGCCTGTCGATCGCCCTTGAGTTCCTCGATGTCCACGATGCCCCGCATGGTGACACGTCCCCGACCGGTGCGGAAGGCATCAATGATGCCCGAACGACCGAGGATGGCCCCGCCGGTCGGGAAATCCGGACCCTTCACGTGGGCGAGAAGATCCTTGATTTCCATGGATGGATCCTGCAAGAGCGCAATCAGTGCATTGACGATTTCCGTCAGGTTGTGCGGGGGGATGTTGGTGGCCATGCCCACGGCGATGCCGGAGGCCCCGTTCACCAGCAGGTAGGGGTAGCGGGTGGGCAGCACCGAAGGTTCGAATTCCTTGTCATCGTAGTTCGGGTTGAAGTCCACCGTGTCCTTTTCGATGTCTGCGAGCATTTCGGTGGCCAGCCGGGCCATGCGCACCTCGGTATATCGCATGGCAGCCGGGGGATCCCCGTCGATGGAACCGAAGTTTCCCTGACCGTCCACCACGGGGTAACGCATGGAGAAGGGCTGGGAAAGGCGCACCAGGGCATCATAGATGGCCTGGTCGCCATGGGGGTGGAACCGGCCCATGGTGTCGCCCACGATACGGGCGCTCTTCTTGTAAGGCGCGGTGGGGGAATTCTTCAGCAGGTGCATCGTGTACAGGATTCGCCGATGCACGGGTTTGAGCCCGTCCCGCACATCCGGGAGCGCCCGGGACACGATGACGCTCATCGAGTAGTCCAGAAATGAACGCTGCATCTCGTCGGATATGTTTACCGGCACGATGCTGGGTTTGTCTTCCATGATGGTATCACTCATGAATTTTTCCTTTTTTCACGGCTTCCAGAAAAGCCACCACCACCTGTGGATCAAACTGCGTAGAGGAGTTGGTGCGCAGTTCTTCCAGGGCCACCTGCATGGGAAGCGCCTTGCGGTACGAACGGTCGGAGGTCATGGCGTCATAGGTGTCGGCCACGGCGATGATTCGTCCGAGAAGGGGAATCTCCTCGCCGGCAAGACCCTGTGGGTAACCTTGTCCGTCATAGCGTTCATGGTGGCAGTATACGCCGGAGATCAGGTGTCTCATGAAGGGAATGGGCTCCAGGATCTGCTTGCCCATTTCCGGGTGGCGCCGGAACATGCGGATTTCCGGCGCATTGAGTTTTCCGGCTTTGTTCAGTTTCTGGGAGGAAATGCCGATCTTGCCGATGTCGTGCAGTTGTCCCGCGAAGAAGATGTCCTCCACGAGGGAATCGCCCAACTGGAGTTCCTCGGCAATGATGCGACTGTACATCGCCACACGGTCGGAATGGCCGCGGGTATAGGGATCGTTCTGTTCAATGGCCCGGGCGAACCCGAGAATGGATTGCTGGAAGTTTTCCTGCAGTTGGCGATTGGCTTCCACCAGTTCCCGGTTGGCTCCCTTGAGTTGTTCCACCAATCGGGTGTTTTCCAGGGCCGCCGCCGCCTTGGTGGCCAGGATGTGCAGGAATTTGCGGTGTCCCTCGGTGATGATGGAACGCCTGTTGTATGAAGCCAGAACCAGGATGCCAAGAAGCCTGCCGGGGACATGCAGGGGCACCGCGCAGAAGGAGGACAGGGGCTGGCTTTCCGGGTGCTTCAGGAATTCGACACCGTCATTTCCCTGGATGAGCAGGGAATTCTCGGTGATGAGCAAAGCGCCGATGCGGTTGGCGTCCACCACAAGACCCGCCGAGGCTTGTGGGCCTCCGGTGAGGGTTTTGGCCGGGAGGAAGCGGGTTTCCGCACTGGAGAAAACCGTGAGGTAAACGTAGTCACACTGGGTTTCCGCGATGGAAGCTTCCAGGATCTCGTTCAGGATGCGATCGGTATCGCTTTCGTGCGCCATGGTCTCGGCGATACGGTACAGGTTGACGGTTTCCTTCAGGGTGATGTATTCGCGCAACAGGCGCTGGCGGTCGAAACCCCGGTCCAGGACGGAGAGGACTTCTTCCATCTTGAAGGGTTTGAGAATGTAGTCATCGGCACCGACCTTCATGGCCTGGACGGCGGTTTCAATGGTTCCGTACCCGGTCATGATGACCTTGACCAACTGATAGCCCCGGGTGGCGATTTCGGTCATCAGTTCCAGACCGTTCATCTGGGGCATCATCAGGTCGGACAAAATGGCGTCGTAATGATCCTCTTCAAGTTCAACCAGGGCATCGGCTCCAGACGCCACCGTCACCACGTCATAACCTTCCCCGGAAAGGAAATCCTCAAGCACTTCCCGGATGACCATTTCATCGTCGACGATCAATATGTTTTTATGCTCACTGCTACTCATCCGGTCTCCTTGACGTCGTTGGTAAAACCTCCGGCGGGTTCCCGGTCAAAACACCGGCCACAATCTAGAAAAAAACGCTGGAAAGGTCAATGAAATTCGGGTGAATTCCAGGCCAAATGCAACCGGATCGAAGTGCCAGGGAATTGTATGCCGGAAACGGTGTTGTTGGCCACAGGGAGTGGGGGATTGTGCGGTCAGAAAGGCTGGGCGGCGATGCTGCGGATGCACTGGCGCATCACCACGAAGTCCAGGTCCGTGATGATGGAATAACCGATGCCGTTATGGGAAAAGAGGGCCACCATCCGGCCACCGGGAGTGGTGCTGATGTAGTCTTCTTCGTCGATCTGGTCGAGGGACTCCACCGACGGGATGTCCACGATGTCCGGAATCATGTCCGGGCGGAACATGAAAACCGTTACACGCCGGCCGTTGACGTTGTAGAACAGTTGGACGGCTTCGCGGTCCTGGAAGCGGCTCATGCGACCGCCTTCCATCTTGGCTCCCCAGGAGGCCAGTTGTGGCGGTGGGGCATAGAAACCCGACTTGGAGGCATACCAGCGGGCCACGGTTTCCAGATCCGGAGTCTGGATTTCGGCAGGAAGCGGACGGACGTGTTCCACCACCAGGTTTTCCATGACCTGCGGGGTGATGATGCGCTTCCTGAAGCGGGAAACCGCCGGGGAAGAAAACTGTTTCAAGTGTGTCTTGGATCGCAGTTGCACGGGAATGGCATGGGATTTACCTTCCGGAGCGGGTGCGGCGGCCACTTCCACTGGAGTGGCACGGGCATCGGCTCCGGGTTCCCGGGAAACCTGATGGAACCAGGAATACCCTCCATAGACCGCCAGGGCGAAAACGGCGGTGGCGGTTCCCAGGCGCAGGATGTTGACAAAAATGAGGCTGGAGGATTTCGACGAGATGTCCGCATGAATGCGTTCCACCAGGGCCGCCGGCGCCTTTTTCATTTCAATGCGCCGGACCAGATCCTTGATCTCCATGGCTTCTTCGAGCAGGGAATCACATCGCCTGCACGAACCCACATGCTCTTCGAGTTCCTGTCGGTCCTGACGGGCAACTTCCTTGTCGATGTACAGGGAAATGAGTTTTTCGACTTCGCGGCAATCCATGACAGTGTAACTCCTGCACCTAAAACGGAATGATCTGACCGGAGAGGGAATCCCCGGTTTCCTCGGACTGATTCATGTTCAAAATGATTTCCTTCATGCGCTTGCGGGCCCGGAACAGACGGCTCATCACGGTACCAATGGGACATTCCATGATGTCGGCGATTTCCTGGTAGGAAAATTCCTGGATGTCACAGAGCACCAGGGGGAGGCGGAAATCCGAAGGCAGTTGATCCAGGGCCTTCTGCAGTTCCTGGGCCAGCAGACGGCGTTCTCCGGCGTTGGAGCGGGTGTCGGGATCCGCAGTGGCATTGAGGGTCACGTCATCGAATGCCGTGAACATGGCCTGATTGCGTTTTTGTTCGTGATACCTGTCGTAGAACAGGCGGGTCATGATGCGGAACATCCAGGCCTTGAAGTTGGTGCCGCGTTCAAACGTTTCAAAATATTTGAAGGCCTTGAGGTAGGTGTCCTGCACCAGATCCTGGGCGTGTTCTTCGTTGCGGGTGAGTTTCATGGCCGTGCCGTACAGTGCGTCCATGACGGGGGTGGCCAATGTCATGAATTCTTTGGAACGATCCTTTTTCCAGCCGAGCACAGGTTCCTCCTTCTGGTGAGCATTTTTGACCATTCTCAACATGGCCATGAATGGCTCACGGGGTCTGCAACGGCCCGGAGGGTAGTTTTATTCCGGGTCCATCGTATTGAGGGCATCTTGCGCCCACAACCGGTTGCGACGCAGCCGCCAGGCGGGCTGATCCGCAAAAACCGTATTTTTATACTCCGGTTTTTTCCAGAAATCCAGTTCAGGCAGATCCGTCCGGATGCCGGAAAGATCCCGCCCGGAATCCGGATGTACATGGGGACAGACGGAAACACAGGTTTCACAGCCGAAAAAACGACCTTCTCCTTTGGCGAATATTTCAGGCGGCGGCTCCTCTCTGGAGGCTGTCGTGTAGTAGGAAAGGCAAAGCCGGGCATCCAGTACGCCGTCTTTGGACAGCGCCCCAGTGGGACAGAACCGGATGCAGCGGTTGCACCGGGCGCAGGGTCGCAGGGCCGGTTCGGTGGGTTCGATTTCCTGGGTGAACAGGATTTCGCCAAGAACCACGTTGGGACCCACGGAAGGAACAATGAGGCAGCCGTTGGTTCCGGCAAATCCCAAACCGGCCTGCAGGGCGAGATGACGCTCCGGCAGGGGGGCGGTGTCCACGCAGACCCGGTACTGCCCGGGCATTTGTGTGCAGAATCGTTCGGCGGCTTCCACAAGCACCCGGCGCACCCGGACATGGTAATCTTCTCCGATGGCATACCCTGCCACCGGCGGAGGCGGATCCGGGGGCAGGTGCACCGGATGGGGAAAGGCGGCACAGACGATGGATTTTACACCTGCAAGCAGGTTTTCCGGATCCTGCTTCAGTTCCAGGTGGGCGGACAGATAGTCCATGCCCGCCT
Organism: uncultured Kofleriaceae bacterium; assembly: GCA_964618145.1. Taxonomy (GTDB): domain Bacteria; phylum Myxococcota_A; class Polyangia; order HGW-17; family HGW-17; genus HGW-17. The sequence goes on from CAZTZR010000003.1 coordinate 55,997, forward strand.
GCTGTCCCGAGGACAGCCAGTCCCTCACGCGTTGCGGAGCCTCCATGCGTTGTGCAAGGACCACACCCGCAGCGGCGGCTCCCAGTTCCAGCAGGGTGTCCACGAGAAAGGAGCGGGCGGCTTGAGGCTTCATGTCCCCCGATGTATCACAGGCTAGCCACACCGGAAAGACCAAAGCGGCCCGTTTCCCAACTTGACAGACCGGGGGTTCCCGGGGATAGTGCCGCACGTTGACCTTTGCAGAACCTCCATCCCCTGGCGGGTTCTGCCTCTTTTCACAGGAAGCTGACCTTTCATGAACGAATCCTTTTTCACACTGACGCCGGATACGGTGTTGCGGGCGCTGGAATCCAGCGGCCTGCGTCCCACCGGGCACTGCATGACCCTGAATTCCTACGAGAACCGGGTGTATGATCTCAAGTTGGAGGACAACACCCACGTGGTGAGCAAATTCTATCGCCCCGGTCGCTGGAGTCGCCAGCAGATCCAGGAAGAGCATGATTTCCTGCTGGAATTGGCGGAACATGAAATTCCGGTTTGTGCTCCCCGGCGGTTTTCCGACGGGGAGACCATTCATGAAACCGCTGGAATCATGTATGCAATATGGCCGCGAACGGGTGGCCGGAGCCAGAATGAACCGGACGATGGGGCACTGGAAATCCTCGGCCGGTATCTGGCCCGCATCCACAACGTGGGCGCTTCACGTCCCGCCTCCGGCCGGCTGGTTCTGGGATCCGACACCTATGCCCGGGCACCTTTGACATATCTGCTGGAGAACGGATTCCTGCCGGACCACCTGGCAGGAAGATTCAGCCGGGCGGTCGGGGAAATCGCCGACATTTATGACAGCCTGAGCCGGGATGTTCCCGTGCACCGGATCCACGGGGATTGCCACCTGGGAAATCTCCTGCAGGGTGAAGCCGGCTGGTTTTTCCTGGATTTTGATGATTTTCTCACTGGTCCCGCAGTACAGGATTTCTGGATGCTCCTGATGGATCGGGATGCCGAGGGTCTGCGCCGGCGACAGGTGTTTGTGGACGCCTACCGACAGTTCCGGGATTTTGACACGGACTGGTTGAGGCTGGTGGAACCCCTGCGTGCCTTGCGCTTCATCCATTATTGCGCATGGATCGCACGGCGCTGGGACGATCCGGCTTTTCCGGCGGCGTTCCCGCATTTCGGTACCCTGGAATACTGGGAAGCCGAGACGACGGATCTGGAAAAGCAACTGGATTTCATCCACCGACAGCCCGATTCGGGTCTGTCTTCTTGTCCGGAAAAGACACCCGAACCCGAACTCACCAACCGGGATTTCTTCTGGGACATGGAATAGGCATGAACCCTGGAAAACCGGAGGAGGAGGAGGGAACCCGGGGGCTCATCGTCCCGACGGTGGCGGGGGAGGCGTCTTGGCACACGGTGATCCGGGGGACGCCAGTTGCATTCCCCGGGTGATGTCCGGGAACAGGAAACGGAAGTCGTAGGTGAGTTCCAGTCCGGGGGTTTCGGCGGCGGCCATGGTTTTCATGTAAGCGGCATTGTCGGTTTTCCAGTTGGTCTTGAGTTGGCGTGCGTACAGGAACAGCGCACACCGCACCCAGTCCCGTTTCAGAAGGCTGCCGGCCAGGCGACTGCGGGAATAGAAGCGGTCATGGGCCCGGATTTGTGCCTGCTGCAGGGAAAGCGGCGAGATGCCCCTTGGTTCGAACACCACATGGTGGGTGTCGTACAGGGAATAATCCGTCAAACGAATCCGATCCTGGCTTTTCAGCTGATCAAACAGGGAGGTGCCCGGAAATGGCGTGAGGATCAGGAACTGGGCCGACCAGATGCCGCTGTCCACGGCAAACGCCAGGGTGGCGTCCATCATTTCCGGAGTGTCGTCATCAAACCCGAACACAAACATGCCGTGGACGTCGATTCCGGCATTGGCGAACCTGCGGACGGCGTCCTTCATGCCCTGGACATTCTGCTGCTTGCGGGTTTTTTTCAGTACGGCCGGATTTACAGATTCAAAGCCGATGAAGACATGCGAACAGTGGGTGTTGTGCATCAGTCGGAGCATTTCCGGATCCGTGGCGCAGTCGGTACGCACCTGGCTGGACCAGTTGGCCACGGGCCGTACGTCCCGCATGGTACGCAGCAGATCCTTGGCCCGTCGCTTGTCCGCAGTGAAGTTGTCGTCGTAGAAGAAGGCGTGGACGTTCTGTCCCTTCCATCTTTCCAGTTCCGCCATGACGTGATCCCGGCTGCGGCTGCGCAGGCGCCGGCCGAACATGCCGATGACGGAGCAGAAGGTGCAGCCGAAGGGACACCCGCGGGTGGCCTGCACCGGAATGATGGGATACATGCCGAGCCCCAGCGCCTTTCCCCAGCCATGGATGAGGGAAAAATCCGGTGCCGGAAGATCGTCCAGATCCACCACCTGTTCCGACGCTGCGTTGTGCTGCACGGATCCTTCCGGATCCTTCCAGGAAAGCCCCGGAACCTGTTGCACCGGCCGATTGCGCGAAAAGGCATCCAGAAACTGCATGAAAGTGAGTTCGGCCTCTCCTCGAAGGACATAATCACAGTGTTCCAGGGCTTCTTCCGCACAGAACGTGACATGGGGTCCGCCCATGATGACCGGGATGTTCCGTTTGCCCAGGGCGTCCGCCAGGGCATAGGCCCTCGACGCAGTGCCGGTGATGCTGGAGATGCCCACCAGATCGGCCTTGAGCACGACACTGTAATCAATGGGGGCCAAGTCCTCCACAAAAACGGTGACATCCCAGCCCCTGGCCCGGGCCAGAGTGGCCAGAAGTACCGCGCCCAGCCGGGGCAGGCGCATGCGGGAGTAAATGTGCCGGCCGGGAGCCTTCGGTTCGATCAGGATGAGACGTTTCGGGGTGTGTTTCATGTGGAAACCTCCTTGTTTACCCCTTTGTACCGGAACCCCCGGAGAATGTTGTAATGACGGACTTTACGTTGTGACCGGAACTGGACAAGTCTGTTCAGGCACATGAATTCATTGGGAAAATCAAAACGGGGCTAAACCGCCGTTTTTCACCCGGGGAGGCCCGGATTTTTGAAATGCGAAAAATACCTTGATAACAAATGATTTTTTTCGTTCTGATGAAACACAGACATAATGCCCGAACCGGGGAGGGCATAGAGCAGTGTATGCACTCTTTGCCTTCGGTCAGGGGTTTGCCAAAAAATCCGTGATTTTTCCGATCAGGCCCGGGTGGTTTTCCAGAAGGGCGAAGTGGGAGGCATCGGGAATCACTTCATACCGGGCATCCGGCAAAAGATTTGCCGTGCGTTCCATGGCCGGACATGGAGTGACCCAGTCGGCGGTTCCTCCGGTGACATATGCCGGCAGTTTCATGTGGGGCAGATGATCCCAGCCATCGTGGCGGCATAACTCCAGCAGGGTGCGGCCGTAGGTCTCCGGATTGTGGGAAAGCACGCCCCTGGTGCATTTTTCAAACAATTCCGGATCACAGCGCCGCCCGGTAAAACCGATGACATACAGAAACTCGCGGACAGCGGGTTCCAGCGGATTCAGGGCACCGTTCAGCACAAGGGGCAGGGCGGGATGCTTCAGCGCTTCGCCAAGAAGTCCCACCAGGAGTTTTTCAAGGGGACGGGAGAAGGTTTCCAGAAACGGCCGGCCCGGGGCCCCGAACAGCAGGGCCAGCCGGGTGAACCGGTCGTTTATGCGGCGGTGCGTTTCCACGAGCACCGGGACGCCCATGGACCAACCGGCGGCGGCCACCGCCTGTCCGGGCGCGAAGTGCTCCAGGATGGCCAGTACATCGGCGGCCTGGGCGGACATGGATACATCCGGGGAACACAGGGGTACGGAACCGCCCAGACCACGCTGATCCCACCCCAGCACACAGGCCCCGGCTGCGGTCAGGGCGCGGGCCAGGGGGTCCATGCCGTACCAGCCGACACCGATGCCGTTGGCCAGGAGGACCACAGGACCGTCAGACGGTCCCGTCCGGTACACGGCCAGGGGGGTGCCGTCATCGCCAGGAACGTACAGGATGTCGTAGGAAAGACCCCTGAATTCAAATGTGGAAATCACAGGAATCATGGAGTGACGATGTCGAAGGCCGACGGGATGTCCCGATCGGAACAACTCATGTCCATGCTGGTGCTGTCTGCACAGGCACTCACCGTGAAGGTGTGCACGTTGCCGACAGACGCGAGGGAAGCGTACAGGGTGACGGCCCGGTCGTTTCCGGTGCCGTTGTAACCGTAGAAATAGAACCTGTAGGTTCCGGCACCGGTGTTCCATACATAGCCCTTGCGGGGGGTAGTCAGGGTACCTTCCACGGTTTCACCCAGTTCATCCACCGCATAGGTCCAGATACGGCTCCAGTCGAAGAATCCCAAAGCGGAGGACTGCCAGGAAGAACTGACCTGGTAATAATATCCATCAGCGAGCAGGGTCCATGTGTCGGCACCCAGAACCTGTTGCTGGGAGTCGGTGTCCATGATGGTGACATTGTCCAAAGTCCCCTGCTGGGCGAACACGGAAGCGGAATTGTCCACCCGGGCGAGCAGGTACCGGGTGGGTCCGGTGTATTCATCCGTGGAGGTGGTGGATTCGAACACGAACTGCAGGGAATCCGTGGACAGGCGGGTGGCACGCCAGGTGATGGTATCTCCGCCGTCCTGCATGGTGAGAACCACCTCGTTGTCCGTGGTTCCGGCTGCAACGGTCATGCTGATGGAACCAGGAGCCTGGGGTGTGTCACCCAGAAAGTCGTTGAAAAGCAGATACTGGACGGCAGTGATGTCCACGGAAGTGGCAGTCAGGCGGTTGATCAGGAAATTCCCCACCACCGAAACGGATACTTCATCACCCCCCGGAAGGGTCACCGGGACCGGCGAGGCGGTGAGGGTCATTTCTTCGGGACCTTCCTCGGTTTCCATGACCAGTTCCACCGCAGTGATGCGCCAGTAGCCACGCACCTTGTCCGATGGGTCATTCTGGTTGTTCTGGTTGTTCTGGTTGTTCTGGTTGTTCTGGTTGTTCTGATTATTTTCCGACAATTTGCTGCCAACCGTGCAACCAAAAACCAGAAAAGCCGATAATAAGAAGAGTGCACTCCTGAAATGGCGTTGCATGACGTTCCTCCTGTGAGCCGTTCTGGGAATTCCCGGGGGAAATGTTGAAAAATAGTTTTCCCGACGACTCCTGCGCGAAAGGTATCATGAACCGTACGGGATTGGCAAGTGGCACCTGAAAAATATCGAGAAGTTTTTCCTGTGCTACGGGAAGAAAAAGGCTTTGAACGAATACTTCCTTGAAATTCACGGTGGATTTCTCCATAATGCCTGTTCGATGGGCTGAAGGTTTGAGGTGTGCATGATGAAAATTCCCGACAACATGTCTTCCCGGGTGACCGGCCCCGGAATGGTCCGATCTTCCATGCCGGTGCAGGACTCCGGCCCGACGGAGGGTAAATCACCCGTTCGTCCTGAAACCCCGGTTTCCGAAAGTTCTTCACAAATTGCCCAGTTGGTTGAGACTGGACAGGTGACTCCAGCCCAGGCCATGGAACTGGTCATAGACGGGATTGTGGCCAATTCCGGAACATCCGATCCTGCCGGAATGAAGGATTTTCTGCTTTCCCAGATGACCACGGACCCCCAGTTGCGCCTGCTGGCCGCCCAACTGGGGCTCGACGTCCATGCCCTGGAAACCCTCGCCGGTGTTTCCGCAGAGGTGGAATCATGAGAAGACCCCACGTTTTGTTGAGAGTTCTTTTGGCAACGTTGGCAGTCCTGGCTTTTGTCGCATGTGACAGCGATCCCAGGGTCACCGGCCCGAAAAATTACATCATCGGACAGCCCGTGACCATCCGCGTGGAAAAGGGTTCCAATTTCGTGGAAGGACAGTTCAAGATTGTGGATGCGGAAAACGGCATTTTCACACCTACCTCCAGTTCCATGGACTACCGGTTCAACAGCGGAAAGGAAATCAGTTTTCGCATCCCTCCCCATGTGGCGGAGGGGCCAGCCACGTTTGAAATCGGGTCCACCAGTGGCCCCTATCGCATAGATGTGAACCTGTTTCGGGGTTTTGTTTCCGGAGACGGATCCGGCAACCTGATCATGCGTTCCATTGGTACACCGTCCCGGGTGCTGCGCCGGGGCAGCATGGGTGAAGGAATCTATCAACTCAGGATGTTGAGCGACCAGGGATCGTTTGTGGTGTTTTCCCCGGCAGAGGGACGTATTGACTGGCTTTCCATTGACAGCAGTGACACCTCCCGCTTCGGTATTGTGGCCCCGTCGCTTTCCATTGCATCGGATACCCCGGGGGTGAATGCGAAGCCCGCTGACATACTGGCCCTGACCCGGGGGCTGGTAGTGGCCACCGACAGGGGTGTGGGTACGCTGCTGGTCAGTGCCGTGGGTTCCGGATCCGAGGTGACTTTCGGCAGCTGGATTTCCCAGGCGGCATCCTTCACGTCCCTGGCCATCAGTTCCGTGCTTTCCGAGGGGACCGGCGCCCGCATTGTGGCGGCTGGCGGCACAGGCGGTTCCGAAAGCGTGCTGGTGGTATTCAATTCCGTGCCGTTCCCCTCCAACAATTCCACGAAGGTGCAGATCCCCCTGACGGACGAGAGCAGCAATGTGACCGACGTGGCCATCGGTGCCAATGGCCAGTACATGGCCGCGGTCGTTCCGGACCTGAACCGTCTTTTCCTGGTGGAGTTCAGTTCCCGGAATGTGGTTCCCACAACTCTGGGATCCTGCCAGAATCCGCGTATGCTGCGGTTTGTGGCCGGCGACCAGCGGCTGGCCGTTTTGTGCGTCAATTCCAAGACCCTGGAAATTTTTTCCGTGTCGGGTACCACGGCCACCCCCTTCCGTTCCCTGGATGTGGGTACGAGCACGAAGAACCCTCTGGCCATGTACTACGATCCCAGTGGCTTGCTGTATGTTTCCCTGCAGAACGGCGGCCTGCAGGTAATCGAGGCCGGATCGTCGAACCCGTCCGTGGTTACGGTTCCCGGGTTCGAAAACGTCACGGCCGCCAGTTTCTTCATCCAGCCCTAGCCGGCCAGGCCAAGTGGGGTGACCATGTCCGACTCCAAATCCATGGAATCACGGGAATTTCCGAGGCTGGCCGCGGAACTGCGGGTCATGCTCAACCATCCCCGATGGATACATCCCATTGAGGTGGTTTCAAAGGACATCAGCCTCGGAGGCATTTTTGTTTATACCCGTTATACCCGGGATCTGCCGTCCGCCATGGTGCTCACCATCACCCTGCCCACAGGAGACGACCGGTATGTCACCTTTGCAGGGGAGGTCATGCACTGTATCCCCGGTGTGGGTGTGGGTATCCGCTTCCAGACGCGCAGCCGTCATCTGGACACACTTTTGTCCCGGATTCAACGGGGGTCTCCCGAATCCATCGCCCGCCTGTGATTTTCCCCTTGACTTTGTTTCGCCATTTCCGTAATAAAGCTGTCCTGACGGCGATGTAGCTCAGCCGGTCAGAGCAAGCGGCTCATATCCGCTGTGTCCGGGGTTCAAGTCCCTGCATCGCCACCACCTTTCAGGCACCACCATCCGGTTTCCGGGTTTTGGTGCCTTTTTTTTGCCCCCCTGTACGATTTCCCGCAACCCATTTCCGTTTTTAAAGATAATAAACCAAAGGGCCGCCCGCAAAAGGGTGGCCCGTTATAGGGAACGAAGTGACCAACCGCAGTCGTGAACCCACCGAACAGGCCACACCCAAACGCCTCAAACAGGCCCTGGAAAAAGGAGAAATCGCCTACTCCCGGAAACTGGGACCGACCCTTCATTTTCTGATGTTTTGCATGCTGGTGCTGGTTTTTGTCCAATCAACCGCCTTGTCCCTGGCCCGGTTTGCCATTGCCGCCTTCTCCCTGCAGGTTCCGGTGAACAAGGCTTTGGCCGAAGCGTTTTTTGTGCTTCTTGATATGCTCTGGCCGTTTCTCGCCCTGGCGTTTGTGTTTTCCCTTGTGGCCGGCCTTGTGCAGACGGGGGTACGCTTCAACTGGCGACTGGTGCGACCGGATGTTTCGCGGATATCGTTGTCCCATGGATTCAGGAGAATGACATCCGGAAAACTCGCGGATCTGGGATGGGCCTTGCCATTTCTGGTCCTCTTTCTGGGGTTGGTGGCATTCAGTCTCTGGATCCATCGGGCCCGCATTTTTGCGTTGGGGTTTGAAACCGGGCTGTCCAGGGGTCTGGAATCGGCCGCAGGGCTTTTCAGGACTTTGTTGTGGTTTCAGTTTTTCCTTCTGGCCGCCTTTTGCGCACTGGACATCGTTCTGGTGGTTTCCCGCCACCGCAAGCGCCTGATGATGACCAAAGAGGAAGTGACCGAGGAGTATCGACAGACCGAGGGAGATCCCCGGACCAAACAGGAACGGCGAGGAATTTTCGAACAGTGGCTTGCCGGTGCGCCGGAACACGTGTTGGTACAGGAGGCGAAAATGCTGATTGTGAATCCCGAACATCTGGCCATCGCCATAGGCGTGGACGAAGACAACTCACCCGTGGTGCTTGCCCGGGGAAAAGGGGAAAAGGCGCACCGGTTCCGCAGGATTGCCAACCGGGCAGGGGTGCCGGTGGTGAGGGACGTGCGATTGGCGCGGGAGTTGGAAAAACTGCCTGAAGACGCCCGGATCCAGGGGGAACTTCTGGAAGCACTGGCGGTGTTGTTTGTTGAACTCGGACTCGCCGAAGATTGAACACTCATTCACTTCTCACATGAACATCACCTGCAACACACGAATGCCCCCTACATCACCGGTCGTGCACTGGGCACGGAGTGTTGCGCATGTTCAGATTATTTGGTCTCCGAACTTTTGTGGTCTTGATATTGGCCGGTTCTCCTGTTGCTTGCAAGACCGATTCACAGAAACTGACTTCAGTCAAAATCGGACTTCCTGACACGATTGATTTCAGGAGCGGGAAAACCCCGCTGATGGTGGCGGCCATCCGAAATGACATGGATCTGGCATCCCGGATTCTTGACGGAGGCGCCGATCCGGACACGGTGGATTCCAGTCAGATGACTGCATTGCACCATGCGGTTGTCAACAATTCCCCGGTTTTCTTCCTTCTTGTTGAAAGGGGTGCCCGGCTGGATCTGGCTGATCTTGAAGGGGAGACCCCCCTGCACGCAGTCATCCGTTTCAAACGCAGGGAGATGTTCGGCAAACTCATGGAAAAACCGGAACTGGCGACAGATGTTCCCAATCGTCACGGGGTTCGTCCCCTGGCGATGAGCCTGATGGCGCGGGAATGGGACATGGCCAGGGTTCTGGTGGAACGGGGTGCGGACGTGAACGCCGCCAACAGCGGGAAGGTGACTCCCCTGATGCTGGCAGTCAACGCCGGCCGGACCAGCCAACCGGAAACCGTGCGGCTGTTGCTCGGGCGTGGTGCCGACCTGCATGCCCGGGACCAGGAAGGAAGGACGGCCCTGTTCTATGCTGTGGGAAAAGCCTGGGTGGACATCACGGAAATGCTTCTGGAAGCCGGCGCAGACCCACAGGTGCAGGACCGGCACGGCCATCAGTTGCCGCACTACCTCACCGGAGAAGGACTGCCCGAAGAACGGGCACGGATTCGGGAAATGCTTGAAAAACGTGGAGTTCTGCCTTCAAGTGATGCACCGCAACAGCAGTTGGCGAGGATCGCGGAAAATCAGGCAATGATGGCGGTGATACCATGAATGCAGGCGGTTTCATTCATCACCTGTTTGTCTGCACAATGGCTTTTTCCTGGATTGCGGTGGCGGGTCCCGCCAGGGCCAACGAAGGGAAAGAAAAACCCGCTGCGGAAAATCCGGTCTGGTGGTGTGTGGGGCAGTGCAACCTGTCCAGGGTCCGGGATTCCAGGGACCGTATGGAATTGTTCAGTTTCAACGGCGGTCGTTCGGTGGTCTGGATGAACGGACTGCTGCAAACACGTTATTCAATCCTGAACGATGATTCCAATATCCCCGAAGGTGCCACCGTGGACACGTTTTCACTCCACCGGGCGCGACTGGGTTTCATGGGAAAAATGGATGAAATTGCGTCCTTCAAGGTGGAATTGAACATCTGGGATTCCGTCACGCATGAATTGTCCCCCGAAGAGGTGTATGCGGATCTTCCGTTGTCCCGGTATTTCGGAGTTCGGGCCGGACTCATCAAGTCCCCGGTCATGGTGCAACGCTTCATGTCCAGCGGCAACCTTCTCTTTGCGGAGGAGGCCATGGTGGTTTCCCAGAAGGCGACCCAACTCAAGGGGTTTGACGCCAGCAAGAAATTGCGCACGTTTCCGTCCAAGGACATTGGGGTGATGGTTTACGGGGATCTTTTCCCCTGGCTGGAAATGGATGCCTTCAAGGACTTGCCCCAGGGTTTGTTGCGGTATTATCTCGCCGTGCAGAATGGATATGACATGAAAAAGGGATCCGGCCGCGGGGATGCGGCCATGTCCACTTTTCGCCTGGAACTGAATCCGTTCGGTTACCGGGGTTACCATGAAAGCCATTTTCACGGCAGATCGCCCAATGTATCCCTCGGTTTCAATTATGGAAAAAGTGTGGATCTGGAGATCCAGGATGACGAACAGGAAAAGGGTGCGTCCCTGATGGGTTTTGACGGCATTTTCGCCTGGCAGGGGGTGGCGGTTTCCGGTGGGTGGTTTGTGGTCAAGAGCATCTATCCTGAATCCTTTGAAAGGCGACGCATCAATGAGGGTCGCCTGTTCGATCCGAGTTGGAAAACCGAAGGTTTCTATGTCCAGGCGGCTGCCTTTGTGCCCCTGGCATTCCGGAACATCGATTTGCGGCGGCATCTTGAACTCAAATTCCGGTTCGAGGATTTCGACCCGTTCGACATGGTGGGTTCCAGTGTCTACACGCAGGACATGAAAGAGGAATTTTATCCCGTGGGAATCAACGCCTTCCAGGACCGCAAGACCCGGGTCCTGACCTTCGGTTTCAATTGGTATATGGATCTGGGGGGCTGGGAGAACCGGTTGAAACTGAGTTTCGACTATTCCAGCCGGCGGGAACTGGAGCCGTTCCGGGACATCAACGACCTGGACCCCAACGGCCGCGGAAGGCTGAAAAACATCCAACTGCGCAATGATACTGCGATACTTCAATTGCAATTGGCAATCTGATTTCAGGAGGACTTTTGAACATGAAACGCTTTGCACTACTTTTCACAATCATCCTGGTGGGGTTGTTTTCCGGTTCCTGCGATGTCGATGACAGCGGTCAAAACCAGAACAGCCAGAACAACCAGAACAACCAGAACAACCAGAACAGCCAGAACAACCAGAACCAGAACAACCAGACAGCCGTTTGCGGGGATGGTGTCGTGGAGGGAAACGAGCAGTGTGACGGGAACAGCGCGTCCTGTACGGACCTGGGAAATTTCACCGGTGGAGAAGCCGTCTGTACTGAAATGTGCAGATGGGACATGAGTGGTTGTGAATCGTCTGTGGACCGGATTGAAGATCTGACCTGCGGTACCCATCTGGGAAACCAGGAGCGCGCCGAATTCGAGTCCTTTGTGGAAGAGCGCGTACTCGGTGACAATCCCGAACCTGTGTATCTTCGTCTGAGTTGGCGTTCGGAGCCGGCGATTTCCATGGTGGTCACCTGGACCACAAAGGATACTTCTGCTGCCACCATGACGCGTTCGACGGTTCTGCGGGTGAGCAGAAACCAGGACATGTCGGATCATGTGGAAATCAGCAGTCAGAACTCCGGTGTCATGGTGGGTTCCGCCCGAACACTGCCGTACAGTTCCGCCTGGAAAACCGTGCATGTGGCGGAAGTCTGTGGTCTGGATCCCGACACCCGGTATTATTACCAGGCCGGTGGCATCGGGCCCGGTGGCCAGGAAGTGTTCAGTGATGTGTATCACTTCCGTACCGCACCGGACCCGCGTCTGCCCCATGATCAGCAGCAGTTCACCTTTGTGGCCATGGGGGACAGCCGGGGAGCGGCGGATCGTCTGGGGCGTACAATGCGTGGAGCCATGGCGGAGAATCCGCTGTTCATCACCTTCGGGGGGGATTTCGTCGACGACGGCACGGTCCAGCGGCAATGGGACGAGATGTTTGACGCCACTTCGGATGTTTTTCCGTATGTTCCGGTTCTTCCCGTGCATGGCAACCATGAAAAGAGCGCCCTGAACTATTTTGCCCAGTTTTCGCTGCCGGGGAATGAACGCTGGTATGGAATCGCCATTGGCAACGCCGTTTTCGCCCAACTGGATGATTGCTGGAAGGGTGCCGGACTGTCCGGTGCCTACGGTGTGGCTTGCAATGGCACCATGATTCATGAAGGCAATGCGAAAGACCTGCAGACCCAGTTCATGAACGAACTTTTCACGGCTCACGCGGAAAAACCCTGGAAATTCGCGTCGCATCACCGTCCCATTCACAGCGAAACGACCGACTTCACCCATGGCGGATGGGTGAACCGGGATCTGAAGACCGCCTGGGCCCCCGTTTTCCAGAATCACCGGGTCACCATGGTGTTCAACGGACATGATCATTTCTACCAGAGGCACAAGCCCCTTCTGGGAGACACCGTGGTGGACAATGCCCAGGGAACCCATTTCATCGTGACGGCCGGCGCCGGCGCCACCCTGTACGACGTCAAGAATTCCGGTACGGTGGCTTCCACCAAATCCGCCATCCATTATGTGTCGGTCACCATCAACGGAAACAGCATCAGCATGAAATCCGTGGAATTGAACCGGGATACCGGCAATGTGGTGGGCATCATCGACCAGTTGACATTCACCAAATGAAAACCCTGGGGATTCCGTCATGAAAAAAATCCTTCTTTCCGTCTTTCTTGTGATTCGGTTTTTGCCGGGTTGCTCTGACGGCAGTCCGGTGATCATCGGGCCGGATCCGCAGAACAACCAGCAGAACAACCTGAACAATGTTCCGGATGGAGGTCCGGTGGATGTTCCGGAGGATGTTGTTGATGTGGAGGAGGACATCGTGGACCCCGGGGACCGTCCTTGGTGGGAACTCGAGGGTTCGGACAGTATGGAACCGTTTGTTTTCCTGGTGGTGGCGGATACGCACATGCGGCTTCCCGGGCTTCCGGATGACGGGCGTTACAACAACCAGAAAAATGTGGACAATCTCAACGAACTGGTACGCATCGTGAACGAGGAGTTGGCGCACGCCCATTTTCTTGCCGTCTCCGGGGATGTGGTGGGGGCACTGTTTTCACTGGATCCCGAGGAATATTTTGAGGGAGCCTATACTCCCGCCAATGAGTTCAAGGCGGTGATGGACAACATGTCCATTCCCTGGCAGATCAGTCTGGGCAATCATGATTACCAGGAAAACTTCACCTGGGAGGGAATCACCGCCCCGAATCCCCACGACATCGAAGCCATCTGGAAGAAGGTGGTGGGAATGGACCCCTATTACGGATTCGTCTACCGCGGTACCCGGTTTTTGTTTCTCAACAGCGTGCGCGGGGATTTGTACTGGGATCCCTGCATCCTGAGTTCGGAGGAATCCGGATGCAAGGGTTCTTTTGATGTGGGACAGATTGAATGGCTGTCGGAACAACTGTCCAATCCAGAACCGGTTTTCATGTTTTTCCACCATCCGGTGCATACGGATTCCTGGTACAAGGTATGGTCGGCCGCCGGAGGATCCTTCATGGTGGACCCCCAGGATGACTTCTATCTTCTGGCTCTCGAACACGCATCCAAAATCAAGGCCATTTTTGTCGGACACGGGCATTTGTGGGTGGAGGATACCCTCAATGGAGCCATTCAGGTTTACGAAACCGGTCCCATCGGCGATTCCCGTGCCGACCCGAAAAACATCCGCAAGGTGACTGTGTATCCCCAGACGCAGGAGTTCCATGTGGAAAGGTATTGATTCCTTTTGAAGGATTCTGCCTTGCAAAGAACAGGCTCCCTGTTCCTGCGATGAAGAAAAAACTGGTCACGGGGAAGATCCGTGGTACATTTCATTTCGACAGGTTTGAACTGAACCCAAGGAGTGTACCCATGAAAATATTCCACATTGGCAAACAATTATTTTTTGGCTATCTGATTCTTTCCAGCCTTTTCCTGATTTCCTGCGGCAAGAAATCCAGTTCCGGCAAACTTGCAGAGCCATCGGCACAGAACAGTACGCTGGAGGCGACTTCAGCCCGATACGACGTGCTTGAAGAGGCCTTCTTCGCGGAAGTCACCGTGACTGTCAGGGACAAGGATGAAAAAGTCCTGCCGAACGTCACCGTCAGCCTGGCTTCGAACAATGAAAATGCTGCTGTTTCTCCCGGGGAGGTGATTACCGATGGAGAAGGCAAAGCGGTTTTCGAAGTGTCCAGTCACCACAGGGGTACCGTGGAGTTCACCGCCATGGCCGGACGAATGGAGCCACTGGATCCGGAAAAGGCGGTAACCATTGATGAACAGGCCACGGTGGAATTTGACGCATTCGTGACCATCGAACTGGTGGCGGATCCGGTCTATGCATACGATCGCGGAACCTATTCCCTGCAACTGACGCTGTCGGATCCCTCGGGTATTGTAGAAGGCGCGGACCTTTCCTATATGCCCGCGTTCAACGGCGTGACGGTCACGCCGGAAGACATGGTCACCGACGAAGCCGGTCAGGCGGAATTTACTGCCGTTTCCATGTGGGACGGAGAAGTGGAAATGCTTTTTTCCCTTGCCGGAATCGTGGAAGCCCTGCAGGCGGAAATACTTCTGCCGGGGCCGCGGATATCGGGGGATGTGACGGTGGGCATGTCCTCTCCGGAAATCCTCCATCCCCGGGTGGGGGTTTTCGCCCTGCAGGTGTTCGGTGGCCAGCCGGCCATCCTGGGGGAATTGCCGGGTTCCGTTGCCGTGGACATGACTGCGGAGACACCCCGGTTTGAACTGAACCTGCCCATTGCACCTCCGACGGAATGGTTGACCCCCATCAATGAAGACATGTTGCTGGGATACTTCCCGCCGGCCATGTACAACGATGCCAACCAGAACGGCGTCTGGGATGAAGACGAGTTCATCATCGGTTTCCACGGTACGCCGGGAGCACTGATTTACGCCCGGCCTTCGGGCACGGAGACATTGCCAATCCTGGGATGGAATTTTTTGCAGGCACTGGAAGAAAATCCCCAGTTGATGCCCTGGGCCACCGCCGCCGATGCCCAGGACATTACCGTGCTGTCGGCTCCCGTGCGTGTTCCGGATGTCCAGGGGGAAGCCATTACCGCCATGGCGAACATCCGCGTGGCTTTCATGTTGGTGGATGCGCCGGCATTCATGGAAGCCTTGAACGGGGGAGGAAATCCCTGGTTGTTGCTGTATGATTCGGCGCACAGCGCCGCATTGCTCGATGTTCCACTGGAAGGTCCCGGATTTGGTGGTCAGGCGGCGGATCCCCAGGCCATTCTGGATTCGGCAACCTTGCAGGCGTGGAGCATGGTCCAGGAACTGGGACCCGGCATGTTCATCCGGCAATTGCTGATTCTGCCGGTCCTGTATCAGGACACGGATGAAAACGGTTCACTTTCCGATGGAGAACCCCTGACCGGAACGCTGAAACCGCCTTTTGGCGTGGAATGGAATTTTTCCTACATGATGGATCTGCCAAGGCTGTTCGGGTTCTTTGCGGAAGACCGGTTGTTCATGCACGCCGGCTGGAACTGGTGGGCGCACCCGACGGAATACCGGATCACCCAGGTCATCGTGAACATGCCGGGATTTCCCACCCTGGAAGTGCACAAGGATGTCCGGCCGGGCCTGACGGACATTGCCTTTGAAGTGTATGCTTCCGATGCAGGAAACGATGATCCTCCCAAGGCCTGGGGTCAGTTTGCATCAGGCGGGGCGCCCAATCTCCTGAGCATCACCGCGTGTACGCACTGCAACCTGATTGCGGTGGGAGACACCTTGCGGGTGGTGGAGGAAATTTCCGAAACCATGTTCCTGGATTGGTCGGAAATCGTGCACATGGGGCCGTTTGGTTTGTAGACTCCTTCAAAGCCTTTTTCATTGAAAACAAAAATCCAAAAAAACAGGTTGACGCCGGGGCCTACTCTGCTAGTTTCCCGGTATGGCGGACACAACCTGTTGAGGAATTGTGATGAAAAACACCGGTTCGTTCATGAAAGGCCTGAAAGAGAAAAAAGTGCCGTGCCGGATGCAGGGATGCACCCGGTTCTGGTACTGGTCGCCAGAAGAGCAGTTGATGTCTTTGGCCGAAGGCTCCACCGAGGTGCCCCGCCGCATGTGTCCTGAATGCTTTTCGGTCTTCGAGACCCTCCGGGACCTGGAACTGCCCTGTGCCCGTCCCGATTGTACGGGGGTCTGGGTGTATGGGAGGATGGCACAATTGCAGGACGGCATTCGTGGCCGGGGGCAGCCGACCTCCCGCTTTTGTTCCGCCTGCGGGGAGGAAGCCTCCGGGATTTCCGGAATCGAACGACCATGCAAGGTTTCCGGTTGTAACGGAACATGGATCTGGAGCGGACGGGACCAGATGGCCGCAGGCGGGGAGGCCGTTCCCGACAGGATGTGTGAATCCTGCTACCGGGAGTTCAAGGAACTGCAGGACATGCAGATACCCTGTCAGATCCGGGCCTGCTCCGGCACATGGACATGGACCCGCATGGCGCAGATGGAAATGAAAAACTCCGGTCGGCCGGGTCCTCCCAGGCGTTTTTGTGAGTCATGCTTCAATCGGTTCAAGACACTGGAAGACATGCCGTGCGACTGCCGGATCGAGGAATGCGGAGGCAGTTGGACATGGACCCGCATGGCCCAGCAGGAGGCCTTCGTCAAGGATGGCCAGACGGAACCTCCGGTGCGGATGTGTCCATCGTGTTCCGGAGAACTGGCGGAAACGGGTGAAATCGAACATCCCTGCCGCATACCCGGTTGCCGGGGCACCTGGAAGGAGAAAAAGTCCGCCGTGTTCGCCCGTTCCAAATCCGGGGCGCCGGCACCTCGCCGCATGTGTGAAGACTGTTCCGTCCGCATGGAGGAACTGGAAAACCAGGAACTGCCTTGTCGCTTCCAGAAATTCGGTTGTACGGGGGTTCACGTGTGGAAACGGGAAAGCCGGTTGCGGGCGGAAAAGTCCGGCAGGAACGTTTCACCCCCGAAAAAGGCATGTCCCTCCTGCGAGGCGGTTCTGGGAAAAAACGGTATTCCTGCGCTGGTGTCCTGTCGCAACTGCGGCAGTTTCATCATGCAGTTGTCCGAGGACGATCGCATCCAGATTCACCTGGGCCAGCGGGAAGCTCCGCTGGATCTCTGCCCGGCCTGCCGTACCCAGGGGTAACGGACACCTGACACCTGACCGCGCTGTAAGCCGGGGAACTGCCACAGTACTGGCATCGGACGGTACCGTTGAGGGTGCCCAGGGTACCCCCGCAGGAAAGGCAGCAGGAACCCCGGGCATGCAGGTCCTGCAGCATGTCCGTATGAACCAGTTGCAGACGGTGCTGGTCATAGACAGCATGGATCAGATGGTTGCCGCCCAGGTAGGCGGCCGTGTCGGCAGCGTCCGGTTCCGTGGTTTCCAGAAATGCGGCCAGTTCGGCAAGGGGCATGGCCTTCTCCCGGAGCCGGTTTTCCAGCCCGGCAAGATCCAGGCGACCGAAGTGGAGCCGAATCCGCCGTGAGCGCAGTTTCCAGAGAAGAACCAGCGGGAAGACCAGAATTCCGGAAAGGATCAGCAAAAAGCGCAAAAGCCCCAGGCCCCGTCCTTCTTCCAGTCGGAGGGAAAAGACGGACAAGCCCCAGCCTGTGAGTACAAAAACACCAGCGGTGATCAGGGCGATCCCGGCCGACCCTGCCACCCCGTCCCCCTCTGCAAGTCCGATAGTAAAAAACGTCAGTCCCAGGGCGGCTCCCATGCCCACCGTCACACCGGCGAGTACCCGGAAGAAGGTGGCGCAGGTCTGGATCAGCACAGGCACCGGCCGGCGGGTGATTCGCTCGGAAAAGGAGGCGGCGTATTCCCGTCCACAAAAGGCGCAGGCGGCACGACCAGCACCTGTGGAAACGGTACCTGCGGCTCCGCAGTGCATGCATACAGAGAAATCCTGGAGCAGTGCCGCGTTTTCCGAACTTAAAAGACGATTGCCGGGGAGATCCACCACCACGCCCATGCGGGTTTTCCTGCGAAGCAAAAACAGCAGGTGTCCAGGGGGCAGGCCGAACCATTTCGCGGCCTTTGGAAGGGACACTTCCCCGAGGGTACGCACGTGCTCCACCACCCGGTACAGTCCGGCGCCAAAGCCGGTGGCCGTGGATTTCCTGCTCCAGTACATAAGCGGACACAAGGCTGAAAGCAACAGGAACCAGGCATTGGTGTCCGGGATCAACAGGAGGGCGGCGCTAACCAGAAACAGGCCGAATTGCAGGAACCAGGCTTCTTCCTTCCAGTTTTTCAGGTGTCGGTTGAGGGTTCCCGTGAAGGCCGCCACAAGCAGCAACGTCGAAAAGCCCCAGGTGAATTCGCCCAGTGCGGAACTGGATTCTCCCCCCCGGACGAGTCGTTCCGTCCACCAATACTGGTTGGTCCGGACGACCAGGGCTGTCATGGCTCCCAGAAGGGCCAGATTCTGGAAACGTACCAGCCGGTTTTTCCCCGTGACAGACAGAAACAGGCCCGCCAGCGAAGTCAGCAGGAAAAAGGCGAGCACGGCGGTACCCAGACGGTTCTGCAGGAAAATGGCGGAACCGATCCCCGGAGTCCGGGTTCTCCGGGGGAGTTTTCCCCGGATGCGCAAGGTTTCGCCGGCCAGAAGACCGCTGTCCCTGGACAGGATGAATCCTCCCGGATGCTGCAAAAACCGGCAATCTTCGCATTCCAGAAAGTCCACGTCAATCCTGTGGTCGCCTACCACGGGGGCCATGGAACTCTGGTAATCCACGGTGAGCGAGGTCAGATGCAGGTTCCATGAGAATCCCGCCACCATGAAATCCAGGGTTTTCCCATCGGCGAAAAGGGGGGTGACGGTATAGGACAATTCCAGCATGGTTGCATCGGCAGGGGCATGGATGTCCAGGTTGATCCATTCACCGTAGTCCCGCCGGGTCCATCGCACCGGATTTTCCGAAGCATCCAGAATCCGTACTCCGGAGATGTCCTGCCGGGTCAGCGGGGATGTATTCCGTCGATGGAAATTGCGGGACAAAAGAGCCCGATCCAGGGATCTGGCATTCAGGGTCAGACGTTCCACCACACGGGCGGACCCGTCATTTTGATGGGTGATGAATACAGCAAGGCTGCCATGATCCCCGATGGAACGCCGGGCCGGGTGGCCGCAGGAAAACAGCGGCAACCAGGAAAATGCCAAGGCCAACATGATTCCGGAAAACCGCATGATGTCCATCCGGTTCACAACAGGTACAGGGGAATGAGGAAGGCCAAAAGCCACAGGATCGCCAATGCGGTCACGGTGATCGCCAGATTGCGGTTGATCCGCCGGAACCGGAAGTCCGTGGGGGTTTTCGGGGTGACCAGATAGGTTCCCAGCCATCCGGTGGCTCCCAGTCCCATGGGAACCCAGAGGGGAACCGGCAAGGGTATGAAAAGGAGCAAAAGACCGAACAGGGAGACGAGGAAGGAAATGAAGAACCACATGGGAGATTCCTGAATAATACAATACTGCCTGATTCGCAAGAAAACCGGACTGTTCACCAGGGCAAACGGGTTCCGGGAAAGGCTCAGTCCCGGGATTCCCAGGCGTCCCGGATCTGGTCGCCCAGAAGGTTGGCTCCCAGAACGCACAGACCCAGGCAGGCACCGGGAAAGATGGCCAGGTGCGGTGCCACCAACAGGTATCGGCTCCCCTGGGCAATCAGGGAACCCCAGGAAATCATGGTGGGTGCCAGACCAAGAAAACTCAGGCCGGCTTCCACCAGCAGGTAAGCGGCAAACGTGAAACTGGCCTGTACGATGAGTGGGGGCACGATGTTGGGAATGATGTGGGTGAACAGGATACGTACATGGGAGGCACCCAGGGCCCGGGAGGCCAGGATGAATTCACGTTTGCGGATCTCCTGGGCCTGTCCCCGGGCGACCCTGGCAAAACCCGCCCAGGAGGTGATGGCCAGGGCAAACACCAGATGGCCCACGGAAGGTGTTTTTACCAGCGAGAGCACAAACAGGTTCAGAAGCAGCCCGGGAAACGAAAATACGATGTCCACCATGCGCATGAATATGATGTCGGCAAGACCACCTGCGTATCCGGCCACGGAGCCAATGAAGCCGCCGATCAGCAATCCGCACAGTACGGTGGAAAGGGAGATGAAAAAGCCAACTCGGGCCCCGGTGAGTACGGCAGACAAAACATCGGATCCGTTTTCATCCGTTCCCAGGGGATGACGCAGGGAAGGCCCTTCAAAGGTGTTGTCCAGGTTGATACCGGTCGGGTCATGGGGAGCCACCAGGGGACCGGCCAGTGCGACCAGCGAGAAGAACACCACCAAAACCAATCCCGCACGACCGGATATTGTCATGACCGGAAATCCCTGAGACGGGGGTCAATCCATGCGTACAGACCGTCCGTCAACTGGGTGACAATTACTACGAGCACGGCCACCACCAGCACGGTGCCCTGCACCACGGGGTAATCCCTCTGGGTGATGGCCCGCAACAGCAGGGTTCCCAGCCCGGGTCGTGCGTAGATTTTTTCCACCAGGACGGCACCGGAGAGAAGGGCGCCGAATTGCATGCCGGCGACGGTGGCCACGGGAATGAGTGCGTTCCGCAATGCATGCACGACCACGACACGGAACGTGGACAATCCCCGGGCCCGGGCTGTCCGGACGTAGTCTTCTCCCAGTACCCGGATGAGGGAACTGCGGGTCATGCGGGCCAGCATGGCGGAAAGGGCAAGTCCCAGGGTTACGGATGGCAGAATCAGGCTGGCAGGGCCCGGTTCCAGAACACCGGGAGGAGGCAAAACCGGCCACCGAATGGTGAACAGATAAATCAGAAGGGGTCCGATCCACACGTTGGGCAGGGAAACGCCCAGTACGGCGAGGGTCATGGCTCCGGCATCCGCCCAGGTTCTGTGCCGAAGGGCGGCCACGATTCCGAGGGGCAAAGCCACACACAGGGCGAAGAGCATGGCGCATACAGCCAGTTGCAGGGTATGTGGGAACGCTGAGGCAATCCGGGCGCGGACTGTCATGTCCGGATGCATGTAGGAACGCCCGAGGGTGCCGTCACCCAGGTGAGACAGGTAGCGCAGGAACTGTCTGGGCAGGCTTTCGTCCAGATGCAGACGTTCCCGGAAGGCCTGCTTGTCGGCGGCGCTCACCTGCTCTCCCAGCAGGTTGTCCACGGGGTCTCCCGGAATGGCATGAATCATGAAGAATACCAGAATGATCACACCGACAAGCGCGATCAGACTGTGTGACAGACGTTTGAGCAAAACCTTCCACATGCCGTCGGGCATGCTAGTGCAGTTTCCGATGGATCGCAAAAAGTTGACATGGAGCCCATAAAATCAGTATGGTTCCCAGCTTGACGGACCGTGTCATACTGGTATGATTGGGCCGAACGTGGAATAGTCAGCTCCTTGTCCAACTGTTCCCGAAATTTTCATTGATTTCTTTAGATTTTCCTGGTTATCAGGTATCCATGACCAGACCCCTGTGTCTGGTTTTGTTAAGGAGTGCCATGCGAGATCCGATTCAATATGGTCTGTCCGGATACTTTCGGATTCTGGTTTTGTCCGGGCTTGTGTTGGTGTGTTCCTGCGGTCGGAAGGCTCCGGGCATTGATCAGATGGTGAGTTCCAGAAACATCAACGGGCTTTCCGGGGTCATCGTCTCGGAGAGTGAAACGCCCGCCCGCCGGCTTCAGGCCGCCCATGCGCTGGTTCAACTGGACCTGGCGAATCGCCTCATGCAGAACATTGAAAACCTGGCCCCGAAAAACCCTGATGCCGCCAGGGAACTTGTGGGGGCCCTTGCCTCGGAGTTGCCGGAAAAAATGGTGGATGACTCTCCGCCAAGCGTATCTGCACGGGATGCTCTGGTCACCATCTATCCGCGTTTGAATCCGGAAGACCAGAAACGCGTTGCCGATGCGGTTCTCAAGTGGATGGCAGATCGCATGGAAACCCGGGCGGACGCGGGAAATTTCAAACTGATCCGGATTCTCGAAATCGTAGGGAACCAGACTTCCGAAACCGTCCTGATTGAAGTGGCCAAGGCGCATGCCACTTTTATGCTTTCGGATTTTCCGACACATGGGGACGATGGTGTGCTGATTCACAGGCGCGCCCATCCGGATGCACACGATCTCAAGCCGACCGCCAACACGTCTTTTTACCAGAGGTACTGGAAACACTTCCGGAAATCCGTTTTCGATGCGGCCATCGAGCGCTACAGCATCACGGATCCCGGTGAAAAACAGATCCAGGATCTGGGCATTCTCAAGGATTATGGACAGGGGGAGGATGCCAAGAGGGCGGGAAAGAAAATCCTTGATGACATGAAGACTTCCCAGAAAGCCACCATCACGAGTGTTCTGGCCATGGGGGAACTGAGCCCTCCCGGTGCAACGGAGTATCTGTCCATATTCGTGCGGCCCAACATCGAGAAGAACCTGCGGGATGCCGCCTACAAGGCGCTCATTGCAATTCAGGATGATGCTGCGGCCACTTCACTGCTGTACGAACTGGCCAAACCGTTGCTCGAAGCACTCAATCGCAGGACCATCACGGACGAGGACCAGCAGCCGTGGAACCTCATGGCGCTCAAGGGACTCATGTTCCTGAGGGACTGTGAAATCGATCCTGCCGAATACCGTCTGGTGCGCGACGTGTCCCGGGTGAAACTGGATGGTCAGTTGTTCGAATTGCGCAATACCTTCATGCCGGCGATCCACCGAATCATGCTGTGTACGGGAAAGGCACAGGGATACCGTGACATTCAGGCTTCCATGCGTTTTCCGATGCCCCTGGATTCCGTACTTCTCATGGTTCAGGTGCTGAACACACTGGACATGGATGCACTTTTGCCACTTCTCCGGGAAGATCTGGGGAGCAAGCGGACAGAGGTGGTGACCCTGGCGGTGCTGGCACTGGGGCAGTATGGGGTCAAGGATGACATCCTGTTGCTCGAGGGCATCAAAAACAATCAGACCGCCGTATCGGACTGGGGTCGCACGCTGGGGGATCTGGCTGCAGACTCCCAGGACAAGTTGCGTAAAAAACATCAGGCAGATTGAGGTTGTATCATGGATTCTCGCAAATCGATGCGTCATTTTTATTGCAAGGACGTCCTGTGGGACACCTTTGACAGCATGGCCACGGATTTCGCCGTCTCGGTGGATTACCTCATAAACGAAGCCATGCGGCATTACGCCAAGAACAAGGGTTACCAAGTGGGTGAACGAACCACCTCCCAGCCCGACATGGGAACGGCACCGGTGACTGTGGAGATGTCCCAGTTGGTGCAGCCGAGAAAACTTCCCCCTTTGCCCCCCCAGGTGACATCCGACACCCAGAGGGGAAAAAAGCCTTCCGGGAATTTCAACCTCGGAGCGGATTTGTTTACGGATCCGGGGGATGAACCGGCCATCCTCACCCTCTACATCCTGTTTGAAGGCGAAAAGATACCGGTCACCAAGGACCAGTTCATCATCGGGCGCGTCAGCAAACTTTGTGACCTGACGCTCAAGGATGCAAACGTGTCCCGCAAGCATGCCGCTATCATTCGCAAAAACAGCAACTATTACATCAAGGATCTCGGCTCCACCAACGGAATCGAATACAATGGGATGCGAATCGACAACAAACGCATCGACGAAGGGGATGTGTTCAACATCTGCGAGCATACGCTTTCGTTTACGTTCAAATGAAATTCTTCCGATTTCCATAAAATTGTTGGGAAAAATCCGGGTGGATGCGTTTTCCAGTGGAGATCCGGAGCACATCCATTTATTATGCCAACGGTTCGGGGATCCGTCTCCCCGGATTCTCCCTGGTCAGGGGTAACCCTGAATAATCCGCACCAGGTGCCCGGTTCATTCCGGCCCGCAGAACAAGGAGACCTTACAAAGCATGGACAGGTTCCTCAACTGGATCGAACGCGCCGGCAACAAACTGCCCCATCCGTTCTGGATTTTTTCCTATCTTTCCGTTGTTGTACTTCTCCTGTCCCTGATTCTGGGATGGATCGGAACCTCTGTTGTCCATCCGGTGACAAACGAAACCGTAGTGGTCCAGAATCTTCTTTCCCGCTACGGGTTGCAGCGCTTCGTTCTGGGTATGGTGGACAACTTTGCCCATTTCGCCCCCATGGGCCTGATGCTTGTCATGCTCATGGGTGTGTCGATTTCCGTGCACACCGGCCTGCTGGAAACCCTCCTGGGCCGCATGACCCGTGTTCCCGATTTCCTTTTGCTGCCCATCATCGTAGTGACCGGCATCATGGGAAATCTGGCTTCGGATGCAGGCATTGTCGTGGTACCGCCATTGGCGGCCATTGCTTTCAAAAAGACAGGCCGCAACCCCATGGCGGGGGTGATTCTGGGATATGCCGCCTGTACCGCAGGATTCACGGCCACGCTGATTCCCCGGGGAACGGACGTCCTTCTTGCCGGTTTCACCAACGAAGCCCTTTCGGATCCCAGTCAGCACGTGGGTGCGGCAGCCAACCTCTATTTCATGATTGCATCCGTTTTCATGCTGTCCATCGTCATGTCCTGGATTGGACGACGTTTCACGATCCCTGCCTGCGGGGCTCCTTCCGAAGTTGTCGTCGAGGAGGCAGTGGATCCGGACAAGAAGCGCCTGGAGCGCAAAGGGCTGGTCTGGGTCGGTGTGAGTGTGCTTGTCTATACGGTTCTGGTGCTGGCCACATTCATTCCCGAAGACGGACCCCTGCGCTACAACATGAAGGACATCGACACTGTAGTGGTGAACCGCTCCGCCGGTGAGGGCGAGCAGAAGCGGATCATGGGCATCACGAAGACCCGCGCCCGGAACGGCAGGGTGCAGCGCATGGTGGTGTTCGGGAGTACCGAACTGGTTCTCGAGAATCCGAAGGAGCATGGCTGGCGTGACGGTGCAACGGTGCATGTCTACATGCCAAAGGGTTCGCCGGCCGAGGCGGCATCCGTGTCCCGGCTGGAAATCATGCCGGATCCCATGCGTGGTCCCTTTTTCAGCGGAATGGTTCCCATCCTCTTCTTCTTCTTTGCCATTCCGGGCATCGTGTTTGGCATTGTCACGAAGAAGATCACGCAAATGATAGATATCCCGGACATGATGACCAAGAGCGTCAAGGGAATGGGTGGCCTGATTGTGCTCATCCTGATCATCGCGCAGTTTGTGGCGTTCTTCCAGTGGTCGAACCTGGACCGCCTGGTGGCCATCTCCGGAGCCAACCTGCTCAACGATCTGCAGGTGCAAGGTCCCCTGCTGATGGCAATTACAGTTGTGGTTGTAGCAATACTGAACATTTTCCTCGGCTCAAGTGCCGCCAAGTGGGCACTTCTGGCCCCTATCCTCGTCCCCATGTTCATGTATCTGGAAAAGCCCATTTCACCGGCTGTCACCCAGTTGGTGTACCGTATCGGCGATTCCATCACCAACGGCATTTCTCCCCTGTATCCGTATTTTCCGCTGGCTCTGGCCTGGGTCAAGGAATACCGCAAGGACGCAGGGGTGGGAACCCTCATACGTCTCCTGCTTCCCTATGCCCTGTTCACCGGCATCGCCTGGATCCTGTTGCTGGTGGTATGGACCATGCTTGGCATACCCGTGGGGCCCGGCGAAGCCCTGTAAAAATATTTCAACTAGGGGACTTGACCGGCGCTATCCGTGCGCTGATCCGGTCCACTGAACCCTTCTCCCGGTATGGCCTGAATAGATCCGGCGACGTTGTCGCCTCCAACGGGACACCCTTTTGCGGGCGTCCCTTGTCGCCGGTCTTTGAAGTACATTCAGTGTGCCGGGTTCAATGGACTTGACCGGCGCTATCCGTGCGCCCGGGTGTGTATTTGAACTGGGAATAGCGAAAGCCGTGTGCCGTGGGGATGGTGTTGGAAAAGTCCCTGTGCACCAGGCTGATCCATACCGGTCGCAGGAGAAATGTCATGGGAAGATAGGCGTGCAGCATGTTTTCCAGCCGCCCGGAAAGCTCCGTTCTCTGCTCTAACCGGGTGGACCGGCGCATTTGGGCCAACAACTGGTCGATCAGACTGTTGTAGATCACCCCGTAATTGTATTTTCCGGAACTGTGAAACAACGGAGTGAAGTCCTCGTAGGGCCTCCCGTTCCAGGAAAGCAGGGCCCCCGAGAATTGTCGTTTCCGCAGGTGGTTTCCCAACAGTTTCCAGTCCGTGGGCATGATGACCAGATCGATACCGGAACGGGCGAAATCCGCCTTGATCAGTTGTAGTTTCTGTGTTCCCTCACGGGCATTGACGGGGGTCAGTACCACCAGCCTCAGGGGGACTCCCCCCTTGTCGCGGATGCCGTCTCCGTCATGATCGATCCAGTCCACCTGGTTGAGCAGTTCCCGGGCAGCGGGAGGATCGTACGGCCAGTTTTCCAGCCGGGCGTCACCAAGGCCGCCGGGCAACCAGTAGGGGCCGGTGGCGGGAGTCGCGAGTCCCCGGTATACCCGTTCGATGATGCGTTCCCGATCAATGAGCATGGAAAGTGCCCTGCGGACCCTGAAATCGGACAGCATGGGGCTTTGCACGTTCCACAACAGGTAGGAAAACTGAGGTGGTACAAACCGGACCAAATGGTAATCCCTGGAAACGGTTTCAGTGATCTGGTCCGGATAGTGCACCGGGGTGATGCGGGGAAGCACATGGACCTGCTTTCGCCGGATCCCCACAAAACTGCGTGCCGAGTCGGGGAATTTCCTGAATATGACCCGGGTGACATCCGGTGTGGGACCCCAGTAGTATTCGTTCTTTTCCAGCACGATTCTTTCGGCAGGATCGTATTCATGAAGTCGGTACGGGCCGGTTCCCACCGGCTGGACCGACCCGCGGCTTTTGGCATTCACGCCGCGGAAAAAGACATGGGCGGGCAGGATGGGAAGTTCCACCAGATGATCGAGAAAATAGATGTTGGGATTGCGCAGGACAATCCGCACTTCATCGGGTCCGAACTTGTCCACCCGCATGAGGGAGTGATCGATGTCACTGATGAAGGGTCCCTTGTTGATTTTCGGCATGAAGAGCAACTGGAAGGTGAAAACCACATCCTCCACTGTCAGTGGTCGCCCATCCTGCCACCGAACGCCGGAACGGATGCGGAAGCGGTAGGCGGAGCCCTTTTCGTCCATGGACCATGATTCCGCAAGGGCCCCCACCAGTTTTCTCGTTTTGGGGTCACGATCCAGCAGACCCTCGAAGATGTGGTGCATGGCGATATGATATCCCCATTCATCGATTTCCAGGAAGGGATTCAGATGCTCCGGAAGGGATGGAAGGGCTACCACCAGTTCGACCATGTCTGCAGGCACCAAAGGGGAGGGCACAGGTCCCTTGCGGGGAGGCAGCACCATTTTTTGGACGTGGGCCTCTTCGGCGGCCATCCGCTCCATGGCAGCCTGGTGGGGGGTCAAAGGAGGCTTCTGGCAGCCGTCGCAGGATGGCAGCAACAAAAGGACGGACAGACCAGTGACCCAGAAAAAGAGTTGGTGCATATCAGTTGCAGTAGGCCCCGAAAACCGGATCGGCGTTGGGGGTGCAGGTGCCGCCGCAGGCGGTGCATGAACGGGAGAAGACCAGTCCTCCCCAGCACCAGAAGGCGGTGTTGTCCTGACAGGTACCCTTGAAGTCCAGCATGGATGCACAGGGATTGCGGCGCACATCGCACCGGGCATATCCGTTCACGGAAAGTTCACAGGGTCCGGTGACGGCATCACAGCATTCGGTGCGCGGAAGTCCTCCTTCACACCAACGGGCGATGTTTCCGTCACAGACACCCTTTTCGTCGAGTCCTGCGCAGTAATCGAATGCGGGAATGTTGGCATCCAGAAAATCCAGATCCCAGTCGGTGCGGCCATAGTAATCCCGATCGACACAACTGGGATCCCCGTAAGAAACGGTTCCCAGAATGGTCAGCACATTGCCGTCCACCGGATACAGGGAAGGTCCGCCGGAGTCACCGTTGCACACGGAGGAAAAGCCCTGGCCGTTGACGATCAACTCACCGTCGCGGTCATCCACCCCGGAGACAAGTTCGGGGGTCCACCACAAGCGGGCATTGCTGGAACTGTTCTGGGTGATCCCATAGCCTCCCTGCTGGACGTATTGGCCCACGAGATATCCGGGATGGACGCGATGGATGGGCAGAGGGGAAATGCCCAGGTCATCCATGGGTGAACCCTGTAGTACCAATACCGCGTGATCATGTCCAGTTCGAGCGGAATACCCGGAATAGGATGGATTCACGGCAAGGGAAACCAGTTCATAGACGGCTACAGGATTGGCGGAATCCGGTCCGAAGGCAAACCGGAAATCCGAGGCGGGCTTGGGCCTTCCCCGATAGTCGGTGACGCAGTGGGCGGCCGTCAGGATGTGATTCCCGGTGACCAGGGTACCTGTGCAGATGTTGCTCCACACTCCACGATTTTCGGACAAGAGGGCGCCCACGGCGAGTTTCTGGGAACCGGCCATGCACAGGGCCGGTTCCTGGGCCCCGTAATAAATCTTGAGACTGGTGTTGTACCAGTGCAACCTCTTGGTATCCTCGGTGTCGGGGCAGACCTGATTGTTGGTGTTGTTCAGATTGTTTGCGTTGTTCAGATTGTTTGAGTTGTTCGCGTTGTTGGTGTTGTTCAGGTTGTTGGTGTTCTTTTTCGAACCCGAGTCATCACATGCAGACAGGACAACGACAAGACTCAGCAGGAGAGCGGTTTTCATGGATTCCCCCTTTTGGGCGGGACAAGCGACAAAGGGCTATTTGCCGATGGGATTGATGTATTCCAGATCCAGACCGCCCGGATACAGGTACGAGGTGTAGGAAGCGAATCCGTACACTTCGATGCCGAACTTCACATTCGGGGAGGGGGCGACGATGTAATGGGAACCATTGGTGCCGGAACTTGTCACGTTGATCTGGGCGACGCCGTAGCCGGTGCTTCCGATGGGGGTGTACTGGGTCGCTGTGATGGGGGAGCCGTCCACCATGATGAAGTCCTGGGTGTCCACCGGGATCTGGGCGATGACGTTCACGTAGTTGACCGTGATGGACGGTGGTGTGGTGAACGTGTATTCCGACCGGTACTGTTCAACGGGTACCACGAGTCCGAAGGCGGGGTCACCCATCTCGTCGTAGGAAGTGGTCCAGTAGTTCTGGCCCACGGTGAACTTGCCGATCATGATGGGGCCGGTGGCGACGACCTCGAAGTGCTGTCCCGGGGACGGCATGAACTCGATGTAATCTCCGGAATTGAGGGTGGTGTTGGCATGTACGGAGGGATTGAAGGTGACCTGGACGTTGTTCTCTCCGGACAGGATACGGATGATGTTGGACTCGTTGGTGCTTGGACGCACGGGATGGGTCAGGCCCACGAGAAAGCGTTTGCCCCAGGTTTGCAGAGGGAACATCATTTCTTCGAGATGGTCGCAGGCCCACTTGTTGTAGGGGATGAACGTGCAGGAGTGTCCTGCCCAGACCGCCACGGGGTTGTTGGCAGTGATCATGGAACCAGTGAGGTCATAGGCATTGCCGGGATTGCAGTAATCGGCGTTGGAATCGGTGGAGGTGCCGGATCCCGGACCCGTGGGACAGGAGCCATAGGTCAGGTTGTTCTGGGTGACCAGTTGCAGGACATCCCCCCGGTTGAGGGCATACTGCATGCTGCCTCCGGGGGCCAGGGCGCCCACGGACGGACCGGCGGCGGTATAGGCACGGGACTGCACAGTGATCTGGGTGTTGTCCTGGGTGGCCACCACGGTCACGGAACCGGGGCTGTTGGAATCGATATAACTGAAGCCGGACAAGCGGCGCAGTACCATGGTGGGCCGGCTCATGACCATGTAGTTTCCGGACAGAACGGAAACCGGGAGCAAGAGGGATGCATCGTTGGAATAACTGTTGGTGCCGCCCTTGACGAAGTCATAGGGGCTGAACTGGTACACCGTCACCGGAAGGGAAGTTTTTACATGGAATCCACCCTTGCCCTCGGCAGCCCGGTAGATGCCGGATTTATAGTCGGCATAGTTCACGGAACCGGCCATCTTGATGTCCTGGTTGTAATTCAGGAAGATGACCTGCAGGGTACCGGCCGGGATCATCTGGTCCACGTTGGCACCGGAACCCGAGATCTGGACCCGCACATCCGCGCTGTTGCTGTTGTCGATGGCCAGCGCAAAATTGTTGTTGAAGGCGTCGTCAAGTTGCCCGGAGATCATGCTCACGGCCCAGTATTCGCAGCCGCGGTAACTCTTGTTGGCTGCCGCCCGGATGCAGGGGCTGTCACAGACTGCCACACCGTTGACCTCCACGCATTCTTCCCCATCGGCTGAATGGCACTCGTGGGAAACCAGTCCCACGGTGCCGTTGGCGTTGCACACGTGCACGTTGTTGTTGGAGCAGGTCGTGCCCCCGGATACGCATTGCTGGCATTGCAGGTTGGTGGGATCGCACACCGGCTTGTCCGCGTTGGATCCGGTGCCGCAGATGGTATCATTGGTCCATTGCCCCTGGACGCAGAGTTGCAGGGTGTTCCCGAAACACATCTTTGCCCCGTTCACACAGTCCTGGTTGTTGAGGTTGTTGATGTTGTTGAAGGGTTCGGTCTTCTTTTTCTCCGGGGTACATGAGACTGCCAGAAAAAGAAGGGGGAGGGTCAGCAACGCGGTGATTCGCAACATGGGAATACTCCTTTGGGCCTGAAAGTTGTGGACTTACAGCAAAAAGTCCTGTTTCAAACTCCCTAGTTCATAAACCAGGTTTGGGGATCACGCAAGCTGAACGAACACTGTTTTTCATGGAAAAAACATGAAGAATGATGCAATTCACACAAATGGGGTCGAAAAAAGATTGTGAAAAATAACTTCTGTTATCGAGAAATCGCAAATGCAGATCCTCTTTGACCGCGTGTCCGACCCGTCCGACCTGTCTGACCCGTCTGACCTTTCTTTACAGAAAATAGCTTGATCACAGGATCCAAATCGTTATAATGGCACCCGCTTTCAGGAGGCCACACATGGCTCGTGTTACTGTTGAAGATTGTCTTGAAGTTGTCCCCAACCGTTTTGCCCTGGTGCTTCTGGCCGCCAACCGCATGCGCGAGTTGACCCAGCCCAACTCCTTTCCCATGGTCAAGTGCAAAAACAAGGAGGCCGTGGTTGCCCTTCGTGAAATCGCGGCCGGAAAGGTGCACTATCAGGAGAACATCCAGGACATGGTTCGTTCCTACCACGAAGAAGTCCTGTACTCCACTTCGGCGACCTTCACCTACTGATTGACTTGAACCATCCCCCGTGGAGTCCTCCATGAAACCGATCCGGATTGACTGGGAAGAACTGGAATTGGCCTGCGAACGCAATGCGGCCAATGTCATTTCCTTTCTGGATCTGGAAACCGGAGCTGTCCTGGTGTTTTACCAGGAAAGCGAAGAGGAACGCGAACGGTTCAGGCAGGTGAAGACCCAGGGCTCCAGATATCTTGAAGTGGTTCCCGTGCCGCCCAAGGACCAGTACAAATGGATGGAGAAATTCGTTTCCACCATCACCGATGAGGAACTCAAGGAACGGATCCTGGTGGCCATAGACGGCAAGGGAGCGTTCCGGCGTTTCAAGGACCTGCTGGTGCATTACCCCGGAGCAAGGGAACGCTGGTTTGCCTACCGCGGCCTGCACCTGCACGATTACATCAACAACTGGATCGTCGAACACGGGATCCTGTTGGCCGAGGATCCCCCCTGGGGATATGATGTCGAAGTTCCCGAAGACGAACCGGTGCCGTCCGCCCAGGTGACGTCCGAAATGGGTCCTGCGGAAATCCTGCGCCGGCAGGCCCGGGATCTTGTGGACAGGATTCCGGCCGTGGAACTGGAATCGGCCATCGCCTTTCTGAGTTTTCTCAAGGAGCGTCAAAGTGGCAGAAGTCCACGGCCGCCGGGCCAGTCCTGAACGCTGGCAACCACCGATCCACCGGCAAAAGGGCGGTTCTTTTTTCCCAACGGGCTGCAACCCGGCAGATTGCCGGGTGTCCTGCGTCTCTTTTTCATGTAAAGGATTTCTTGCATGACTGAGCCCACAGGACCTTTTGATGCCACTCCAGCCGGAACACAGGCCGGAACTCCCCAGGTGGATTGGCGGAGGATCCTGCACATTGTCCGGAACTATTTCTGGATTGTCATCCTGACTTCCGGAATTGGCGTGGCCCTGGCTTTCTTTGTCACCAAAAAACAGACCCCCCAGTACCGTACCAGCACCTCCGTGGTCATCTCCACCCAGTTGCCCAGTTACCTGGGATCATCCATCAAATCCAACCTGGCTGAAACCGCCGAGGACTACTGGTACGAACAGCGGTATCTTGCCACTCAGATCGAAATCATCAAAAGCCGCAACATGGCACTTCTGGCCGCAAGGCGACTGGAAAACGGGGAAGTGCACCAACTGCTGGGACAGCCCCAGTTTGAACACAGGGAACCCACGGAAGAAGAGATAGCACAGGTTTCCGAGGTGATTCGGTCCATGGTTCAGGTGGTTCCCGTTCCGGATAGCCGGCTGGTCAACATCAATGCGGTGCACACTGTGCCGGTTCTGGCGAAAAAAGTTGCCGATGCGGTGACGGATGCCTTCATTGACGACAATCTGGAACGCCGTCTGGCTTCCACCAAGAGCGCGTCCACCTGGCTCGAAGGGCAACTGCAGAGTCTGCGCACCAAACTCGATGAAGACGAGCAGAAACTGTACAATTTCAAGTACGATAACAACATCCTGGCAGTGTCCCTGGAGAGCCGCATCAACGCCACCACAGCACTGATCCTGAGCCGTTCCAATGCCGTGGAGGAACTGGATCGCCAGGTGCGGGAGTTGCGTGCGAAAATCCATGAAGTGCGCAAGATGCGCACGACCGATCCCACCTTGGACCCGGCTGCGGACTTCCTGAACAAGCCCACGATTGTGCAATTGCGCACACGCTATCATGGAGCCCAGGAAAAACTCAAGGAACTCCAGGTGGAAGTCATGGAGCGTCACGAGGAGGTCATCCGGCAGGAACGGATCATTGATGTGGTCCGCGGGCAACTGACTTCCGAGTTGGCACTGTCCGAAAGCGCCTTGCTGGCCGAACACCGGCTCAAGGAAAACAATCTCGCCGAAAACCGTCAACTGCTCAAACAGGCCCAGGAAGAAGCCCTGTCCCTGGCAGCACTGGATATCGAACATTCCAAACTCTTCCGGGAACGCAACGAGACGGCGAAACTTTATGAACTGGTCCTTGCCCGACTCAAGGAAACGGGTCTGGTGGAAGAACTGAAAACCAACAACATCCGCCTTCTGGACGCCGCCCAGATTCCCCTGGCCCCGTTCAAGCCGGTGTTGTGGCTGAATCTGGCCCTCGGGCTGGCCCTGGGATTGTTTCTCGGCGTGGGCTTCCTCTTTTTGCTGTACTATCTGGACAATACCATCAAAAGCCAGGAGGAAGCCGAACAGTACCTTGGAAAATCGCTGCTGGGATACATTCCCCTCATGCAGACCCATCAGGGAGATCGCCCCAACGAACTGTACATCATGGATCATCCCCAGAGTCCGGTGGCCGAGAGCGTTCGTGCCATGCGCACCAACATCCTGTTCATGTCACCGGATCGCAGTCTGCGGACTTTTTCCCTGACTTCCGCCAATCCCCTGGAGGGAAAGACCACCCTTTCGACCTATCTGGCCATCTCCATGGCCATGGGGGGGGAACGGACATTGCTGGTGGATGCGGACATGCGCCGTCCCCGGGTCCACAAGATTTTCGGACTCAAGCCAAGGTATGGCCTGTCCTCCCTGATCGTGAAGAAATCCACATTTGAACAAAGCATTGTGGCAAGTCCCGTTCCCAATCTGGATATCCTGCCTTGTGGCCCCATTCCGCCCAATCCTTCAGAATTGCTGCAAAGTTCCCATTTCAAGGAACTCCATGACGAACTGAAAGAGCGGTATGACCGTATCATCTTCGATTCACCTCCTGTGGGACTGGTGACGGACCCATCCATCATCGGACAGGTAGTGGACGGCATCATGGTGGTCATGCGCTATGGCAAGACCACGCGGCACCTGTTGCGGAACACCCGGAAGATTCTCTCCAACGTCAAGGTGGAAGTCCTGGGCGGCATCATGAACTACGTGGATACCCATCGCTGGGGGGATCGCCCCTATTATTACCGGCGGGGGCGCGGCAAGCGCGGATATTACGCCTATTATTCCCATTACGGTTCGGATGAATCCGAAATTGCGGCTTCCAACAATGTTGGCTCGGAAGACGAAGATTCTTCCAAAGAAGCCAGATAATCACCTCTGGAAACAATCAGGCCAAAAGTCCTTCATGGGATCGGGGGTGATGGTTCTTCCGGTTTTGTGGAAGTCTTTACATCTTCTTCGTCCAGCAAGGTGATGTCCTGTACTTCAGCGGAAACAAAAAGGGTATCCCTCAGTTTTTCGAACCGGGTGAACACGGTGGTGCCGAACTTGGAGAATTGTTGCCGGGTGAAGCCCAGCATGACCATGTCGGCCTCCCGGGAAGCATTCATCACAACATTTTCATAAGAAGCCCAGTCCGTGTAAGGCAGTAACATGACGTTTTGAGCCGAAATGGGCAGCCGACCCTTGTGAATCAGGTTGTGCAGGAACTCTGACCGGTTGGCGTGCTCCTGCTCGGGTACGGCGGCAAAGACGGAGATTTCGCATTTTTCCCAGTCCGGGTGCCCCATGATGATGTAGGCCAGAAGGATCATCAGGTTGGCATTGCCCAGTTGGTGTTCGGTGAGCCATATGTGTATGCGGGAATGGTATCCACACCGGTATTCGGATGAACGCAGGACACAGATGTTGAAGTTGCATTTCTGGGCCAGGGAAACCCCGTTCTGGAGATCACTCATGACGGCCGAATGGAGGACTGGTCCCTTGAAAACTCCAGGATGATGCCGTTGTTGTCCATTCCGGCCACTCCCGGGACCTGGATGATCTGGGCCACCGAAGTGGTGAAGGAAGGGCTGATGATGGTGTCGGCGAACACACCGGCCCGGGAGTCACCGGTCAATTTGATGATCTTGTCAAGTTCGTTGTTGGCCAGGCGAACGTTTTCCTCGGTCAGCATTCCCCTGATGAAATGGAAATATGTACCAAAACCATGGCGGTGGGCGAGCCAGCGGAGAAGGTCGAAGGCGGCCAGTCGTTCGAAGGTCTGTCCGGAAACGGCAATGAAGGAGGGTCGCCAGTCCGAACCGCGGATGGGGGTTCGGTTTTTCTGGAGCCAGATCTGAAGCCGGCGGACCATCTGCTGGATGGCTCCCTTGAACAGGATGGCTATGCCCTGTTCGCTGCGGTGTGTACGGCGCATGGAAAGGTAGATCAGGGTCATGAAGACTACTGCAAAGATCGTGGCCAGAACGCCGGACATGATCATCATGATGATGCTTCCGACGGCTCCCACCAGGGAAATCCACCATCGGGACCTGAAAGAAGGACGATATGAGGGATTGGCGGCGAAGTGCTCCAGGATGGAGATCAGGCAGATGGCGCCGTAGGTGACGAGAAAGAATTGCGAAACAATGGCTGCCACGGCGTTGACATCTCCCAGCGCGATGAACGCAACGGTGATGGCAAGTGTCAGGATGGTGCCGTTGAGGGGTTCATTGGCGGGTCCCACACCCAGGGAAAACCAGTGGTTGAGACGGACACCGGGAAACACCCGGTCTCCGGCCAGAGCCTGCATGGTGCGCGGTGCGATCAACAAAGACCCAATGGCAGAGGACAGAGTGGCCGCCGCCAGTCCAATAGGAATAATGGGTCCCCAGACGGCTATTTTGGACATGTAAAGTTCGTCAGCAGCAAGGGCTTCGGAGGAACCGTTCATGCCAAGTTTCAGGACGGTCAGGACATATACAAGCAATCCGCAAATGGTGGCGGCCATGGTGCCCAGGGGAATGGCCCGGCGGGGATTTTTCAGGTCCCCGGAAAGGCCCACTCCGGCAATGATTCCGGTAAAGGCGGGAAAACATACGGCAAAAACATAGGCCCATTCGTGGTTTCCGGAAATGGGAGTGGAGGTTTCAGCCAAATTCGAAAAATCCCAGGTTCCCCCCATGAAAAACGCAACCAGCGAAACAAACAGGATGGCCACCACGCCGTACAGGATCAATACACCCAGACTGGCACCTTTTTTGTAGACCAGCACGGCCAGCAGCAGGGCTACGGGCAAGGAAACCATCCGGGGATCCGGGGTAAAGCCGAACCGGCTGCTGATCATGGCAAATACGGGAGTAAAACTCTGGGCGAAGGCGATCAGGTAAAATGCGACGGAAATGGCCTGTGAGAGGTACAGGCTGACACCGATTGCGGCGCCGATATTGGTACCGAAGGACCGACTGATGATGTAATAGGCACCGCCCCCTTCCACTTTGCGGTTGGTGGCGATTTCACTCACTGCCAATGCGGTGGGGATGGTGATCATGTGTCCCACCAGAACAATGAGAAGCGCGCCCCAGACACCTTGATGCCCCACAGCCCAGCCGAATCGCAAAAATGAGGATGGCCCCCAGAATGGTGCTGATGGCCGTCAAAAAGACCGGCATGCTGCCAAAACCATGACCTGGGGAACTTGGAACTGACTGGATGGGGGTGTCGGGCATGAGGAAAGAGAACTCACTCCTGAGGCGCAAAATATCATGTGGCCCCCTGGTTCGTCAAAGAAAATTTCCGTCACCGGGGAAAGAGTCCGGCAGTTTCCGTGGTTGTCATCCTGATTTGGATCAACAGCGTCCAGAAACAAGGGTCACGAGAGATTGCGCAGTTATGAACAGGGTGTTTGTTTTTGTGTACACCCCGGGTTGACCTGTCTACAAAAGTGGACACACAGGGGTTTCTGAAAAAGATAGAAGTATGGAAAAGGTTTGAATTTCAAGGAAATATCAACTATTTTTTCAGCAAATGCGGTTTTGGCATTGATTGTGCTGGGAAAGCGCCGGCCTTTGGAATGTCCAAAGGAGGTGAATCCCATGAAGAAGTACATTTTGGTTATTGTTTCCGTTTTCCTTTTCATTTTCCCTGCCTTGGCCTGCCAGGAATCCAACCAACCGGAACCATCGGGGTTGCGGGTATTATATACGGTTCCTGCTGGATCTCCACATTCCCGCCTGTCACTGCTATCCCATCAGAACTCCAGCCGCCCGACGTTCTGCGGGAACGATTTCTGCAAGGGTCAGAAAGTCAACGGTGAACTGGTGATCTGCCCTGATCGGCTGATTCATCTGGAAACAGGGGAGATCGGCCATTTATCAAAAGATCAGCAGCGTCCCAGGGATGCGGCCCTCGGGGAGGGCCAGCGCATCGCGTATGTGCTGGATAAAAAAGGGGATATCCATGTCCTGGATACCCAATGGTCCCATCAGGCCCTGGCGGATCTGCCCCTGTTGTTCTGGACCCCCGAATCCGGTCATGTGGAAATTGTGGCAGGAAACGCGAAACGGGTGCAGGGTACCTACGAATTGCAGGGAAAACTGACAATGTGGACTGTGCACGAAAACTCTTTGTTTCTCCTGCATACTTCCCGCACCGGTGAAATCTGGACGTGGGGAATTGATTTGATTGATCTGGAAAATTTCGACATCACGGAAGTGGTCTTTGAAGAAACCGACAACCCTGCCAATGTACCGACCGAGATCACCATTGAGGAAACCGGTCGCTCGATTGTCCTCAAGGGTACTTTGACCCGCAATATCATTCTTGATTGAAGAAAAGGGAAAATCAGCCGCCGCCGGTGGGAACCATGACAATCAGTTCCCCTTGGGAGGGAACCGGTGCCAGATGATGAAGGCGTACACCGTCCTGAAGAACGGCGATGTGGGGGAACTGGACGGGAAGATATCCCAAAAAGCCCAGAAGTTCCTCCACCGTGTCAAAGGATTTCCCGGATGCCTGTTGTACCCGGGCGGGATCCGGCCGGTTGATGGGTCCCACGAAGGTCAGTTGGATGGGCATCAGTCCCCCGCGGGCATGGTGAACAGAGGCGCCCGGACACCCAGTTCGCGGTCGAGCAGATACATACCGTTGGGTGCATTGTTCAACAGGCGGATTTTGTCCAGAATCTCGTTGGCGGTGGCTTCTTCCTCCACCTGCTCCGAGATGAACCAGTGGAGCATGATTTCGGTGGCATAGTCCCCTGCTTTTTGTGCCATCTTGTACAGGTTGTTGATCAGGGATGTCACATATTTTTCGTGTTCCAGGGCCCCTTCGAAAGCAGCCTTGGGGTCTTTCCATGTGGTGGGGGGGGCGTCGATGGCGCCGAGCACCACGGCTTCGCCGCGTTCCTGGATGAAATGGTAGAATTTCATCGCGTGGACCATTTCCTCCTGGGCCTGGGCGGAAAACCAGGCGGCCAGGCCCTGGTAGCCCTTGTTGGCCATGTCGGCGGACATCGCCAGATAGAGGTAAGCAGAATACATTTCTGCAGTGATTTGATGGTTGAGGGTTTCGAGAAGTTTCTTGTTCATGTTATTTTTCTCCTTTCCACAGACCGTGGAGATTGCAGTATTCCCGGACGTGATAAGGGCCTTCCACCTTGGGAAAGAGTGCCTCGGGGGCATCTCCGGGATTCAGGAAAGAGCGAAACTGCATGGGGCCGGCGATCAAATCGATCCACTGGATCCAGTGGGTGTCCATCATGGGATGGGCTACGGAGCCAACCTTCACCAGGATCCCGGTATCCGTTTCCTCGATGACGGGAATGTGTTTTTCCCGGGAAGCCTCGACAGTGTTTTCGTCCAGCAAGGTCATTTCCTTGCCGCAGCAGACGAGTCTTCCGTTGCCTTCGTGGAGCAGTTCCACCACGTTCTTGCAGATGTCACAAACATAGACGTAATGATGAGTCATGAATACCTCCGTGGGTTGCGAACAGGTAAATGAATTATGGACGGTTTGTCAATCCTTTTTGCCCCATGAAAAAATCCTCGAAATTGTCTTCAAAATCCGACAGGGCCAGTTTTTCAAAATGCTGGCGGATCAGGTCGTGGGTTTTCTGGTGCAAATCCGATATGGGGCATTTGCCGATCTGACAACGGGGCAGTTTCAGCAGGCAGGAATCAAAACGGAAATCCGGATCGATGGCATCCACAATTGAGGATATGATTATTTCCTCCGGTGATTTTGCCAGGATGAATCCCCCCTGGGTACCGCGGGACGAAAATACAAGTCCCTTTTTGGCAAGTTTTTGCATGACCTTGGCAAGATGGCTGGCGCTTACCTTGAGGATGCGGGAAATCTCTGTACTGGAGAGTCGTCGGTCCGGGTTGGCGGCCAGCACAAGCATGGCGTGGATTCCAAGGTTGACGGCTTCATTGACAAAATGCAGAGGCATGGTCTCCTCCTAATCGGATACACAAGTCCGAAATAATGCCATTTTTGGTGAAAGTCAAGTACATCATTCGCGTTATATTTATTCGTACCTGGATAATATCCGGTCCATGTCAGCCCTGAATTGCATGGGAGCCCGGAAATCCTTCCGGTCTGCCCGTACATGGGCATTGAGAGGGAGGCGTTGGTTACGGTACAGGATTCCCAGGGGGATGCGTCCATCCTCGGCAAAGGCCACTTCCATGGCTTGGGCGCGGTTTTCCGGATCATGGGAATCATCCAGAAGGTAACAGTTCTTCTGGTAATAGGCATAGGTGTGGATGAAATCCCAGGAAACACAGGGCTGAAGGACATTCACGTAGGCGAACCCCGGATGGGAGATGGCTTCGCAGAGAATCCGTTCGAGATGGTCGGCCTTCGAAGACAGGGACTGGGCCACAAAGGAACAGGATTGGGAAATCGCCAGTGCCAGGGGATTCATGGGCAATGCCGCCACACCATCGGGATGGACTGCGACTTTCTGCCCCTGTTCCGTGGTGGGGGAGGCCTGTCCCTTGGTCAGGCCGTAGATGTGGTTGTCATGAACGATCAGGGTCATGTCCACATTGCGGCGCATGGCGTGGAGGAAATGATTCCCTCCCTCCCCATAGGCACCCCCGTCTCCGGCATGGATGATCACTTTCAGATCCGGTGCTGTGACGGCGACACCGGTGGCGGCAGCCACCTCCCGGCCATGAAGACCGTTGAAGGCATTGCACTGGAGATAATGAACCAGTTTGGGGGCCTGTCCGATGCCGGAACACAGTACCACCCGGTCAGGGGGCAGTTGCAGGGACACCAGACTTTTCTGCAGGACATTGAGAATGCCGAAATTGCCGCAGCCGGCACACCAGGAGCGCTCCAGGTCGTTTTTGTAATCTTGAAGGGTGACCTCAGTCATGGATTTCCTCCAGAAGGCGCGCGGCCAGTTTTTCCAGTGTGAAGGGACGACCGTTGAGATTTCCGATAATGCAGTCGGGAACCCTGAGTTGGGTCTGGGCCAGCAAGGTGTCCAGCCCGTCGCCATCGGACGCCTCCACCAGGATCATGCGACGGGTGCGGGCGAATGCCTCGATACCGTGCAGGTCCGGCAACGGCCAGAGTTGGGTGAACTGCAGGTGGTTGCACAAGGGGCGCTCCCGGTTGATGAATGCCACGGCTTCTTCCACGATGGGACTGGTGCTTCCCCAGGACAGGATCAGGGGAAGTTCTGCCGGGAAAACCGTGCATTCAGGGAGGCGTGCGGCCCGGGTGACAGTGTTGATCTTCCTGAGCCGCTTGAGACACATGCTTTCCGAAATCTGGGGATCCTCGGTGAGGTGACCTGAGGTGTCGTGTTCATCGGAATCCACCACCACCAAGTGCCGTGAATCCCCCGGCAGGGCCATGGGGGAGACCCCGTCTTCGGCAAGGGCGAAACGCTCGTATTTGTCAAGACCTGCGATTTCTTCCCGGGAAAGAATGCTTCGGACCCGGGAGGGCACTTCGGGAACACTCACGGTTCCCTGGCAGTCCTGAAGCAGTTGATCCGAAAGGACACACACCGGTATCTGGAATTTTTCGGCGATGTCAA
The DNA here is from genome assembly GCA_964618145.1 of uncultured Kofleriaceae bacterium. Lineage (GTDB taxonomy): Bacteria > Myxococcota_A > Polyangia > HGW-17 > HGW-17 > HGW-17. The sequence continues at coordinate 97,179 of CAZTZR010000003.1, forward strand.
AGGCTTCGGCGGTCAGGGAAAACGCTTCGGACAGCGTTCGGGGAGCGAAGATGGCCCGGGCGAACCGTCCATGACCGGCGTGCAGCGCCAGACGCAGATCCCCCTGGGCGGTGCGGGTGGGCAGACCCGTGGCAGGCCCGGGGCGCTGGGCGATGACGATGACCGCGGGACACTCGATCATTCCCAGCAGGGAAACCCCTTCGGTCATGAGGGCAAAGCCGCCCCCGGAGGTGGCGGTCATGGCCCGGGCCCCTGCGTAGGACGCTCCGGCCACCATGTTGATGGCGGCGATTTCGTCTTCGGCCTGTTCCACCCAGGGACCCCCTTCATGGGTGAACTCCGAGAGTGTGGTCATGATGCCTGTGGCGGGACTCATGGGATAGGCGGCCATGAAGGTGCATCCCCCGGCCATGGCACCGAGTGCAATGGATGCCGCTCCGGAGAGGAACATGCGGCGTCCTGCGGGTTCTCCGGCCCCAAAATGCCATCTGCCCGCCAGTCCTGCGGCGGTGGTGCGTTCCCATGCCAGTTGCAGCGCCTTGCGATTGGCTTCCAGAACCGGCTCCGAGTGGCCGAAACGCTCGGTCAGAAGACCGGTCAGGATGTCCAGGGGAAGATCCAGCATGCACGCACCCACGGCCGCAGCCACGGTGCTGATGGTTTTTTCGTTTCCCGATTCTTTGGCCACATCGGTGAGGGTGAAGGGGGCGTTCTGTGGATGTTCCATGGGATGGGAGCAGAACAACTGGCCGTCGAAGGACAGTGCCCCGATGCATGCGGAAGTGCTTTCCGGCTGCAGGGAAACCAGGATGTCCACCCGGTTCGAGGGGGCATGCACCCCAAAAGTGGCACAGCGTAACTGGGAAAAATTGACGCCCCCCCGGATCCGGGACTCTATGTCATGATGGATGTAGACATGGTGTCCGGAGCGCATGAGGGCGCGCCCGAGCAGGTCCGCCGCCGTCTGCATTCCCTGTCCGGCGGCACCGGTGATTCGGATGTTGCTTTCCATGCGTGTTGACTCCTTTAACATGGGTCAGATGCCGGCTCCGTCCATGAAATCATGCACGACGGGACGGCCCTGGGTAATGATGCTGTGGGGGGCGACATCGGAGGTGACCCACACGTTGCCGCCGATGACCGCTTTGCGACCGATGGTGACGCGACCCAGAATCGTGGCACCGCTGTAGATGATCACGTCGTCCTCCACAATGGGGTGACGTGGCATTCCCTTGAGGGGATTGCCTTGTTCGTCCAGGGGAAAACTCTTGGCTCCCAGGGTGACCCCTTGGTAGACACGGACATTGTTGCCGATGATGGTGGTTTCCCCTACGACAATGCCGGTACCGTGGTCCATGAAAAAGGATTCACCGATGTGGGCCCCCGGGTGGATGTCGATGCCGGTGAGGGAATGGGCGAACTCCGTGATCATGCGGGGGATCAGCGGAACGTCCAGATGATGCAGTTCGTGGGCGATCCGGTAATGGGTCATGGCGATGATGCTGGGATAGCAGAAAACAGCCTCACCGGGGTGCCGGGCGGCCGGGTCCCCCTCGAAGGCAGCCTGGACATCCAGGGAAAGGCTGTGCTGGACTTCCGCCAGCCGGTCGCAGAAGGCCGCACTGATTTCCTGGGCACGCCGTTCGCATTCCGTGCAACTGAGTTGTTCGGTGGAGCAGAAAAAACAGAAGCCCCGTTTGATCTGCTCGGTCAAAAGGCTGATGACCTCGTCCAGGGCGGCGCCCACGTGATAACGCAGGCTCTGCACGGTCACTTCGGAGTGTCCGAAATAGCCGGGGAACAGGACGGTCTGCAGACCGAAGATGCAGCGTTTGAGCACCTCCACCGAGGGCATGGGTACATCGTGACGGTGGCGGTGGAACAACACGGATTCTGCTCCGTGTCCACAGAGTTTTTCCACAACGCCATCCAGTTTGAAGCACATGTCCCGGTTCGGGGAGTTCTGGATCATTAATGCACATTGCCTCCGGCGGCGTGAAAGCATGCCGCAGTGTCAGACCAATCTAACAACAGGCATCCTGCCCTGAACGATGTTCCAAGTCAAGCTGCAGGCCAATCGAAAGCAGGGCAAACGCATTATGAGCGCTGAGTGATAATTGTGGGCCAGTGCCGGTT
>CAZTZR010000004.1:0-90220 GCA_964618145.1 uncultured Kofleriaceae bacterium
GCTCCGGCGACGTTGTCGCCTCCAACGGGACACCCTTTTGCGGGCGTCCCTTGTCACCGGTCTTTGAAAAACACTTCAGTGTCCAGGAAGCAACGGACTTGACCGGCGCTGTCATTCCACGGAAAGATAGCCACAATCCGCCAGGCTTCGGTAGTTTCCCTGTCCCAGAATCAGGTGGTCCAGTATCGGAATCCCCAGCACCTGTCCGGTATGCACAATGCGTTCGGTGAGAACAAGGTCCGCATCGGACGGACTGGGATCCCCCGAAGGATGCGTATGGCAGCAGATGCCACGGGCCGCCCCGTGCCGCAACAGCGTGCGAAAGACGCTCCCGATGGAAAGACTCACCTGCTCCGGAGTCCCCTTGGCCACCATGTCCAGATGCAACGGCTGCTGCCGGATGTTGAATCCGACCACCCAGAATTCCTCCGTTTCCGGCCATCCGATTCGGGGAGCCAAATATAAATATACGTCCTGTGGAGAAGTCAGGGCAGGCTCCGGAACCTGGGATTCCAGAAGAGCATGACGACCGACCTGAAAGGCCGCACACAGGCGCCTGGCCTGTGCTGGCTCCAGTTCGAACAGTTCTGTGAGTTCCACCTCTGAAAACCGGGCGAGTCTTGCCAGACCACCGCATTTCCGCAAAAGTTTTCGCCAGTTCGCCACCGGATTTTCCCCGGTGGAAAAAACGGACGCCAGAAGTCCGGCCGGATCCTGTTTTTTCATGTTCTTGTTTGCATTCATGTCTTTTTCTCTTTCAGGGGTTTACCTTTTGCACCCCTCCTTTATTTTCGGCAAGTTTGGAAAATCGTTGCAGGAATTCGTCCTATTTTTGACGAAATCGACAAAATGTGTTGATTTCAATGACAATGAACGGTCGCCGACTCTCTCCTCATGGCTGGCTTTTAATCCTCTCCGCAGTGACCCTTTCGGCCATGGGTCTGGTAATGATCTTCAGTGTTACCGGGGGCCTTTTGCTGTCGAAGCATTACGCCAACTTCTCCCGGGCCGCCCAGAGTCCTGCCAACACCCATGTATTTCTGGTTTCACAATCCATCTACATCGCTGCCGGAATCCTTTTTGCCTCCATCGCGGCCTTCGTTCCCACCTGGCTGGTCCGCAAGTTCGTCAAAATCGCCATTGTTCTGGCCTTTTTCATGCTGGCAACGGTCCTGTTCTTCGGGGTGAACGTCAACGGTGCCCACCGCTGGTTCCAGTTCGCGGGATTCTCTTTCCAGCCCATGGAGTTTTCCAAAATCGCGCTGATCCTCTATCTGGCCTACATCATAGACAAACGATACAAATTGCTGGAGGATCCCTGGAAAGGATTCGTGCAACCCCTGGTGGTAACGACACTCATGATCCTTTTGCTCCTGATGCAGCCGGACTTTGGATCCGCAGTGCTGTTTCTTGTGGTGGCCACCATGATGCTTTTTGCCGCCGGCAGCCGCCTGGTGTACTTCCTGCTCGCCGGAGCGGTGGCCATGCCGTTTCTCTGGTACTACATGGTCGCCGGGTGGAGACTTTCCAAACGAATCATTCCGTTTTTGCATCCGGAATACTTCAGTCAGGGGGCCTCCTACCAGATCATCCGCAGTCTGGACGCTTTCGGATCCGGTGGAGTCTGGGGTTATGGCCTCGGAGAAGGTCCGTACAAGATGGATTTTTTACCGGAAGCCCACACCGACTACATCGCTGCCATGATCGGTCAGGAACTGGGATTTGCGGGAATTGCTTTCCTCATATTCCTGTACTGCATCTTCCTGTATGCCGGATTGCGGGTGGCCCTCGCCCACCGGCGGAACCTGTTCCGGTTCCTTCTTGGCCTGGGACTGACCCTGATGCTGGTGTTGCAGGCCATCATCAACCTTTCCGTGGTCATGAACCTGATTCCGTCCAAGGGAATCACCCTTCCCTTTGTCAGTTTCGGCGGAAGTTCCATGCTCATTTCGTACATTTCCCTGGGCATGCTCATCAACCTGGATCGGGAAACCATTCCAGCCTCCGTGGTAACCACGGAAGAACTTCCGGAATCTGCCCCGGCTCAAAAAGCATATTCATCCATTCCGGTTTGATCTATAATCCCTTCCGATGAAAAGTGTGCTTCCATTTTTAGTCCTTGCATTTTTCGCCGGATGTTCCCGTCGGCCCGAATCCACAGGCGTGTCCACGGAAACCGCTGACGAAACTTCCTGTCTTCCTTCGGATCCACGCTGCATGCGCCTGCTGCCCGGTACCGGAACCTATGAAGGGAAACTCCAATTGCGGATCACCGCGCGTAGTACCCCTGCCCCCCCCACCTCCGGTTCAGCCGGGGAATGGACGGTTGCCCAAATGGAATCTTCCATGGAAGAAACCATCCATGTGCGTCGGGATGCAACCGGACATGTCGCAGGCAGACGGGATCTGACACCGGATGAGGGTTTTCATTTTGTCCTGGTGGACAGGCAGATTTGCCTGGGCTTCCGGTATGAACCCCCGGTTTGCCGAACTCCCGATGAAAACGAAGGGGAACAACGGATCGCCGAACTGCTGGGAGCCTGGGAGGATATTCATTTTTTCCTGGAAGAACAGGCAAAATGGCACCCCGAGAACGATAATGGCGCCATAAAAAAATATAAATTATCCAGGGCGGAAAGCCCCAAAAAACCGGGGGGAAAACTCCGCGAATTGACTGGTTCTTTTTCTTTCAATCCCACCAACGGAATCATTGAGGCCTCTGTCCGTTACAAACTGGATGCAGAGCGAAAGGATGGTCTTCTGTACACCCTGGAAGTGGCGTATGAGCACCGGATTCTCAGGGAAGCCGAACCGGTGACCCTCCCGGAGAATGCCGTGAAACAGGCTGACCGGCTCAGACCACTGATGGACCGCAGGGTGTTGCTGGGGGATTTCACGCCCCATTCACTCAGGGACCTGTACAGGGCTCCTTCGGCCGAATGAACCGGAAATCTTGCTCCCTGAACGAAAGAAACATTCAAAACTCCGTACACTGTGCAAGGACGGTGGTTTATTTCAATATTATGGTTGCCAATTCAGAGGTTTTCAGGTAGCATATCGCCGTATTTTGAAGTGAATCTTGGACGATGGGTCCCAAGGGCGTCGCAGGAAGCACATTCAAAACTCCTTGAAGGAGGTATTCATGGTCAGTCAGACACCCGCCAAAAAACCAACCAGTTCATTGAACACATCCTCCAGACAGAAAAAAATTCTCCGTATCGGTATCGTCCAGAATGGTCGAATCGTGGAAGAAAAACTGTTGCGCAAACGCGGGGATGTCAGCATTGGACGGGGTGCCGACAACACCTTCCTGATTCCTTCCAGGGATCTGCCCCGCAGTTTCAGGATTTTCGAGGAAACCCGCAGCGGCTACGTGCTCAATTTTGTCAAGGGCATGGACGCACGCGTGGCCGTCGACGGCAAGATCATGACCCTCAACCAGATTCTGGAACGGGGTGAATTTGTCAAGAAGGGAACCGACTATTACAAACTGGATTTGTCCCGCAGTTCCCGTGGAAAACTGGTCATCGGGGAAATCACGGTGCTGTTCCATTTCGTGGTTCCTCCTCCGGAAATGCCACGCCCCCAGTTACCCCATATCATGTGGGGAATGTATGCGATTCGTTCGTATCTCGGCGCGGCCTTCATGGCCAGTGTGTTTGCCTGTGTGTTCATCCTGACACCCCTGCTGATCTGGGCCCTGCTGAACAATTATGATCCCAACTGGGAACCCCCCAAGGAAGATGCCCAGAAGATCGTCGCCCGGGCCATCAGCCGCCATGAATCCCTCCAGGACAAACCTCCGGCGGACCAGCAGGACAAATCCGGAGAAGCCGGAGAAGGGGAAGGGGATACCGCAGCCGAGGAAAAACCCGATGATACTCCCACCACTTCCAGCAAGCCTTCGGATGATGGTGGCGACAAGGGACCGGTGACCGAGGAAAATGCTGCCGACAGAGCCGCCAAAATTGCCGCCTCCGTCGGAGACCAACTCAAGGGTGTGGATCTTTCCGCCATTCCCAAGGACTTGGGCATTGCCTCGGGAGTCCAACTTCCAAATCTCTCCGGTGCCATCACCGCCATTCCGGTGGGTAGTCCAGGTGGCCCCAACGTCGGCCCCATCACCGCCAGTTCCGGTCTGACCACCCTCCAGGCTGAAGGCCCGTGCAGTGGCCCCACCTGTACTGTGGCCTCCGGTCGTGCCATTGATCCCAACAAGATCGGGGACGAAAGCCGTCACGGCGGCCCCGGCGGCCCCGGCGGCCCCGGCGGTCCCGGCGGCCCCGGTGTGCCCGGACGCATTGGAACCCCCAATGTGGGGAACCTGAATATCGGCCCCATCAAGGTGGACGCGCCGGCGGTCATTCCGCCGACAAACCTGCCCATGATCGACATCATGACCCCCACAGCCATGGTGGAACAGGTGGTCATGGCGGAAGCTCCCGTAGAAATGAAAGCCCCTGCCCCCACCTCACGGGCCAGCGGTCTCCTTCCTCCCGGGGCACCCGCAGACGCCCGCAAGGTTCTGCAGGGCTTCCCCTTCACCATCGGTTCCTGCTTCCAGCAGGCGTCTGCCATGGGACTGGTGGGTTCCTCGGGAGACATTTCCGTGTCCGTCACCGCTTCCGGCGGAAAAATCTCGGTAAACAGCCTCGGTGGATCCCTGGCCGGAAACGACACCGTGGCCAATTGCGTCCGTAGCCGTCTGAACGGTCGCAGTCTTGGCAAATCCGAAGAAGTCGTGGCATGGAGCCACTCCTGGACTTTCAGTGTCCAGTTGGTCGGCGCCGCCACCGAGTAAATTTCACACCCAACAGGAAACACTTTGAAATGAAACTGGTAAAAAGCCCTCTGGAACTGGTGGGAGATACCCCGCTGATCCAATTATCCAAATTCTGTGATCATGGAAACCTTTATGGAAAATGCGAATTTCTCAACCCCGGGGGCAGCGTCAAGGACCGGGTCGCCCGTCACATCCTGCTTTCTGCAGTGAAAAACGGAACGGTCATTCCTGGAAAAACCATCATTGTGGAAGCCACTTCCGGGAACACGGGAATCGGCATGGCACTGGTCGGTCGCCAGATCGGCTGCCGGGTAATCATCGTGATGCCGGAAAACATGAGCGAGGAACGCAAGAAAATCATCGTTGCCCTGGGTGCGGAACTGATCCTGACCCCGGCGGAAAAGAGTCTGGACGGATGCCTGGAAAAAGTCCGGGAACTGGCCGAATCGGACCCGGATGTGCATGTCCCCAACCAGTTCACCAATCCCCTCAATCCACAAATTCACTACAGCACCACTGGTCCCGAGATCTATCAGGCACTGGAGGGAAGGGTGGATGTGTTCGTGGCAGGAATCGGCTCCGGCGGCACCCTGCAGGGAGTGGGCTCCTATCTGAAGGAAAAGAACCCGAAGGTCCGCATCATTGCAGTGGAACCCGCGAACAATGCTGCACTTCTGGGGAGGGAACCGGGACTTCACCAGATCCAGGGTATTGGGGACGGGTTCATTCCGGAGGTACTGGACACACGACTGATTGACATGGTCATTACGGTCACCGACGAAGAAGCCATAGAAACCACCAGACGGATTGCCAGAACGGAAGGACTCCTGGTTGGTACTTCTTCGGGAGCGAACGTCTGGGCCGCCGCCGAGGTGGCCACTCCGGGCAAACACGTTGTCACCATTCTGGCCGACCGGGCCGAACGCTACTTCAGCACCGCACTGATCTGATCCCTTGACCTGGAAAGTTTTTTCCTGTTTCATATCCTCTGGTCACAAGTTTCATTGACCCTGGAGGCCCTTCATGCGTCATCTCATTCTCCTTTGCGTCAGCCTCTGCTGCATCCACATTTCCTGCAAAAAGGACACCAGTAACACCACGCCGGATCCCCCTCCCCCGGAGGACCCCGTAGAGGCAGTACCGTCCATCGACGGCATCCAGAAACAACTGGACGAAAAGAAATATGCCGAAGCCCTCGAAGCCATTGAGCAAGAACTGACGGAGTTTCCCGGACATTCACGCCTGCTTTTCCTCAAGGGCTTTGCCCTGTTCAACCTTCAGCGCTTCGAACCCGCGCTGGCCATCTTCTTGTCCCTCGAACAGAAGGGAGAGTCCTCCCTGGAGCTGACCATCAGCCTGTCGGAAACCCTGTTTTACCTGCAGCGGTTTGACGAATGCGAAAAAATCCTCAGGGATGGAATGAAGAAATTCCCGAAAGAAGCCGCCCTCTGGTACAGTCTGGGCGGCATACACGCGGAAAAAAAGGACTGGGACGGAGCCCGTCAGATGTATTCCGAAGCCCTGCTGCGGAATCCGGAATTCGGACCTGCCCTGTCCTCATTGGGTGATCTGTTCTTCCTTCAGGGGAACCTGGAAAAGGCCCGGGAGAACTTCGGCAAACTGGCCAGGGTAAAAGGATTCGAAGGTACTGCCCATCTGAAAATGGCCATGGTCTTCATGAAGGAGAAGAAATGGGGAGAAGCCATGCAGAGTCTGGCAGAAGCCCAGAACATCCAGTCGGACCACCCGGAACTGCCCAGACTGCGTGCGGCCCTGGAAAGTGCCCGACTTTTTGACACCTTCTCCGGACACCTGAACCGCAAGGAATGCAGGCAGGCGAAGGAACTGTTCCGGGAAATCCAGGAGAAAATTCCCTCCCACCCGGTGCTCCCCAAGGCGGCCGAATCCCTGAAGAAAGCCTGTCCCCGCTGACCCGGAATCCACCATGACCAGTCTTTCTCCCGCCCTGCTCATTGTGGACGACGAAGCCGCCATCCTGGAATCCCTCAAACGCCTGCTGGAACGGGACGGATACCATGTCCAGACTGCGGCCAGTGCGGAAGAAGCCCTCGGCATCCTGCAAAAGGAAAGTTTTGACCTGTTGCTTACGGACCTCAAGTTGCCCCACCTTTCGGGTCTTGAACTGTTGCGTCTGGTGCGGAAACTCGCACCGGACATGGAGGTGATCCTGATGACCGCCTTCGGACAGGTGGAGGACGCGGTGGAAGCCATGAAGGAAGGAGCTTATGACTTCATCCAGAAGCCGGTCAAAAAGTCCGTTCTTTCCAAGGTGCTGGACAAGGCACGGGAACGCCGGAAACTCATCCGGGAAAACCGTCAACTCCGTGCCCAACTGGCCGACCGGGAAGCGGACCGCATCCTGGTGGGGCATTCTCCGGCATTCCGAAGGCTTCTGGATCTCATCCGTCAGGTGGCCCCTTCCGAAGCCACCGTTCTGCTCCGGGGTGAAAGCGGAACCGGAAAGGAACTGGCTGCACGGGAAATCCACCGTCTTTCCTCCCGGTCCCAGGCTCCGTTCGTTGCGGTGAACTGCGCCGCCCTGCCGGAATCGATCATCGAAAGTGAGTTGTTCGGCTACATCCGGGGGGCCTTCACGGGAGCCGGACCGGATCGGCCGGGGCGTTTCCGTCAGGCCGACGGGGGTACGCTTTTTCTGGACGAGATTGGGGATCTGGCTCCGGCAGTACAGGTGAAACTGCTTCGGGTGCTTCAGGAAGGGGAAATCGAACCCGTGGGTGTTGACCGGCCGGTCAGCGTCAATGTCCGCCTTCTGGCGGCCACCCACCGCAATCTGGAGGATCTCGTGGCCACCGGCCGCTTCCGGGAGGATCTGTATTATCGCTTGAACGTCATTTCCCTGACCTTGCCGCCCCTGCGGGAACGTACCGACGACATTCCCCTGCTCGCAGCCCACTTCATGACCCGGTTCAACCACAAGAACAACAAGAAGTTCCTGGGTATCACTCCCGATGCCCTGGACGTGTTGGCCACCCACCATTGGCCGGGCAATGTGAGGGAACTGGAAAACGTCATGGAGCGCGCCGTGGTGCTGGGGCGGGGAGAATTCTTGAATATGGAACACCTGCCCCCCGAACTGACAACCCTCATCCCGTCGGGGGGTTCCATCACGCTGCCCATCGGAATTCCCATGGAAGAAATCGAACGCACCGTGATTCGCGAAACCCTCCGTTTCACCGGACAGAACAAGCAGGACGCTGCAAGGCTTCTGGGTATTGCCACCCGCACCATCTACCGGAGGCTGGCTGAAGAATCCGGATATCGGGAAAAGGAACAATAAATGATTTCCTGGCGCAGCCTGCGAACATTCTGGGTGGTGTTCTGGATTCTGATCCGCTACCGGCTGTCCTTGTCCCGCAGCCGGAAAAACCGGGAATCCCCCCAGCAAATGGAAAGGCTTCACCGGAACGCGGCCCGACGCCTCAGGATACTGTTCGCCGAACAACGGGGCCTGTACATCAAGGTGGGACAACTGATATCGATTCTGGCCACTGTACTGCCGCCAGCCTTCAGGGAGGAGTTTTCCACCCTCCAGGACCGGGTTCCACCGGTTCCCCTCTCCCTATTGAAGGAGCGACTGGTGGAACAATGGAAACAGGAACCGGAAAAAGTGCTGGAACTCGACCCCGAACCCATCGCGGCCGCTTCCGTGGGTCAGGTGCACCGGGGTGTTTTGCCGGACGGGCGGGAGGTGGCCGTCAAGATCCAGTACCCCGGGATCGAACGCATCTTCGCCCAGGACATGCGTACCCTGTACCGGATCGTGCGCCTCATCGGCTGGTTTTTCCCGAACCCCGAACTGGTGCGCATCTACGAGGAACTCAAAACCATCCTTGAGCAGGAAGTGGATTTTTCCCTGGAACTGGACAACCTGATCCGCTTCCGTTCCCTGTTCGAAAACAATGCCTCCGTCACTGCACCTGAACCGGTACTAAAATGGTGCACCTCCAAGGTGCTGGTCACTGGTTTCATTCACGGAGTCAAGATCAACCAGGTGGACCGGCTGACCGAACAGGGCATTGTGGCGGAGGAAGTGGCTTCCCTGCTGGTGGAAACCTACGCTGAACAGTTTTTTACACATGGATTTTATCATGCCGATCCCCACCCGGGAAACGTGTGGGTGCTTCCCGGACCCACCCTTTGTTTCATCGATTTTGGTGCCTGTTCCGTGATCTCCGAGCGTATGCGCGAAGGCATGGTCGCCTTCGTCCAGGCAGGGGTGCGCAAGGACACCCCCGGGTTGATCAACGCCATGCGCCGCATGGGTTTCATCCCCACCACTGCGGATCCGCGGGTCTATGATCGCGTGGTGGCGTATTTCCATGACCAGTTCCAGGACAAGATCGGCATCGAGAACCTGAAACTGGGGAATCTGCGGTTCTCCGGCGAAAGCGGCCTGAAGAACCTGCAGGACCTCAAAAACATGAACATCCATCTGAAGGACATAGCCGCCGCCTTCCACATCCCCAGGGAATGGGTCCTTCTGGAACGCACCCTTTTGCAGATTCTCGGACTGGTCACCGAGGTGGCTCCGGAACTGGATGTCATGGAAGTCTTTTTGCCGCACCTGCGAAGGTTTTCCATCTCCTACGGAATGGATCCATCGTCTTTGGCCCTCTCGGCCATGCGGGAACTGGCGAAAAATGCCCTTGCCCTGCCGGCTGAACTGCGGGGCGTGCTGTCCCGCCTGACCTACGGGGAAATCGAATTCCGGCTGGCGGACGCTGAACCGTTTTTCCGGCTGACCCACCACTGGGTCCACGAACTTCTCTTTGCCGGAGCCGGTCTTTTCTTCCTCTGGTCTGCCTGGCACTTCGAGGATCTGGGCAATTTGTCCCGGGCCCGGATCCTGTATGGCATTGCGGCAGGTTGTGGGCTGATGTTCCTTTGGCATTTTGGCGCTTCCCAAAAACAGGGGCGCAAATGAACGACGGTTTCGTGGAAATCCACGTATCTCCTGAACAGGGCGGCTGGCGGCTGGACCAGATTCTGGCCCTGCGGGTTTCCCGCCGGTTCGCCCGCAAACTCATCGACAACGGTGCCGTGTTCGTGAACAACACCCGGGTGAAGGTGGCCTCCCGCAAGGTGCCGGTGGGTGCCGTGGTGCGGGCGCCGCTTTCTTTGCCGCAACCGGTGGCGATGGACGCCCGTCAGTGGATTGTCCACGAACAGGAAGATTTTGTCATCGCGGACAAACCCCCGGGATTGCCCACGGCTCCCACCCTGCAGGGGGATCTTTCCCTGGTGACCCACCTGCAGGCCTTCACGGGGCCCCTGTGGATTGTTTCCCGGCTGGATCATCACACCTCGGGTCTGGTTCCCTTCGTTCGCAATGCCGCCATCCTCAAGCCATTTGAAGAACTGCTTCGTTCCGATGCCTGCCACAAGGTCTATGTGGCCTTGACACCCCGTGTGCCATTGGCCAAAGGACTCGTAGAGTTTCCCATCGGCCCGGATCCCCGTCGACCCCGCCGTTTCCGGGTGGACGCGAAGGGAAAACCTGCCTGCACGGAAATCCTCCGGGTCCAACCCGTGGATGACACCCGCCAGTGTGTCTGGTTGCGCCTGTGGACCGGACGAACCCACCAGATCCGGGTCCACCTGGCCCATCTCGGCGCTCCCGTGACGGGAGATCCCTGGTATCCGGAAAACATCCCCTCCCAACGGATGTACCTGCATGCGTACGGGTTGTCCTGGACTTCGGATATCTTTGGAAATGTGTCGTTTTTCCGGGATCCCCCGGGGGATTTCAGCGTTCCACCGTAACCGGCTCGGAGGAACTCTCCCTGCCCGGAGTTCCCAGTTGCCCGGACGAGTTGTCCCCCCAGCAACCGGTGAGATTGTTGGTGGCAACGCACCCGTGCCTGGGACCCACAAACACGGTGTTCAGATACTGCATGGCCCAAACCGCCAGAGTCGGTGTATCCATGTTTTCTTCATGGCCAAGTCCCAGTTGACCCAGATGGTTGTGGCCCCAACACCAGCGCTGGTCCTGATTCTGGCGAAGGATCACACAGGTGCTGAATCCGCCGGCCGACAATTCCAGGACATTTTCCAGTCCTGCAATCTGTATCGGTTCCGGCTCCATGGGAGACCCCGGACCCAAGCCCAGTTGCCCAAAGGTGTTGTCCCCCCAGCAGAGAACCACATGGGGCTGTGGACTTCCCATGTGACCTGGATCCCAGGTGGCACAGGTATGGGAATCCCCGGCGGACAATTCATGAACATTGTTGAGATTCACTTCCATGGGTTTTGTCTGGAAATCACCGGGATGCGATCCCGGATACAGACCCAGTTGACCCGCCCGGTTGTCCCCCCAACAAAACAAAGGGGTCGATATATTCCGGAGTACCACCGCACAGGAATGGGCCCGGCCGGCGGTGATGTTCAGGGGCAGTTGATGATCCAGATCGGCCACCTGGACAGGCCACGGGCTGGAGTCCGTGGATCCATCTCCCAGTTGTCCGAAGTCGTTGCGACCCCAGCAGAAGATTTTTCCCTGGTCAATGTCGTTCTCCTTGTACCGTGTAACCGCACAGGTATGATCATCCCCGGCGGACACCAGGATGGGATCCTCCACGTTGGCAACAAGAACGGGTTCGAAACGGTCCAACGTGGTGCCATCCCCCAGTTGCCCGTACCCGTTCTTTCCCCAGCAATACAGTTCATCCGGCTGGTTGAAACCCTTGCGGGTAATCGCACAGGTGTGGTGCCGTCCGGCTGAAACCATGAAAAAATTCTTGTCCTGCATTACCTGCCGGGGCACAGGCTGGAAGGTCCGCTGGATTCCCAGACCCAGTTGCCCGTGTTCATTGGACCCCCAGCAAAAGAGTTTTCCAAAGGCAGCTTCCGCAATGGCACAGGTGTGTCTTTCTCCTCCGGTCAACTGGTTCACTGACGTGAATGATTCACTGAAACAGTTCAAGAAATCGAACCGGCAATCTTCGGAGCAGGCCAGGTTTCCTCCCTGGAAGAAACCGAAGGATTCGCAACTTTCACCGGCCAACTGCTGCCCGTCGCACTCTTCATTCACATCCAGGAACCCATCTCCGCACACCGAATCCCGGAAACAGCCGGATGTGTCAAACTCACAGGTGGAAGAACAGGACAACTCGCCCCCGTCATAGTCGAGGGAAAGGCATGAATTTTCTCCCAGATCCCCTCCGTCACACTGTTCGGACTCTTCACGAATCCCGTTCCCGCACTCCGTGGACGTACACTGTTCGGTAGTTAAACGGCAATCGGAGGTGCACCCCAGTTCGCCTCCCGCAAAACCGAACGATACGCAGGTCTTGTCCCGAAGGTCCGAACCCTCGCATTGTTCCCAGTACTGCAGGACCCCGTCATTGCACAGATCCGGGGGATCCTTGGGAACCACCAGCCACGAGCAGGCTGAAACAATGAAAACAAATGACATGAAAATCAGTGTTCGTGAACCCATCTGGCCACCTTCTTGATCAGAATCCCAGGGACAGGGAAAGCATGCACCCTGCCGAATCGCAGGCGGGAAACATTGTCACCTGCACTTGGTCCGAAGGTTTCTCCGGACGAAACAACCAAACAGCCACTCCCAGACCCACTGCGGAGAGCAGGGTCGTTCCCAGGGCAATGTCCGTATACCGCCGGAACCGGTTCAGTTCATCCAGATCCCGTTTTTGCCAGTTTCTTTCCCACCGGTCATTCAACTCCATGACCCGAAGGCCTGAATACACCGTAAGTGCCGCAAATCCGGCGGTCACACCCGCACCGGTCCAGAACCACCATCGGTTCCATGGTTTGTCGGGTTGCACCGTTTCTTCCCGGAGATCTGCCAGATCCCGGATTTCCCCCAGACGCTTTTCCACATCCGGCTTGAGAACCTGTGCCTCTTCGGCCGGATTGGCCAACACCCATTGGTAATGCTCCCGGGCCTTTGTGTACAGACCCAGTCGGTCCAGGCTCTGGGCAAGACGATACCGGGCCACCACGGAATACGGAATGAACTGCAGTACACAGGAAAAACTGTCCGCACTCTCCCGGAATTTATCCGTTTCAAAATAACTGTTTCCCATGTGAAAATACCGGCGGGCCTCCACCTTGTTGGATTCCGCGTCCGTTCCAGGCTGGGGACAAACAATCCCCTGAGCCCGGACATGGACCGGAAATCCCACCAGAAAAACCAGCCATACAACCAGTTTGAACATATTCATACTTTTTCCCCGCATTTGCCGGAACACCGGCATTGTGCAGCCAAACACCATACCATGGAATCCCCCTTCGGCCATTGCCGAAATCAATGCATCCGGGTCAGGGCCTGTTCCACGGCTTGAAGAGTGGGCTCCACCTGCAGGGGGGCTCCCACGGCCTGTTGCATCCACAAATCCGGAACCAGGCGTCCCTGGGAGCATATCCGGACCATCTCAGGCCCGATCTGCCTGTCCTTCACGAACCGGCCGATCTGGAATTCCGCCAGACGCCCGATGGGATACGCCGGCAGGTACAGCGGATACCCGATCATATGGCTGTAGATGGCCAGAACCGGTTGGTCCTTCACCCCGAACACCGGGGCATACCAGCGGTTCCATACTTCTTTCGCGATGGAGATCACCGCCTCTTTCAGTTGGGTCTTGTCGGCATCCGGATTCTCGTACAGCCAACGCCAGACCTTCATGTCCAGCAGGGACACTCCCATGATTTCATAGGACGACCAGAACGAATCCAGGGTGGCCAGGGCTTCCTTGAGGGGGTTTTCCTCCTTCATTCCCAGAAGTTCCAGGTCCCGGCGCTGGAACAAAAAGGCCCAGGCTTCGGTAAACGCGGTGTTGGGCACTCCCCGCATCATGTAGTAATCCACATCCTGCAGCGTGAGGGTCTGTTCCACGTTGTGTCCGAGTTCATGAATGGCAATGTTGTACCCCTTGTAATCCATGCCATCGGCCCCCACCCGGGTCCGCAGGTGGGCCTTGTCCGAGCGCATCTGGGCCCCCCAGGCATGTCCGGCCCCGCGGGAAGCGTCCACCTGGATCCGTTCGGTGACAAACGCCGCCTTGTCGGCAGGAAAATCCAGGGCCATAAGGATCCGGGGCATGTCCCGGTGGAAGGCCGCGGTGTCGGGATACATTGCCCGGGTCTTTGCGGAGAGTTCCGCATCCGGAATGGAGGAACGGGCCTTGAATCCGTCGTACCAGATGTCGAAGGGCTCCAGTTGGCGCCCCAGACGCTTTTCAATGAGCCGTGCCGTTTTCTCCACCAGGGGGGAGGAAACCAGGGTCACGAAAAGATTCTCGATTTCCTGCTCGGTGTACTCCAGATCCCGGTCAAACGCACGCTGGATGTAGGTCGGATGGCCCGGAGAATAGGGATCCTCGGCACGCACCGCATGATACCCCCTGAGCATGGTTTCGTACCGGGTGTCCGCCTCGGGGGTGGAGTCCACCTTCTTGCCATCCCGGAAGATCTCGTTGGTGACCGGATTCCACTGGTATTCCGAACGGTTGATCACCTGCTGCGGGATGGTCTGTTCGATGATCCGGTTCATGACGGCGAAAATCTGCCGCTGGGCGGCCAGCCCGTTCTTTTCGTCGGCATATCGGCTTTTCAGTTCATCCCGCAGGTTCCAGTGGGAGATCAGTTTCATCTCCGCTGGAAACAGGGTTTCCATCCTGTCATCCACCACCTTGCCCATGAAGATGTTGTAGTTGGCGATGTAATCATCCGCCATGGAACGGGCCCGGTCGATGCCCTGGCGCACGGAGGCGGGTACCCGACTGGTAAAAACGTCCCCCATGCGGGCATGGGCCCACTGGATACGGGACCATTGGGGTCCCATGGTCTTTTTCTCATCCAGCGTGTAGGAGGGAAAATTCAGGACGGTGACAAACGCGATTTTCCCGTTGTACATGTCGTCGTTGAAATGGGCACCGGGATTGTATGCCGAGAACAGTTTGTCCACCGCCAGAATGTCCCCGATTTCCAGATGCACCGGCACCTTCAGGTCCACCCGCATGCGGTTGTTGTGCCCGAACAGTATCTCGAAATTCCGGGACAACCGTTCAAACAGCGCATCCAGTTTTTCCCCTTCGGGTTCGAAATGTTCCAGGCAGAACTTCCCGAATGCTTCTGCATCGCCGTCCCTGGTTGAATCCCAGAGCGCTGCCGCCTGGGACACACCCCGCTTCAAACGTCCGGCGTTGACGCCAGGGTGTTTCTCCGTCAGTGCGATCAGGGTTTTTTCGATGACTTCTGCAGACAACTTTCCCATGGCATCCTTTGCGTGGCTTTTGTCTTCGGGTTCCTTCGCCTGTTCCGGAATCGTCACGGCACCGGACGCCTTCTTCTGTGGACAGGTCCTCTTGCATCCAATGGCAAAAACACACAAAAACAGGAAAAACATCACCTTCATGAAATCACCTCCCGAAGTGGAAATCAGTATCCATGGGTCACCGGTCAAGTCAAGCGTCAACGCACCAACAGTTTGGGTCCACCGAAAACCCTGGACACCCGCACACCGGAAAAATGGAAAAAAACGACTTTCTGGCGCAACCATTCTGGATTTTTTCCGATAATAGAAGACATGAAGGAACCAACACCACGACAACTACTGGGAAATCTGGGGGAAAAACGGGCCAGGGACCTGTACCGTGACACCGGTTACGAGATTCTGGCAGTGAACGACCCGTATCACCATCTGGGAGAACTGGATTTCGTGGCACGAAAGGGCTCCCTGATCGCCTTTGTGGAAGTGCGGACCCGTTCCACCTCCTCGGGAGGGCATCCCCTGGAAAGCGTCAAGCCGGACAAGCAGCGCAAGATCCTGCGCAGTGCCCGATTGTTCCTCTCCCGACTGGATGCGGTGCAAACCCGGGATCTGGAGGAAATCCGGTTCGATGTCGTTTCCGTGGTGGAAAGACGTTATGGCACGGTGGTCACGGTGGTGGAGGGAGCCTTCGAGGACCGGACATTTTGGTAGCTGTCACAGCGCCGGTCAAGTTTGTTGATGCCAGCACAATGAATGTATTTCAAAGACCGGCGACAAGGGACGCCCGCAAAAGGGTGTCCCGTGGGAGGCGACAACGTCGCCGGATGGATTCTGGCCATACCGGGGGAAGGGTTCATCAAACCTGATCAGTGCTGTCAGAAGAATTCCCCGTTTTTCAGCCATGTGCCCGTCACGGAATCCGGATTTGCCCTGAGTTCCTCCGGAGTTCCGGACGCCAGGATGCGGCCCCCGTCCTCCCCGCCGCCGGGACCCAGATCCACCACGAAATCCGCGGCGGCGATGACCTCCAGATTGTGTTCGATGAGTACAACGGAGGCCTTGCGATCCACCAGGGAATGCAGTACCCGGATGAGCATGCCCACCTCCTGCATGTGCAGGCCTGTGGTGGGTTCGTCCAGAATGTACACCGTGCCGGGCAGATCCCGCTTGCCCAGTTCCCGGGAGATTTTCAGCCGCTGGGCTTCGCCCCCGGACAGGGTGGTGGCGGATTGCCCCAACTGCAGGTAGTCCAGTCCCACATCACAGAGTACCTGCAGGCGCCGGCGCAGTACAGGATGGGCCGAAAACAGGTCCATGGCTTCTTTCACCGTGAGTTGCAGGATTTGGGCGATGTTGAGTCCACGGTAGGTGACTTCCAGGGTGTCCTGGTTGTAGCGCAGTCCGCCACATGCCTCGCAGGTGATGAACACATCCGGCAAAAAATGCATTTCTATACGAATCTGGCCATCTCCATCGCACTTGTCACAACGCCCGCCCCGGACATTGAAACTGAAACGGCCCGGGGCATATCCCCGGACCCGGGATTCGGGAAGCTGCGCAAAGAGGGATCGAATCTCGTCGAACACCTTGGTGTAGGTGGCCGGATTGGAACGGGGCGTACGTCCGATGGGGGATTGATCAATAAGCACCACCCGGGTGACTGTTTCCGCGTTGGTCATCTCTTCAATAGGCCCCGGATTCTCCACCATCAGGCCCAACCGGAGGGACAAATGCCGGTACAGAGTGTCCACCACCAAAGAACTCTTTCCAGAACCCGATACGCCGGTTACACAAACAAAGCGGCCCAGGGGCAGGGAAAAATCCACATATTTGAGGTTGTTCGTCGCAACCTTCTTCAGTTGCAGCACCTGATCGGATGAACCCCTGCGGGGGATGTCCAGGCCCATGCGTTCACCGCGCAAACTGCGGGCGGTTACAGTGTCAGCCACCAGCAACTGGTCAAGACTTCCTTCGAAGACCAGTTCACCGCCATGCCGGCCTGATCCCGGACCCAGTTCCACAATGTGATCCGCCGCATGAATGGTACCGGGGTCATGCTCCACGACTATCACCGAGTTTCCCCTGTCGCGCAGCTGCATGAGAGTGCGCAGAAGCCTCCTGTGATCCTGTGGATGCAAACCGACGCTGGGTTCATCCAGCACATAGGTCACCCCCACCAGGCCACTTCCCAGTTGACCGGCCAGCCGGATGCGCTGTGCCTCCCCTCCGGAAAGGGTATAAACCGTACGGTTCAGGTTCAGGTACCCCAGGCCCACCTCGCACAGAAAACGCAAACGGTGGGTGATCTCCTCCAGAAGCGGCAAAGCCACTGGCTCCTGGGTTTCGGGAAAGGTCAAACCCTCCAGCCGGAGCAGTGCCCTGTGGGCCGGCAGGGCTTCGAGTTCCACCAGGGTCAGATCCCCCACCACTACATTTGCGGCCACCGGGTTGAGCCGACCGCCGCCACAGGACGAACAGGGGCTGGTTTCCCGGTATCCGGCCAGTTGATCTGCAAAGGAACCGCCATAGCGGGCACCTTGCTCCATGAGCGTGATCACTCCTGGCCAGCGCAGGGAGGAATCCCCGTGGAACAAGGCTTCACGAGCAGCTTCGTCCAACTGTGCCAGAGGTGTGTCCAAAGACGCCCCAAATTTTTCGAGCACCTGTATCACGGAAATCCGGGTCTTTGTCCACCAGCCAGCCGCAAGGGGTGCAATGGCGTTGTCCCGGATGGAAAGGGAGGTATTCGGGGCAATCTTTTTTTCCGAGAGAAAAGTGACTGTTCCAAGCCCGAAACAGGTGGAACAAAAACCCTGGGGACTGTTGAAGGAAAACAACTGGGGACTGAGGGATGGTGCGGAAAAGTCATGTTCCATGCAGCGGGCCGCCGTGGAAAGCAAATGCTCTCCATGGTCAGCATCCCGGATCAGTACCATCTGGTTTCCACGGGACAGTGCCAGTTCCACGGAACCGGATACCCGGGAACGGGGCACCTTGCCGGGGTCAAAACGATCCACCACCAGATCAATGTCATGCTTGTAGGTCTTCTTGCACACCGGAAGAGGATCCAGTGGAACCACCTTCTGGTCGAGCCGGACCCGCGTGAATCCCTCCTGGGCACACTTTTGCAGCAAATCCGCATGGGTGCCCTTGAGTTGACGCACCATGGGTGCCAAAAGATGAATCATGCGACCCGAATGGCGACGGATCAGTGCATCAGTCAGATCCGATGCCGTCTGTTCCGTCAGGGGGACTTGACAATACGGACAGCGGGAGGTTCCCAGACGGGCGAAGAATACCCGCAAAAAATCGTGTATCTCCGTGACTGTCCCCACAGTGGAGCGGGGATTGTGGGATGCGTTTTGCTGATCGATGGAGATGGCGGGAGAAAGCCCCTCGATCCGTTCGACCTGGGGCTTGTCCAGTTGCGGCAGGAACTGGCGTGCATAGGCGGACAGGCTTTCCACATAACGTCTTTGCCCTTCGGCATAGACAATGTCAAAGGCCAGGGTACTCTTGCCTGAACCGGACGGCCCGCAAATCACCACAAGCCTGTCGTGGGGCAGACAAAGTGAAATGTTCTTCAGGTTGTGCTGTCTTGCACCCATGATCCGGATGCAGCGCGCTTCTTGTGTTTCCGTACCCATAGGGTGGTGTTTTCAGTCCTCGTCTTCAAAGTCATCGTCTGGATAGGAATCCATGTCGTCGAAATCTTCGTCGTCATCTTCGGCGTCATCCTCAAAATCTTCATCTTCGTCAATGAAATAGGAATCATTTTCTTCCTCATCATCTTCGAAGCCAAAATCATCGTCATCATCATCCTCGAAATCACTGTATCCCTCAAACTCATCGTCCCCCTCGAGGTAATCCTCGTCGACATCGGATTCATCATCGTAGTCATCTTCCCCAAAGGTGTCCCGAATGGCCTCGAAGACCAGCGGACGAATCCGGTGCTCGGCGGCCACGGCGGCACGACCCCGCAATCCCAATTGGGAAATGACAGCCAAGGTGATTCCCTTGACAGTGGGGCGGCTGCTTTCGGCGATCAGAACGGGAATGATTTCCTCAACAAATGCCATATCCAACATCAGTTTTCTCCTGGTTTCCAGAAGCGTGTTTCCTTCGGAACACCCTCTTCGGCCGGCAACCGTAGATTTTTTTCAGGCACTCGTCAACAGTTTGATGCGAGGGAAAAACCGGAAAAGCGTTTTTCAGGTTTCGGGGCCACCCAGGAACACAGGTTCGGGAACCACCCGGGCCACCGTTTTCACACTGCCGTCAATGAGCCCGACCTGCAACACGTGTCCGGCAGAATCGACAAGTTTCTGGTGCAGCAGAAAACAGCCTATGTCCACCAGAAGACCGGTCAGTACAAAGAAACCGCCGGTCAGAATATAGGCCGGCGCACCAGCCGTTACCCCCGTATGGATGCGGTACATCCCAAAAAGGACCAGGGCGAAAAGCCAAACGGCACCAGCCAGGAGCAATGCTGGATCCCCCATGGTACCCGAAGAGACATACACGATGGAAGCCGCAGGAATCCGGGTCTTTCTGGAAAACAGTTTTACCCCCAGCATGGCCGACTGTTCCTCGAAAACCCATTCCCGTGGTCCCACGGTCCACTTCTGGCGACGGACAAACCCCATGAGTGCCAGAAGCACCCTCCCCAGTGCGAAGGGAAGGTACACCCCCGTGATCGCCGCCAGCATGCGAACGGGACGAATGGTTCCGTCAACCCCGGCATTTCCCCGGAACTCCCCCGGACGAATCATCGGGCGACCTCCTGGGCCGTATAGGTGCGGATGACGGTGACCTTGACCTGGCCCGGGAATGTCACCTCTTCACTGATTTTTTTCGAAATCTCGGATGCCAGTTCCATGGTGCGCGCATCATCCATCCTGGAGGAATCCACCTGCACCCGCAGTTCCCGCCCGGCCTGAACCGCATACACCTCCTGGATGCCGGCAAAAGAGCGTGCCGCCCTTTCCAGATCGTAGATACGATCAAAATAGGTTTCCAGTTGTTCCCTGCGGGCACCGGGACGGCCACCGCTCATGGCATCGGCGGCCATGACCAACGAAGCGTAGATGGATTCGTTGCCCATTTCTCCATGGTGGGCACCAATGGCGTTTACCACCGTGGCATCCTCTCCGTAACGCTCTGCCAGTTCACAACCTATCACCGCATGTGAACCCTCCACCTCATGGGTAAGCGCCTTGCCAATGTCGTGCAGGAGCGTGGCCCGGCGGGCCAGTTCCACATCCAGATGCATCTCCGCCGCGATCAGGCCGGCCAGTTGTGCGGCCTCCACGGAATGCAGCCACTGGTTCTGCGTATAGGAAGTGCGGAAAAACAACCGACCCACCAACTGGATGACATCCTTGTGGGCACGGGGTTTGAGACCGGCCAGTTTGAATGCCTTGCGGCCATACCCGGTGATCTCGTTTTCCATCTCGGCGTTCTTCTTCTCCCAGAAGTCCGTCAGGGCCGCGAAGGAACCCGCCTGCCGACCGGGTTCGAGTGCCTTTTCCAGCACCCTGCGTGCAATCTCCCGGTTGACAGCATCAATGGTATCAAACCGGATCAGCACATCCTCCTGTTCCTGGGCAAACACCGGTATGCGAAACAGTTCGGACAGACGGTCCAGATTGCCGTCCACCAGTTTCTGCAGATGCTGGTATTGCGTTCGGCTCAGCACCACCACGTTTGACGGTCTTTCCTGGATGTTGGTCCGGCTGATGCGGCCCATGGCAATCCCGAGAAGACGCTTGGCCCTGGGAACAAAGTCGGCTTCGGAAACCTGTTCCCACAGGTTCAGGTTCTCCCGTGCGGTGTTTTCGGCCCGCTCGACCATCTCCCGGTATATGGTTTCCTTCATCTGTTCGCGGGTCAGCCCGGCGGTCTGTTCCAGCACTCCTGGAATACTCTCCAGAAGTTCCTTCCTTTTGGCTTTCAGTTCGCCAATCTCACCGCTTCGTTTGGCCAAGGCTGCAGAACGGGCTGTCAGGGATTCCTCCTTGAGGCGAAGTTCCTCCACCGTGAAAGTCACCCGCTGGCTCTCGCGTTCCAGAAGCAATTCCTGCTCATTGATCTCCTCTTCCAGTTCCCGGGCGGTTTCTTCCAGTTGCCTCTGGGCGTCCAGGCGGATCTGCACGGCTTCCTTTCGCGCCCCAAGCCCCATCTCCTCCGCCTCCCGGTTCGCATTCTCCCGCAGTGCGGCTGATTCCTTTTCCGCCTTTTTTACAATTTCCTTCCCCCGGATGGTTTCCTGGCGATGGAAATGGAAAAAAAGCCCGACAAACGCCAGGGGAATCAGAAGTATCAACGGTATTATCCACATCAGTGCAATCCCTGACCTCCAGAGCCCTTCTTTTCCAGAAGTGCCTGGATGATGAATGACGCCACATGTTCGGCAAAGGTTCCCCGCCCGAATCCGGCATCATAACCGAGTTCCAGGGCCAGTTTGTGCTCCAGTCGCGGTCCTCCGGCAATCAGGATGAAACGATCCCTGAGTCCGGAAGCCTCCACCAGTTCCACAAACCGGGTGAGGTTCAAAAGATGGGCATCCCGCTGGGTCACCACCTGTGACACAAGGATGGCGTCCGCCTGCATTTGTATCGCCCGTTCAAGCAGTTCTTCCGGTTCAACCTGGGCCCCGAGGTTCAATGCCTCCACCATGGAGAAACGCTCGAGCCCATAATGACCGGCATAGCCCTTCATGTTCATGATGGCGTCAATTCCCACCGTATGAGCGTCCTCGCCGATGCATGCACCGATAATCCGCAGTTTCCGTCCGAATCCGGAATCAATCTCCATGTCGCAGGAGGCACGATCCCATACATCGGATTTCACCTCCGTCACCTTGATGGATGTGGCATCCACCGACAACGTGGTCTTTCCATAGACGACAAAGAAGGTGAATCCCTCTCCCATGTCATCCATGTGAACCACATCGGCTTCGAACAATCCCATCCTGCGTACCAGAAGGAGGGCTGCTTCCCGTGCCAGTGGGCCGCAGGGAAGTGGCAAGGTAAAACTCATCTGCAAGGCGCCGTCATTCAGGGAGTCACCATAGGGACGAATATCCTGAAGGTTCAAATCCATGCGTCCAACTCCTTTTCCAGACCCAGCGATGAAGCCAGAATGTCTTTGAAAGGATTCATGTATCGATCACTTTTTTCCAGCACCCCCGAAAGTCCCTTGCCCCGATCCCGGGGGCGTCGAATGTCGGCAAACCAACCGGAGGCGATGGCCTCCAGAAGTCCCGTCTCCTCCACCGACTTGAGGAATGTTTCGGTTTGATCCAGCACCTGGTGTGCCCGGCGCACCACCAGTGAATCCGGCCTGAAGTCCATCTGTTCCCCGATGTTCCTGGCCGCGTTCATGATGTAGTCCGCATTCCGGAGGGCCAGATACCTGTCATGAAGATAGGGGGTATGCATGGCCTCGGTGAGCATACCCAGCAACTGGATGCCCTGATTTGACCAGATTCCCGCCAGGTTGAACAGGGCATTCATCATGTATCCCTTGAAAATGTCACCGCTCATGTGCTTGGTGGGAGGCATGTACTTCAGGGGAGACTCCGGAAAGATCTCGCGCACCAGCAAGGCGGAAGAAAGTTCGAGAAGGAAACTGTTTTCCATATCCGGATTGATTTCAAAGGCGTGACCCAGACCCAGCAGGTCGGGAGTCAGTCCGGCCCTCAGTCCGAAACTTTCGTTGATGAGATCCGAAGCCAGAACCGTATGGGCTGCCTCCACCGCATCCGCGGTGGTCAGGTAATTGTCCTCTCCCGTATTGATGATGATTCTCGCGGATGCATCCACCAGGCGTGAGAAAAACTGGTCCACAAATGTCCGCAGGGGGTTGATGTCCCTGAACAGGATTCCATACATGCTGTCGTTGAGCATCATGTCAAGACGCTCGAAGGCACCCATGACAACGATCTCCGGCATGCACAGGCCGGAAGCATAATTGACCAAACGGACATAGTGTCCGGTTTCCTCGGCCACCTCGTCCAGCGCCCGGCGCATGATTGCGAAGTTGGCCTGGGTGGCGTAGGTCCCTCCGAATCCTTCGGTGGTTGGACCAAAGGGTACATAATCCAGCAGGGACTGTCCCGTGGTGCGAATGACAGCGATGATGTCTGCCCCCCGTCGCACCGCTGCCTTGGCCTGGATAACATCCTCATGGATGTTTCCGGTTGCGACAATCACGTATTTCCATGGCTGCTCCCGGACGGGCAGGCGGGACATCAGTTGATTCCGCTCGTCAACCCTTTTCCGGATCCGGGCCATGGATTCTTCGGCCAGTTCGCGACCGAACTGCAGAATCTCCTGCTCGGGTACATCGGGCAAGTTGTGCAGATCCAGTTCACGGGCCGCTACCATGCCTGCCACCTGGGAAATGGTACTCCGGGTGGACAGCATGGCCCGAATGACGTATCGGGCCGAACCATCACGGACAAGCTCCCGCAAATGATTCACCACCACATTCGGAAGCGGAATCTGGTCATGATCCACCCCGTCGAGCCCCAAAAGCCGCAGAACAGCCCTCTCCACCGTCACGGTGGTATGGTCCCTCAACAGCGGTGCCAACTGGCTGGTGATGGCGTTTGCACTTCCGCGCAGCCTCTGGATTTGTTCGGATTGAATACCCGGAAGGGACATGAAAAGGCCTCCACTGGAACGGGTGGGGAAACTGCCTAGCGAACCACTCCCGGACAGGCGGTGCCCGAACAGAGATCCGAAGACGGCCCGGAGGGCACATTGGCACGGTCACCGGAACTTGCATCCGGTTTTCCGTCTTTGGGTCCTTCCGGTGTGGTGGAAGCATTCTGACGGCCCGTGCAGGCTGCAAAGGCAAGGATACATGTCACACAGAGGAAAAGGGAAAACTTGGTCATGATGTTCACCCGATGGCAACGCCCAGGAGTTTTCGAAGTTCAAAGAACTTTTCGGAAGTGGCGAATCGCAGCAGGGCGTCTTTTTTCTGCTGCAGACCCAGACCTCCCGGAATCATCGGTTCCGCCTGAAGGACCAGCATGGCCACATCGAGATCCTGAACCAGCGTCAGTGCCGCACGGTGGGATGTCAGTTCCACTCCCTGGATGAAACCGTCCACGTTCGGTGTGTAACCGGTGGACGCCATCTTGTGGGTCAGGCTCATGAGGGCCTCCTTGGAGGCCGGCGGCAGTACCGGCGCCAACTGGGCGGCAGTCTGCTGAAGGACCCCGGCATCCGCCGGCAGCGGAATGGCAGGATTCACCAGACGCATGGAACCGAACACCATGGCCCGCAGTTCACCGATGCTGGTGACATGCTTGAGCAGGTAGTATTCCGGACGCATGTAGGTCAGTTCACGGGCCACCATGAAGGCCAGGTCCTTCTCCATGTGCCCCTGCAGCAGTTCCTGTCCCACGGTCACGAACGGAATCCGCTGGCCCTTTTCGATCATGACGCCATGCTGCATTCCGGCGCGGTGATCCGGAAGCAGGTACAACTCGGGAGCTTCCACCGCCAGACGATCCAGAACATAGAAGAAGATCTTGTTGAACAGTGGTCCTTCCCCCATGGGTTCCTGTCGGGTCTTCCGGTTGATGCCCCAACTCTTGGTGGGACGACCCTTGAGAGTCGTGATGGGGATGGAAATCGCCGCCATCAGATGGCGCATCGCCGGATCCTCAGTATCGGAAGTAATCATGTTCATCCAGATGTCCTGGGTGAACCGCTGTTTGAGTTGGGCAAATCCACGTGGTTTGTACTGGTTGTAGAATTCCAGTTCCTCGGCCTCGGCAACCTTCAGGTTGGTGAGTGCCGCCGCCATGCACCAGGCTGCATCGTAGGCACGGATCTCCAGATACAGACGATACAGTTTCTTCATGCTCTCCTGGTTGTAGGCATTCTTGTCCAGAATCTCATGATGTTTTGCAATGGCCTTGTCATAGGTGTCAGGCCCGGCAAGTTCGTACAACTCCGCCAGGATTTCGTGGCGGGAAGCCCCGGAAGGATCAAGTTGAATTGCCATTTCGAAGGCTCCCATGGCGGCCTTGAAATCACGCAGGCGTGTCCGGTAGATTTCACCCAAAAAATGCCACAGGTTGGTTAAAAGCGTCGTATTATCGGGCTGGTTCTCCATCACGCGCTTGATCATCTTGCGATAGTTGCGCTCCTGCAGTTTCCAGTCCTTTTTCTTGGTCAGGATTTCATCCGTGTGCTGGAATGCCTTGAGATTCATCGGATCATCATCAAGCGCCTTGTTGTAGTATTCCACCGCATCGTCCAGGGACTTGATGTATTCCCGGAAAATTCCGCCGATCCCGTACCAGATCTTCGACCGCACCTGCGGGTCGGATTCCATCTCCGCGAGTTGAATCATGTGGCGGGCCACCTTCTTCCATTGCTCGGTGGTCTGGTACAATTCGATCAACTCGTAAATGATGGAACTGTTCTTCGGATCCAGCGCCAATGCATCGTCAAACACCTTGATGGCCATCTGGTTGTCCATGACCTTGTCACGGTAGTATTCGGCCAGTGCCATCATGTATTCCACCTTCTCGTCACCCGTGAAGGTTTCGGCCATGCGGGCCTTGACCTCGGCCGCCGCCTTGAAGTTGTTTTCCTTTTCGTAGAGTTCCACCATGGCATTCAGGGTCGGCATGTGGGCAGGATTGTTGTCCAGCGCCTTTTCATACAGGTTCTGCGCCTTCATGATTTCATTGCGCCGGAAGTGGACCACACCCAGTTTGAAATAGATCTCCGTCTGCAGGTCGCGATCGGATTCCGCCTGGGGATGCACCAGGATCTGCTTGTACAACTTGAACGCCTGCTCCCATTGTTCCAGCGAATAGCAGACGGAAGCCATCCCCTGGAGAATTGGCAGGGAAGTCTTTTCGATTTGATAGGCGCTGTAGTAGGCTTTCTGGGCTTTCTCCAATTCGTTGCGCGCTTCGGCGGAACGACCGAACCGATAATACACACGCGACATCAACTCCCGATCCGGAGACGAATTTTCCAGTTTCCGCACCAACATCTGCAGGTGCGGGAACATGTCGCCGTACTTTTCGCGGTCCCAGAGAATGTCCGTATACCGCAGGGCGGCATCCACATGCTCGGGATCGATGTCCAGACACGCTTCCAGCAGTTCCATGGCCCGGTCGGGGTCATCCAGGTAATCCAGACGAATCACGCCGCCCTGGTAAAGGTACCCGGCCTTGTCCACCAGATTGGCAGTGTGGGTCTGGGCGGTTTCCAGCATCTTGGAAGCCTTGAGCCAGTCTCCCCGTTCGCCATAGATGTTGGAAAGTTTCCGCAGGGCGGGCACAAAGGACGGATTGATGGCCAGTGCCTCTGCATACATGCGCTCGGCTTCGGAATGGTTGTGCAGGTATTCTTCGGAAATTTTTCCGATGCGGAAATACAGATCCACCTTTGCATTCTGATCGGTGATCAGATCCACAAGACGGGTGGATACATCCATGCAACGATCCCAGTCTTCATGCTGTTCATAGAGGCGGGACAACGCTGTCAGCGCGTCCAGATCCATGGCATCGTCATCCAGCACCGCATTGTAGGCATCCATGGCCCGTTCCGGTTCATTCAGGTGTTTCTCCAGCACTTCCGCCGCAGACTTGTACAGCCTGACCCGATCCTTGGGATCATGCTTGGTGTAGATGTGACGATAGATTACTTCAATATACTCAGACCACTTCTTCTCCTGCCGGTACAAACGGGCAAGATTCTGGTATGATCGTTCATCCTTGTCGCTGATCGCCAGGATCGCCTCATAACATTCGATGGCCTTGTCGGGCTTTTCAAAATGCTCCTCCCAGACCGCGGCCATCTGGTGTGACTTGCGAATGCGCTCGTCATCATGGGATACGAAATTCATCTGGCGTTCCAGGATGGCCAGATATTCCTCCATGTCTCCAACCTTGTCATACATTTCCTCGAGTTTGCGCATGACCATGAGGTTTTCCGGATTTGCATCCAGAATCTCATTGTAGGTTTCGATGGCACGGGAGGGCAACTCACGACGGTCATCGTACAGGTCGGCAATCTTCATCTTCAGATCGAAGATTTCCTCCTCGTTGGAACTGCGTTCAATGCGTTCCCCGAGAATATCAATCAATTCGCGCCATTTGGCGCTTTTCTCATACAGCCGTTCCAGGGCTTCGAGAGGCTCTTCCTCCGCCACGCGTGCCTCGTGGGCCTTCTTGTAATAGCGGATGGCCTCATCCATATCCGCGAATTCCTTTTCATAAGTACGGGCCAGTTCCATGGCGGACTTGAAGACAACATCCTCGCGGGTTTCCACATCCAGTGCCAGACGCAACTCGGAGATGTATTCACCGACGGAGTTGTTCTTGCGGTGAACCTCTGCCATCTGCAGGTGGACACGTCCGTATCTGGGTTCCAGTTTCAAGGCCTGTTTGAGCACTTCGGAGGCCTTGGCAAGATCCTCGAGTTGATCAGTATACCACTTGCCCATCTTCACCAGGAGATCACACCGCACGAGCCGGTCTTCGACGGCGTCCACTGCCTCCTGATACATTTCGATGAGCTCTTCCCAGTTGTTCTGGATGGTGGCCAGACGTTCCAGGTGATCCGCCGTGACATCGTTCATCGGGGCAATGCTGAATGCATTGGACAATGCAAAGAATGCATTCTCCCTGTCAGAGAGTTTCTCCTCGAAAATCACCGCCAACCGCTGAAGGATGGAAACAATTTCATCCTTGTTCTCGGATGGGACCACGTCTTCCTGACCCCCCAGATCTCCGAACCGCTTCAGGTACAGTTCCGTCAGTTCCTTCCACTTGTCCAGGTCACTGAGCAGGCGTTCCATGTTTTCGAACGCCTTGACATGAAGTTTTTCGATCCGGAGCACACGGCCATAGGCGTTGGCAGCAGAAGCCTTGTCCCACACCCGGGTTTCGTAGATGTCGGCAATCTGGAAAAGAAGTTCAATTTTCTGGCTGTCCTGGCGCGCAATGCGGACCTTCTCTTCCAGAATCCGGATGGTGTCGATCCACAACTCGCTTTGCGTATAGAGGGTTTCGAGGGCTTCAAGGGCCTCCGGATCCCCGCCAATCTGCAAAAGCACGTTTTCCCAGGCGGAAATCGCCCGGTCCGACCGCATCAGGTATTCCTTCTCGATCTTTCCGATCTGCGCATACAGTTCCCGGAGTTTCTCCGGAGTCATGCTCGCCTGCCCCAGGGCAACCAGCACTTCAAGCACCTCGACGAGTTCCTCCCAGGCCTGGCTTTCGTTGAAAATGAATGCCAGATTCTCCAGGGCTTCAATGTTGGATGCATCAATGGATCGGACCGCCTGATAGGCATCCATGGCCTGGCGATGATCCCCCAGTTGCTTCAGCGAGATCCGGCCCACAGACAGATAGGCATCCACCTGCTCAACGGTTTCGTAGGAAGCCTGGGTGATGCGCTGCAGGTAGTCGACACAGCCCGCCCAGTCGCCGGCCGCTTCGGCAAGAAGAGAAAGTTCCCTCAGTGCACGGGGTTCCTCCCCCTTGATTTCCAGAACCCGTTTCCACAGGTCCTTGGCACCCAGTGGGTTGTTAAGTGCATCCGATGCAATCTTGGCCATGTGGGCCAGGCTTTCGGCCACATCATCATCCGAGGAGAACGCCTTGGACATCCGATCATACACATGGAACAGGGCCTTGTAATCGGCGGTATGAAAATGAATCCGCTCAAGACCTTCCAGTGCCTCGATGTTGTGCTCCTCCTCGCGGATGATGTTTTCGAAAGCGGACACAGCAGCCGGCATGTCCCTCAGTTCTTCCTCGTGGACACGGGCCAGCCGGAACAGGAACTGGACCTTGTCATAGGAATCCTGAGTGGTTTTCGCACGTCGATCCAGGATACCGGCCAGTTCATGATACATGGCAGTGGCGGAATAGATCCTGTCCAGACTTTCCAGTGCAGTATAGTGCTCATAGTCGATCTTGAGCACTTCCAGATTGGCATCCTCGGCCCCGGCGGGATCATGCAATTCCTCCTCGTGCACACGGGCGGCCTTGAGCCAGATCTGAATGGCCAGATCCTGCAAATCCTCCGCCTGATCCTTCTGCCGGTGGGCAAGGGCCGTCAGTTTTTTCGCGGAGGCGCGATATACTTCCGTGAGATCAGGCCACATGGCCATCTGTGCGGCAAGACCTTCCAGCCGGTCCTGGATTTCCATGTCGGCTTCCGCCTCTGCAAAGGCCCGGGCCCAGGTACCGAATGCGGTTTGCGGATCCCTCAGGTAATTTTCCTGCAGGTCGCAGATGGTTTTGAATAGCGTGATCCGTTCCTCCGGATCCTTCACGAAATCCAGGTATCTTTCGTGCAATCCCACCAGACTTTCCCAAAGGGAATCCTGACGATACAAGGGTTCGAGTACCTCGAACACCCTGGACGGGGAGATGCCCGAAGACATCAGATCTTCCATGCCCATGCGGGCGGCGTCATGATAAGGCGCTTCCTCAAGCAATGCGGCGTAGGCCTCGACACCCTTTTCAGGCTGTCCGAGATGTTCCACCAGCAAGCGGGCCAGACGATAGCGGAAATTCTGCGCCTCTTCGGGAATGTGGGCCAACTCCACCTCCCGGGCCAGGATTCCGCTGAGTTCCTGATAGCGTTCCTGGATACCCAGCAGACGATCCAGACCGGTAAGCGCGGCCTCCTGTTCCGCATCAATTTCCAGTACTGCCTCCAGTTTGACCGTGGCTTTGGCCGGATCCTTCAATTCATCCTCGTACACCCGGGCCATCCGGTGCAGGTAGAAAATCCGGTCCTCGTCATCCTCACAGGTTCCGAAAACTTCCTCATAGATTTCGATCAAACGAGCCCACTCGTCAATGATGGCAGAAAGTTTTTCGATATCACGAAGGGTTTCCTCGTGACGGGGATCCAGTTTCAACGCCCGGGCCATGTCATTGCGGGCCTCCACGGGCTGATCCAACTGGAATTCGTGAATGTCCTTCAACCGGTGAAGCAATTGCACCTTCTCATAGGTGTCTTCACTCTGTTCCACCCGAACGTTGAGAACGTCCACCAGTTTTTCCTGTTCGGCCACCGTGGAATAATATTCGTCCAGCAAAATGGCGGCCGAGGTACGCACCTCGGGCTCATACTCTATCCCTTCGCAACGGGGATCCCCATGTCCCCCATGCATCACCCTGTCCAGCGCGGTGATGACGGAATCATTTCCGGCATCCAGATGCAGTGCCTCCCCGTACAGGGGAACAGAAACATCCGGTGCCTGCAGGCGCAGTTCGTGCACTTCACCCAGTCGGAGCTTGATGGATGCAACCTCCACGTCGCTCATGGCATTCTGTATTTCCACATCCAGAACCTGAATAAGTTCCTGCCATTTTTCCGCCTGCTCGTAGAGGCGGTCCAGGGACTGCAGGGCCACTTCGTCAATGGGATCCTCATCAAGGATTCGCTCATAGGTTTCAATGGCCTTTTCAAGGTTTTTCAGTTCCTGGTCGTACATTTGCCCCAGGGTATAGAGCATGGACTTGCGCTCTTCAAGGGATGGTGCCAGATCGGCTTTCCGTGCATACACATCCTGAAGGCTTTCCCAGTTTTCATCATTTATGAAAATGGCTTCGAGTTGATTGAGAGCCTCGATTTCAGTGTCATCAATCTCGAGAATCAGACGATATGTGGCAATGGCAGCGTTCTTGTCCTCCAGTTCCATCTTCTGGATTTCGGCCACACGGAAGGCCAGACGCTTTTTCTCTTCCGGGTCCGCGACAAGTTCCACTTTCTTCAGAATGGCTTCCACCATCCGGGGAATGTCGCCGGTGGTCAGGAACAGCCGTTCCAGTGCATCCACCGCCGGAATGTACTCCGGTGATATGTCAAGCAGCTTGCGGTAGGCTGCTGCAGCCCGTTCCACATCTCCCTGAACGGTGGAAAGAATGTCGGCAATGCGGGTCTGCAGTTCCAGTGCGATTTCAGAGTCCTCCATGGCATCAATCACCGTGGAGTACAATTTGAAAAGATCCTCCCAGGCACCCTGTGTTTCCGCCAGACGTTCGAGTTGCTTTCGCGTTTCCATGTGCCGGGACTCTATGGCAAAGGCCCGGGCATAAGTATCAAACGCCTTGCGGGGTTCTTCCATGAACTCGTCGTGAATATTGGCGATTTGGTGAATCAACTGGATCTGTTCACCCGGATCGTAACTGTTCTTCTGTACGATCTCGTACACGCGAACCAGTGGTTCCCAGCGACCCAGGTTCTTGTAGACCGGTTCCAGGATGTTGGCCACCACCAGCGCATGATCCTCCATGTCCAGAAGACCCTCAAGCGCCCCGATGACCGCATCATCCGTGTTGTCCAGATCCAGTGCGCGACGCCAGGTTTCAATGGCCATGGCGGTTTCTTCCAGTTTTTCGTGCTGAACGGTGGCCAGACGACGCAGCAGTTCACTCTGCTCCTCCAGTTCACCGGCCAGTTCCAGTTGCCGGGTCAGGTTGTCGGCCAACTCGCTCCATTGTTCCAACTTCTGATAAAGAACATCCAGGGCATGCAATGCCGCCAGACGATCGGGTTCCTCACCCAGAACCTCTTCATAAACGGCCACGGCCTCGGGATGACGTTCCAGTTTCTGATCCAGAATCGTGCCACAGCGGAAGCGAAGTTCCTGACGACGTTCCATTTCTTCGGCCAGTTCCAGTTGCTTGCGGCTGACAAAAAGCAGTTGCTCCCAGTTTTCCGTCTGCTGGTAGAGGGTTTCGAGCGCCGCCAGAACCTGTTCGTTCATGGGGTCGATTTCCAGTGCCGAACTGAAATGGGTGACGGCTGTGGGGATGTCCTGCAGTTGATCCCGGGCCACTTCCGCCGTCCTGACATGCAGGGTATGGCGAATGAACTCACCCATTTCCTTTTCTTTCAGAATACCCGCGTACACCTCCAGCACGGTTGCCCATTTGTCATCGATTTCGGCGATACGTTCAAACGCCTGGCGGGCATCATCCGAATCCGGACTGTGCTTCACTGCCCGGGAATAGGCGTCCAGAGCCTTTTCGCTGTTGCCGATGTTCTCGGACCACAGGTTTCCGATGGTGACATACATATCCAGGATGAAAATGGGGTCATCGTCCGTCTCGGCCTGAATTTCGTGCACCTTCACAAGGCTCTCGAACTCCATCAGGGTATTGTATACGGGTTCGAGAATGTCGGCGGCGGACCTGCGGAACTGCTTGTTTTCGCTCTCCAGATGAAGCTCGAGTTTTTCCTTGGCACCTTCATGTCCGGGCTGCCATTCCAGCACCTGCCGATATCCTTCAATGGCCTCCTCCACGGAATCCAGCCGGCTCTCCTGCACCTCGGACCAGCGAAACTTCAGTTCAACCCGTGCCGATTCCTCCTCGCAGAATTCCAGTTGTCTTTCCAGGATATCGGACAGTTCCTGCCAGTTTTCCAGCCGGGCATACAGCGCATCAAGCCGCTGCATGGTGGGAACGTCCTGGGGAATCAGGTCCAGGGCTGCCTGGAAGGCTTCCACCGCCTTTTGAGGCTTTTCCATCAGAGTGTCGTAAATCTCGGCCTCTTTCCAGTGCAATTCCCTGCGGTCCTCGTCGGAAAAAGCCAGATTGATTTTCCTTTCATACACGGAAAGCAATTCTTCCCACTGCTGCCGGGACTGGTATATGCGTTCCAGGGCATCCAGTGCCTGCTCGTTCGATGCATCAATCTCCAGGATTTTCAGGTTGGTTTCCAGTGCCTTTTCAGGCTGACCCAACCCGGTTTCCTGTGCGTTGGCAACCACCAGCATCAATAGCATCGCATTGTCAGACCCCGAGCAGGCTTCATAGGAAGCCTCATAGGCTTCCACCAGACGGGACCATCCATTTTCCACACTTCCGGCAAGCCGCTCGGCGGCTTCCCGGAGGGAATCCGTGTCCGGAGCCAGTTTGAAGGCCTCCAGGAACCAGTTGAAAGCACTTTCCTTGTCCCGAAGGTGTTCGTCGAAAATGCGGGCCAATTCATCCATGCGCTCCCGGCGCAAATCGTCCCCTTCCGTGTGCTGGATGCGGATTTCCAGTACCGTGGGGAGTTTCTTGAACTGCTGGTTCTCCTCATACAGGGTGATGAGCATCTCCGCTGCACGAAGGTTTTCCGGATCGACTTCCAGTACCTTTTCGTAGGCCTTCATGGCCCGGTCGGATTTCGACAACTCATCATTCCAGATCCTGGCCTCCCGGAACAGAAGATCAATCTTCTTTTCGTTGTCGGATTCCGAATCGGACTGTTTGGAAATGATGCGGATGTATTCCTCCAGTTTTTCCCACTGACGGAACAGATCCTCCAGTTCATCAAATTCGCCGATATCCACAAGCAGTTTTTTCAGCGCATCCTGAGCCCTCCGGTTGTCCGGCTCCAGGTTCAGCAACATCCGCCAGATCTCCACCGCTCCGGCAGCATCATCCAGTTTGTCCTGGATGGCGGGTGCCAGTTTCATGCAAACCGCGGCCTGCTTGGCGGGGTCGACCACCAGATCCAGCAACTGCCTGTCGATTTCGACCATTTTTTCGAAATTCTTTTCCCGTTCGTACAACTGTTCCAGGTTTTCCAGGGCTTCAATGCATCCAGGATCAACTTCCAGCACTTCAGCCCACAACTGGATGAGTATCTCGGGTTTTTTCAGTCTGGAAGCAGCCATCTGCGCAATTTCCAGCGTCTTTTCACGACGGCTCTCTGCATCGACAATGAATTCCAGTTCCCGCTTGTGCAGGGCAATCAGGCTTTCGTAATCCCTTCCCTGTTCATACATTTCCTTGAGGTTGGAAATGGCTTCCGAGTTCTGGGGATCCAGTTCCAGCAGGGCTTCGTAACTCTTTGCCGCCTCACGCTTGTTGTGCAGTTTGTCCGAATACAGGCGGGCTACCGCCAGTTGTACTTCGGCCTTTTCAAAAGTATCCGTCAGGCAATCCAGGCGTTCCTGATACAGTTTGACCAAATCCGGCCAGCGGGACATCCCTTCAATGATTTCCACGAGTGCATCAAAGGCTTCCGTATCCTGGGGATTGATGGACAGGATCCTCTTGTAGGCATCCACCACCTTCGGCATGAGTTTCATCTGGTCCCTGAGCACCGGAATGGTAATGTGAATCAACCGGGACTTCTCTTCGGTCATGTCCTCGGGCAGACGCTTGGAGATGTCATTGAGCATGTCCACATACTGGTTCCATCTTCCGGCCTCCTGATACATCTTGGCCAGAGAGACACGAGGACCAATGCCGTTCTCGGATGCCTTGACCGCACGGGTCCATGCGTCCATGGCACGGGGGGTATTTCCCTCGGCCTCGAAGGCCCGGGCTTTTTCCACCCATTCAGTTGCCGCATCTTCCAAAGCCTCTTCCAACTGGATGATCAGATCTTCAATGATGTATTCAGCCACGGGAACCTCCATCGGGGAAGTTGGTTAAAAATGCCAAGTGCAGGAAACATTCCTGGGATCCAACACGTAAAACCAAGAGAAAATGCAGGGTTTCACGAAACCGAGTTTATATCACGTCAAATCTTGCAGGACAACGGAAAAAACCCTTTTGGTCCATCGGAAGAGGAAAAGCAGTACCAGGAAAAACAAGGTTTTGTTATTTTCTTTGGTTTCTATAATTATACTACGACATTGACATCCCGGGGAAGACCCCCCAACTGTCATGCCGGTACCACCATCGTTTCCCGAGTCCGGTTCCCCGGAATCCAGAGGCACATCCGTTTCCACCGCATCCGGAATGTCCGGTTCCACGTCCGGAACCCCCCCGTCAGGCAATTCCTGTGTTTCCGGAAGGCATCCCGGTTCATGGGTTCCGGCAACAGTGGACACCCAGATGCAGGCATATCCGTCACGACACCCCGTTCCCGGAAACAGGGTTCCGGAACAGGATGCCACGCAGAAAGACCCCCCGGGGGCTGCCATGCATACCGTCCCGGCATATCCGGAACCGGACTTCCGCGGGCAGTCGTATTCACATTCTGCGGAACACATGCCCCCGGGAAAGGAATCCAGGCAGATCCCTCCTTCGTACAGGCAGTCCGGTTGGTCCAGACAGGCATAACCGATCCAGCCTTCGTTGGGGTGCAAAGAACCGGCACAGGATCGACCGGAATCCGCTCCACTCTGCTCCACCCAGAGTCCGGAGAAAAACTCCGGATTACAAGGTCCCGAAAAAGGATCAATACTCCTGTACGAAAAATCCTGGAGTTCAAACCACAGCCCCTCCCACTGGAAATTTCCGGTCCGCCCCGTCCATCCCAGCACCTCCCCGCATTCCAGGGACTGTCCCGGAACAACCGATGCCGCAGAAAGTCCCGCATATATCGTACGGATGCCACCCGGATGCTCCATGATGACAAAATTGCCCAGACCGCCACCACAAAGAAAATCCCCATCGGAACAAACGGACCAGACATCCAGCACCCAGCCGCCGGCCGCCGCCAGGATTTCCGTACTGTATGGACACTGGTAGGAAATTCCCCTGGAATCCTCCCTTTGCGCCGTGTTGGGCCCGCAGTCAAACCGGCAACCATTTCCTGTCAATCCGTACTGGCAAAGTTCCCCCCCATGGGATGGATATGACCTCACCGGACAGATGTCCACAGGACGGCGGAGAACTCCCGCCCGGGAAGGATCAACCGGGAAAAGCACGGAAAAAAGGAAAGTGACCGTCAGGAAAAACCTGCAGTCAATCCTCATTGTAATTAACCTTCCAGTCCAGCCGGAAAAGCCGCAAATCCCGGGCGTTGGAAACCTGCTGTGTCCTGTCATGGGACAACCGGTTGAACCAGACTTCGCACTGTTCCCGCACGCCCGGCTTTTCCACCAGGTACCTGTCCCGGTGAATCAGCCTCAGCCAGTACTCCAGACGTCCCACGTCCTGTATGCCGGCCTTCCATTCCATATCCAGTTCTTCCACGAGCCGGGCAGGAAGGAGCACAGGCTCGTGCAGAACGGAAAAACCCCCCAGATGCAAAGGAACCGAAAGCGGCCGCCTGGACAGAAGCAGTACATTGGACAGTAGCAGGGAAGCCAGATGAACCATATGGACACGTTCCTGTCCCGTCTCCTCCAGGAATTGTCCCACAGTGGAACGCCCGTCTATCCGACTGAACAATTCAACATCCAGGTTGCCCGGAAGGGGCTGGTATCTCCAGTGGGGCAGCGGATGGGGCACCAGGAACATCCCGGAAGCCAGATTGAGGGAAGCCTCCAGGATTCCCGATGTCAACCGGAGCAACCCACCGGCCAGCAGTTCCGTGAAGGGGAACGGCGGCGCAAAATCAGGGGCCGGCACACTTTCCTCCTTGAAAACGTATTCCCCCTCCACCCAGTCGAACACATCCAACAATTTGATCCCCCACTGCCGGCTCAGTGCCGCCACAAGACCTTCCTCCGTAAGAAGGCCCATGCGAACCAGTGCCTGACCCTGGAGGATCGTATCGGTTCCCATCAGTTTCACGGATTCGTCACAATCGGCTGCGGTGATAACCTGTTCGTCCACGAGCATGCGTCCCAGAAGTTCCCTGGACTTGTTGGACTTGATCTGCAGGGGAAATCCCTGGAGAAAGGTAACGACCTTCTTGATTTTCTCGGTTTTCAGATAGAGGTTTCCAGTCAACTGCTGACCGTGGATGCCCGCCAGGGTGGCCACCCAGGAGGCTGCATCGAGTTTTCCACGGGGAGCGGGCCGGTCCGGAACAAGTTGGTGCAGGTCCACTTTCTCCGCCCGTGCTTCCCCCTTCAGATCCGTCCTTTTTTCCAGGTCATCCAGCAAAATGATTTCACTGCCTGCATCCAGGAATCTCTGCCAACTGTCTTTGGAAACAGGAAGCCTCGAAACAAAAACCACGGACCCCACCTGCTGACGCCAACGCTCCAGCTGGGGGGGGTCCAGGCAAATGGGATGCAAAAGGTCGACATACACGTCCCCACGGACAGAATCCCCCGGTTGTACGCCCATCCTGCACAGGATGGCATTCTGCATCCAGGCAGGGGGGAAGGCTTCCTCGTCCAGGGTAATCACATAAAAGGGCTTGTTCGGCATGGTCTTTCTCTCCGTCACGCAGAAAAATGCACCATAGTATACACCATGGTTTTTTGCATGCATAGGTGGTTTTGATCCATAAGTGAACGAGCAAGGGAGGATTGCATGCGTTTTGTTCGTGCCGGTGTCATAACATTCCTGTCCATTTGCTGGATGTCATTCCCGGCTAAGGCCCATTCGCCGATCCGGATGCATGAAGGCAAAAACCCCCGCTGCCTGTCTGTCCCGGAGGAAATCACCACCAACTTTTCCCGGGAAAGGGTGACACCCGCCTCCGAACCCCTGCCACCCAATCCGGACCTCACCCCCCCCGAACCCGACCGGATCCGGGAGGCCATCGAAGCCGGTTTTTCCCGGGTACCCCGCAAGGGGGACTGGATTCAGAGTTATTCTGCGGCACGCCCGGCAAGGATTTATGACCAACCTTCCTCCAGCAGTCTGGAACTGGGACGCATGGAACCCCAGACAAGGCTCCCCAGAGCCGGCTTTGTAAATGCCCGCGCGGGATGTGCAGACGGATGGCTGCGCATCGGACTGTCCGCATACGTCTGCCTGTCCCACTTCGGGCCAGCCAGGGAACTGCCTACCATGGATGTGCTTCCAACCCTGCCGGAAAACAGCATTCTTCCAGGACAATATGCCTATGTCCGGGTGGGGGGAACCCCCTGGTATCCCAATCGCGATGCCGTGCTCAATGAAAAGCCCGGGGGAAGGCATCCGGCGGGATTCTATCTCCAGTTCCGCCGGTTTGTGCGAATCGGAGAAGTCAATTACTGGCGTACCAGCCGAAACCAACTGGTCCCGGTGGACCGCATTGCCAGACATATTCCCTCCACCTTCCACGGCACGCCGGTCACCACATCCCTGAAACTTCCGCTTGCCTTTCCCAGGCGGCGCAACAGCAAGCGGGAACGCCTGCCCGTCCCCGTGTACGACCGGCCGGGGGGAACCGTCATCGGCGAAGCACCTCCCGGAAAGCCGCTGCCCCTGCTTGGAGAAAGGCGGGAGGGGCGTACCCTGTTCTATCGCGTGGACACATGCCGCTGGATCGCTGCCCGGGATGTGTCAGCGGCGTTTCCAGCCCGTGTTCCACCTGGCGTCAGGCAGGGGGAACGCTGGATGGACATCAATCTGGCCCGCCAGACCCTGGTGGCCTATGTGGAAGACAAACCCGTTTACGCCACCGTGATCTCAGCCGGAAAGGAACAGCATCCCACAAAGACCGGCGTGTTCCGCGTCTACTGGAAGGTGGCCGAAACCGACATGCAGAACGAGGTGGGTGCCGATGACCAGTACTTGGCCTCATCGGTTCCATGGTCCATGTTTTTCTGGCGGGGACTGGCCCTGCATGGCGCTTACTGGCACGATGATTTCGGAATCCCGAAAAGTCACGGCTGCATCAACCTGGCTCCTCTGGATGCCCGATACCTGTATGAGTGGTCCTTTCCCATCCTGCCCTCGGGGGTTTCCTATCTGTGGTCCGGCGTGAACCGACCGGGCATGGTGATACAGGTCCGCGCCAACGACGAAGATTCCCCCATGGTGTATGGTTACGCACGGCAGTTTGTTCCCCCGGAACAGATGCTGGCCATGGACAGGGCGTGGGAACAGCGACTGGCCAGGGCCAGCGCGGAAATCATCGCTGAATATGAGCAGGATCGAAACGCATCCGAAAACGACATGAATGCCCCGGACCAGCCCCGCCCGCCTCAAAGACGTGAAGAACCCGCCCAACCAAAGACCGGCATGGCCCCCCGCAGCGCCACCCGCTAAGAGACCTTGCCAATTTCCCGTCCATGCTTAGAGTATCCGCCGCACGGAATCGGCAGGCATGGAATGCCAGTTTTGCCTGTGCCCGTTTCTGCCGGATTTTGCCGTTTTCCCGCAAGGAGTCTGACATGAGTTGGATCAAACGTTTCTTTGGGCTGGAAGCCGACCCCGATGTCCAGATTTTTTCTGTCACCGATGCAAACTACCAGGAAGCTGTCGCCAAAAGCCCCCTGCCCGTCATGCTGGACCTCTGGTCTCCGGGATGCACCCACTGCAAACCCATGGTTCCCATGATGATGACCTTCGCAAAAAAATACAAGGGTCAGGTCCGTTTTGCCGAATGCGATGTCAGTTCCAATCCGGACGTGGGGCGGAAACTGAGGATCCGTGGCACCCCCACTGTGGTCTATTTCAAGGATGGCAAGGAGATTGAACGGGCAGTGGGATTCAAGGGTTCCCTGTATCACACGGAGATCATCGAAACGGATTTTTTGGGCCGGGAATTCAAAATCTGAATCATTTTTTCAACGCTTCCCGTATCTGGGCGTGCAATTGGTCCGTGGTGACCGGGCCTCCATAGAAAAACCGGACACGGTTTTTGGAATCCAGGATGAAAGTGACAGGTACTTCCTTCACCTGCCGGCGACAGATGCCAAAATCCGCATCATGCACCACCCGGAAGGAAGGCTTCTCGGAAGCCACCCATTCGGCCACCGGAACCGATTCACGATCGATGAATACCGCCACAAACTGCACCTGGACGGAATCAAACCGGGGAGCCACCTTCATGAAACGACTGGCCTGCACCATGGAGTCCAGGGACCATACGGTAAACACTCCCACCACCCGCACCCGGGGAGGGGTTTTTCCCACGTAGTCCGGCACCTGTTCACAGATGTGCGGCGGATCCTGCAGTCCCGGCAAGGACGGTCTCAATCGGCATCCGGATCCGGAAAACAGCAGACAAAGCAAGGAAAAAAGAATCTTGCGCATGATACCGGGCACTATACGGGGCGTGGGTACCCTCTGGCAAGCAGAAGTATTTTTCAAAACAATTCCGGAACGATGCACCGATTTTTCCGATAATAAGGACATGA
The DNA here is from genome assembly GCA_964618145.1 of uncultured Kofleriaceae bacterium. Classification (GTDB taxonomy): domain Bacteria; phylum Myxococcota_A; class Polyangia; order HGW-17; family HGW-17; genus HGW-17. The sequence goes on from CAZTZR010000004.1 coordinate 39,990, forward strand.
CGTTCCTGACCGGCCCCTTTCATCCCGCAAAACCCATCCTGCATCCCCCGCGAACCGGCCCGCTGCGGGCCGTCCGGAAAACATATCCGGAAATGCCCGGAACAACCCATGCCACAAACCGGTTGCGTCCCACACTGGACTTGGTGCGCATGGAACCGGGCAGGACCCCGAAAGTTCACGTCCGGATCCTGCATCCCCTGCATGGCACCGTGGAAATCACCCTGACCTGCACGGCTAAAGGACTTCAGGTACATGTGAATTGCCCCCATCCGGAAACCCTGTACCCGCTTCTTTCCAGACGGCTCCCCCGGGCACGCCTGGCTTTCACATCCACCGGAAAAACGAACGGCCGAAAAACAGCCTCAGGGGACGATGGGCCCGGGCACGCCAGGCCGCCTCGTTGTGGGGAGCACCCACCTCGTGCCAGTGATGGATGTTGATGTCTTCGGGAGTCAGCGGTACGGCGTCCGGATCATCCGGAAAGGTGTCCACTCCTGCTGCCACCAGCATGTCCCGGAAAAGGATGGTGGGACAATAATTGTCCGTCCCGCTGGCCCCGGGCTCGTAACAGGAGGAAAAACCCGCGGCCAACCCTCCGCCACTGTCCAGGTAATACACCTGATCGCGGGAGGGCAGATCCGCCAATTCCCCGTACCAGTCCCCCAGGAGATCATTTTCCGCCCCGATATGACCCCATCCAAAAGTGGAACTCATGCCCCCCACATACTTGAAGACCTCCGGATACCAGTAGCCGATGGCATAGGAAATCAGGCCCCCCAGACTCGAACCCATCACTGCCGTATGCTCCCGTTCCGGCTTTGTGCGGTAACGGGCATCAATGAGGGGTTTGAGTTCGGTGACCACAAAATGGGCATAGTCCTCACCATCTCCACCCATTTCATTCCCCGAAATCACGTCCGGAACATGGGTGTATTCGTCCATGCGATGCGCATTGTTGGGAATACCCACCAACAGGAACGGGTGAATGTTTCCGGCCGCGATTTCGCTGTCTGCCGCCTGGTCCATCTCCCAGGAACCGTTGGCATAAGGCATGCCCGGATCAAACAGGTTGTTGCCGTCGTGCATGTACAGCACCGGAAAACGGGCTTGCGGATCGGCTTCATAAGCGTGGGGCACATACAGGTATACGGGACGGGATCGTCCCAGCCGCGTTGCCTGCACATCCCGGATCCATTCCAGATGCCCCACCACTTGCCCTTCCTCATCGGTCCCGCCCTGGACCAGGGACATCCGTCCAAAGGCATCGTACAGGAACCGGCGCGACAGCGGGTCGGAAAACCAGTCGGTTCCCCGGGTGACGAACTTGTAACGCATGCGGGATGCCGTGGCGGGCCAGGTGACCCTTACATGCCACACATCATGCCTTTCCAGGGTCAATTCGGGTCCTTCGGGATCCCAGGCATTCCCGTCACCGGCCACCCGGAAAGGGGCTTCGATTTGCCCCGGAGGCCAGGTTTCCCCCGGAAATGCCCCGAAAATATCGTTGGCCACATAGACAAATGCCACCTGATCCCCAGAGCGGACGGGAAAACCTCCCCGGCTTTCCACCAGTCGCACAAACGTTTCCGGAGCCGCCTGCCGGACCGCTTCCGGTTCGTCATCGGACCGAAGGCAGGCAACCAGCAAATCATAGGCTTCCATGTCCGTGGCGGACTGTGCCATGTCGGCACAGGGAGAACCCCCGTTGTTCAGGTTGTTCAGGTTATTCAGATTGTTTGCATTGTTCGTGTTGTTGAGGTTGTTTGCATTGTTCAGATTGTTTGCAGTTTTCCTCTTTTCCGTACATCCTGCCATAATGAAAACCAGCAACAACAAGGTCGGGCATTTCTTCATGCTTTTGCTTCCTTCCTGCCATGGAATCCGCCAGTGCGCATCCCTGCATATGCCGGAGACACCGTCTGTGTACTCATGCCCTTTTTTCATGCTCCGGGTTCCAGCACTTGTCAAGACCCCATTCCGGACATCCAAAACTTGCGAAATGATGAAAATCGACTAACATGCGCACAGGATGCGACACCGAACCCTTCTCCCCGAACCCGAACCAAAATGGAAAAAAAATGCGAAACGGTTCGCCATCGGAGCGGGAGCCTTGACCGCACTGTATCTGTACGTTTTCTTTTTTTCCCCCGCATCCTGCTCGAACGTACAAAAGAAAATTGATGAAACCGTCCAGCAGAACACCGTGGTTCAGGCCCGTTCGGCAAGAGACATCCCGGGGGAATCCGTAACCCCGGGGAAGGCCTCCCTGCACCTTCAGGTGCCGGCCGAACTCACCGGCGAAACCCAGGAAGACCTGCTTTTGCGGGACACCCTTTCCGCCCGCACCATCAGCGGAAGGGTCCAGCGCAGGGAAAAGTTCACCCAGAGCCTGGTCCGCAACGGTGTGGACGCTGCCGAAGCCCGGCGCCTGGTGGGTGCCTTCGAAAGCCGCAACCTGTTCAACTTTGCCAGGGCCCAGCCCGGTCAACTCTTCACCGCCCAGATCAACGAGGATGGAACCCGCATTTTCACCTTCGAATACATCTACAGTTCCCGGATGAAACTGCAGGCGGCACGAACACCCAAAGGTTTTACAGTCCAGAAAATCACCACCCCCGAATTGACCACCGTCACGGCCATTGGTGCCCGGATTGCATCAGATCTCAAAACCGCACTGGAATCCGTGGGGGAGAATGCACAACTGGTTCCGCTGATCGCTGCATTGTTCCGGGATGAACTGTCCATGTCCGAACTGGAACGGGGTGACTCCGTGCGGATTCTGGTGGAACGGAAAACCATCAATAAAAAATTCTCCCGCTATGGTCCCCTTCTGGCAATTCAGTTGGTCAGCCGGAAAAAGGGATCCTATTTTGCATTCAGGGGACCCAACGGGGGGTATTACACAGCGGAGGGTCTGTCATTTTTCCGATTTTTCCTGCCACGCCCCCTTCCCGGCAATGCACCGGAAGAACCCGATCCCCGGACCGGCGGAGTCCTTTTTCCGGCCCACAGGAATCCACCGGTATGGACCCTGGCACCGGGCCAGGTGGTGGAAGCCGGATGGGCGGGTCCCCTGGGGCGCAGAGTGATTATCGAACATGAAAAACAAATCAGGTCTTCCTATTATCAGTTGGGATCCATCCCGAACGATCTGAAAGTCGGCGACACCGTGACCCGCAGGCAGGTCATCGGCACCGCCGGTTATTCGGGGACCACTCCCGACAAAAACGGGGTGGGTGTGCTGGTGACGCAGGCAGGAAAACCCGTTTCCATCTACGCCCTCTCCACTTCCCGGCAGGACCAGCTGCCGCCGGATTTGCTGCCCGCGTTCCTGGCGTCTGTGGAGCAGAACATGACCACCCTGTCGGAGTTGCAAATCGAGGGTATGGGGGTTTCCCGTGCCGTGACACGACCGGTGGAGAAAAAAGACCCTCCCCAAACCAACCGACCGGCTGAAACAAAAAGAAAAAACATCAAAAGCCGAAAGAAGTGAAAAATCAGGAAGTCTGTCCCGTGAACATGTCCCGGTAGTACTGTTCCAGCGTCTGGAGTTCCACATGCAGTTGCGAATCCACCTTGTACCGGGACATGGCGGTGGGGTTGACCATTTCCCATATGATGGCTTCCACCATGCTTTCCACAATTCCTTCAAGTTCGGATCGCTTCTGGCGCAATTTTTCCAGTTCCAGGCGCAATTCGTTGCGCTTGGGCTCCAGTTGACCCAGTATCTCGGAGATTCTCTTTTCCAGTTCCATGATTTGAAAGGAAATGTCAGCCATCAGTTCGCTTCCGTACTCCGGAGCAGAACCCACATCCAGATAAGGGAAAATCTGCACCAGTTCCAGACAGCGCAGTTGCGGATTGAACTGCAGTTGCCTCGACAAAAGTTCCCGGTCGTAACTCAGGTCCTGTACCGCAAGCCGCAATTGGCCGGCACGCTGACGGGTATGGTTTTCCAGTTCCAGAATCTGGTTGACCATTCCGTTTTCCTGCTGAACCAACTGCGTAATCTCATCCTCGTGGGTGGACACCTGAGCCATGCCCAAACTGATCCCGGGTGACACCATCTGGGAGCGCCGCAGTCCTTCCAGTACCTTGCGCAACTGGGTGCGCAACCGGCCCCGGACCATGGAACGCACTTCTCCCGGGGTCAGGCTGTAGCCCGCTCCCACGGCTCCGAGTTCACTGGTGGCGGCCCGCCTCTGGGCCTGGATGTCCACCGGGGCACCGGCTTTCCGCTTGGTGATCAGATCCTGTACATGCCGCAGTTCCCTGGCCAGTTCAAGCCCGGTGGGAAACCGGTCACCCTGGTTTTTCATAAGGCATTTGAGCACGATCTGATCCAGCTCCGCAGGAATGCCGTTTTCCGGGTACACTGCCGAAGGAACCCGGGGCATCTGGTTCTTGTGGGCCAGCATGATCGCCACGATGTTGTTTCCTTCAAAAGGGGGTTCCCCGGTGAGCATTTCAAAAAAGAGCGCTCCGAACGAATACACGTCCGTGGGAAAACTCAGTTCCTCCCCGAAACATTGTTCAGGAGACATGTATACAGGTGTTCCGAACACCTCTCCGGACATGGTAATCTTGTCCTCAGGCAAGTTATTTTCCACCATCCGTGCCAACCCGAAATCCAGCACTTTCACATGCTCCCCCTCGGGGGTATCCAGAATCACGATATTCTCGGGTTTGAGATCCCGGTGCATGATTCCCATGCTGTGTGCTGCCGCCATGGCATCGGCAATCTGGACCGCCAGTCTCAGGGCACGATTCACGGGAAGGGCTCCTTGCTCATCCAGAATGTCCACCAGTGACTTGCCCGATATGTACTCCATAACAAGATATAGACGACCATCATCCAGTTGCCCCATATCAAAAATGCCAACCACGTTCCGGTGCTGCACCCGGCTGGTGGACCGGGCTTCCCTGCGAAAACGGGCCACCATGCGTTCATCCTTGGCGTGCTCCTTTTTCAGCACCTTGATGGCCACCGTATCCCCCAAAGGCTCATGACAGCCTCTATAAACTTCACCCATTCCCCCCTCCCCCAACATATCCAGTATCCGGAAACGACCGCCCACTATATGGTTTATCAAAGAATCACCCGATACAGCCATGTCTTCAACTCCACATGAATAATGGTTTCAGAACCGCTTGTGATACTTAACATGAAACGTGAATTGTGGTAAAGCGCAACGTATGATCTTTCTGCATCCGATTTCCGATCCCCTGAAAATTGTCCTTGTAGAGCCTGAAATACCACCGAATGTTGGAGCCATCTCCCGGATCTGTGCCTGTGTCGGCAGTCCCCTGATTTTGTGCGGTCCCCTGACTTTTGACGAAAACCATCCCCAAAGGAAAAGGGCCGGTCTGGATTACTGGGACAAAGTTGACAAGAACTATTATCCCGATTTTGAATCCTGGTTTGCCAGCCATTCGGGAAACACCTGGTTCTTTTCCACCAAAGTTGGAAAATCCATGTTCAACGCTCGGTTTTCCCCCGGAGATGCCCTCGTGTTCGGATCCGAAACCCGGGGATTGCCGGCCGATTTGCTGGCCCGACACGAAGACCGGGCCCTGAGGATTCCCATGCTTGAAAACATCCGCAGCCTCAACGTGGCCAATGCCGCCGGAATTGCCATCTATGAAGCCGTCCGCCAGATCTATCATCTCTAAAATGGCGGTATTTTCCTGAAATGAGATCCCTGCTTGCCGGCTTTCCGCATTACCGTGGTTTCCTGACAACTGCCTGATACGAAATGTGAACAAATAATCACACCCTTCGATGACCTTCTTGCAACTGTTGGTTGCAACTTCACGTTTTTTGACTACACTTGAATTGGTCACCGGCGTTTTTCCACGGGAAAAACTGGATGGAAAGATGGCACGTTACTTGCTCGTATTCCAGCCGGCTGATGACTTTTTTCGACTATGGAGGTTAGCCATGAGACTCTATTTACTTTCCGCCGTGCTTCTTTCCAGCCTCATCCTTTCCGGTTGCTGGACCGGGACCTGCGAAGAACCCCTCTGTCCCTACTGTGATGCCACCGGTTGTTATGATGAACAATGCCGGCCCGCATTCTGTCGCAGCGACGAAGATTGCTACTACATGGAATATTGCAACTTCGATGTCAACCAGTGCTTCCCGACGGACATCATTTGCTACTACGACTGGGAATGTCCGCAAGGAACACTCTGTGACAGGGATAGTGGAACCTGCCGGTCCCCCAATCCCGACAATGTCTGCCGCTCCGACTGGGACTGCCCGGAAAACAGTTACTGCAACGAGCATACCGGCCGCTGCATCCCCACGACGGGTTGCACTTCCTCGTCGGAATGTCCCGATGGCTATTATTGCGACGAACGTGAAGTCTGCTCCCCCCAGCCAACAGGACCCTGCGTCAATGACGCCAGTTGCGGACATGGTGCCTACTGTGATGACGGTGTCTGCCGTGACAGTGACCGCTGTGTCAATGAAGACGACTGCTCCGGGGACACTCCCGTGTGTGACGACCGGGGTACCTGCATTCCCGATCCCGAGCCCCCGGTCACCTGCGAAAACGATCTGGCCTGTGACTTCGGAAAACGCTGTGTGGATGGTTCCTGTGAACCTGTTCCGGCCAGGGATCCCATGTGGAACTGCCAGTTCAATGAACACTGTGGCGAAAATGGCGTCTGCGTCAACGGTCACTGTTACAATGCCTGTCTGGATGAAGGACACTGCGGATTCGGTCAAATCTGCGGAACCAATGGATTCTGCCAGGATGACCCGATGGCCGGAACCGATTGTGTCTACAATGTGGACTGCGGCGACGGATTTGTCTGCATCAACGGGCAGTGCCATAACGAATGCAACATGGATGCCGACTGCCCGGGTGCCCATGACCGTTGCTGGGCCGGTGTCTGTGTGGCCAATGACATCATGCGTCCCCAGTGCTACACCAACGGCAACTGCCTGGGCGGTGAGGAATGTTTCGAAGGCATCTGCCGCGTGCCCTGCACCGACAATGACGACTGTATCGCATGCCCCGGCAACCCCATCTGCGCAACCGGCGGATACTGCATGGACGAGCACCACATCAACCCCGAGTGCTTCCTGAACGCGGATTGCTCCGGGAACCTGCTGTGTGTCAACGCCCAGTGCGTGGAAACCTACTGATCGTCTTAATCAGATTCGATGAGCCCGTTCTTCGGTCATGTTCATTTTTCCGGCCACTTTGTGGCCTCATTCGGGTCGCCCGCGATAGGGCTCCCCTCTTGGCGCCGGTCCTGATGCAACAGCGTCCATGGATCATCGAACCTGACCGGCGCTGTGAGTCTTCTCCACCGCGCCTTCTTCTACTGACTCTTCTGTACTTCCCCTGAAAAAAAACACTGCAAAAAATGATCCGGCCATGCACAACAGGAACCCAGCCTGCCGGGGGCCGAACAGGACAAGCGCAGTCCCATAAATGAAACTCACACAGGCTCCAACCCCCAGTCCCCACCTGATCAGTACCTGACGCAAACTGTCATGCCCGGCTTTGGCGGCAAAAACACTCCAGCCGGCAGCGGGGGGACGAACCTGGTGAAAGAACGACTCCAGCCGGGGAGAAATCATTGACGGAAACCAGAAGGTGGCCGGAATCCAGAATACAGCCGAACCGCCGGAAACCACCAGCAGGCGCAATCCGTAATCCATGGGCGGATCCCATAGGACCAGAATGGCTGCAATGCACAGCGAAGCGGAAAATGCAACCAACTCACTGACCGCCGACACCTTCCACCAGAGCCAGCGTGCCAACACCACCGGCCCGAGACCTGCTCCGAACAGGTAGAGAATTTTCCATGCAGAAGTGATGCTGCGCAGGTTTCCGGCAATAACAACCGCCAAAACCAGAATGACAAGACCGGACAGGCGACCCACCTGCACATAATGGCGATCGGATGCTTTCTGAACCAGAAACCGCTGGTACAGGTCATGCACCAGATGGGACGAACCCCAGTGGATGTGGGTGTCCATGGTGGACATGAATGCCGCGAGAAACGCAGTGACCATGAGGCCCAAAAGCCCCGGCGGCAGGTAATGCATCATCATCATCGGGTAGGCCTGCTGCGGATCAGCCACCTGCGGGAAAACCAGCAGGCTGGCAAGCGCCACCAGGATCCACGGCCAGGGCCGCACGATGTAATGCAGAAACACAAACAGCAGCATGGCACGTCCGGCATCCTTGTCCGTGCGGGCCGCACACAACCGCTGTACAATATACCCGCCACCATCGGCATACTTGTGTGCCCACCAGCCCAGGCCAACATAGGCCAGCCAGGTAGACAGGGGCAAAAAGAAACCTCCCAACGGCCATGCCGTCACGTGCAACCGCAATTCGGGGGAACTGAACAGTCCGGAACCTTCGGGCGAAGACAGCACGAGAACCATCAAGACGACCGCGCCGGCCAGGGCCAGGAAAAACTGGACCAGATCGGTCCACACCACTCCAAAGAGACCGGAAAGGGAGGAATACACAAGTGCCAGCAGACTCAAACCCAGAACGATGAAACCTTCCTGCCAGGGCATGAAGAAAAAGGATGGCCACCAGCCAGCCAGACGCATGCACCAGATCTCGCTGAGCAATTGGTCCAGGGGAAGCACCACGGACACCACCTTGGCCATGCCCAGCATGACCCATCCCATGGTCAGCGCGTTGAGCAATACCCCGATGCTGATTACCTTGAGCAGCCTCAATGCGGCGGCTGAACGGCCTTCATACCTCAATTCCAGAACTGCTGCGTCTGTCAGCACCCCAGTGCGCCGCCACAACCGGGCGAAAAACACACCCACCAGCACATGTCCGACGAGCATGTTCCACCAAAGCCAGTTCCCGAAGATCCCCTCCTTGCGGACCAGTTCGGTCACTGCCAGCGGGGTGTCCGCAGCAAACGTGGTGGCGGCCATGGAAATTCCAAGAAGCCACCAGGGCATGCTTCGGGATCCCAGATAATAACTTTCCAGGCCCGAACCCGCCCGGCGGTTGAAATACACCCCCACACCCAGGGAAAAAACGGCATAACCCGCAATGATGGCGATATCCAGTGCGCCCATGTTCTAGCGTTTGTCGCGGAAAAATTTCTGGAAGGGATTGGAAGGGTCGGACGAACGATCACCCGGGGAACGGCGGCTCCCTGTTCCGGAACCCGCAACCTTTCCGGCGGGAGGTTCCAAACAGGCCTTGATGGACAAGGCAATGCGCCGACGGACCGTGTCCAGCCCAATCACCTTCACGGTTACTTTCATGCCGGGGCGCACCACGGTCATCGGATCCTTCACGAAGGTATGGGACAACTCACTGACATGAACCAGTCCGTCCTGGTGCACTCCCACATCCACGAAAGCCCCGAATGCGGTAACATTCGTGACAATACCCGGCAGGATCATGCCTTCTTCCAGATCCTCGAACGAGTTGACATCGTCAGAAAAACCGGCCACTTCAAATTGTTTGCGGGGATCACGTCCCGGTTTCCGCAGTTCTGCCAGGATGTCCCGAAGCGTATACAGGCCCACATCGTCCGAACAGTACTTGTCAGGCGAGATGGCTTCAACGGCCTTTGGATTTCCGACCAACTCCGACAACTGGATACCCTGATCCACCGCCATCCGCTCCACAATGCCATACCGTTCCGGGTGCACGGCCGAAGCATCCAGGGGATGCAGACCGTTGGATATCCGCACAAAACCGGCACACTGTTCAAACGCCTTGGGCCCCAGCCTGGGAACCTTCAACAGTTCCCTTCGTGACCGGAACGGACCATTCTGGTCCCGAAAGGCCACAATGCCCCGGGCCAGTTTTTCCCCCACACCGGACACATACTGCAACAGGGAAAAACTGGCGGTGTTCAGTTCCACGCCCACCTGATTGACACAACTTTCCACCACATCGTCCAGGGCCTGCTTCAGACGGGCCTGGTCCACATCATGCTGGTACTGACCGACTCCCAGGGAACGGGGCTCAATGCGAACCAGTTCCCCCAGGGGATCCTGCAGGCGGCGGCCAATGGAGATGGCCCCCCGCACGGTCAGGTCCAGATCCGGAAACTCTTCCCGGGCCACGGGCGAAGCCGAATAAATCGATGCACCACTTTCATCCACCCGCACAATGGGGATGTCGGCCGACAGTTCACCGTCCCTGACGATTTCCCGCAAAAAAGCCTCCGTTTCGCGACCGGCCGTACCGCTTCCCACGGCGATGGCCTCCACCTGATACTCGTTAACCATGCGCAGGACCAGTTTCCGGGCCAATTCCTTCTCTTCCCGGGGTGGATGCGGATATATGGTCCGATGGGCCAGAAACGTGCCCTGGGCGTTGAGGATGGCCACCTTGCAACCGGTACGGAAACCGGGATCCAGAGCCATCACGCGTTTTACTCCCACAGGAGGAGACATGAGCAACTCACGCAGGTTGCCCACGAAAATCCTGATGGCCTCCAGATCGGCTTTTTCCTTCATCTCCCGGCGCACTTCCGATTCCAGGGAAGGATGCAAAAGCCGGGACCAGGCATCCGAACGGATGCGTACCCAATGCACTTCGTATTCGGTTTTCAACTGCGGAAAATGCCTGATCATGCAGGACTGGACAGCCGCCTCGTCCATTTCGATGTGCACCCGCAGGAGTTGTTCATTTTCCCCGCGGGCCACGGCCAGCAGACGATGGGATGGCACCTTGAACACAGGCTCCCGGTAATCGTGGTAATCGCGAAAGGCCGCACCCTGTTCTTCCTTGCCCCGGATAACGGAAGAAGTCAGCATTCCCGTGCGACGCATGATATTCCGCAGTGCCTCGCGCAGGGCCACATGCTCGGAAACCACCTCCGCACAGATGTCCCGGGCCCCTGCCAGTGCATCCTCCTCATTGTCCACTCCGGAATCGGGGTTCAGGTACTTTCCGGCTTCTTCCAGCAGGGTGGCACAACCAGGAGCATCCAGACCCTGAAGCACCCGGGCCAATGGCTCAAGGCCCCTTGACCTTGCCTTGTCGGCACGGGTCAGCCGGCGTCGACGGTATGGCAGGTAGAGATCCTCGATTTCCGTTCGCGTTTTTGCTTCCAGGATGAGTTCCAGCAGTCCGGGGGTCAGTTTTCCCTGCTCCGCCACAGACTCACAGATGAATTTTCGTCTTTCAAGAAATTCCCGTACTGAATGCAGGGAATCCCGGATGGACTGCACCTGGACTTCATCCAGTCCACCCGTCATTTCCTTGCGATACCTGGAAATGAACGGCACAGTGGCCCCTTCGTCCAGCAGGAGAACCGTCTGTTCCACCTGCCGCAGGGGCAATTCCGTCCATTGGACCACCATGGGCAAACAGGAAGTGGCAGGAATCAATCCGTCCAGTTCATCAATTGAAACAAGTCTGCTTTCGTTTGTCATGAGAAAAAACCATGTATACAGTGTGCGAAAATTATTCCGAGCGGCCCTTGCGTTCCACGAAATCTTCCAGAAGGTGGGTCTGTGCCGCAGAAAGGTTCAGGAAACGCACACCACAACCCGGAGGTGAGCGCATGGCTGCACTTTCATGGGGCAAAACCCGCCAGGTGACAAGTGCATCGCAGTTGAAGGCTTCATCCGTGGTATTGGGCAGGTGAAACTGAAGGTGCATCCTTTCGTCGCGTTCCGGGGGATTTGCCGTTTCCAGAAAGGCCCCGCTCGCGGAAAGGTTGTAGATATGTCCCATCATTCTTTCATCGGCCAATTGAATCTCGGTGGCGTACCCACCGGCCACCCTGGGCTGCCGCCGGATCATTCCCTCGGGCGGGGAAATGAAATCATTGACAACCATGACGATCTCGGGCACCCGGACATTGATTCCACGCAAAACGTGCTCGGTGGCATCCACAAATCCGGAAAAGGAGTGTGTGGCACTTTCCATGGGAAGATCCACCAGAATCACCCGACATTCCGAGGAACCCAGGGACATGGCGAGATCCGCAGCTCCTTCCAGGAGGGAATGCAGGACCAGCAAGTGGGGCTTTTCCTGCAGTTTCTCACGCAAGGGTTCCAGCGAGGAAAAAGAGGAAATGTCATACCCCAGACGTCCCAGAATGGAGGAAAGCACCATTCTTTCGGGGTCTCTGGGGTCTGCAATGTAAATTTTCTTTCCGAAATGTCCCTGCATCATGTGAATCACCTTGCCACAAGATTCCCGGATTGTGAAGTTCAATATCACATGGATCACATGGAATACTTCGCCAGTTTCTTGTGAAGACCCTCCCGGGTGATGCCCAGTCGGGCGGCAGCCCGAGTCTTGTTGTTGTCACATTCCACCAACACACGGGAAAGCACCTGCTTTTCCACTTCTTCCATCATTTCCCTGAGGGTGCCCTCCCTGAGGACAGCCTGTTCCGCCACCAGTGCAGACTCCTGCCGAAGTTGCAACCGCAAGTCGGAAGGACGGATCACCCCGTTGTCGTCGGCGAGGATCACCAGCCGTTGTACTTCGTTTTCCAGTTCCCGGACATTGCCCTTCCAGGGATAATTCTGCATCTCCAGCATGGTCTGGGGGTCCACTGTCACCTGCTTTTGCATGGCACAGGAGTACTGCGCCACAAAATGATCCACCAACAGGGGAATGTCCTCTTTCCGTTCGCGAAGGGGTGGCAGGATCACAGGGAATACATGAAGTCTATAGAACAAATCTTCGCGGAACCGCCCCGCCGCCACTTCCTCTTCCAGATTCTTGTGGCTGGCGGAAATGATCCGGACATCCACATACCGGACAACCGTGGAACCCAGAGGACGGATTTCACCCTCCTGCAGCACTCGCAACAGTTTGACCTGCAGGGAAAGCGGCATATCGGCAATTTCGTCCAGAAACAGGGTGCCCCCGTCGGCAATTTCAAAAAGTCCCTTCTTGTCCCGGTCCGCCCCGGTGAAAGCCCCTTTCACATGTCCAAACAGTTCGCTTTCCAGCAGGGTTTCAGGAAGAGCAGCACAATTCTGGGCCACAAACATCTTGTCCCGACGACGACTCTGGTAATGAATGGCCGTGGCAATCAATTCCTTTCCGGTGCCGGTTTCCCCGCGAACCGAAATGGCCACGCGCGTATCGATCACCTTTTCCAGTTGGTCGAAAATGCGCTTCATGGCCATGGAAGTGGCCACAATGTCTGAAAAACACCGAACGGAGGTGCGCTGCTTGAAGTAGTTGCTTTCCGACTGGGCCCGTTCCTTTTTTTCCTCCAACTGCTGGTACAGCCTGGCGTTTTCAATGGCCAGCACCGACTGGTAACTCAACAGGGTCAGGTATTCCAGATCCTGTTCCTGGAAAAGACCCCTTTTCGAACGGTTGTCGCACTGGATGACACCAATGATCTGATTCTCGTTCCACATGGGAACCGCCATGATGGACTGGATGGACGCAGACAGGATGGATGCGCTCTGGGCCATTTCCTCGGGCGCATCGGCCACCAGCATGGCGGCCTTCTTGCGCAGCACCATTTCCACAAGACTCCGGGAACCCCCCGCTGCATCGGACGAGCCGTCTCGGGATCGGGAATAGGCCATCCGGAAACGAAGGGAAACGGGATCCCGCAAATACAGGCTGACATTGGTGGCTCTTTCGAGAAGATTGAACACACCCTCGGCCACCGAATCCAGAACGGCATCCAGTTTCAGCCCCCCCCGCCCGATGGTCTGGACCAGACGGTACAAAATGGCGGCCAGATCCCTGTCCTTGTCCGCGCTTTTGCGCAGTGTGTCGATTTCTTCCAGGGTGCGGGCGGCCATCACATGGGTTTTCGGGCCATCCACCTCCACGGAATCCAGTTTCCGGACCTGCAGAACCACCGGGGAAAACGGAGCTCCAAGTCGCAGGATGTCCCCTGCCCTGAGGGGAATTTCCCATCGCTCGGCTCCGTCCAGGGGGATCGACTGGCTTTTGCGGACCAGAATCGATCCGGATGTGGACCGCAGATCCCGCAAAATGTACTGGTTGTCCTCCCAGAATATCTGGGCATGCTCTCCACTGATGTGGTAATCCGGCAGGATGATCCGGTTTTCCGGATGCCGCCCGATGCTGATGATGGGGTCTTCGATGGCGTATACCTTCCCGCGGGTTTCGCCTTCCATGACTTCAATTTCAATCATGGCAACACCACGCCGGAAAAGAACAGTGGGAGGAAGTCAATTCAAAAGACTATTTCTTGCCTTGCAGGCGCCCCAGAAGACACTGGGCATCCTGGTTCATCCAGAACCATCCACCACGCCGCATGGCTGCGGTTTCATCATCGATGACCTTCTGGATGATTTTGGAAACTTCCTCGAAATCTTCCGCCAATCCCCAGCGATCCAGGGTCATCATGATGGATTCACGCACGGCCAACTCGGATTTTTCATAGGCACGGGCCAGATCCAGCACCATGTTCTTGCGGTCAGCCGGGTTGATCTCGCGGTTCCAGTTGTTGATCAGGAACAGGGCCTTGCGGCGAACCTTCCAGGGGGTATTGATCTGCATGGTGGAGGGGGTCCTGACACGATTGACCTTCCCGGTCTTTTCGTCGAACACCTCTTCGAAGACCGCACAGGGGGGAACCCGTCCGTCAATGGATTCCGGACATTCGTTGGTGATGAAAACCAGGCTGACAATGGTACGCAGGTTGGAGATGTTCTGCAGGTCCGCCGAAGCGCCTTCGCACATTTTCTCCAGTTCGGCCACCGGAATGAACTTGCCGGCCTTGTCCTGCTTCTCGTTGTACATGCACAGGAACTTGCGCGCCTGCAGGATGGGCTTTTTCAGTTCATCCAGTTCGGCTTCGATGATCTCCTTGGCGCGGGCGCGGCGATCCATCTCCATCTTGTCGTCCCAGGGACGCTGGACGGTCAGTTCCAGATTCTGCTTCTGCAGGGCATTGGCACGATCCAGATTGATGTTTTCCAGGGGATGGACACCCGGATCCGACATGATGTCTTCGGCCTTGATGTCCAGAAGCCGTTCGAAGTCTTCCACACTGGCATAATCAAAAGCCGTTTCCAGGAAATCCAGACGGATACGTTCATAACCGGACAAAACGAGACGTTTCTCGGCTTCTTTCGGGTTCAGGCCTGCCTTCTTCATGTCACGGGCAGCCTGACTCTCCTGGATGTTCCACTTGTACTGCCTGGAATCGTCATAACCAACACAGATGGGTTCCAGGCGGGGATTGTTCCGGTCCTTGCTGTTCTGGAATTCCTTGATGGCCAGGGTACACTTGTCAATCTGTTCCTTGTACTGGCTCAGGAATTCCTTCGGCTCCAGAGGCCGTGCCTTCTGGTTGGAGGGATCCACGGGCCAGTATCCGAAATACTGCTGCATGGTGCTGATCCACAGATAGCGGGAACGCAGCCAGCGGTCCTTGTTGTAGGTCCACTGCTGGAAGATCTTCATGACTTCATTGAACTGGGCGTCAAAAAGTTCTTCGCAGGCCTTCTTTTCGCTTTCGTTGTCCATGCGGCAGACCGTGGCCTTGTTGCGACCCGTCTGAATCAACTGGATGGTCTGCTGACGGAATTGTTCCCAGAGGAGTTCCGTAGCGATGTGCCATCCCTCGGAGATGTTCTTGCGGTCCGAACCTTCGCGGTAGGACGCCACGTCCATGAGTGCGTCGAAACTGTTCTTTTCATAAGGCATCATGGCCAGGGCTTTGGCGGCAAACGTGGTGGAACGCGGGTCGTGCAACCAGCGGAGACGAACAACCAGCTCGGCCCGGGTGCGATCCGCCAGTTCCGATGCAGCCGAGGTAGCCAACCAGCCTGCGCTGTACATGGCTTCCTTCGAGGTATCAATCAGCCAGTTGTAGTCACGCAGTTTGTTCCACTGGCTCTTGGTTCCGGAAATGTCATTGGTGAATTCGGGCACGCACTCCGTTTTCAGGAACTGGGGCAACATGCCTTCCTTCTTGCAGCGTTCCATGGCGGCCCGGGAAGACTGCTCGGCAGTGAAATCCCAAAAGGCCTTCATGGCGGTGGAACTGTAGGTGCCCAGCAACACTGTCTGGATTTCCCTGGCGGCACCCATGGCACGCAAGGCTTCAAGCGCCGTACGTTCCACAACAGCGGAGTCTTTCGAATCCCACTTGCCCTTTTCATTCAGGTCAAAAATTTCACAGGCTCCCTTGCCCCACTTCTCCGTACGCTTTCGGTGTTCTTCCTTTTTCTGGTTGAGATACGCCTCAAAACCATCCCTGTCCGGGCGTTCCTTGCGGAATCGCCGCTCGGCATCATAC
Source organism: uncultured Kofleriaceae bacterium (assembly GCA_964618145.1). GTDB lineage: Bacteria > Myxococcota_A > Polyangia > HGW-17 > HGW-17 > HGW-17. Next base: position 56,217 of record CAZTZR010000004.1, read on the forward strand.
AAACGGTTGGTCACAAAACGGAAATAGTCAGAATTGCGGAATTTGTCATAGTTGGCCATACAGTCCTTGCTGACGGAACGGGTGGCACTCTGGTTGGGATCGGAACCGTACATCACCAGTTTTTCGCCATCCATGGATGCATACCATCGATCCGTCTTGTCCTCATAGGACAGCGGATAACGGGCCGGATCCCCTTCTGCCAGCAATGCCAGAATACCCACGGGATCAATGTCGGAACCCTGCATTTCAGGACGATAGAGTTTGGAAAGGGCGACCTTGCATTCACGGAAGGACTTGCCCAGACGTCCGAGGCCGATTTCCACGCTGTAAAGGCAACCGACCAGCGTGTTGTTCACCCGTTCGTTGGCAATACCCAGCATACCCAACTGCACGGCCGCATTCTTGTTCACCAGGAAGTTCTGCTTGCAATGACGCCCCTGGCAATACAGTTCCGGATCGGCCGTGTCATGACGACCGCGGCGGATCATGTCCACCAGCATCTCGGCTGCAGGCTCATTGAAAGCCGTGTTGAGGTTGGAGCCGGTTCCCCTCAGATCCAGAATGCTGTTCACGAGGGCCATGCGCACCTGGGAGATGCTGTCATTCTGATCCGGGTTCTGGTAAATCTTGGCCAGAAGTGCCTTCAGTTCCGTGAAGGTATCCGGATGCGGCTTGATCTTGTTGAGTTCGGTCAGGCCACGGATGGCCACGACCACCCGGGCGTCAATCCGTTCCCAGTCAGAAAGGTATGCAGGACTGCCGAAAGTCTTGATTTCATCCAGAAACAGTTTCTGGACGGCTTCGAGTTGAATCGGATTCTGCGGATCCTGGAACCGGATGAGAAGTTTGATGATGTCATCCTTGTGCCAATCGGAATTTTGTTCAATGGCTTGCAGGAGAGCCGGAATGGTGACTTCCCGGAACCGGGGAAGTTTCTTGTCCAGACCGGTCTTGTATTTCTTGCAGAAATCCACGTACTTGTCCCACTTCCCGGTTTCCTTGAGGAGATTTACCTCATCCCGGTTGAATCTTTCCCACTCCTCGTCGGTCAGATTCTTGCAGGTTTCCTGGAGGGTGGTATCCACTTCGTAGATGAATTCCAGTTTTTCCAGGGCATCCTTGCGACGCTCCGCCGTGTCATTGAGTCTTTTCACCCATCTGGTGGGATCGGATTCATCCACAGCGCATGAGACCAACCAAAAAACGGGGAATGCAATCAGCAAAAGTTTCCAATTCTTCATGGTGCTGCCTTTCATGAAAGATCCTCTATGGGCGATCTTGCCCGGCGACACTATAAGCGCACGCACCTTGCAGTGTCAATATGTGAACCGATCAGTTTTTCACCGTTTCGTAACAGGTGAGATCTCTATTTGGGGTGTGAACGATCTTTCTGGGCTAAAACTAAATATAATTACCCGGATTATGGAACCGGAAGTGGCATCCAGCAACTTTCCTGACTTTCCGGATGGACATCGGCAATGCCTTCCACTATCCTTCAACACCCATAGGGGTGAAAACCCTGTATCTCTGGTTCTGTGAGGTATCAAGCATGGCATATTATTGTTTCAAATGTGGTAACGAGTTGGAATTCGCGGTCAAAGGCGGCATTCTGGTGGGGCGTCTGGACACCTGCGAGAACTGTGGCGCATATCTGCACTGCTGCAAGAACTGTGTTTTTTATGATCCCGGTGTTCACAACCAGTGCCGGGAACCGCACACCGATTTCATCCGGGATCGGGAAGAGCCGAATTTCTGCAACTCATATGAATACAGAAGCGACGACGCACCCCCGAAACGGGTTTCCACGGACGATGCCAAGGCAAAACTGGAAAACCTGTTCAAAAACCTGAAGTAGTCGCCGACACCGGATGGCTTTCTCCTTACGCGTTTTCTGCCTTTTTCTCGTTTGTTGCGTGCGTTCACCGGAGCCAGGAAAACTTCCCGCACCTTTTGCCGGTTCCGCAGGTTCCCTGCCCGCTTCCACCGATGAAGTCCTGGTATGGACCACCCTGAAATGGTTTCCTCCGGGCGAGAACCCCCAAACCAGAACCCATTTCATGACCCGGGGTCCCGGCGGGTGGACCCTTCGGGAAACCCGGGACGGCCTGTTCCTCATGGTTTCGGGAAATCTTGTGGAAGTGGTTTCCATTCCCTTCGCACAACCGGAAAAAGGAAACGGGTTTTTGTTGCGCCGGACCAACTCGGGCACTTCCATTCCTGCCTTGCCCGTTCCGCCGGAAGACCCGGAACTGGACAACTCCGGAGATTACCAGTCCCATGCCCGGGTTCTGGGTACGCTGGGTCCCTTCCTCTTTTTTTTGTCGGATGATTTTTCCCGCACCTGGGAAGGCCACGTTTTCACCTTCCGTATGTTCACCATCGTGGATGCCAGAACCGGTCTGGTGCTCGTTAACCGCCGGACCGACACTCCTGACGAGTTCCCGTGGGACGGGTTTTATGCCAGGACCGGTTTTTCCGAACGCATCCGCAGCCAACTGCTCGCACTGGATCCGGAAGCGGATGACAGCGGTACCGCTGCACCCGATCATTATTACCCGGTGATTCTTCCAAACCAGCAGACCCTGCGCATGAAACTTGTGTACCCCATTGAAGATCGCTGCAGACGTCGACGGGATCCGGAACGTTTCAGCCTCCATGTGTCAGATTTTCCGGATGAACTCAAACCTTTTTCAGCGATGCATCCCGCCGTTGCGGTCTTTTCCCGGGATCTGCCCGCTCACAGGCGAATCGGAGGATTCACCACCGCAAAACCGGGGATCCGGTTTCCGTCTGGTACTGAATCTGTACCTGAAAGTTGACAAATAACCACAGAGGGGTTATATGTATTCTTGTGTAGGTGAATCATGCCCGTTCTGCCCGTTCTTTATCTATTCTTGTGGTCATACGCTCCCGTACATATTTTGATTGATCCTGGCCACGGCGGGACCAATCTCGGTGCCATCGCCGTTGATGGCACACCGGAAAAACACCTGACCCTGGATCTGGCCTTGCGCCTGGAAAAGGCCCTTCTTGCCTATCCCGTGAAAACGGCAATGACCCGGCGGACAGACGAGTATCTGAGTCTGACCCGACGAACGGAGATGGTACGCAATCTGAAACCCAACTGTTTTGTCTCCCTGCATTTCAACGCCAGTCCCCTGAAAAACCGTACTGGCATCGAGATCTTTTTTCCGGAAACGGATCGTACCCGCACACCCGGAACCTCCCTGGCGGTTCCGGAGGATGCAGGCATTTTTGCGAGCCGTTATGTCAGTCTTCTGGAGCAACGCAGCCTGGCAACCGGCTCCCGCAATCTGGCCCGGCGGCTGGCCTGGCGTCTGGACGCCGCCGGATGGCGGATCGCCCAGGTTGCCCCGGCCGTCTTTGATGTCATCACCGAAAACAATACCCGTTCCATCCTGTTTGAAGGAGGCTTTCTGGACCACAAATCGGAAGGTTCACGGGTACTTCAGGAAAATTACCGGGAGCGCCTGGCATTGGCCCTGGCTGCTTCTTTGGCCCAATTTTGCAGTGAACCGCTGGAGAGCCAACTCACCTGGTAGAAGAAACCGAAAAGGACCGGGCCATTGAATCCATGAAAGGAACCATCGAATCGGCACAACTGTCGGCATACACAAACCGCATGGCCCAGATGTTTCCCTTTCGGGTTTCAAAAAGGATTCTCTCCCGACCCTGGATTTTCTGGAAGGTGAAATCGAAATGGGCTTCCGTCCGCCCCCTGTGCACCCTGCGCCGGACCAGTTTCAGATTGTCCCCCTGACCCATGGACTCATGCTTCTCCAGAAACAGGCGGATCACATCCTCCTGCCCTGTGGGGGATTCCCCGGTGGAAATTTGCATGACCGAAAATGTGGGCTGAATCGGACAGAAAGGATTCTGGAGCGAATCCCTCAAAGGAATCCAGAACACAGGACGCTCCACGGACAGTTGCTGTCCGAACTGGTTCCATTGGGTAATGGAGCGGGGAATGGAACGAACATTACGGGCAGCCATGGTGACCCCGAAAATCACCAATCCCAGGGAAATCAATCCGATTCCCCGCACCAGGGCAGCCTTCCACGGGCGGTTCATGCGCAGGATCAGGAAGAACCAACCCACAAGTGACCCACCAAGAAATCCTCCTATGTGGGCTGCATTGTCGATCATCGGCATGGTGAATCCCAGAAACAGGTTCAAAACCAGCAAAAACACCAGATGCTGAATCTGCTTTTTTCTCCAGACCGGGTGCCACATGTCCCGGGCCACGATGAACATCATGAGCACAGCCCCCACCATGCCGAATACCGAACTGGATGCCCCCACCGACAACCCCTGCCGGTAGGCCACAGCCGAAGCCACATTTCCGGCAATTCCGGAAAAAACAAACACGGAAAATGTCCGCAAAAACCCGAAATGCACTTCCAGAATCCGCCCGAACATGAAAATCATGAGCCCATTGAGCAACAGGTGCAGGACCCCTGCATGCAGGAACATGGCCATCACCAAACGCCATGGTTCGGAGGAAATGCTCATGGACCGCCAGTTGGCTCCCAGTTGATACAGTGCAAAACGGTCCGAATCCCCCAGCATGCCCTGCACGGCAAACATCAGGGCCATGCCTGTCAGAAACACCCATGTGGCTACGGGAGGACGGATTGGCTGAATCTGAAGCACCCGCGATGGCAGGCGACGGGCCATGTCTTCCAGTTGTGCACGGCGTTTGTGTTCCGGTTCGGGAAAGGGCGTGGGCGGCTGTCTGCACAAACGCCCGGCCAGACGTGCCAGCACAGGGTTCTCCCGCATCATGGACGGCGAAAAATCCAGGTATTCCAGTGCCTTTTCATGATTTCCCAACTGAAAGTGAGCCCGGGCTGCCCAATACTTTTTGGAACTCACCGGAAAAACCGGATGTGGGCGATCCAGGGGAGACAAGACCTTTTCAATGACCCCGGCATACCCGTGGGCAGACAGAAGCATGATTTCCGAAGAAACAAGCGCACTTTGCAGCATGGGATCCATGGGGTCGAAACGGTTCAGGGCATCATGCATTTCCCACATGCGATCGGGGTCACCCACTTCCAGGCTGGCACGCAGAATCGCCACCGCCATTGTCGGACGGTTCAGTTCATACTGGTCATCCCCCGCCAGTTCCGAAAAAGCTTCCATGCAACGATCCCATTGACCGGAAAAGGCAAGCACCTCCACGAGGGTTTCCTGAAGCAGCCGCTTCTGAAGCGGATCACTGACACGGGAGATTTCCGCCTTCAAATCCCTCTCGATGTCTTCAACATCCCCGGCATGGGCTTTTTTCATCCGCACCAAATGCTCCAGCCTTTGTCTTCCTTCCAAAGTGGGAACAAACAACTGCTGCAACGACAGGAAACGATGCGCAAGGTCCCAACGGGTCCGGCTCATGGCAATCCGTGCAAGTACGGACAACAAGGCAGGGATGAGAACCGCGCCGCAAAAAATGCCGATTCCCAACCAGGCATACACGGAATTCAGTTGCCCGGGAACGAACAGGGCAGTCAGGCAAAGGCCTGCATCCACCAACAGCAAACTGTTGTACAGGGGTTCCAGGAAAAATCCTTCCTTGAACCTGCGAATGATTTGAAAAACAAGATTGATGACAAACAATAAAAGAATGAAGCGCAAAAGACCCGGATCCATGGCCGGGAATTTATCTGAAAAACCCGGACATGGCAAACGTGTTTTCGACCCCTTGACTATATGGTCCCGATACCGTATTCTCCAGCTGAGGTTGGAGTACCAATGACAGATTTTGCGCTGAGAATCATCTCCGGAAAATACCAGGGCGGTCAATTCAAGATCAAGGAAAACCGCGACATTACAGTGGGCCGCTCTTCCGATGCCGAGATGGTGCTCGTGGAAGACATGGTTTCCCGCTACCATTCCCGGATCTCCAGCCGAAGCGGCGTACTGACCATCGTGGATCTCGGATCCACCAACGGAACCTTCGTCAACGGGGAACGGGTTGGCAAGAATCCCGTGGAACTCAAGGAAGGAGACCGAATCCTGATCGGTACTTCAGTGCTGAAAATCATCGCCATTGAAGAAACTCAAACCGAGATGGAAGAAAGCCAGGAAAGGGACGCTGGCCCCAATTCCAGGCGGTCCACCATGTCCATCACCCGGCACATGTCCGGTTCCATCGACGAAATCCCCCTCCCGGATTTGTTGCAGTTGCTCTCCACTTCCCGCAAGTCGGGAGTGCTGGCAGTGCATTCAACCCCCATGGAAGGCCGGATTTTCCTGCGCAACGGGAAGGTCTACTACTGCACCCTCAATGACCATTTCGATCTGGAACCCAGCAAGGCCTTTTACCGTCTGATCACCTGGACATCCGGCACCTTTGATCTTCTTCCCCCCGATGACACGGAATTTTTGAACGAAATCAAGGATGGCACGGAAAGCCTGCTCATGGAGGGCATGCGCATTTTCGACGAGATCAACCGTATCAAAAAGGATCTCCCAGCTCCCGACGCACGGCTTGCACTTGCCTCCCCCATTCCCAAACCCCTGCGGGAACTCAGCCCCGAGCAACTGGACATCCTGCAACTCGTGCACAATCACGGCCGGGTCAAGGTCATTCTGGATCGCAGCACGCTTTCCGATCTGGATGTCTACGAAAATCTGCTTTCGCTCAAGGAAAACCAGTACATCACTTTTTAGGAGCCTTTCGGGATGTACCTTTGGTCGGATTTCTCCGGCAGACTCCCCGGCAGGACCGCCCTGGACAACTGTTTTCCGTTTTTTCCGACCTGTGCCGAATTTCCGGAGGTCCAGACAGGTTTTGTTGCATTGTTCACGTATTAAGGCTATTTTCCCCCGAGCGACCTTTTTGACCCGGAGGCAGTTTGCATGCAGACCATTTTGAAACGTCGGACTTCGCATTCATGCAACATCCTGTCCATTGTGCTGGCTGGCGGTGTTGGCAGCCGCCTTTTTCCCCTGACCGCGGACCGCGCAAAACCCGCCGTTCCCATTGGGGGCCGCTATCGTCTCATCGATCTCGTACTGTCGAATTTTGTCAACTCCGGCTTGCACAAAATCAAGGTAATCACCCAGTACAAGAGTGATTCCCTGAACAAGCACATCAGCCGTGGTTGGCACTTTCCCTATATCATTGGTCAGTACGTCGAAGCCGTGCCCGCCCAGCAGCGTGTGGACAAAAGTTGGTTCAAGGGTTCCGCCGATGCGATCTACCAGAGCCTGAATGTATTCGCTGACGAAAATCCGGACCTGCTTGTGATTTTCGGGGGTGACCACATCTACACCATGGATGTGCGCCAGATGATCGACTTCCACTTGCTTGTGGGGGCCGACCTGTCCATCGCAGCCATTCCCATGCCCAGCAAGGAGGCATCGGAATTCGGCGTCATCGAAGTGGATGCGTCCTGGCGGGTCGTGGGATTCGAGGAAAAGCCGAAACATCCGAAGGAAATGCCTACCCGGCCCGGCTATTCCCTGGTTTCCATGGGAAACTATGTGTTTGAACCCATCCCGTTGATCTCCCAGTTGACCCGGGATGCCGAGGATCCGAAATCCGCACATGATTTCGGAAAGAACATCATTCCCCGCATGGTGGAGGAGGGGTACCGGGTTTTCGTGTATGATTTCTCGATGAACTCCGTTCCCGGTCAGACAGAGCGCGAACGCGGATACTGGCGGGACGTCGGTTCCGTCAGTTCCTATTTCGAAGCCAACATGGATCTGGTGGGTATCTCCCCCACCTTCAACCTGTACAATCTCCGCTGGCCGATCCACACCTTCAACCAGCCCCTTCCGCCTGCCAAATTCGTATTTTCAGACGGACACCGCATGGGTCTGGCCACCAACAGCCTGGTATCCGAGGGCTGCATCATCTCCGGTGGCCGGATTGACCGCAGCATTCTGAGTCCCCTGGTGCGAATCAATTCCTACAGCCAGATCGAAGAGTGCATCATCTTCGAAGGAGTGGAAGTGGGACGCAACGTGCGCCTGCGCCGCTGCATTGTGGACAAGGACATCCGGATTCCTGCCGGTGAGGAAATCGGCTATGACATTTACAAGGATCGCCAACGGTTTACCGTTACGGACGATGACATCGTGGTCATCCCGAAGGGATATGTATTTTGATGCAGGCGAACAAGGATGCCCATCGGCTCTGTGACCGACTGGTTACAGCAGTGAATGAAGTGTATCTGGGTTCCCGCAAAACCGTGGAACTGTGTGTGGCCACCCTGCTTGCCCGTGGACATCTTTTGCTCGAAGATGTGCCGGGAGTCGGCAAAACCACCTTGGCTCGGACACTGGCAGATGCCCTCGGCCTGAGGGCCGCCCGCATCCAGTGCACACCGGATTTGCTGCCTTCGGATGTCCTCGGGTTTTCCTTGCCCATGGCGGGAGATTTTACCTTCCGACCGGGGCCGATCTTCTCCCATGTCCTTTTGGTGGACGAGATCAACCGTGCGGCACCCCGCACCCAGAGTGCCTTTCTGGAAGCCATGGAGGAAAACCAGGTCACTGCTGACGGTGAAACGCGGCCCCTGCCGGTTCCCTTTTTTGTCATTGCCACACAAAACCCCATCGAAATCGCCGGAACCTATCCCCTTCCAGAGAGCCAATTGGACCGGTTCCACCTGTGCCTGAACCTTGGTTATCCCTCCCGCGTTTCTGAAATGGAACTTCTCAGGGGACGCCCCGGTACCTCCCGGAAACAGGTGTTTGACTCCACGGATCTGCAACACCTGTGGAACGTCGTGGATGCGGTTTCCTGCTCGGAAAACCTGCTCTCTTACATGCTGGATGTAGGAAAGGCCAGCCGGGAACACACCTCATTGCGCATTGGCATCTCCCCCCGTGGACTTCTGAACTGGAAAGAACTGGGCAAGGCCCTGGCCTTCATCCGCGGCCGGGACTTCGTCATTCCGGATGATTTGCTGGAACTGGCTCCGGCGGCCCTGGCCCATCGCCTTCTTCCGAATGTGGAACACAGGGGACTGGTGGCCCTGGATCCCCAGGAAATCCTGGACGAGATTCTCCGTTCCGTTCCCCTGCCACTGTAGTTTCTGCCAATTCCTCGTTTTCCGGACTGGTTTTTCCAGTCTCCCTGGCATTTTTCCCGGTGATGTACTCCCTGGAGGCCACAAATTTGTCCGCCATGCAAACCACAAAGGATTCCCGGTACTTCGGTGGCGCCAGGGTCAGGGGCCACATATGCTTGACAATGCAATCGCGCTCGATGTCATTGAGTTCAAAATTTTCCTCGGCATTTTTCAGGGCAATTTTCGGATGGGCAAATCCGTGGAACTTTTCCTTCGGCAAATCCGGAACATCGTGGTTTCTCCAGTCATAGAGGAAAAAGTCATGCAACAGTCCACCCCGGGCTGCGGAGCGATAGTCGATTCCAAATTTTTTGGCAATGGAGTAGGAAAGATAGGAAACCGCCCGGGCATGTTCATAAATGGAAGAATTGTGGTGAAAGAAATCCCTGAGCCGCAGGAATTCCGGATGGTCCAGTATGTCGCCCACAAGTTCCAGATATTCTGCTTCCAGGGCAACCCGTTCCTGAAAACTGGAAAGCAGTCTTCTGTATCCTGTTTGCAAATGTGTCTGAAATGATCCCGGAAGGTTCTTTTTCAGCAGTCCAAACACCTGACTGTTGAGATGGGGAAAGGCCACACGAAGACGTTTGATTCGGCGCAGAACCGGCTCCAGATCAAAATCCCGCATCAGGAACGCACCGGTTCGGACGCGTTCGAGAAAATCTCCAAAGGCCTTGAGTTCCGCCACCGACAAAAGGGTATCCAGAACAAGATATGCTGAAAAAGCCATGGCCAGCAACCGCAGGATGAAACCATCCGCCTGATTGACCACCTCCAGGGCTTCCGGATGCACCATATGAAGGAAGACAAATGCCAGCACAGTCCAGGCCAGGGAAAAAGTCAGGCTGACTTTGCCCTGAAAATGAAACCGGGTATCGGCATAAGTCCACAACTGCAAATGGAAAATCCTTTCCAGAATCCATCCCACCACATATTCCAGAAGGGTCAGTGTCACTCCGAAGGCGATCACCCGGAGCAGCAATGGCTTGTCGGGCAAAACCATGGCCAGCAACATGACAAATCCGGCTCCGAAGCCGTAAAGGGGCACAAAGGGACCATGGAGAAAACCCGGATTGACAAATCTGCGTGCGTTGACCGAACGGTAGATGACCTCCACCAGGTAACCGCAAAAGGAATAGAAGGCAAACAGGAACACTGCCTGTTCGAATGTTCCGGGCATCTATTTGTCTTCCATGGAATGGATGAATCCGAACCGGTGCAGCAGATCCACCCAGGGAAAGATATGGCGATCCTTGGGCATGTCGTAAATGGCCTGTTCCCGATCCCGGCTGGTGGTGATGAACTCCGTTTCCCTCAGTAGAGGCGACCAATGATGACCAGTCTGTATGCGACAACCAATGTCCGAATGTCGCAGGGTATCAACCCAGGCATTGCGTATGTACCTGAAATGCCCCACCGCCTCGTCCACCTGCACCTGGGTGTCGTGCCGCGGGTCCGGTAACTGGACGGTCAGGGAATTCGAAAGGAGTTCCAGTGCCTCGGGCAGGGTTTCCTTTCCGAGTTGTGCACGCAGGATGCAGGTGGGAGCAAAAGGACTGAACTGCCCCTGCCGGGCAAGTTGCCGAACGCCTTCATGGGAGAGGCTGGCCATGCCCCCGAAATTCTGCACGAACATCCTGGAATCCAGAAGCGCACCAAGGTTCTGCAGGAAGAACCGGATGGCAGTTCCGGAGAACATTCCCTGATAGTGTTTCATGATGCGGTCCAGTTCCACCATGGTCCTGTGGAATTTCCAGTCTCCACAGGTTCCATGGGCCGAACCATTGATTGCGGAGAACAGGAAGTTGCGGCCCTTCAGACCCCGGGCAAGTTCCCGGAGGTGGGGAGGGCCCGAAAACATGGCAGATTCGGCACACAGGGCATTGGCACAACCCTGGGAATACCCCACCAGCCCGTAGGGGGTGTTTACCCGGGAAATCGCCTCGATAACCCTTTCGGCATTGAATTCCAGGGATCGGGCTGTCTGGGTGTCTGCCCTGACCGTTTCCACACCGCGCAGTTTCCGCAAGCGTTCAAATGTCTCCGCTAGTTCGGTACCCCGGGCTCCTTCGGTAATGACACCCATGCAACTGACAATGGAAAAATCCAGGCATGCTTCGGGGGGATCCCACAAAAGACGCACCAGTGGATCCTGCAGGATTTCTTCCTGGTCCTTTTTCTCCGCATACAAGGCAGAAACCACCGTATGGAGAAGATCCTGTTCTCCTTCGAAATGGTCCTTTCCGGTACGACGGGTCAGCCAGAACCGTACGGAATCCACGTCCTGCTGGTGGTTTCTGACAACAGAAAGCACCTGCAGCGCCTCGAAATGCCGACCCAGAACCTCCCTGAACCAGGGTAATCCGTACACGGCAGGATTCGCATGCAGACAGTCGGCAAAGGCCATGGTCGCCATGCGATGGGCCGCGATGGCTTTTTCCCGGCGGATCTTTTCCCGTCTGGAAAAGGTACAGGCCCCGGCCAGGGCATCGGCCCGCGCAAGAAGCTTTTGGGCATTCTCCTGCAGGCCTGGTGCAAGTTGGATGGAAATTTCCGGGGGATCCTCCCGGAACTGTTGCAGGTGCGCAAATAACGCCCATTGGGGTCCAAATCCCTTGAAAAGTTTCCCTGCCGCCCTGCTCAGCGCCTCGTAATAACTGGCCCGGGCATGCCGGCCACCGGCCAGATAATCCGCCTGGCGGGGCAGTTCCACCCCTGTGGCCTTTTCGATGACCAGCGCCATATCCACCGGGTCGCGCAACAGACCCCCCGGATGGTTCAACAAGCCATACAGGACATGTGTCAGGATACGTTCGGAGTTCCGGGACAACGCACAAAGCACCTGTCTGACACATTCAGGAGGGGACTCTTCCAGCAGACGGTACAGCAAGTGCTGGTTCACCTGTACGGTGCGGGTGGCCTGAACCGCAGCCAGTCCACACAATAAAAGTGCTGCAATGTCCTGGGGGCCCAAAAGTCCCTGAAGGATGATTTCACTGTCGATCCGGAAATCCCCGCATGGGGGATTCTGGTACCGCATGGGAGCAGGCGCATTTGTCCGGTGGGCTGTGGCCGCCTCGCTCAGGAAAAAGGAAATCGCCCAGGGCTGAAGCAGATATCCCACCCCTCCATAGTGTTCCGAGAAGAGCCGGACGCGCTGCTTGATGTTTTTTACCCAGACCAGACGGGCACGATCCATCGGATGCCACTTCAGATCTGTTCTGGAAAGCAACAATTCAACCTGTTCCAGAGTCAGATAGTGGGCCAATTGGGCATGGATGGACAGCCTGTCGCCAGAAGGTCCGGCAGTCACATCCTCCACCAGTTGCCTGGCCGAAGGCAACCCCTTCACGGTAAAGTCCGGGTTCAGTTCCACAGGTGGCTCCACAAGACACGTCAATCCGGGCACCTTCTCCGTGGGATCGAACAAAAGCGCCCCCAGACGCAACAAACGGTCCAGTTCGAAATGCCAGTCGTGTTCCGGAAGCACTCTCGCCAGCAGGTGACGGACCCTTGCCACGGGAAAACCTTTTGCCAAAACCGTTTGAAGAATCACCTCATGCCATTGTTCCAGCAGACCGGGATCCTGGTAATCCGGATCGGTCATTCGGGTCAAAAAAACTGCCATTTGCCTTGCAGGAATGAAATCACCCGGCTTTTCCACCTTCATGTCCTTCAGGCAGGCTTCCGCACGCAAGGCCAGACCCCGTACTTTTTTCAGGGCCGAGGCTCCCTCCGGATAAAAAACATCCAGGGAACGGATGACCCTGTCCATGGCCTCGTCATCCCGGAAAATTTCCATCCAGCGCTTCGGTTCGGAACCCGGATTGATCAGGGCATTCCAGAAATGGGCGTCATACAAACCTTTGGGAATGCCGGTAATCTCCAGATGACCGAGTTCATCCAGAACCACCCCCAATTCCCCCTGCCACAGTTGTGGCACCAGCACGTCCACGGTTTTCTCACCCCTTTCATCCGTGCGGGTGAGCAAAGGGGAACAACCATGCATGTCCCAGGATACCCGGCCGGAGGTGAATCCACTGCCCGTGGCATCCAGAGAGCCCTTCTCCACCTGGAAATCCAGTTCCAGTCCTTTCGGGAAAGCAAAGCCGTACCTTCCCTGTTCCAGTTCCAGCCTTTGCACGTCCAGCCGGACAGTGGAGCCGCCGAATTCCATTCGGGATGGCTGTTCCCGGATCACGCGGGCCTGCAGTTGACAGAAAACCTCCCCCCCAAGACGCGCCAGAAGCGGACCTGCATCCATCCCCAGTTCCGGCAGCGGTTCCACATCGCTTTCTCCGATCAGGTCAAACCGGGTATACGCATCCAGACTGGCGGAAATCTCCTGATTCCCCGAAACAAATGCCCTGGCCTGCAGGGTTCCGGACACCTCCTGGGGTACCAGACGACTGTTTCCGTCAGTCAGGGGTTCCCCGCTGGCCAGTTGGTGCGCAAAATCCGCGCGGGCATCCAGAACGTCCAGATGCCAGGAGGCCTCCCTGGCCGCCCGGGACAACTCCATCTCCAACGACATGCGTCCTTGCTGCAGATGGGTCTGGAACACCGCCTTCCCCTTCACGAACGGGTGTTGGTAACGTAACAGTAATTCCACATCGGAAAGGCGGGACTCCGGATGCAATTTCAGAACAACCTTTGTGGAAACCTCTGCAGGCTCCCCGCAGGCCTTCAACAGAGCGGCTTCTGCGGGGGATTGTTCCGGATCCGACTGCAGGTGTACGGACAGGTCTGCCAAAAGGGTTCCGGAAGGCTGTTCCACTTCCATGTCCCGGGCATGGAACCAGAGTTCGCCGTCCGCCTGGGCAGCGGTAAAACGACCCGAAAGGGTCATTCTTTCCATGGTGGCTTCCCCGGTCAGTTCCGCCTGATCGTGTAAAACTGCTTCGAACCCCACGCACGGGTGCCGGACTTCGGCTTTCCATCCGCCTTCCATCTCCTTGAGCATGCTCAATGCCGAACAGGCCAGCCGCAGGCCCGGTACTTGTTCCAGATGCAAAAAGGCGGATGACAGGGGTTCGGGTGATAAAAGATGGGCCAACTCCCCATGCAGGGATGGAATCAGGGTCTTTGGCAAAACCGTGTTTTCAAAACGTTTCAATGTCCGGTCTGGCCATCCAATCTCCCCGGAAAAGGCCAGGTCGACTTCGTGGTATTTTCCGCGATTCCGGGGAATCCCCCGGACCCGGTTCAGATACACCAGAGGCAACGCCGTTTCGGGACGCCGCATCCTTCCCACCAGACCGTCAAACAGCCGACCTACGGTTTCTCCGGCAGACCGGATTTTTTTCTGGATCTCCCCATCGGGAATCTGACCGATTCCTTCCTGTACATGCTTTCCGATTGCCTCGGAAAACCTGGCAAATGCACCGGAAACCTCGGGAAGTCCAAGTTGGTCCGCCCATTCACGAAGAACCATCCTGTCGCGATCGTCAAACAACCGGGGCAAAGCCATCAGGGTGGGGAGCACATTGTCAAGTATCAGCGGACTTGAAAATTCGATTTCCAGGGAAGTGACCAACGGGGTTTGAACCCCCTTGATCCGGGCGCAGGAAAAGTGCACCTCTGCAGTCAGACCCTCCTGGACGTGGACTTCCAGTGGTTCCTCCCGGTGCAGTGGAAATCCGTATTGTCCGGGAAGAAAACGGCAGGTGACATGCGCCACAACGCGTTCCACCGCTTCCGCAGCACTGTGGGGAGCCAAAAACACCGCATCAAGCGTATCCGGAAGTTTCAGGGGAGCATAGACCTCGGAATCCTCCCGGGAAGGTTTCAGACGAACTGTGACATGGGGCTGTTTTTTTCGGGTGTCGGGCACGAGCCACCTCTTTGGAATGAAAAATATGGGAAAAATCCGGATGAATTGCAACCAAATCCGGTCGTAACGGCGCTTTGACGACGTGGTTTTCCCTGGACGGTTTTTGTGGTAATCCGGAACCGTACCAACCGGAGGTCTTTCATGCAACCATCAGGTTACTTCACATTCTGCCGTTTTTCCATGTTGTTTGTCTTGTTTCTGGCATGGATGGCGGCTGTATCTCCCGCAAATGCCGACAGCCCTGTCACCAGTACGGAATTCCACCAGCACTATTCCCAGATTCCGGTGGTGGAGGCACGCAAGGGGAGAATGAATCCCCTGATTCTCAACTTCCTTCTGGGAAGGGCTCCTTTGGACCAGAAAGCCGCCTGTGTGAATGCCCTCTCCTGGAAACCCCGGGCAGAACAAAACGCCCGCGACTTCATTGGTGCCCTGGAAAGCCGTTCCGGGAAGTCCGGGCGGAACCTGCGGATTTCCGATCTTTCGGCGGCAGAGCAGATGGTTCTCGGGTACCTGCTTGCTTTGCATGATTATTCGGATTTCAAACCTCTTGACAGGAAAAGGGGCGGACTCTGGGCGGCCAGGCCCATGGAATTGCTGGATGCTGCAACAAAACAGGCACCCGATGACTTCACCATCGCAATGATTCATGCCATTGTCGCCGTCCAGAACATTCCGGAAAAGAAGTGGTGTGACATCCACCGGATACCGATGGAAGTACTGAACCGGTTTCCGGAGGACAAACGGAACCTTCCCCCCGCGGCAGTGGCTTCCATCATGTCGTATCTCGGATTGTACCAGAAATACTGCCCCTTGCCGGCCGGAAAACTGGATACCGGGTTTTTCCAGGCATACGCCATGGAACTGTACCGTGGCCAATTGGTGGTGGGCACCCAGGCAGGGGTCGCTTTCTGGGATCTGGACAAGCATCAACTCCGGGCGGTGCACGCCACGGGCATCGCCTCTTCCCTGCTGGTGCAAGGGGTGCACCTTTGGGTGGGCACCCACGGGGCTCTTTTGCGTCATGACCATACGGGATGGAAAACCTACCTGACTGCCGACATGACCAAAATCAGCGGAGGATACCAACTGTCCCGGGATCCCGGGGGAAAACTTCATGCATTTTTGAACCGGCAGCGTTGGGAATACGATGAAACCGGAGATCGCTTCATTGCCATGCCACCGCTTCCCGTTTCCGCCTATCATCAGGTTTTTTCCTCCACCGGCGACTTGTGGGTGATCGATTTCATGCGGGGTATCCGGCGCCAGGTGGGCGGCTCCTGGGTACAGATCTCCCTGAAAAGTCCGGAGTATCCCGGAGACGACCCCCGGCACCTGATAGCGGATGCCAGGGGAGGAATCATCCGGGTGATGGATTTCGGGACCGGAATGTACCGGTTCGATCCGGTCCAGAACCGGTTTGTCCATGAGGGACCCTTCAAGGACAAGGCCATGGACCGGCAGGTGGATACCTCCAGGAACCGCATCTGGCATTTGCATTACAACAAGGGTGTCACCCTGGAACAGGGTCGCAAGTCCTGGACTTTTGACCTGTCGGAACAAAAGTACATGCGCTGCATGATCGTGGGTCCCGGCGGGGATCTCTATGTGGGTGGACAAACCGCCCTGACCCGCATCACCCGGAAAAAAGGCCGCTTCGTGGTGGAAAACTACACCACCGGCAAACTTCCCTGAAACCACCCGCCGCAACTTCGCCTTGACAGGGGTTTTCCCTGGGGGATACTTTCAGGGGTCCGCAACGGACGGGAACGGCACGGCGCCGGTCCCGAAATGTGCGAACAAGGCGGGATACATGCGCAAAAAGTCGGTTTTCCTGTGTACCCTCTTGGGGCTGGTTCTTTCTTTTTCTGCGTGCGATGACAAGAAATCATCGAAACAGAACAACCAGCAGAACAACATCAACAACATCAACAACCTCAATGCCCTGAACAACTTGCAGTTGCTGAACATCGAGGTGGTGCCCCCGGAAGTGATGCTTGAGCCCGGAGAAACGGCACAAATGGAAGCCCTGGGCATGTTCGATGACGGCGAAACCCGGAACATCACCGCCCACGTCAACTGGGTATCAGACAATCTGTCAGTGGCCGGCGTGAGTGCGACCGGGTTGGTCACCGCCGTGGAAACCGGGTTTTCTACCGTGTCGGCCAGTCTGGGTGATCTGGTGGGCGAATCCGCAGTCACCGTCCGATCCAATGTGGTGGAACCCACACTGGCAGACGTGTTTCACGAACGCGAATTCCGTGGCGTCTGGATTGCCACCGCCTGGGGCATCAACTTCCCGAGTTCCACCTCTTCGGCCGATGCACAAAAGGTCCAGATCCAGTCCATTCTGGATGCCGTGGAAGATTTCGGTCTCAATGCGGTGGTGTTCCAGGTGCGACCCGAATCAGACGCCTTTTATGCCTCGGACCTGGAACCATGGAGCCGCTTTCTGACCGGCACCCAGGGCCAGAATCCCGGATACGATCCCCTGTCCTACCTCATTGAACAGGCCCATGCCCGGAATATCGAGGTGCATGCCTGGCTCAATCCCTATCGTGCCCTGGTCACCCGTACGGTGACCACCGCATCCAATCACATCTCCAAACGCTTTCCCCAATACGCCTATCCCTGGGGAGACAGCCTGCTGTGGATGGATCCCGGGGCCACCGTGGTGCGGGATCACATTGTGGACGTGGTGGCCGACATTGTCCGCCGTTACGATGTGGACGGCATCCACTTCGATGATTATTTCTATCCTTGGCCTACCAGTGGATACACCTTCCCGGACGGTCCTTTGCACCAGGCATACCTGAACAACGGGGGAACCATGAATCTGGCCGACTGGCGCAGGGACAATGTGAACCAGATGGTCCGACTGGTCAGCGAAGCCGTATTCGCGGAAAAACCCCATGTGCGGTTCGGCGTGGGTCCCTTCGGCATCTACCGCACCGGAGAGCCCCCCGGCATAACAGGCACGAGCCAATACGACGTGCTGTATTCGGATCCGAAAAAATGGATTCTCGAACGCTGGGTGGATTACATCGCTCCCCAGTTGTACTGGCCCACCACCTCCAGTGGTCAACCCTACGGCACCTTGTTGCCCTGGTGGGCTGGAATCAGTCCTGACGGTCATTACATCTTTGCCGGAAACGCATTGTATCGCCTGGGGGACAATGCGTCCTGGACCGTGGATGAATTCCGTCTGCAGGTGCAGATTGGCCGGCAATACCGGCAACAGCATTCCATGGGAAACATCTTCTACCATGTCACCAATATCGTCACGAACAAAAGTGGCGTGGCTTCCATGCTGTTCAACGAGTTCTATCACGAACCGGCCCTGACACCGCCGGTGGTGGCGGTACGTGACATCACTCCCGCCCATCCCTGGGTCACCGCGGACGGAACCCTTGTCACGGTGGATCACGACCAGCCGGACACCATCCGGGCATGGATCGTGTATGCCGCCTCCGGAGAGGACTGGGTCATCGAACGCATTGTTCCCTCCACCCAAACTTCCTTCCAACTGCCGGCAGGACGCTGGGCCATCAGCGCAGCAAACCTGGGCAATGTCGAAAGCCGCGGCTTCGTCATCCAGATTGGTCAGTAGTTACCAGGTTTTTTCAGCCTACGGGATCGCAGCGCACGGGGGAGGAGATGGCGGAATTGTTGTCATCATTGCATTCCTCAATGACGTTGCCATCGTCGATGGTCACGGAAAACACCATGTCCACGTTCAAATCCAGGGATGTGTAGGTATACAGGAGTCGTTCGACCCCTCCGGGGAGGATGGTGGTGGTGGTGGGAAGGGTCACCAGATGTTCTGAGGTGTCCTCCCGGCGCAGGTTCACGAGAATGCCGGGGGGTACCCCCATGCTGCCCTGGTTGCGCACCACCACCAGAAGGCGGACCTCCATGGGACACACCACGGTGGCAATGAGGTTCACCGCCAGATCGGGCACCGGAAACAGGGCGCCGCCCTGCACGTTCTGCCGGTAGTTGTTGTGGGTCAGCCAGTTGTCCTGCTCCACCAGGGGTATCTGCCAGGAACCGTTGATGAATTCAATGTCTGTCACGTGGTAATTGAACTGGTGCCACACGGGCCGGGTGCGCACCCACCGGTCATAGGCGTCCCCGTAAATGCGCACTCCGTGGGTGCCTCCGGGACGCTGGCAGATGCCGGCGGCATCGCACTGATAGCCCACACCGGTGCATTCGCCACCAATGCCCCCCGTGCAGGCAGGTCCCACGGTACAGGTAGTGTATTGGCAGAGCCAGTCGATGGACACGCCTGCTTCTTTCCAGTGTATGTGGCAGTTGTCCCGGATGATGGCCTGGTCCGCATTGGAAATGACGATCATCTCGGCGTTGCCGTCGCCGTCCACGTCGGCCACCAGGGCGTATTCGGCGTCCGTGCGCGAGGAACTGGGAATCGGCGGGTCCAGAAGCCAGTCCCCGGTGGTGCCATCATAGACGTAAAAGAAGCACTCGTCGTTGTACAGCACCTCGGCAATGCCGTCCCCCTGGAAGTCGAACACGGAGGAGCCGGTCTGGGAGGAACTGATGTCCTGGGATTCGGTCTGCCAGAGGATCATGTCCGTACGCCCGGAATTGCAAAAGCCTCCCGTGCGTAACGGGGGATCCGTACAGTCCGGATCGTACACCACATAATACGCACGTCCCGCCGTGGAAATCTCCGGCAGCCCGTCCCCGTCGAAGTCCGCCACCGTGGGCGCCCCGCCGTTTCCGGCACCGGGAATGGGCACATTGGCATCGATGAGCGAACCACCGGCTCCCACCAGGATTTCCCCGGTCTGCCCATTGAGGATGTACAAATTGGTACGGATGAAAATCACCTCGGGGCCGGGGATGTCCGGAAAAATATCCGCCACGGCAAGGAAGCCGGCCGTCTGGGTCAGGGAATTGGTCCAAAGGACACTGTGCCCTTCGGGAAGACCCGGATCAATGGTGACGGCGCGTTTGTTGTCCACCACCTCGGGCAGACCGTCCCCGTTGAGATCCGCAACGGTGGTGTTGACACCACAACCGTTGAGTTTCAGCAAATCCATGTCCGGATTCGAAATATTGTTGCCGTCCAGAACCCAGCAGCGCACCACCACGTCCGGCACACCATCCTGGTTCATGTCCGCCACATGGGGTCCTCCGGTAAGATTCCAGAGAATACCGGTAGTGCGGCGTCCCGTGCATTCCGGGTACAGGGTACGGTTGCAGACCTCCGTCAGGCCGTCCCCCTTGACTATGCGAATACCCCCACCATGCATATTGTAAACGACTTCCAGCGCGGGATCGTCATCAAAGTTGGCCAGGGCTACCGATGCACTGCGGTAGGGTTTCGGCGCCGTGGGATCCGCTGCCGAAGGAATGGTCCACAACAATTGGGGATTCCCGTTGCCATCCCCGTTGCCGGAAAGTGCCACCAGGATTGTGTCGCTCATATCTGACCCGGAATACACCGGCACCACGATGTCCGGAGTACCGTCCCCATTGATGTCCCCCACCATGGGGGACGCCAGAATGTTGCCATAGAAGCGGCCATTGTATGTCACTCCCGGCCAGTACCACTCCAGCACCGGTTCAATGGGCCAGTAAGTGGGTTCTCCCTCACAGACCTCCCCTTCCCCCAGGGGAAGGCAGCGACCGATGCTCAGGTCACAGTAGTACAAATCGCTGGGGCAGTCGAAGTTGTCGTTGCACACGTTTGAAGGTGTCACACATGCGTTGTTCAGGCACACGTCCCCCACGGCACAACAGGTGTCCAGGTTCTCCCCGCAAACGGACTGATTGTGGGCGCAGGCAGCCACACAGATGACACCGTGCAGGCAACGCTGCCCTTCGGGACAGCATACCGTCAGGTTGTCTCCACAACGTTCGTTTTCACACAATGGCAGACACTGCATATCATTGACGCACTCCTCGTCCTCTTCACAACAGTCCAGCCGGCACCGTTCCTGTTCACATACTGGCATGCATTGTCCGAACACACATTCAGTTCCCTCACCGCAACAGTCCATTCCGCACCGGTTTTCTTCCGGGCACTGAACATCGGGTTCATCCGTGTCGGGAACACCGGAATCCTTTTCATAAAAACCGGCTTCACCCCGACATCCCGGGAAAAGGGAAAAAACCGATACAACCAAAACCATCAGGAAGGGAGAAAAACGAAATTGCATGGGCAACCTCTCCTGTGTGACGCAAGAGTATAGCACGCCCGGAACCGGGTTTCGAACGGGAAAAAATCAGGATCTGAAAAACCGGCGGGAAAAAAACATCAAACAGGCCAGAAGCAGGAAAAAACCTACCGGTGCAGGGGAGCTTCCCCTGGCCGGATCGGTGGCACAACCTACCTTTCCGGTTTTTTTCGGCAGTTCCAGGATTTCCAGGGCATTGGACAACCAGGCCGGATCGGCCCCGGGGTGAATCACCTTCAATTCCAGAATCCCGGCTGCTGCCTTCTTGTCCACGGTAACCTGCACCTGCAGGGTTTCTTCATCCACAAAAAGCACCTCTCCTGCAGTCAGAACGGCCGGGGTGAACTCCACCTGCATGCCTTCAACGAAAAACCTTCCCTGAATGGTGAGATCAACTGTCTGTCCGGGCTTCAGTTGATACGGGGTCACCCGGATCAACTCGGGGTCGGGAATGGTCGGACCCATTTCCAGTGTATAAGAAGCCCCTTCCATGACCGTGTCCGAATGGAATCCCGTGGGTGCCAGACGCATGACCGCCAGAATCCACTCCCGACTGGCAGCCCGTGGTTCAAACGTCATTTGGGCCATTCCTTCTTCCACATACTGGTTCTGGAACTCTCCGGTCGCCGGATCCACCCACAGAAGCACCCAGGGGTCCGCGTTCGTGGTGGACAGGGTCAGGGTGATTTCCCGGACAAACTGGCAGGAACAGGTCCGGTAGATCTTGAAATAGTTTGTTCCGTAGGGTTCGGGCCAGAACATGCTCCAGGGCTGGTACCGGGACTTGTCGGTTATCAGCCAGGAACTGGTGAAGGGGGGGTGATCGGAAAAAAATTCATTGCCGGCGGGCATGTCCGCGAGGGGACTGTCGATATAAGCCCCCATGAGCATGCGGCTTCTTCCAAAATGAACGAACGCCTCGTGGAGGGTCGTATCCGAATGTTCAGACAAAACCTGTTCCATGGCCTGCAGGTAACTGACCGTGTTTTCGTATCCACCACTTTCCTGGACGGAGTGTTCCCATACACGCCGGATCAGCACTGCAGGCGGTTCTGTCCCTCCATACATGCCACCCAGAAAATGGGGCCACAAAAAAGCGCCGTACCAGAAATAGGCCAGTTCCGGATCTTCGTAGTCGCCGCCGGCCACGCTTTCCTGGGGAAAACCCTGGAAATAGGGCAAGAAAGCATCCTGCCAGGCGCGGCCATATTCAAAGGTTTCCGCCATGATGAAGGTAGCCGTGTTTTCCCAGAAATTGATGGACTCCAGGCAGTCCATGGCCCCCTGCATGGCATGGTTCAGTTCATGGGCCACCACCGGTTCCATGTCCATCGGGGCATTTTGCCGATCCACCACGACAAAGGAGGTACAATCATCCCAGGGGGTGTCCTGGTAAAAATCCACCGGATACAGATATCCTCCGCCGCCCATGCCCGTGTCGTCCAGATATACGCGGTAGCGCCCCTCGGGGGTGTCAATGGGTGGCTGCCAGAATCCCCATTCGTGAATCTGCAGCTGCCAACTGAACTCCGCCGCCGCCAGGAGGTGTTCCGCCTGGTCCAGAAAATCCGGAGAGGGATAGACTATCCGGAGTGGAAATGTCTCGCTGTCGAGGTAATGGTTCACCGGCGGATACCAGGCATCATTGCGCAGTCCCCGGGTCTTTCGCCACTGGAAATTCTCCACCAGGATGGCCGTGGCCGCATGGGCCGGAACCTTCTGTTTTTGCCAGAGTTCTCGCCACGGCTGCGGCAGTTTTTCAGGGGACGTCACGGACCACTGCCGGAACTGCAACACCTGTTCCTCCGACAGTTCCCCTTGCACCTGTGCTTTTTCCAGTGACTGGATCCAGGGAATGCGCACCCGGGACCGGGCAGGCGGTGGTGTCGGGCCGGAAACCGAAAACAATACAAGAATCCACACGGAAAGCATCATGGAAGTTCTCCTTTGGCCACAAGAGTATACCCCATTTTTCCATCATGAAAACGGGATTCATGTCGTTTGACTGTTTTTCCGGAAATCAGGTTCCTGATTTTTCCGCATGAAAAACCGGGTGCTTACGGTATTTGGGCAGGATGATCTCCAGGGCCACCCGTTTCTGGGTCAGTTTCGTTTCACGCATGATGGCGTTGAACAAATCGATGTTCTTTCCAAACCGGCCATTCCAGGATCCGTTGTCACAGGAAAAAACCGTTGCAGTAGCCTGTTTCAACTGGCCAATGGAAGCGCCAAACAGATGAAAGCGAATCCCCTGGTCGTTGTCCAGGGCCTTGAGGATGGGCCGGATGTCCCGTCTTCCCTTGAGTGCACCGACCCCCATGAGCCAGGGTACATTGTCATCAAAAAACGCACAGGTTCTTTCCAGGCACCAACGATATTCACCGGGTTCGGAACCGGTGATCACGGGCACCACGGGAAATGGGGAACTCCGGATTTCCGGGTGTTCTTCGAGCCATTGCACCGTGGCTTTTGCATTGCCGAAAACATCCAGCGTGGAGATGGCCACCGGTGAAAACCCCATGGCAAAAACCAGATACTGCTCCCAGGAATAGGGAAGTCCCGTCTGGAATGAATAGGCTCCGGAATCAATGAAATACCGGTTTTGCGGAATGAAGGACGGAATATCAAAAACTTGTTTGCGGGGATTCCAGAACCGGCCTGCGGACACCAGATAAGCCCCGGAAGGCAGGTTTTTGTCCACGTACCTGCGGGGAATTGCCGCAAAAAACTCTATCATTTCAAATATTTTCCAGGTTCATCTGCCTTGTGGTCCTGCGCCCGAGAGCCTGTTCGACATCCCTGGCGGATCCGGCCACGTGCACCGTCTTGCGGGCCCGGGTCAGGGCCGTGTAGACCAACTCCCGGGTCAACAGCATGGAAGGTGCCTGACCCGGCACAAACGACAGCGAGTCGAATTCGGATCCCTGGCTCTTGTGCACGGAAAAGGCAAATGCGCGTTCCACAGGCAGGTTCACCAGGGGAAACACCCGCACCTGTCCTTCCTGGAAAAAACAGACTCCCATGGAGGAGGAACCCCTGTGTACCGCAGAAAAAACCACTCCGAAATCCCCGTTCCAGAGTTGCCGGGAGTAATCGTTGACTGTCATCATCACGGGTTCGCCGGGCACAAACCGGGCGTCCGAACCTCCAGCCCTGCGGTGGAAAAACCCATTGACCATGCGGGTTCCGAAACGACCTGCATGGGTGGCGCAAAGCACCGGATGGGCGGATGCGCGACGGCAAATCCCCTCCAGAAAATCCACGAGAGCCGAATCCCTGACCACCGTCTCCTCCAGATCCAGGGGCAACTCCCGCCGGGCCGACTCCCAGTAATCCATGCCAAAATGCCTGTCGAACACCCCGTCGAGGAACCTGGAAAAATCTTCGGCGTCCATGACAGGATGCAATACCAGCCCCTCTTCTCGCTCCTGGTTGCCTACACTCCATCCGAACCGGGCAGGATCCCGCATCAACCCGGCGAGTTCCCGGGACAGAACGGAACCGGCGCGGTAATTCTTTTCCAGCCGGAAAAAGCATCCGGGAAACCTTGCCGGACCCTTTTCCCAATATGTGGAAAAAACGGCACCCAGTCCCACGGATGGCAATTGTTCCCGATCGCCGATCCATACCAGGGTCGCCTCTTCGGGCAATGCCGAAAGCAAGGCTTCGGCCAGTTGCAAATCCACCATGGAACTTTCATCCACAATCACCCAATCCATGTCCAGGGGAGCCTTGTCATGCCGGTAAAACCTTCCGGAAGTGGGGGAATACTCCAGCAACCGGTGCAGGGTCACCGGTTCCAGGCGTCCCGCACCAATGACTTCATCGGCCTTGCACCTCTGGAAAGAGGACATCTTCTGCAGGCTTTCACGCACCCGGAAAACCGCCTTGCCGGTGGGTGCCGCAACAGCCACCCGTTGAGGCGCCTGATCAGGATTCAATGCAAAAATTGTCTGTATCAACCCGTAAATACAGGTGGTTTTTCCGGTTCCGGGTCCCCCGGTGATGAACACGCATTTTTGGCCATGCACTCCCCGAATCACGTCCTTCTGGCTGTCATCGAGTCCGGATTGCAGTCCAAAAAAGGGATCCGTCCCGCTTTGTGCCGGCAACGCCGACAACCTTGATTCCATCATCCTGGCAAGGTTCGTTTCCATGTCCCGGGTCCGGCGAAACTGCAACCGATTTTGGCACAGCACCAACGGTGCATGGTCCTCTTCCGGTGCACAGGAAACGCACCCCTTCAAGGCACCGGAATGAAACAGGGACAGAAAAGTGTTCAGTACTGCGGATGCATCCAGGGACTTGTCACCGGAAACTTCCCGGATCAACCGGATCCAGTCTTCCAGTCGACCTTCGTGCAGGTCCATTCCCGCATCTCCCTGCTGTTCCGCCACCACCAGTGCCACAAGAACCAGAAGCACCCGGACGCGTTCAGGTTCGGCAGTTCTGGAGTGGCGCAGGAGCAACTGCCCCAGAAGCACCCAGCCAGGCTCCATCCGCATGTCATCAAGAACCCGGGCAGCGGCTTCACACACGGTCCGGGAGGCCAAATCTGTCACGGACATCCGCAGAACCTCCAGAACCCATTGCAGTGTCTTCATGACAATCCTCCGGCCCCGGCGGGGATGCAGAACAGGCCATGGGAACCGGAAAAACCGCGGACAAACACATACAGAAACCCGCCAAGGGGGATTTCCGCTCTTCCCCGGAGCATGGTTGCGAGTGCATGCATGTACAGTTCGGCCTGCAGGGAGTAATGGGTGATCACGTGTTCCCGAATGGTGACGGGCTCGTAATCCGGCAAAAGATCTGTCTTCCAGTCCACAATCCAGAGTTTCCCGTCCAGTTCGGCCACTGCGTCGAAAAAACCCATGAGAAACCCTTCCCCGGTAACCACGTTCGTGGGCAAACCATGCTTTCCCGACCAGGGAATGCGGAACTCCAGTTCCCGCACCATCTGTCGACTGTGACTCAACGGAGACAGAAGTCCCCAGGATGTTTCCATGGATGTGGAAAATGCACGGTACACCATTTGCGCAGCCCGGAGGATATGATCCGGATGGATTCGTGCCGCAACCAGCGCCGACTGTATCCAGGATTCCACCCCGGGCCCTTGGAACCATTCCCCGAAATCCGCAGCCAGACGAAGCCATTGCAGGTCTGCCGTTTCACACAGGCCATGAATGCAAATACCGGTTCCCGTTCCGGGGGGAAGATCTCCCGGATCCGGAGCACTCCATGCATCCACCAGCCACTCCCGGGGGCTCGTTTCATTCCACGGCATTCTCTGTTTCAGGCTGGTGTAGGAATATACCGGCTTTCCAGACCGCCGGGCCAGCAGATTCCCGACATCCGAGGTCCGGGGTTCATCCATGCCGTTTTCGTCCCCATCCGGGAAAACCGCAGGAGCCATTTTCACGGTTTCAGGGGGATCCCTGCATTCCCGACAGGGTTCTTTTTCCATGCGGATTGTCATCAGGGAATTTGCATCGCCGTTTTCCCCGATCCACTCCCGGACCCTGTTCACCAGTTGTTTTTTCGCACCCTTGAAAGCATTCGCATCCCATGACAGTTTCCCGTCATCCGTTTGTTCCCCGGTGAACAGTTGCACATACAAAAGCGCACGGGCCCGGGTCATGGCCACATACATCAGGCGCTGGGCTTCGGAATCCTCTTCCTTTCGCAGGATTCCGGATGCAGGATCCTGACGGTCCATTTTGCCGATGTGGATGACCCGCTCTCCGCCCAGGGGGATCTCCTTGATTCCCGTAGGCGGATTGCCGGTAAAACCGCCGTAGAGAAATACCACCGGTGCTTCCAGACCCTTGGCGTTGTGCATGGTCAGAATCCGGACGGCGTTGGCTCCGGGGTCGGTGATTTCCATGGAAAGATCTCCTCCCCCGAGATCCTGATCTCCTGACCCTTTTTCAACCAGTTGGTTCAGGCAACGAACCAACTCATCGGCATTCCAGTTCAGCCGAAGGACACCATGCCGCAAAATGGCGAAAATGCGTTCGTACAGAAGTTCTTCCCGCACCATGCCTTCTTTGGCCAGACGGCCCCGGATGCCGGATTCATGAAACATGTGATGCAGCAAATCATGCAGGCGCTGGGCACGAAGGAGTTCATGCCAGCAGGCGAGCTGTTGTTGGGCCGGGTGATGGCGTGGCATGGAACCCGCAGCAGCTATCCGTTCCATATCGATACCGAAAAAGGGCGTGGCGAACGCACGGTTCTGCAGGGCTGTCACCTGGGGTTTGGCCACCGCACGCAAGGTGTCCAGAATGGCGGCCGCCTCCGGACCGTCAAACAGTGTGGCACGCTTGAAAAACGATACAGGAATGCCGAATTCCCCCAAAACGGAACCCATCACCCGCCCCTCGTGGTGTTTTTGGACGAGAATGAAGATATCGCCGAAATCCACTTCCACATCCATCCGTTCCCCGTCCGGTTTTTCACCGGTCACCCGGGTACCACGCACCCGCAGGATTTCCCGGGCAATCTGTCTTGCCATGGCCCATGGAAGGGATTCCTGTTTCGCATGCACGCAAAAATGCATCCCCAGCCATACCACAGGTACCGACCGGGGAAGCAGTTTCAGATCGGGCATACCGGCTCCAGGAGGGTGATCATACCGGATGTCCGGATCCGTAAACACGGGTGAATTGGCGGACTCGGAAAAGAATTCATTGATGGCGGCGACCATGTCCGGAGTGCTCCGGAAATTAGTATCCAGATGCACCAGGGTTCCCCCGGCTGCCAGGATTTCCTTTTTCGCCTGCAGGTAGGTGTTCAGGTCCGCCCCCCGGAACCGGTAGATGGCCTGCTTGGGGTCCCCCACCACAATCAGGGACGATGACGGGTCCTCCAGAAACAGGGTTTTCAGGATGTTCCACTGGGCGGGATCGGTATCCTGGAACTCGTCGACCAGAGCCATGCGGGTGCGGTTTTTGACCTCGCGGATCAATGCGGGAGCAATGGCAGGATCCCGAAGGGATTCATCCAGTTGACGAATCATGTCGGAATACGTCCAGACCATCTTCGAAAGTTTGGCTTGTGCCACCGCAAGGCGCAAATCCGGCAGAAGCACCAGTGCCGCGCCATGAACCGGTGTAAGCCGGACCACCGCCACCTGTTCCACGAGGTTCAGGAAGACCGCCAGTTTTTCCCCATCTTCCGGGTCCAGTTGAACTGACACCTTTTCGCACTGTCCCACAAATCCGTTCAGGGTCCGGGTATCCTGGAAAAGAAGACACAACAGCAGATTCTGCCAGGAATCCAGATGTTCCTGCAGCCGGTTGACAAACTCCCTGTACTTGACCAGCGCGTTTTTTGAAGGCTTTATCCTTGAAAAAACCGTTTCAAACACGGAAAACACCCCGGGTTTGCACAGCCCAAGGCGGGCGTCTTCCAGTTTTTGTGACAGATCCTGCTCGAATCGCAGGCGATAGGGACTCTCCACGCAGTGCGTGAGTGTGGATATCATCGAATCCAGTGTCTGGTGTTCCAGCCAGCACGACACGGCTGCCCGGGCAGCGGGGTCACGGAACCAATCGGTGCGGATCCGTTCCCGAATGACGGGTTCAATCAGGGATCGGGCCTCCACCAGTTCCTGTTCCAGAGGGTGGTGGGTCAAAGCTCCGAACTGCGTCAGGATCCTCTGGGCAAACCCGTGGATCGTGGTCATGGTGGCAGCGTCAAAATCCGCCAGGGCCCGAAGAAGGGGGGGTGACGGGTTTTTCATGGCCTCTTTGGCCAAACGTCCCCGAACCCGTTCGCGCAATTCCATGGCGGCCTTTTCCGTGAAGGTGACCAACAGTATTTCCGTCAGGGGCACGCCTTGACATACCCGGTCCACCACCAGATGTTCCATGGTGAACGTCTTGCCCGTGCCGGCAGAAGCCTCCACCACAGCCCGGGCAGGCTGCCGGGAAAAAACCTGTTGTATCAGTTCATCAAGTTTCATGATTCTTCTTCCGGCTCTTCGCTTTCCTGAACACCCGTTGCTGCGATGGCCGGGCGCATCCATGCCTGAAACACCCGGGCAGTCCCCGATGAAGGATCCAGGTACAACCGCTGGACCAGGTCCAGCGCCCTGTCCGGAATCATCCTGGTTTCCGGATACCGCAGGGGATCCAGTTCCGGGCAAAAACCGAAAACCTCCCGCCATTGGGCCACCAGGGCTTTTGCCCTTTTCAAATACCAGGAATCAAAATCCCGGGGAGGATATGCCTGCATCTCTTCGAGCAGTTGCATATGCCAGAACACAAGATTCCGGGGATTTTGGGTTTCCGATGCCAGCGTTTCCAGGTATTTTTTCGCGGTGCCTGCGTTGGCCATCGCCTGTTGCCAGATTCGAACCCTGGCATTTTTCGCGGCATAAGGGGCCACCACCGCCACATTCATCTTTGGGTGTTTTGAAAAACTTCCATCCAGAAGGGCCAGCATCCAGCCGGCCACGCAGGCACGCATCGCCAGAACCGTGCAATCGGGGGTCCTGGAGTGTTCCAGAAACAGCAGGGTTCCACTTTCTGAACTGGCCCACGGCAACGAGCCTTTCAATTGCACCATCCCTTGCGCCAGTCGCAACGCCGGACAGGATCCAGGTGATGCAACAGGATCCAGGCCCGGCTCAAAGCGCACAAAATCCCGGATCCAATGGTTTTCCCCTTCCTGGACTTCTTTCCCTCCGACGCTTTTGATGGCCTGGTTCACTCCTGCACAAAGCGTTCCAGCGATGGATTGCATTCTGGAAAAATCCCGCTGTTCAAACACACCGGAGGGACCATGTCCCAGGGCCTGGCACAGGTCCATGAAACTCCGCACCCGCTGACCCGGTTCGGCATGGGGGTTTTGCAGGAGTTCATCCATCCATGACTCGAGAAAGGATACAAACTGACGCCGGAACAGACCATTCGGCTCTTCTTCGGGTACTTCGTGGCGGTCCAGGCGACTGGAAGGAAAAAATGAACTGGCTGTCACCTGCATGGGATAGAGAAACAAATCCGCCAACTCCGTCCAGTTCAGGACAACCCTGGAAGGGGGTTGAGCAGAAGGCTCCAGCGGATCCAGAGTGTTTTCCGGCGGCAGGGGTGTTTTCCGGATTCTTCCCTTTTTCGACTCCAGTTTTTTCCCGTCCGGGTCCAGGCATTCCACCAGTTCCCTGACCACCGATGCGGCCGGAACGTCATCGCCGGTCACCGGATTCCGGGAGCACCAGGTAATGGTCACCGATTTTCGGGTGTGACACACCAACTCCAGCAACCTGCCCATTTCGGCTTCCCGTGGGCTGGTGTCCCGACTACGGGAAAAATCCCGGGTCCGAAGGTCCAGATGGGAGTAGGGTTCCCGGGAAATGACTCCGTCTTCCATGCCCACCACGTAGACATGCACAAAAGGCAAAAGAGGACAGTCGTCCAATCCGCCGAGAAAGATGCCCCGCTCGTTGAACAGCGACTGGGTCACCGACAGGGAGGCAAAATCCTCCCGCAGGATTTGGACCATGAGTTCCACGGGAATGGGTCGTTTGGTGATCTTCCATGCCATACTGGATTCGTGCCGCCCAAACAAATCCAGCACCCGTTCAAGCACCCGGTTGTCCCGGTCGGTCAGGGGTGTCATGAACCGCGTTACCGCCTCCCTGAAAAACACCATCCACTGTTCGACGGTCCGATCGGTCCTTGCCTCCCGGCAATAGGCTTCCAACGCCAAAATGAGCGCCATGGCCCGAACCATCAATTCCCGGTCGTCTGGTGTGGTACCCAAAGACTCCAGGGCCACCCTCTCGGAGCCTTCAGGACAAAAGACCCAGGGTCCACCCCTGGACATGCAGGAACCCTGAGCCATGCGCCACAGGCCCTGTTCCCAGGAATGGGTCTGCAGCTGTCGATCCATGTTGATGAAATCGGCGTTTCGCCACCCCCGGACGACTCCGGCCTGCCGGATCCATCCTTCCACCTTCTGCATCTGTTCCGGTGTCCATCCGGTCAACAGTACAAAACGCAACAAATCCCGCACCGCAACCACATGCCCCTTTTTGAGGGGAAGCTCCAGAAGGCTTTGTACTGCCTGCAGCATCCGGTTTTCCGAATCCGATTTCCACCGGGTACGTTGCAGGGCAAAGGATCCCCGGGTCAGGAACTCGTCCAGCAGTCCTTCGACCGGAGAAAGTCCATCCTTGTTTTCCGGAACCAAGATGGCGATGTCCGGCAGGGTCAGATCCGGTTCCTGCTCCAGACGCCGTATGACATCGTCGGCTATTTCGGCGCACTGTTCGCGCAGGGAAGGAAACGACCAGATGCGCAGGCTTTCATCCGCATGAAGCATGGGCTTTTGGGGTGGCCGGTTCAGAAGGATGTCCCCCTGCAGGCGGCCCAGAACCGTATCCTTTGGCGGTTCAGCAAACAATTGCAGGCTCTGGTAATCACACATGGCGTGAACATCCAGAAGCAAGCTGCCCAGTTGACGACCCCACTGGTTCAGCAGGGGATGATTACGGGTTTCGGGGTCCGGACGCCCAAAGGATTCCACCTTCTCGAAAAATTCCATGCAGCCGGTCAATACATACAGGTGAACCTGCCGGATTTCGGAAAGTTCCTGGAAAAAAAGCCGGTCCCTCATGGGCCAGGGAGTGGTGACAAACACATGCATCCGCGGGGGAATTGGGCAGTCCGATGCATTCCTGAGCACCCATTCGTCAGGAAACATCAAGGGTTGCATGCCTGCATTTTTTCCGTATTCCAGACAGGTCTGGAACAATCGTCGCAACTGGTTTTCGGTTTCCCCGTCAAAGGAGGGAACAGGGGGATTCCAGATGGTCGGCAAGGGTGGGCGATCCATGTGCAGGGTATGGAATTGTCGACCAATCAACCGGGACATCTGCCAGAGCATGCCGGGTTCCCGGTTCCGGTGCATGGATTCGTCATCCGGAAGAATCTGGAATACCATGCGTGAGAGACCATCGGCGTCCAGGAAAACACCTCCCGGGCAGGCCTTTTCCACTGTACCGGACAACCAGGCATCCAGCGTGGTCAGTTCGGTCTGGAAAAATGCACCCCGCAACCGGGTCAGCGCGTTCTTGAATACCGAAAAGAGATGTCTTGAGGGCAAAAAAACCAGCCGGGAGCCAAACAGTTCATCCGGTTCCAGCCGGTTTTCCCACGCCCTGATGAGTTCTTCGAGCCGGTTGGATTCCACCACATCAAATGCCATGGGAGAAACGTACCCCAATTCAAAACCGTACACAATACGGTTTTATCCACCCTGTGGATTGTTCATGATTTTCTGTAGCAGGAAAAAAGACTGGAAGGATAAAAGACTACTGGCAATCGGGGTCGGCCATGTCGACAAGGCCGTCAAAATCATTGTCAATCCCGTCATAACAGAGTTTTTCCGTCAGCGGCAGACCGGCGCAGGCGATCTTGGCATTGGTTCCCGGAGGGGGATCTTCGCGACGGGAAATGACGATTTCGGCGCCGCGGGACGGAGCATACCAAGGGTTGTGAGTGACATGGCAACCCAGGGCCGCAGAGCCTTCCGGACAGGGAACGGCACAGTCAGGATTGAATTTGACGTGATAGCAGCGGGGAACCGGCAGGTTGCGGTCACGCTTGGGAGGATGCCCCCCCAGATAATCGGAACTGCACTGCGGAATTTCCGTGATCGTTCCGTTACTGTCGATGTCCTGGACGGCACAGAGAGGTTCACAACGGGCCGCTTCCGAATCGGGAAGATTCGTCAACTTGGGGAATCCGTTGGCAAACGCCGGGTCGGGACAGCCGTTCAGCGGTGTGGTGATGCACTGGACCTCCACCAGGGAACGGATGCGGTTGCCCAGACCCACGAGGGCGGGGCTGTAGTCGCTGGCGCAGATGCTGGTGAATGCCCACTGCATGTCCTCGGGCTTCTGGATCAGGCTTTCCACAAAGGCCTTGATGCGCACTGCCGGATCCGCACCATCGGGATGCTGGCCGCAGGAGGCCATCAGGCGGGGATTCTGGTTGGTGTCAAGACCCACGACAACCTGGTTCGTGTAGGGACCGGTGATGGCGCCCACCAGCAACATGCTGGAATCCTTCAACTGGGAAAGCATGCTGGTGTACCGGGAAATGGGATGCAGCATGTTCTTCGGGTCGTTCGCCTCCCGGGGACGGCAGTTGGTATAGGTCATCTGGCCACTGGGCATGATGCGTTGCCATTCCTGGTCACATTTCACGCCGAACTCCGTACACCGGAAGGACGTGAGGGTCCCCAGCGTGGAGTTGATGTCCCCGGCCGGGTTGAACAGTTCGGTGTTGCGGGTGGAACAGTCATCTTCGTCGGAGATGAGGAAAATCGCCAGATACGCATTGGCCCGCAGAAAACCGCGGTTGTTCTGGTGACCGCCGGTAATGGCCTGGTACATGGCTTCGAGTTGCTGTTCCATACCGCACCCGGAAGTGCCCAGGGTGGCCATGCAGGAAAACACGTCTTCCAGATCCTCGTTCTGGTAATTGCGGCAACGGGGGCAGCCATTGTCATCAATGGCAAACATCAGGCCTTCGGGTTCCGTGGGCTGTCCACCGGCATCCTCGAACGCACTGGCGTTGCAGTTCGCCTGGGTACAGTCATGGGCGGTGCAGGTGGTGGAAACATTGGGAACAATGGACTTTTCAATGTTGCAGCCCCGGGGTTCAATGTCCACGACAAATGTCTGGTTGACGGGATTGGCGCAGGAATTGTTCACACCCTTCATGAAGGCGCCCTGATCCCCGCCGGGACGTTCACACCCCGGAATGTTGTACGGAGAGGTTCCCAGATCCGGGGAAATCGTACCCATGTGGATGTTGGGAAGACCCCCGGAAATGTCCTTGA